>NZ_JBSJZI010000001.1:476407-853271 GCF_054798235.1 Microbacterium sp. GXF7504 | reverse complement strand
TTCCGAACCCGGAAGCTAAGCCTCTCAGCGCCGATGGTACTGCAGGGGGGACCCTGTGGGAGAGTAGGACACCGCCGAACTTCTTTCGTGAAAGAGCCATCCCAACGCTGGGATGGCTCTTTCTCGTTACCCCACAGCCTCGCCGCCCGCCCCGGCGGGCGCACGGAATCCGCCGCCCGCCGGCAGCGATCAGGCACGGATGCCGACGGTCGCTGTCTGCAGCAGGCGCTTGGCCTCGCGGATCCCGGAGAGCCAGGCGCCGTCGACCATACCGATGAGCGGGTGTGTCGCCTCGCCGGCGAACAGGACGCGGCCGTGCGGTGCAGCGAGGGCTTCACGGTCGGTGTAGACGGTGTCGGGCTCGGTCGAGGTCGTGACGGTGGAGTACGAGCCGAGCGTGAACGGGTCGGTCGTCCACGCGGTGGCGACGGCGTCGCGGACCGGCGGCAGCTCGCCACCGAGCGCCTGCGCGAGCACCTGCGCGACCAGCTCGAGCCGCTCGCCCTCCGGCAGCCGGGCCATGTCTGCCGCCTGGTCGCCGGCACAGGTCGCGATGAACACCGGCCGATCCTGCCAGGCGCGGTAATCCATCACCATCGGCCATGCGCCGCGGGCGGTGCGGCCCATGAGGTGGCGGACGGCGTCGCCCTCCCACACCGGTGCGTCGAAGGCGATGACGACCTTCTCGAACGTGCCGAAGCCGATCCGCTCGATCGCCGTCTGCTTGTCGGCGGGCAGCGGCGGGTCGAATGCGATGGCTGCGGACTTCAGCACTCCGAGCGGCGCCGTGACCAGTACATGGTCGGCGTCCACTCGGGAGTCCCCGCATTCCAGCGTGACGTCGTCGGCGCGTTGACGGATCGCGGTCACCACCGATCCGAACCGCACGTCGACGCCCTCGGCGAGCCGACGGATCAGGCGCCCGTACCCGCCGACGGGGAACATGTCGTGGTGCTCGGCGGCGGGCTCTTCGTCCTCGTCGAGGCCGAGCACGAAGCGTCCATAGTTGCCGAGGGTCACATCGCGGGCCGGCTCCGCGTCGTACTCGGCGAGGAAGGCGGTGAGCGCGTCGACGGCTGCGGGCGAGGCACCTGCGCCGACGCGCCGCATCGCTTCATCGAACGTGAGCGCACTCTCGCCGGCTTCGATGAGGCGGGTGAGCGCGTCGGCGGAACCCTCCGCGAGCTCGACGAATTCAGCGCGCAGGCGCTCGTCGGGGAACGCGCCGGTCGCCGGGTCGAGCATGGCGAAGTCGGGCATCATGTCGTGGAACGTCGCCGAGACGAGCTCGATGCCCCACCGGTCGAGGAGCGGCACGAGCGGCGAGCCGACGCTGTCGTGCGCCCAGGCGCCGCCGAGATCCACGGGTGCCCCGCCCACCTCGGCGGTGTGCAGACGTCCACCGATCCGGTCTCGCGCCTCGAGCACGATCACCTCCCGACCGGCGTCACGGAGCGCCCGTGCTGCGGCGAGGCCCGCGATCCCGGCGCCGATCACGACGACGGTGCCGTCGTCGGCGACCGGTAGCCGCGGGACGGTGCTCGTGCCATCGTCGAACGAGAGGACGTCGTCGGCGGATGCGGGCGAAGCGTCAGACTGCGGCAGGGTTCCACGCTGCCACGGCCGCCGCCGACGAACGGTGTCCACCGTGGCGGGCGGAACGGCGTGTGAGCGACAGGCGGGCGAAACCGGACGGGAGGGGGACGCCGGGCATGATTCCTTCGTCCGCGTCCATGAGCGGGAACAGGACTGCTGTGCATGACAGGAAGGCGATGAGCTCCCTGGTGTCCAGGCCCTCGAAGTCGAAGCTCCAGCCGTCGGCCCAGGCGGCGAGATCCAGGCCGTGAATGAGCTCATCGATGCTGCAAAGGTCTGCCGTGCGCTGCGCGTGACCCAGGGCCATCCGACGAGGCGAAAGCAACCCAGACCTGTTGGACTGCTCTTGGTGTACCCCTGGAGTCTTGCATGGGGCTCTGTTCTCCAGTACTCTGGCTTACATGACAAACCTCGTGAATATCCCGGTGCCGGCGGAATTCGCCGATGAAGTTCGCCGATTCGCGGCCTTCATCGCCGCTGATCGTGCGGAGCAGGCCAAAGCACCTGCCCGCGAACTCGACGGGATCCCTGACTACCCGCTGTGGAGCGATGACGACGTCGTCGCTCTCGCCAGTGCGGGCACGACCACCGCCGCGCATTTCCGGAAGATCATGGACGCGGTCCTCGAACGCGACGCGGTCGGTTCCTGGGTGTCCATCGCGGATCTCGCGAAGTGGACGGGGGAGAAGCCGAGCGCGATCGCAACTTTCCGGACCCATCTGTATCGATGGGTGAATGCGCACATGCCTTCAGGCACGATGGCACCGTTCACAGGCAAGCCAGGCAACGAACTTCGCCCGCCTCGCGGCCGCGAAGTCCACTACCGCGTGTCCGCGGCGTGCGCCGCACAGTGGTCGCGCATTCAAGATCGACTGGAGAACCGGTGATGCGTTACGAGAACATGCTCATCGACACCGCGTACAACCTGGCCGAGATTGAGAACCGAGAGCGCAAGCCGGGGCATCCCCTTGAGAATCAGTGCACCTACTGCCTGAATCTGAAGAACCCGGCGTGGTACCCAGTCGCCGACATTCAAGTGGTGCGCATCTGGAGGATCAACAGCGTCTACACACCAGGGAAGGGCGGAGCGGACAGCGGCGGATGGTACTCATGGAGGTGTCCACGTCACTCCTTCGACGGAAAGCCCTCTCTTTACGCCGAGAACGCCCCGCAGCACCTGCGCCCGAAGTACACACACCGCTGTAAGACACCGGTGCTCGGTCGGCCCTGCGGTCAGGTCGCGGTGGGATTCCTTGACGAACGCTGGCTCTGCGACGAGCACGCTCGCCCCATCATTCTCCGCCTTCGCGCCGAGGAGTTACTGCGCGCCGAGACCGACATCGAGTAGGCGCTCTGGAAGTCACAATTGGAGGGGCTGACGGGAATCGAACCCGCGCTGTCTGCTTGGGAAGCAGAAGTTCTGCCATTGAACTACAGCCCCGTACGCCAGGTGGCGTCCCGCAAGCATAGCAAAGCCGCATCCTCGGTAGGCTGACCCCGTGCTGCTCTCCGATCGCGACATCACCCAGGAACTCGCTTCCGGCCGCATCGGGCTGGAGCCGTCGGATGCGGCGATGATCCAGCCGTCGAGCGTCGACGTGCGCCTCGACCGCTACTTCCGGCTGTTCGACAACCACAAGTACCCGTTCATCGACCCCGCACAGGACCAGCCGGAGCTCACCCGGCTGATCGAGGTCGCGCCCGACGAACCGTTCATCCTCCACCCGGGCGAGTTCGCCCTCGGTTCCACGTTCGAGCGGGTCTCGCTGCCCGACGACATCGCCGCGCGCCTCGAGGGCAAGTCGTCGCTCGGCCGGCTCGGGCTCATCACCCACTCGACCGCGGGCTTCATCGACCCCGGCTTCAGCGGGCACGTCACGCTCGAGCTCGCGAACGTCGCCACCCTGCCGATCAAGCTGTGGCCCGGCATGAAGATCGGCCAGTTCTGCTTCTTCCGCCTGAGCTCGCCCGCCGAGCACGCCTACGGGTCGGGTGCGTACGGCAACCGCTATCAGGGGCAGCGCGGGCCGACCGCATCCCGCTCGTTCCAGAACTTCCACGTGGCCGACGTCGGCGTCACGGATGCCGGATCCGACGGCCGGTGACGGCTCGACGCAGCACATGCACGCCGATCACCTGATCGACGAGTACGGCGTGCTCGAGCGCACGCCCGACGCGCTCCAGTCCGTCGTCGAACTCGCCGCCTACGTCGCCGACGTGCCCAAGGCGACCATCAACATCATCACGACCGAGCACCAGCACCAGATCGCCGCGGTCGGCTTCGACGCCGCGATCTGCCGGCGGGAGGACTCGATGTGCGCGATCGGCCTGCACCACGGGCGGCCCATCGCCATCCCCGACGCGAGCGCCGACCACCGCTACCGCGACAACCCCTTCGTCACCGGCGAGCTCGGCGGGGTGCGCTTCTACGCGAACCACCCGCTCGTGCTGCGCGGGGTGCCGATCGGCACGCTCTGCGTCTTCGACGACAAGCCACGTGAGGTCGACCACGGCCGCCGGGCGCTGCTCGCGAGCCTCGCCGACCGGGTCGTCGACATCCTCGAACTCGAACGCCAGGCGCGCCGCCTGCAGACCGCGCTCGACCAGGCGCAGGCGCTCCGCGACGAACTCGCCCGCTCGAACGACCGCCTCTCCGCCTTCGCGGGGCAGATCAGCCACGACCTCGCCTCGCCGCTCACCGCCATCGCGTTCTCGCTGGAACTGCTCCAGGAGCAGTTCGACGGCGATCCCGCGACCCCGGCACCGGTCACCGGCTGGATCGACTCGGGCCTGCGCGGCGTCGCGCGCATGGAGGCGATGATCCACGACATCCTCGCCTACGCCCGCGTCGGTGGGCAGCTCAGGCATGTGCCGGTCGACCTCGCGGAGCCGGCGCAGGCGGCCGCCGCCGACCTCTGCGTCCCCGCCGGCGACCCGCGCATCGTCATCGGCGAGCTGCCGACGGTCTACGGCGACCCCACCCAGCTGCGCGCGGTGTTCCAGAACCTGCTGTCGAACGGGCTGAAGTTCGGCGGCGACGACCCCCGCGTCGAGGTCGTGGCCGTCCGCGGCGACGACGCCTGGCGCATCGAGGTCGCCGACCGCGGCATCGGCATCGACCCGGGCGACGTCCACCGCGTGTTCGACCCGCTCGTCCGCGCGCAGAAGGAGATCGACGGGAGCGGGATCGGTCTTTCCACGTGCCGTCGCGTCGTGCAGGCGCACGGCGGTGACATCGGGATCCGCCCGCGCGAGGGCGGCGGCGCGGTCGCCTGGTTCACGATCCCGTTCGACCACCGCTGACACGACGACACCGCCCGGGTGCATGACCCGGACGGTGTCGGTGATGGTGGTCGCGCCTCAGACGCGGCCGGCGGCGCGGAAGCCCGCCTCGAACCCGCGCTCGAAGGCGCCGGTGTCGCGGGCGGATGCTGCGCCGTGGCCCTTGCCGCGACCGCGGCCGTGACCGTGGCCGCCGCGCGGGTGCCCGTGGCGGTGCGGCTCGGCGGCGAAGCCGTGGCGGCAGCGCTCCGCGCGGGGGTCGCCGCCCTCGGGCGTAAAGCCCTCGGGGCCGAAGCCCTCGGGTGCGAATCCTCCGGGAGCGAAGCGCTCGCGTCCGCCGAAGCGGGGGCCGAAGGGCCGTCCGAAACCGCGGCCGAACGGGCGGCCGTGCTCCGTGCGCTCGTCCCAGCCGAGCGCACGGGCGATCGCCTCGAGGGTCGCCGCGGTGGTCGCGGCATCCTCGGGCGACACGGCCGCGGCGATGCGGGCGTCGAGATCGGCCGCCGCCTGGGCGGGGTCGGTGGCGCCGCCGCGCGCGGCGTGGCGGAACTGGGCGCGCGCGGAACGCGCTGCGGCGCGGAGCCAGAACGTGAGCGTGCGCTCGTCGGGCGTGGGGGTCTGGGTGTCGTCGATGGGGTTCGTCATGGGAGTTCCTCTCGGTGCCGCGGTCCGCGGCGGTTACTTGTCATATTGCATGTACATGCAGTGTGACATGCATGCGGACACATGTCAAGAGGCATGTATCTTTGAGGCATGACCGCCGACGGAACAGCCCGCGACGAGATCGACCGGATCGCCGCAGCGCTCAGCCGGCTCCGGGGGCCGCGCCGCCCCGGGCGCGGCGAGCACGACCACGCGCACCACGGCCCCGGCGCGCACGGCGGCCCACGCCCCTGGGGAGGCGGCTTCCCGCCAGGACCGCCCCCGTGGGCCGGCGGACCCCACGCCCGCATGGGCGGCCCGGCGCGGTTCCGGATGCTGGATGCCCTGGCCGCCGCATCCGAGCCCCTGTCGGTGAGCGAGCTGGGGGAGGCGATCGGGGTCGACCAGCCCCGCGCGTCCCGGCTCGTGCAGCAGGGGGTCGACCTCGGCCTGGTGCGCCGCGAGGCGGATCCGGCCGATGCCCGGCGGACGCGCATCGCGCTCACCGATCAGGGCCGGGAGGCCGTCCGCGGCTTCCGGGGCGAACGGCGCGAGACGGTCTCCACCGCGCTCGAGGGCTTCACCGACGCCGAACGCGCGGAGCTCGCGCGCCTGCTCACGAAGCTGGCCGAGGCCTGGCCCCGCTGACCCCCCCGCCGTCCGGCGGGGCGCGCCGACCGCATCCGCCCGGGATGGCGGGTGCGGCGCGTCCGGCGTGTCGAGGACGATGAAGACGGGCCCGCACCGGGTCCCACCCACAGGAACGAAGGAGTTCTCATGGCCCTCACCCGTCCGCCGTTCGATCCCGAACTCGACGCGGCCCTCGCGCTCATCGCGGAGCAGATGCCGCCGACCCTGACGGTGGAGATGATCCCGCTGCTCCGCTCCGCCCCGATGCTCGCCGTCGCGGCGGACGACCTCGACGTCGCGGGCATCGAGGCCCGCGACGTCGTGGTCCCCGGTCACGACGGCGCCGAGATCGAGATGACGATCCTGCAGCGGGCCGGCCGCACCGGCACCGGCCCCGGCATCTTCCACACCCACGGCGGCGGCATGATCATCGGCGACCGGTGGACCGGCGTGAGCGCGTTCCTCGACGCGATCGTGCGCCACGACGCGGTCTTCGTCACGGTCGAGTACCGCCTGGCGCCCGAGTTCCCCGACCCGGTGCCGGTCGAGGACTGCTACGCCGGCCTCGTCTGGACCGCGGACCACGCCGCCGAACTCGGCATCGACCCCGACCGGCTCATGATCGCCGGCGGCAGCGCGGGCGGCGGCCTCGCGGCCGGTGTCGCGCTGCTCGCGCGCGACCGGAAGGGGCCGGCCCTGTGCGCGCAGATGCTCATGTACCCGATGCTCGACGACCGCGACAGCACCGTCTCGACGATGCAGATCGACGGGGTGGGCGTCTGGGACCGCGGCAGCAACCTCGTCGGGTGGACGGCCCTCCTCGGCGACCGCCGCGGCGGCGACGACGTCTCGGTGTACGCCGCGCCTGCGCGGGCCACCGATCTGTCCGGACTCCCTCCCGCGTTCATCGACTGCGGCAGTGCGGAGGTCTTCCGCGACGAGGACGTCGCCTACGCCGGCGCCATCTGGGCCGCCGGGGGCGAGGCCGAACTCCACGTGTGGCCCGGCGGCTTCCACGGGTTCGAGAACTTCGTCCCGCAGGCACGGCTCGCGCAGGAGATGATCGGCGCCCGCACCCGCTGGCTGGACCGGGTGCTCGGCGCCTGAGGCGGGCCGCCCGGCGGCCGCATAGGATGACCTGCACAGCGAAGGGGCTGTCATGCAGGAACTCGCCGGGCGGCTGACCGCCCTCGACCCGGAGGCGAGCGAGTCGCTTCGGGTCATCACGTACTTCGACGCGCTGGTCGCCGGCGGGGCCGGGATGGAATCGGTCGCCCGCGCGGCCGCCGTGCTGAGCGGTGTCGCCGCGGGCGTCGACCAGGACCGTCCCGTGCGAGTGGGGCCCGACGGGGTGCGGTCCCCGGAGCCCGGCACGCCCGGGCGTTGGCCGCAGACGAGCGCCTCGGGCGGTCCGGTCGTCTGGATCGAGCGGGACGGCCGGCCGCACGCGAACGACGCCATGATCCTGGAACGCTTCGCGCTGTCGGCCGCGATCGTCGCCGCGACCGGGCACCTGTCGCACGCGGGTGCGCTGGAGGCGCTCGTCGATCCGGAACGGTCGGCGCAGCAGCGGGCGCGGATCGCCGACCGGCTGCGGCTCGATGCACGCCGCGGCATCCGCATCGTGGCGCTGCCGGCCACCGCACCCGAGCCGACGGGCGGGCCCACCGCGACGGTCCTCACCGCCCGGGGCGCGGTCCGCATCCTCGTGCTCCGCGCAGGCGAGGCCGTCGACACGGTGCCCGCCGGATTCGTCGACGTGGAGATCGAGGCGGCGCCGCAGGGCTGGGAGGAGGCGCTCATCGCACTCCGGCTCGCCGGACCCGACGACGCCGTGGATGCGGCCGGGTACGGGCTGCTCCGCCTGCTCTGGCGCGACCCGCACGCCGCCGATCATCCCGACGTGCACGCCCTCTCGGCGCTCGACGACCGGGCGCTCCGCATCCTCGACGCGCTGTCCGAGACCGACAGCATCCGCGCCGCGTCGGCCCGGCTCGGCATGCACCACAGCTCCCTGCAGGAGCGGCACGGGCACCTGCGCGAACGGCTCGGCTACGACCCGCGCGACCCCCTCGGTCGTGTCCGCTACCGGTCCGCTCGGATGCTGATGCGGCTGTCCGAAGACGGTTCGGAGGCGGAAGGGCCGCGCTGACCCCCCCGCCGTCCGGCGGCGCACGCCGACATCCCCCATGCGCCGTTGCGGCGCGTCGCGGGAATTCCTGCGCCCGCTACGGGTTGACCCTCCGCATGACCACAGTGGGAATCATCGGAGCAGGACACATCGGATCCACCCTCGCGAAGGGACTCGTCGACCGCGGCTACGACGTCGTCATCGCGAACTCGCGCGGCCCGGAGACCCTGGCCGGCCTCGTGGCGGAGCTCGGTCCCCGCGCGCGGGCGGCGACCGCGGCGGATGCTGCGGCGGCAGGGGACTGGGCCGTCGTCACCGTGCCGCTGAAGGCGCTCGGGCAGGTGCCGGTCGAACCGCTCGCGGGCAAACTCGTCGTCGACACGAACAACTACTACTGGGAGCGCGACGGCCGCATCGCCGAGCTCGACGAGGGGCGCACCACCACCTCGGAGCTGCTGCAGCGGCACCTGCCCGCATCCACCGTCGTGAAGGGGTTCAACCACATCATGTCGGGCCAGATCCTCACCGACGGCACCCCGGCGGGAACGCCCGACCGGCGCGCGCTCGCCACCGCCGCCGAGACCCCCGAGGCGCTGGCGTTCATCACCGCGCTCTACGACGAGTTCGGCTACGACACCGTGAGCGTCGGCCCGCTCTCGGAGAGCTGGCGTGTCGAGCGTGACCGCCCCGCCTACGTCGTGCGCCAGAACGCCGACGAACTGCGCGAGAACCTCGCCCGCGCCGAGCGCTGACCCGGCCCTCGCGGCGGCGGAGCGGGCCGAGGGCGCTCAACGCCCGGCGCGCTTCGCCGCCCGCACCGGGATGAGTAGCAGCAGTCCGATGAGCAGCACCGCCACGATCCCCAGGATGCCCCAGTACTGCGCGCCGCCGATCGTGACGAACAGGCCGAACGCGGTGGGCGCGAGGAACACGGCCGCCCGCCCGGTGGTGGCGTAGAGGCCGAACACCTCGCCCTCGTGCCCGGCCGGGATGAGCCGGGCCAGGAAGGTGCGGGATGCGGACTGCGCGGGCCCGACGAACAGGCACAGGATGAGGCCGAAGATCCAGAACATCATCTGGCCGGCGTCGTGGAAGAGGAAGACGCACCCGCCGCTGAGGACGAGTCCCACCAGCGACACGATGATGAGCGGCTTCGGACCGAACCGGTCGTCCAGCGTCCCGGAGAGCATCGTGGCCAGACCCGCGACCACGTTGGCGGCGATCGCGAAGATGATGACCTCGCCCGCGCTGAAGCCGAACGTGCCTGCGGCGAGCACGCCGCCGAAGGTGAAGACGCCGGTCAGGCCGTCGCGGAAGATCGCGCTGGCGAGCAGGAAGTACACGGTGTTCCGGCTCTCCTGCCACAGCCGGCGGATCGTGGCGAACAGCTCGCGGTAGGCGCCGATGAGGCCCCGGCGCTCGCTCTCCCGGTACAGCGGCGTGTTCTCGGGCACCGCGAACAGCACCGGCAGCGCCGACAGCGCGAACCAGAGGGCGGCGACGCCCATCGAGACGCGGACGGCCATGCCGTCCTCGCCCGTGACCCCGAAAAGGCCGACCTCCGGGTTGATGAAGCCGAAGTACACGATGAGCAGCAGCACGATGCCGCCGATGTAGCCCATGCCCCAGCCGAAGCCCGACACCTTGCCGAACGAGCGGGGTGAGGAGATCTGGGTGAGCATCGCGTTGTAGTTGACCGAGGCGAGCTCGAAGAAGACCGTGCCGACGGCGAGGAGGGCCAGCCCGAACCAGAGGAACGCCGGGTCGGGGCGGACGAGGGTCATCAGCGCGAGACACGCCACCACGACGCCGGTGTGGATCGCGAGCCAGCGCTTCCGGTGCGACGAGGCGTCCGATCGCTGCCCGGTGATCGGGGCGATCAGCAGCACGATGACGCCCGCGCCGGCGAGGGCCCAGGACAACGCCGCCGAGGTCTCGGTCTCGCTGCCGAACGAGCTGCTCGTGAGGTACACCGTGAAGACGAACGTCGTCGCGACCGCGTTGAAGGCGGCGGAGCCCCAGTCCCACAGCCCCCAGGCGATCACCGGTCCGCGACGGGTGCGTTCGGGGGCCCGGTCCCCGGCGGCCATCGAGGCGAGTGCCTCCGCGGGGACGGGGATGGGGGCGTCCGGTTCCATGTTCGGCATGGTGGGACCCTTCGGTGAACAGCCGGTGGCGGGTCCGTTGCCCGCCGCGCCGCATCGTCGTGGCGCCCGCTCACTGTATCCCGCGGCGGCGAGTCCGCCCGTGCATCAAACTTGAGCTGGCTCATGTCAAGTTCGGTTGACGTGCCGACCGGGGCGCGGTATCGTTGAGTCATCGCGGCTCAACCTCGAGACCGCGCAGAGACTTCCACGAACGAACGAACGGGCCGGTCCCGGCCCTGACAAGGAGAGACACACATGCCTCGTGCAGTTGGAATCGACCTCGGTACGACGAACTCGGTCGTCAGCGTCCTCGAGGGCGGCGAGCCGAAGGTCATCGCGAACGCGGAGGGCTTCCGCACCACCCCGTCGGTCGTCGCCTTCACGAAGGACGGCGAGGTGCTCGTCGGCGAGACCGCCAAGCGTCAGGCCGTCACCAACGTCGACCGCACCCTCACCTCCGTCAAGCGCCACATGGGCACCGACTGGAAGACCCAGCCGATCGACGGCAAGCAGTACACCCCGCAGGAGATCTCCGCCCGCATCCTGCAGAAGCTCAAGCGCGACGCCGAGCAGTACCTCGGCGACTCGGTGACGGATGCGGTCATCACCGTCCCCGCCTACTTCAACGACGCCGAGCGTCAGGCCACGAAGGAGGCCGGTGAGATCGCGGGCCTCAACGTGCTCCGCATCATCAACGAGCCCACCGCCGCTGCGCTCGCGTACGGCCTGGACAAGGGCAAGGAGGACGAGCTCATCCTCGTCTTCGACCTCGGTGGCGGTACCTTCGACGTCTCGCTGCTCGAGGTGGGCAAGGACGAGGACTTCTCCACCATCCAGGTGCGTGCGACCGCCGGTGACAACCGCCTCGGCGGCGACGACTGGGACCAGCGCATCGTGGACTACCTCATCAAGCAGTTCAAGGACACCACCGGCGTCGACGTCTCGGGTGACAAGATCGCCCTGCAGCGGCTGAAGGAGGCCGCCGAGCAGGCGAAGAAGGAGCTCTCCAGCTCCACCTCGACCTCGATCAACCTGCCGTACCTGTCGCTCACCGAGTCCGGCCCCGTGTCGCTGTCGGAGACGCTGACCCGTGCGAAGTTCGAGGACCTCACCAAGGACCTCCTCGACCGCACCCGCAAGCCCTTCGACGACGTCATCCGCGAGGCCGGCATCAAGGTCGACGACATCGACCACGTCGTGCTCGTCGGCGGTTCGACCCGTATGCCCCAGGTCTCCGAGCTGGTGAAGAAGCTCACCGGCGGCAAGGAGCCCAACAAGGGCGTCAACCCGGACGAGGTCGTCGCCGTCGGCGCCGCCCTGCAGGCCGGTGTCCTCAAGGGTGAGCGCAAGGACGTGCTGCTCATCGACGTCACCCCGCTGAGCCTCGGCATCGAGACCAAGGGCGGCATCATGACCAAGCTCATCGAGCGCAACACGGCCATCCCGACCAAGCGCAGCGAGACGTTCACGACGGCCGACGACAACCAGCCGTCGGTCGCGATCCAGGTCTTCCAGGGCGAGCGCGAGTTCACCCGCGACAACAAGCCGCTGGGCACCTTCGAGCTCACCGGCATCGCCCCGGCGCCGCGCGGCATCCCGCAGATCGAGGTCACCTTCGACATCGACGCGAACGGCATCGTGCACGTGTCCGCCAAGGACAAGGGCACCGGCAAGGAGCAGTCGATGACCATCACCGGCGGCTCGTCGCTGCCGAAGGAGGACATCGAGCGCATGGTGCGCGAGGCCGAGGAGCACGCGGCCGAGGACAAGAAGCGCCGCGAGTCGGCCGAGACCCGCAACCAGGCGGAGACCCTCGCGTACTCGATCGAGAAGCTCATCAAGGAGAACGAGGACAAGCTCCCCGCCGAGGTGAAGGACTCGGTCCAGGCCGACGTCGACGCGGTCAAGACCGCGCTCGCCGGTGAGGACGACGACGCGGTGAAGACCGCCTACGACAAGCTCACGCAGAGCCAGAGCCAGCTCGGCGAGGCCATCTACCAGGCCGCGCAGGCCGAGGGGCAGCCCGCCGATCCGTCCGCGACCGACCCGGGTGCCGGCACCGTGCCGAACCCCGAGGAGGACGTCATCGACGCAGAGGTCGTCGACGACGAGGACGACAAGAAGTAAGACGGACTCATGACGGACAAGAACTTCGAACCGCAGGACGGCGACGAGGTTCGGCCCGGCGAGGAGGGGTCGGAGGCGCAGGCCTCCGACCCCGCTTCGCAGGAGCCGGACCTGACGGTCGACGACATCCTGAACGCGACGCAGACCGATGACGCCGCGGTCGCCGAGGCGGACCCCGCCGAGCACGACCTGCTGCTGGACCTGAAGCGTCTGCAGGCCGAGTACGCCAACTACCGCCGCCGCACCGAGGAGCAGCGCGAGGTCGAGATCGAGCGCGCCAAGGGCTCGGTCGCGAAGGGCCTGCTGCCGGTGCTCGACGACCTCGACCGTGCCGCCAAGCACGGCGACCTGGTCGAGGGCAGCCCCTTCACCGCGATCGCGGAGAAGCTGCGCGGTGTGGCCGAGCGGATGGGGCTGCAGGCCTACGGCGAGGCCGGCGAGGCCTTCGACCCGCAGCAGCACGAGGCGATCTTCCAGCAGCCGACCCCCGGCACGACCGAGGCCACCGTCCTCGAGGTCGTCGAGGTCGGCTACCGCCTGGGATCGGTCGAGCTGCGGCCGGCGAAGGTCGTGGTCGCCGTCCCGGCGGACTAGGAGGCTCCCATGGCCAGTCAAGACTGGTTCGACAAGGACTTCTACAGCGTCCTCGGCGTCGGCAAGGACGTCTCCGAGGCCGACCTGAAGAAGACCTATCGCAAGCTCGCGCGGAAGTACCACCCGGACTCGAACCCGGGCGACGCCAAGGCCGAGGCGAAGTTCAAGGAGATCAGCGAGGCGTACAGCGTCCTCTCCGATCCCGAGCAGCGCCAGGAGTACGACCAGATCCGCGCCATGGGCTCCGGCGCCCGCTTCACGGCGGGCGGCGGTGGCGCCGGCGGCTTCGAGGACGTGTTCTCGATGTTCGGTCAGGGCCGCGGCGGCCGGTACGACGACGGCAACATGGACGACTTCTTCACGATGTTCGGCCAGGGCGGCGGCTTCGGCTCCGGCCGGTTCGGGCAGCCCACCGGCGGCTTCCGCGGGTACGGCAGCCCCACCAAGGGCGCCGACGTGACCGCGCGCACGACGCTGGACTTCATGACCGCCGCGAAGGGCGAGACCATCACCCTGCAGGGCGAGGACGGCAAGCCGTTCAAGGTCAAGATCCCCGCCGGCGTCGCCGACGGGCAGAAGATCCGGCTCCGCGGCCGCGGCCGGCCGTCGCACGACGGCGGCGAGAACGGCGACATCGTCGTGCAGATCGCGGTGCGGCAGCATCCGGTCTTCCAACGCGACGGGCTGAACCTGCGCGTCACCGTGCCGGTCACCTTCACCGAGGCCGCGCTCGGCGCGACCATCGAGGTGCCCACGCTCGACGGCGACACGGTGAAGCTGCGCGTCGCCCCGGGCACCCCCTCGGGACGCGTGCTGCGCGTGAAGGGCCGCGGCATCAAGACCCAGAAGGGCACCGGCGACCTGCTCGCCGAGGTGCAGGTCGCCGTGCCGTCGCACCTCGACGGTGCGGCGAAGGAGGCGCTCGAGCGGTTCCGCGAACTGGAACCCGACGAGAACCCGCGCGCCGACCTCATGGCCAAGGCCCGGAGCTGACGGAGGGGAGGTGAGACCCATGGCCGACGACACGCTCGACGAGGACGCCCCCGTCTTCGCGATCGCGACCGCGGCGGAACTGGCGGGCATGCACCCGCAGACGCTGCGGCAGTACGACCGCCTCGGTCTCGTGGTGCCCGCCCGCACGAAGGGCGGCTCCCGTCGCTACTCGCTGCACGACGTCGCGCTGCTGCGCGAGGTCAGCCGGCTCTCCGCCGACGGCATGAGCCTGCCGGCGATCGCCCGCATCATCGAGCTCGAGAATCGCGTGCGCGAGCTGCACAGCCGCGTGCAGGACCTCGAGGCCCGGATGCAGGAGGAGCTCTCCCGCCGTCCCGGCGCCCGCGTCTTCGCCGCCGGGACGAGCGGACCGGTCATCACGCTGCGCTCGGGGACCCGCGTGCGGCGCTCGACCGACGTGGTGGTGTGGCGGCCCCGACGCGAACTGTCCTGACCTCCTGGTCCGACGGCTTCGCGTCCGCCCCGACGCGAACTGTCCTGACCTCCTGGTCCGGCCGCTTCGCGCCGGGGCCGCGGCGCCCCTAGAGTGCAGCTGTGGATGCTGCAGCGGCCGACCATCGGGGTGACAACGCGCGGACGAGGCGTTGGTCCCGTGCGTCGTACTGGCCGCTGACCGTCGCCGCGCTGCTGTTCATCGTCGTGCGCACCGCCCAGGTGCTCGGCGACCTCCAGGGCTATCCCCGTGTCGTCACCCTCACGCTGACGCTGGTGCTGTGGCTCGTGTTCATCGTCGACTACCTCGCGCGGTTCCTCCTCGCCGGCCGCGCCCGGTGGGTCTGGTGGCGCCATCACCTGTTCGACCTCGCCGTCATGCTCACCCCGGCACTGCGCCCGGTGCGGCTGCTCGACGCCGCCACCCGCATCCGCATCTTCAACCGCACCGCCGGAAACATGCTCCGCGCCCGGTTGCTCATCTACGGCATCGGCGCCTCGCTGTTGCTCATCTGGGACATCTCCCTCGCCGTGCTCGAGAACGAGCGGCACGCGCCGGGGGCGAACATCACCACCTTCGGCGACGCCGTGTGGTGGGCGTTCTGCACCGTCACGACGGTCGGCTACGGCGACTACACCCCGGTGACGTTCCAGGGCCGCGTGCTCGCGGTCCTGCTCATGCTCGGCGGCGTCGTGCTCGTCGGGCTCGTGGTCGCGACGTTCTCGTCCTGGGTGACCGACCGGGTCGCCCGCGGCCACGACGACCAGATGCCCGCGACCCGCGCCGACATCACCGCGCTGCGGAAGCTCCTCGATCCCGACGCGCGAGTGGGCGGTGGTGGCGGGGATACGGCCCCGGAACCCCGCCACGACTGACCACTCGCGCGGGGCAGGGGGATCAGGCCGGGGGGAGGCGCAGGACGTCGGCGCCGCCGAGCGGCAGGTCCTCGACCGCGCGGAGCGTGCGTGCGAGCGCGTCCACGGCGGGCAGCGCGGTGCCGAACCGCTCCCGGTCGCCGCCGACCGCCTGCAGTGTCACGAGGTGCGTGCCGAGGTCCCAGGTGTACGTCGCGAACGGCGGCGCGCTCGGATTCCGCGGCAGCGGCACCACGAGCCGTTCGCCGTTGCCCAGGTGGGGGTTCCGGAAATCCTCGGTGTCGTCGTACTCCATCGGCATCATGGCGCGGGCGGTCCGCAGCTGCGGCGTCGCCTCCTGCACCTGCGCGAGCGCCACGACGAGCTCCGGATCGGCCTTCCACATCCACGCCAGCACCCGGCCGTCGGCCCGGCGGATCAGCAGCGGCGCCGCCTGGCTCGCCGCCCATGCCGCGAAGCCCGAGCCCGGGCGGGGTTCGGCGCCGGACGCGGCGTTCGCGCCCGCCAGCAGCATCCCGATCGCCCGCTTGCGGTGGCGCCGGCCGCGCAGTCCCAGCGAACCGGTCACCGGCACCCAGGTCTCGGCGGGGGCGTCCGCCTGCAGTCGCAACATGACACCAGGGTACGTGGCCCGCAAGGCCCGCCCTGAGGGTCGCTCCCAGGTGGGACAAGGCCTGCGAGGTACAGTGGGAACCCATCGCGCGCACCCTGACGCGACCCCATCGCGCGCATCCGACGCGACCTTCGCAGAGATAGGCAGCCACCGTCCCGTGACTTCCCCCGCGACCACCCCCGACGGCGAGTCCGACGACCGCCTCACGATCCTCATCGGGGCGGACACGTTCACGCCGCACGTGAACGGCGCCGCCCGCTTCGCCGAGCGACTCGCCGCCGGCCTCGTCGCCCGCGGCCACGACGTGCACGTCATGGCGCCCAGCGCCGGGCACGCCAACAGCGGTGTCTTCCGCGAGGAGGTGGAGGGCGAGGAGATGACCGTCCACCGCCTGCCGTCCTACCGCTGGGCCCCCCACGACTGGCTCACGTTCGTGCTGCCGTGGCGTGTCCGCCACTACGCGCGGAAGGCGCTCGACGAGGTCAAGCCCGACGTCGTGCACATCCAGTCGCACATCGTCATCGGCCGCGGCCTCGCCCGTGAGGCCCGCAAGCGCGGCATCCCGGTCATCGCGACCAACCACGTGATGGCCGAGAACATCCTCGACTTCACCACCCTGCCCGACGCCCTGAACAAGGTGCTCCTCAAGTGGGCGTGGGGCGACGCGAAGCGTACCTTCGCCCTCACCCGCGCGGTGACCACCCCCACGCGCCGCGCCGCCGACTTCCTCGAGTCGACCATCGACATCCACGGTGTCATCCCGATCAGCTGCGGGATCGACAAGTCGAACTACACGCCCAACCTCGGTCCGCGCGACGCCAACCGCATCCTGTTCGTCGGCCGCCTCACCACCGAGAAGCAGATCGACGTGGTGCTGCGTGCCATGGCGAAGCTCGACCCCGCGCTCGACGTCACCTTCGACGTCGTCGGCAGCGGCGACCAGCGCAAGGCCCTCGAGCAGCTGGCCGCCGAGCTCGGTCTCACGGAACGGGTCACGTTCCACGGGCACACCTCCGAGGAGGAGCTGCGCTCGCTGTACTCGCGCGCGACGGTGTTCGCGATCGCATCGATCGCCGAGCTGCAGTCCATCGCGACCATGGAGGCCATGGCATCCGGGCTCCCGGTCGTGGCGGCGGATGCGGTGGCGCTCCCGCACCTCGTGCACGACGGCGAGAACGGGTACCTGTTCACCCCGGGCGACGCCGACGAGCTCGCCGCGCGCCTGACCGACGTGCTCACCGCCGAGCCCGAGGAGCGGCTGCGGATGCAGCAGGCCTCGCTCGACGGCGTGAGCATCCACGACATCAACCGCACCCTCGACACCTTCGAGGCGCTCTACCGCGGCGAATCGCTCCCCGAGTAGCCGCCGTGCACGTCGTGTTCTTCGGCGACCAGCACCTCGAGTCGCTGGGCGGCGCGCAGGTGTCGATGCGGCTGCAGCGCCGGTTCCTGGAGCGCGCCGGACACACCGTGACGGTGGTCGCGCCGCGGATGTTCCGGGCGCACGACGACGATCCCGGCTACCTCGACCTGCCGGCGATCCCCATCACGCCCGATCGCGAGTACTCGCTGTCCTGGCCGGGCCGGCGCACCGACCGGCGCCTCGACGAGGCCATGGCCTCGCGCCCGACGGTCGACGTCGTGCACGTGCAGGCCGACTTCTGGGGCGCGTTCATCGGGCACCGGTTCGCCGCCCGGCACGGGCTGCCCGTCGTCCACACCATGCACAACCGCGTCGACGTCGGCATCGCGGCGGTCGCGCCGTTCCCGTCGCTCGTGCTGCGGGTGCTGAACCTGTGGCAGCGGCGCGCGCTCGCTCGGACGTCCGCGCATGGAGACCCTCGGACCCCGGCCGATGCTCCGACCTCCGCGTCCGACGGCTGGGCGTACCTGCGACGGTTCGCCGTGCGCTCGGATGCGGTGACCGCCCCGTCCGGGCACTTCGCGCGCCGGCTCGAGGCCAACGGCGCGGTGCCCGCGGGCGGCGGCGTCGACGTGATCTGGAACGGCATCGACGACGACCTGCTCGCGGCGGTGCCGCGCGACGGGCGACGGCCGGGGCGCCCGCGGTTCGTGTGGGTGGGGCGGATGAGCCCCGAGAAGCGGCTGCTGCCGTTCCTCGACGCGGTGGCCGCATCGGGGATCGACGCCGACGTCGAAATCATCGGCGGGGGCGGACAGCTGCGGGCGGCGGGGCGCCTGCTCGCGAAGCGGCGACCGGCCGCATCCGTGTCGTTCGCGGGACGTCTGCCCTACGCCGAGACGCTGCGTCGGCTCGCGGCGGCCGACGCCGTGGTGCAGACCTCGATCGGGTTCGAGACCCAGGGGATGACGGTGTTCGAGGCCGCGTCGCTCGGCACGCCGGCCGTCGTGAGCGACCCCGACATCGCCGCCGAGCTCGGCGGCGGGGTGTGGGCGCCGACGGACGGCACGGTGGCCGCGCTCGCCGCGACCCTCCGCGCGGCGGCGGCGGACATCACGGCGGGCACGGCCCCGAGCCCGGAGGCGACCGTGGCGGAGCGGTTCCGGCAGTCGTCGCGGACCGCCGCCATGGTCGGGGTGTACGAGCGGGTCACCGGGTCGCGCCGGCCCTGACACGCGCTGCGCGGCGGGCGGCACGCCGCCGCGGGACCGCCGCGTGCGCGGCCGTCGGGGGTGCGGTGGCGACGTCGTCGGCGATCGGGTCGAGGCCTGGTTCGTCGCGGCGTTCATGGACCTGGGTCCAGTCGGTGGGTGCGGGGCGGTAGCCGTCGCCGAGCATCGCGGAGATGGTGGCGACGATGCCCAGGAGGGCGAGGATGCCGAGGATGCTGAGGAAGGTGATCATGGCAGGAAAACTACGCCTGGCGTGATCGCGCCAACAGTGGCAGAATCGACACACTTCGACCGAAATCTGCCACACCGGAGGCTCCCATGGAAAGCGTCGCCGTCATCGTCCAGCCCGGCTTCGCGCCGTTCGAATTCGGGCTCGCGTGCGAGGCCTTCGGCCTCGACCGATCCGCCGACGGCATCCCGAACTTCGACTTCCGGATCTGCAGCACCGAGCCGGGGCTCGTGCCATCGAACCTGGGGTTCTCGATCACCGTCGACCGGGATCTCTCCGCCGCGGAGGACGCCGACCTCGTGGTGGTCGCACCCGTCGTCCGCGAGCGCTGGACCGACATCGACGAGCGGATCGCGGGCGTCCTCCGCCGGGCCGTCGAGCGGGACGCATGGCTGCTGAGCGTGTGCTCCGGCGCGTTCGTGCTGGCCGCATCCGGGGTGCTCGACGGGCGCCGCGCGACGACGCACTGGATGTACGCCGACACCATGGCGCGCATGTACCCCGCCATCACGGTGGACCCCGACGTGCTCTACGTGCAGGACGGCAAGATCATCACGAGCGCGGGCACCGCGGCCGGCCTCGACGCCTGCCTGCACCTGCTGCGCCAGGAGATCGGCGCCGAGGCGGCGAACATGGTCGCCCGCCGCATGGTCGTGCCGCCGCAGCGCGACGGCGGGCAGGCGCAGTTCATCACGAAGCCCATCGCCGAGACCTCGTCGCTCTCGCTCGCCCCGGTGACCGACTGGATGCTGGCGCACCTGCGCGACGACCTCACGGTCGACCAGCTCGCCGCCCGCGCGCATATGTCGCCGCGCACCTTCGCCCGCCGGTTCCGCGCCGACATGGGCACGACCCCCGCCGCGTGGCTGAACCGGCAGCGGGTGCTGCACGCGCAGCGGCTGCTCGAGCGCACCGACATGGGGCTCGACCGGATCGCCGACGAGTGCGGGTTCGGATCGGCGGCGGTGCTGCGGCAGAACTTCTCGCGCGTGCTGGGCACGACCCCCACGGCGTACCGGGCGCGGTTCTGCTGCACGCCCGAGGCGACCGCCGCCGCCCGCTCGGCCGCGCCCGGGGCTGCGTCCGCAGAGTCCGCCGCCTGAGTGCGGCCCAGGTCAGCTCGACAAACGGTCGCGGAAATCGAACCGGGATGATAAAGTTGAGCCAGCAGGACTCAAGTTCACAGTCCCGAAGATTTCAGGAGATCGCATGAACGCAACGCAACAGCCGGGGCAGGAGGAAGCGCAGAGCGCCCTCGAGCAGTTCGGCATCAACCTCACCGAGCGCGCCCGGCAGGGCAAGCTCGATCCCGTCATCGGCCGCGACAGTGAGATCCGTCGCGTCAGCCAGGTGCTCACCCGGCGCACCAAGAACAACCCCGTCCTCATCGGCGAGCCCGGCGTCGGCAAGACCGCCGTCGTGGAGGGTCTCGCCCAGCGCATCGTCGCAGGCGACGTCGCGGAGTCGCTGAAGGGCAAGGAGCTCGTCTCGCTCGACATCTCCGCGCTCGTCGCCGGCGCCATGTACCGCGGCCAGTTCGAGGAGCGCCTGAAGAGCGTCCTCAAGGAGATCACCGAGTCCGACGGCCGCATCATCACCTTCATCGACGAGCTGCACGTGCTCATGGGTGCCGGTGGCGGTGAGGGCTCCGTGGCCGCATCCAACATGCTCAAGCCCATGCTCGCCCGGGGCGAGCTGCGGCTCATCGGCGCGACCACCCTCGACGAGTACCGCGAGTTCATCGAGAAGGACGCGGCGCTCGAGCGCCGCTTCCAGCAGGTGTACGTCGGGGAGCCGAGCGTGGAGGACACCATCGCGATCCTCCGCGGGCTCAAGGAGCGCTACGAGGCGCACCACAAGGTCGCCATCGCCGACGGCGCGCTCGTGGCCGCCGCATCCCTCTCGAACCGGTACATCCCGGCGCGGCAGCTGCCCGACAAGGCCATCGACCTCATCGACGAGGCCGCGTCTCGGCTGCGCATGGAGATCGACTCGGCGCCGCTCGAGATCGACGAGCTGCGCCGGCACGTCGACCGGCTGAAGCTCGAGGAGCTCGCGCTGAAGAAGGAGAAGGACCCGGCGTCGAAGGAGCGGCTCGAGAAGCTGCGCGAGGACCTCGCCCAGGAGGAGCTGCGGCTCGGAGAGCTGCAGGCCCGGTGGGAGCAGGAGCGCGCGTCGCTGAACCGGGTCGGCGAGCTGAAGACCCGACTCGACGCCGCCCGCGTCGAGGCCGAGCGCGCCCAGCGCGAGGGCAACCTGGAGAAGGCGTCGCGACTGCTGTACGCCGAGATCCCCGCGCTCGAGCGGGAGCTCGGCGTCGCCGAGATGGCGGAGTCGAGCGGTGAGCGCATGGTCAACGACCAGGTCACCGACGAGGACATCGCGGCGGTCATCGCCGCCTGGACCGGCATCCCGGTCGGGCGGCTGCTGCAGGGCGAGACCGAGAAGCTCGTGCATCTGGAGGCCGAGCTCGGCAAGCGCCTCATCGGGCAGAAGGAGGCCGTGAAGGCCGTGGCGGATGCGGTGCGCCGCTCCCGTGCCGGCATCAGCGACCCGAACCGGCCCACCGGCTCGTTCCTCTTCCTCGGCCCGACCGGTGTCGGCAAGACCGAGCTGGCGAAGGCGCTCGCGGAGTTCCTCTTCGATGACGAGCACGCCATGGTGCGCATCGACA
Source organism: Microbacterium sp. GXF7504 (assembly GCF_054798235.1). NCBI lineage: Bacteria > Bacillati > Actinomycetota > Actinomycetes > Micrococcales > Microbacteriaceae > Microbacterium > Microbacterium sp. GXF7504. The sequence goes on along the minus strand of NZ_JBSJZI010000001.1, from coordinate 831,689 downwards.
TGTCCGAGTACGGCGAGAAGCACTCGGTGTCGCGGCTGGTCGGCGCCCCTCCCGGCTACGTCGGGTACGAGCAGGGCGGCCAGCTCACCGAGGCCGTGCGGCGACGCCCCTACTCGGTCGTGCTCCTCGACGAGGTCGAGAAGGCGCACCCCGAGGTGTTCGACGTGCTGCTGCAGGTGATGGACGACGGCCGGCTGACCGACGGCCAGGGCCGCACGGTCGACTTCCGGAACGTCATCCTCATCCTCACCTCGAACCTGGGGTCGCCGATCCTCATCGACCCGACGCTGTCGACCGAGGAGAAGCGCGAGCAGGTGCAGGCGCTGCTGCGGCAGGCGTTCCGGCCCGAGTTCCTCAACCGGCTCGACGACACCGTGATGTTCCAGGCGCTGAGCCAGGACGACCTGGCCCAGATCGTGGAACTGTCGGTCGACGCGCTGCAGCGCCGCCTCAAGGACCGCCGTCTCGTGCTGGCCGTCACCCCGGACGCCCGCGCCTGGCTCGCCGAGCGCGGGTACGACCCGGTGTTCGGCGCGCGGCCGCTGCGCCGCCTCATCCAGTCCGAGATCCAGGACCGCCTCGCGATGGCGATCCTCTCCGGCGGGGTGCGCGACGGTGACGTGGTGCGCGTGGACGTCGCCGCCGACGGCTCGCAGCTCGTGCTCACGAGCGAGGGCCCGTCGGCGTCGCCCGCGGACGACGACGTCATCGAGGCCGAGCTCATCGAGGACTGACCCCGCGCGCGATGCGTCGCTGCGCGTGATGCGTCGCTGTGCGCGCGATGCGTCGCTCCGCGCGCGATGCGTCGCTGCGCGCGCGAGCCACCCCCTTTTCTGCGAGCCACCCCCCTTTCTGCTGCAGGAAGGGGGGTGGCTCGCAGAAAGAGGGGTGGGTCGGCGCGGTGTGTGGGTCGGCGGGGTGCGCGCAAGCCTGCGGGGAGTGAGCGGGCGACGCGGCTAGCGTCGGGACATGCACCGTGCCGCATCCGCCGTCGGGGCCCTCTGGGCCTCGTCGCATCCGGGCCCGACCCTCGTCGTGACCGCACTGTCGGGCGCGCTCGGGGTGGCTGCGGGGCTGGATGCTGCGCGCATCGCGCTCCTGGTCGTCGCGGTGTTCGCCGGGCAGCTGTCGGTGGGCGTCTCGAACGACGCGATCGACGTGGACCGCGACCGCGCCGTCGGCCGGACGGACAAGCCGATCGCCCGCGGCGATGTCGGCGTCCGCACCGCCTGGATCGCCGCGCTTTGCACGCTCGCCGTCGCGCTCGTGCTCAGTGCGGTGCTCGGCGGATGGATGCTGCTCGCACATGCCGTGCTCCTGGCATCCGCCTGGTCGTACAACGCGGGGCTCAAGGCGACGCCGTGGTCGGTGGCGCCGTTCCTGCTGAGTTTCGGGCTGTTCCCGTCGCTCGCGACGCTTGCGGCCGACCCGCCGCAGCTCGCGGCGTGGTGGGCCACGCTCGCCGGCGCGGTGCTCGGCGCCGCCGTGCACCTGACGAACGTGCTGCCCGACCTCGACGACGACCGGCGCACCGGCGTCCGCGGTCTGCCGCACCGGCTCGGCGCCCGGGTCTCGGCGGTGCTCGCGGCGCTCGCCGTCGCGGGCGGGGCGGTCGCCGTGCTCGTCGGCTCGGTCGGCGGCGACCTCGGTGCGGTCCCGGTGGTCGGGTGGGTGTGCTTCGTCGCGGTCGTGCTCGTCGCGGCGGCCGCCGCCGTCCTCGTCCTCCGCGGCACCGCGGGCCGCGTGGTGTTCCGACTCGTGATGCTCGCGGCGCTCCTGCTTGCCGCACAGCTCATGACCACCGGGGTGCCCCTCGCCGGCTGACGGTGGTGCCGCGGGTCTCGCCCGCGTTCAAAACTCAGGACGGATCGCCGCGGCTGCCGTGATCACGCGGATCGCCGGGCGGCGCGACCGAAATGTCCTGAGTTCTGCACACACGCAGGCCAGCACGCACACGCCGGTGACGGGCCCCGGCTCACGCGTCGCGGTCGAAGCCCATCGCGTAGGCGTGGGCGAGGAGCAGGGCCCCCGGCGGCAGCAGGGCGAGGCGCAGGGCGAGGCGGCGGGCGGCGTCGGCGCGCGGATGCAGCGGCCGCCCGAGTGCGGTGTTCAGCGCCGCGATGCGCGCGGCGGTCCGCGCGGACGCGACGCGCCGCCGCTCCCACGCGTCGAGGCCGGCGGGCGGGATGCCGGTGCGCACCCAGTCCGCGAGGGGCGGTGCCAGCGTCGCAGCGTCCAGCAGCCCGAGGTTCATGCCCTGCCCGCCGATCGGGCTGATCTCGTGCGCGGCGTCGCCGATCACGAGCATCCGTCCACGCCGGAGCGCGGGCGCGACGACCCGCCGCACCCGGAACCCGCTCGCCTCCCGCACGGTGGCCGCGTCCTCGGGGAAGCCGTGGGCGATCAGCGCGTCCCGCATCCGATCCCGCCGTTCGCCCTCGCCGGTGCGGTCGGGGTCACGGTCCCACGCGACGAACCGCCGTCGCCCGCCGGGCAGCGGGAACGACTCCAGCACGCCGGTCGGCCCCAGGTGCACCGTCGCGACGGGCGCGGATGCGGGGACCGCCGTGTCGGTCATGAGGTACCGGTCCCGGTACTCCCGGGGACGCAGCGCCGCCGGCCGGTAGGCGAGGTCGCGCCCTGCGGCCCCGCCCGCGACGACGACGATCCCGGCGTCGACCTCACCGGCATCCGTGCGCACCCGCATCCGCTCGCCGTCCGGTGCCACCGCGAGCACGTGAACCCCGCGGACCGGTGGCGGGGCGTCCGCGCCCACCGCCGCCTCGGTGGCCGCCTGCGGCAGCGTCGCGACGAACGGGAACCGCCGATGGAGCCGGTCGAAGCGCACGGTGCCGAGGAGCGCGCCGCCGCTGCGCGCCTCGCCGCTGGACACGCGAACCGCGCCGGCGAGGAGCCGCTCGGTGGTGCCGCCGGTCTCGAGCGCCGCCAGCGCGGGCGCGTGCACGCCGATCGCGCGCGTGCCGCCGCCCGCCGTGGCCCGGCGCTCCAGCACGACCGGGTCGACGCCCCGGCGGGCGAGCTCGGCCGCGAGGAGGAGCCCGACGGGGCCCGCGCCGACGATAACGACCGGCGCGGTGCCCGGCAGCTCAGGCACGACCCCGGCCGATCGCGAGGAGACGGAACGGCACCGGCCGGGCAACCGTCCAGTCGCCGGTGGGCGTCAGCTCGCGCTGCAGCTCGCCGGCGCGGAAGCTCCGCCGGATCGAGCGCAGGCCGTCGGTGCGCAGGAACGTGCCCGGCGCGAGCGGCGTGATCCCGGCTGCATACAGCGCGTAGGGGAGCGCGCCGCGCTCGATGTCGGCGTGCAGCACCGGGCCGCGGGCGAGCGCGAGCGAATCGGCCGCGAACGCCGCCAGCGCGGGGCCGTCGAGGTGGTGGAGCACGTGGTTCGACACCACCACGTCGAAGCGCTCGCCGGCGGCGAGGAGCGCGGCGGAGTCCGCGGCGACGAACGTCACGCCGTCGCCCGCGAACCGCCGCGCGACCGGCAGCGCGCGGTGGTCGGGATCCGCGCCGACCCACGTCGCCTCGACGCCGTCCGCCCGGGCGAGGGCCGCGAGCCGGGCGGTCACGTCGCCGCCGCCGCATCCGAGGTCCAGCACCCGGGCGGGCCGGCCGAGCGAGCGCAGCGCCGGGCCCAGCACGCGGCGGTACACGGTGCGCCAGCCCGACACGAGCCGGTTCACGGTGTCGAACCGCCGCAGGGTGCGGGCGAGTCGCACCGGGTCGCAGTCGGGGTCGTCCATGAGCTCGGTGAGCCCGCGGTCGCGTTCGCGCAGGCTCATGCCCCGGCCCCGGCCCCGGCCCCGGCCCCGGCGCCGGCCCCGGTGGCCCTGGCCCCGGCCCCCGCCCCGGTGCGGCGGCGGAGCATCGCCGACTCGACCGTGAGGCCCGGCCCGAAGGCGAGCAGGCCCACGCCGGCACCGTCGGCGAGCGCGGGGTCGTCGAGCAGGTCGCGCAGGATGAACAGCACGGTGGCGCTCGACATGTTGCCGTAGTCGCGCAGCACCCTGCGGGACGGCGCCATCGCCGCCTCGTCCAGGCCGAGCCCGTCGGCGACGCGGTCCAGGATGCTGCGGCCACCCGGGTGCACGGCCCACGCGTCCGCGTCCATCAGATGCGCCGCCGCCTCGCGCACCTCGCGGCCGACGATCCGCGGCACCTCGGCGGTGAGCACCATCTCGAAGCCCTCGTCGCCGACGGTCCAGGTCATCTCGCCCTCGCCGTCGGGCACGAGCGCGGTGCCGAACCCGCCGAGCTCGAGACCGGGCGCCCCGGCGCGGACGACGGCCGCCGCCGCGCCGTCGGCGAAGACGGATGCGGCGACGATCTGCTGCGGGTCGTCGGACGCGCGGATGTGCAGCGAGCACAGCTCCGCGCACACGACGAGGACGACCGCATCCGGGTCGGCGAGCACGAGCCGGTGCGCGGCGCGGAGGGCCGGCACGGCCGCGGCGCAGCCGACGAAGCCGTGGTGGTACCGCTCCACGGTGGGCCGCAGGCCCAGGTCGCGGACGAGCAGCACGTCGGGGCCGGGGGCGAACAGCCCGGTGCACGAGACCGTGATGAGGTGCGTGACCGCATCCGGGTCGATCTCCCCCCGTTCGAGCGCGTCGCGGGCGGCGGCGGCGAACAGCGGCGGCGCGAGCCGGCGGTACTCGGCGGAGCGGGCGGAGGTCGCGGGGGAGCGGAGGGTGCCGTCGTCGTCGCGGATGCGGAGGGCCTGACTGTCGGACGGGTCGACGAGCCCGCGGAGCACGGTGTGCCGGTGGTCGATCGCCGCGGCGTCGAAGGCGGCGTGCACGAGCCTGCGGCCGAGCCGGTCGAGCCCGGGCTGCGCCGTGAACAGGTCGCGGACCTCCTGCTGCGTCAGGCGCGTCGGCGGCACGGCGGTGCCGATGGACACGATGGCGGGCGCGGTGCGGGGCATGCTTCACGGTAGGCACGCGGCATCGCCGGTGGCAGGGGCTGGTGGGACCGCATCCGGGGTCCTACAGTGTCCGCGATCAGCGCCGCTCGTCGTCCTCGTGGCCGCGACGGATGCGGCGACCCTCCGCGACGTCCTCCGCCTCCTTCTGCGCGGCCTTGTCGCTCTTGCGCGTGTCACGCGCCGGCAGGCGGATGTCCTCCTCCGCGGCGATCCCGCCCTGCAACTGACGGCCGCGCTCCAGTTCGGCGTCGAACTCGGCGCCGAACAGCAGCGCAAGGTTCGCGATCCACAGCCACAGCAGGAAGATCACGATGCCGGCGAGCGACCCGTAGGTGCGGTCGTAGTTCGCGAAGTTGGCGAGGTACAGCCCGAAGAGGGCCGACGCGATCGCCAGCACGACGATCGCGAGCACCGAGCCCAGGCTCAGCCACCGGAACTTCGGTTGCTTCGCGTTCGGCGTCGCGTAGTAGAGGATCGCCACCATCAGCACGACGATGAACGCCAGCACCGGCCATTTCGCGATCGACCAGACCGTGGTGACGACCGGTCCGAGCCCCAGCGCGTCGCCGATCGCGTCGGCGACCGGGCCGGAGACCGCGAGGATCACCGCGGCAATGGCGATCATCACGATGCCGACGATCGTGATCAGCAGCTGCTGCGGGATGAGCTTCCAGACCGGGCGTCCCTCCTCGATCTCGTAGATCCGGTTCATCGCCCGGCTGAAGGCGCGGACGTAGCCGGACGCCGACCAGACCGCGAGCACGAGACCGGTCACGAGCGCGAAACCGGCAGCAGAGGAGTCCGCCATGCCGGTGATCGGCCCCTCGAGGGAGTCCGCAGCATCCGGTGCGACCGTCCCGACGATGTCGAGCACCTGGGATGCGGCGCGCTCGCCCTGCCCGACGACCCCGAGCAGCGAGAAGACGGCGATGAGGGCGGGGAAGAAAGCGAGTACGGCGTAGTACGTGAGCGTCGCGGCCAGATCGGTGCACTGGTCGGTGATGAACTCGCGGATCGTCTTGCCGGCGACGTACCGCCAGGACCGCTTCTCCAGCTGGGTCGGCGAGTCGGGCTTGCGTGCGTGCTCCGGATCCGGCGCGTGCCGGTCGGTGGTGGGTGTGCGTTCGCTGGACATGCGGGTGCCCTTCCGGGGGACGGGAGAGGGGGCGAGGCGGATCCGCCCCGCCCCCTCGGTGAAGGATGGTGGGACCGATCAGGCGTCGCTGACGTGCTCCCGTGCCTGCTGGGCCTGATCGGTGACGGTGCCCGCAGCATCCGTCGCTTCCTCCTTCACCGTCCGGGCGGAATCCGCGGCGGAATCCTTGACGGCCGCCACGGCCTCCTGCGCAGGTTCCTTGAGGTGTTCCCCGACCTCCCGGGCGACGCCGGCGGCCTCGTCCAGAAGGGGCTGCGCCGCATCCTTCACGGTGCCGGCGACCTCCTTCTCCTTGGCGGACGCCGGAATGAGGGATGCGGCGAGCAACCCCGCGCCGAACGCGATCAGCCCGACCGCGAGGGGGTTGCCCTGCGCCTTGTGCACGACGTCGCCTGCCGCGTCGCCCACGTGACCTGCGGCGTCCTTCACACCGCCGGCCGCGGACGACCCCGCGGACGAGAGGGTCGAGCCGGTGTCGTCGGCGGCGCCCATGATCCGGTCGCGCCACGAGCCCAGGCGGTGCCGCATCCGATCGGTCTGCCGGCCCACCATCTTCGAGGGCGTGACCTTGTCGGCGAGTGCGTCGACGTCCTGGCTGAGTTCGGTGCGGGTGCGGTCGATGTCCGCACGGATGGCCTCCGGTGAATCGCTCATCGGTTCTCCTCGTTTCTCTGGAATGCCTCTGGAATCTGCTTCACGGTGTCGACGGTCTGCGGCGCGCCCTTGACCTCCTGGAACTTCCTGCGGCCGACCAGGAAGAGGATGAGCGCCACGACGGCCCAGATGACGGCGACGACCACGCCCGACCAGCCGCCGCCGATCAGCGTGCCGAGCGCCCACCACAGGGCGATCGAGAGGAACAGCACCGTCATGGATGCGGCATACCCGGCGCCGCCGAACATCCCGGCGCCCTTCGCGGTGCGCTGGGCGGAGTCGCGGAGTTCGACCTTCGCGAGCTCCACCTCCTGGCGCATCAGGGTCGAGATGTCCTTGGTGACCTCCGAGACCAGCGCGCCCAGCGACTCGTTCGCCGCCTGACGCTCGGACGGGGTGGGTGCGTCAGACACGACCGTCACCCTCGCCGAGGGCCGTGCCCTCCTCGCCGGAGAGGTCGCGGTAGAGCGGGGTGTCGGCCGGAGCGGCGTCGGGCGCGACGGCCGGAGCGCCGAACGTCTCCGGGGTCGGCGGAACCACCGGGACCGGGGGTGCGGGCGGGAGCCCGGCCTCGTGCCCGGCGTCCCGGACGCCAGGGGCGGACGCCGTGCCGGTCGAGCCGGCACCGGTGCCGGTGCCGTCGGAGGCCGCGGAGGCCAACGCGCGGGTGAGGCGGCCGACCACCACGCCGGCCACGGCCGCCGCCGCGATGAACGTGCCCGGCTTCCGGCGTGCGAACCGTTTGACCTCGTCGATCACGGCGCCCGGGTCGCGGTCGCTCAGCCAGGACGCGGCGGAACCCACGCGCTGCGAGACCTGCCGCACGAGGTCGGAGGCGATGCCCGGCTGCTCGCTGCGTGCGGCCATCGAGCCGAGGTCGTCGCCGACGCTGCGGAGCCCTTCGGCCAGGCGCTTCTGCTGCGTGCCCGCCTGCTCGTTGAGTTCGCGCGTGGTCTGGTGGTAGAGATCCTTGACCTGCGAGCCGGCGGTGTGCGCAACGGAAGCGGCTTCCTGCTTGGCGGTCTCGACCACGCTCCCGGCCTCGCTCGCAGCGGTCGAGGTGAGGTTCTTCGCCTCCTCCTTCGCGGTGTCGACGGTGCCGGCGCCGCCGGTGTCACCGGGGGATGTCGAACGGAGATGCTCCGACATGGTGATCCTTTCGATTGGGGGATCCGAATGGTCCGTCAAGCGTGCGAACCGCCATGCCGGGATGAAAGGTGGTTGCGCCCGCGGCGTCAGTGTGTATCGCGCGTGGGGCGTGCGAGGGCATCCGAGAACGCGATCGCCCCCTCCCGCCGAAGCGGAGAGGGGGCGATCGGAAAGACCGGGTCAGTCGTCGACGACGACGGTGTCGGCCAGCGGGCGACGGGTGCGCGGAGCAGCCTCGCGCTCGCGCATCTTCTCGTCGGCACCGGCCGGGTCGCCGAGCGTGCCGACGGCCATGACCGCGAGCGGGGTGAAGACGTCGTCGAGGCCGAACGCCTCGGCGACGGCGGCACGGTCGAAGCCGCCCATCTGGTGGGTCGCGAGTCCGCCGGCGTGTGCCTGGACGGTGAAGAACGCGGCGGCCTGACCGGTGTCGTACACGGCCCACGGCAGCGGCTCGCCGTCCTCGCGGACGGTCTGCGCGACGAACACGACGAGCGCGCTCGCGTCGCCCGCCCACATCTGGTTGAAGCCGATGAGCGAGGAGAAGACCTTCGCGTGCGCCTCGGTGCCCCGGCGGGCCACGATGAACCGCCACGGCTGCGTGTTGCTCGCCGACGGCGCCCAGCGGGCGGCCTCGAGCGCCGAGGCGAGGGCGTCCTCGTCGATGGTCGCGGCGGCGTCGAAGATGCGGGTCGACCAGCGCTGCTCGAACACGTCCATCACGGGGACGTCGGTGGCGGCGGGGTTGGTGGCGACGGGGGTCATGCAGGCTCCTGGGTCGTGCGGTGGGGTGGTGGAACGAGACGTCGTCGGCCCGTCGTACCTCCACGCTAACGCGGTCCCGGAGGCTTTTCTTCCGCGGAAGGACCGCCGAATTTCACCGGGCGGAAGGGCGCCAGCGGCGTCGGCGCCGCCCTAGCGTGGCGGTATGACGATCGCCACCGCAGACCTCTACGACGAGCGCGGCGACGCGCTCGACTCGCTCGCACTCCAACTGCACGACATCGGCGGCCGCGTCGCCTTCGACGGACCCGTCCGCACGATCCGCTGCCACCGGGACAACGCCCTGGTGAAGCAGGTGCTCGGCACCCCGGGCGACGGTGCGGTGCTCGTGGTCGACGGCGGCGGGTCGCTCGAGTCGGCCCTCGTCGGCGACCTCATCGCCGCATCCGCCGTCGAGCACGGCTGGGCCGGGATCATCGTGCACGGGGCGATCCGCGACCGGGAGGCGATCGGCCGGCTGCCGCTCGGTGTGAAGGCGCTCGGCTCGAACCCCCGCAAGAGCGCCAAGGACGGTGTCGGCGAGGTCGACGTGCCGGTGCGGATCGCCGGGGTCGACTTCGTCCCCGGCAAGCACGTGTGGGCCGACGCCGACGGCATCCTCGTCGAGCGCTGACCCGCCGCATCCGGGTCCCGTCACCCGCGCAGCCCGTGCACAACTGCGGAGTCCGCACCCGACACGCCGGGCACCGGCGGCCGTGACACGGCGTGTCGGCGGTCATCTCCGCAGTTGTGCACGCCGCGCACGCCGCACGCGCGGCACAGCGCACCGACGCGTCCGGTGCGCGTCAGGTGAGGGCGGGCCAGGATGCGGGGCCCTCGCTGCCCGCGGGATACTCGTCGAGGGGCACGTCGCCGCGGCGCCAGGCGTCGATGATCGGTTGCACGATCCGCCAGCACTGCTCGGCCGCATCCCCACGGACCGAGAGCACGGGCTCGCCGTCGAGGATGTTCTCGATGACCTCGGAGTAGGCCTTCAGCGCGCCGGTGCCGAGCGCGGTCGCCATCGTCGCCTGCGAGAGCACGAACGGGTCCTCCCCGCCGTTGACGTTCAGCTGCAGCGACATCGCGTCGGGCCCGAGCGAGAACCGCAGCACCGATCCGGGTGCCTCCCCGCCGAAGCCGTCCGGCAGGTGGCGGACCGGGCGGAACCGGAGCACGATCTCGTGCGTCGCAGCGCCGAGCGCCTTGCCCGAGCGCAGCGTGAACGGCACCCCGGTCCAGCGGGCCGTCCGCACCTCGAACACGGCCTCGGTGAGCGTCTCGGTCTCGCGGGCCGGGTCGACCCCCGACTCCTCGACGTACGAGGGGAGCGTCCGGCCGTCGACGTCGCCCGTCGTGTACCGCGCGCGACGGGAGAAGTGCACCGGGTTGTCCTCCCACACGCGCGTCGCTCGGAGCGCCGCACCGGTGGCGTCGCGGAGGTCGGCCTCGTGCAGGGTCGCGGGCGGCTCCATCGCGACGATCGCCATCACCTGCAGCAGGTGGCTCTGGATCATGTCGCGCAGGGCCCCGGCCCGGTCGTAGTAGCCGGCGCGGTCCTCGAGCCCGAGCTTCTCGTCGTACCGGATGAGCACCGACTCGATGTGCTCGGCGCCCCACACCGGCTCGAGCACGCGGTTGGCGAACCGCACCCCGAGCAGGTTCAGCACCATCGACCGGCCGAGGAAGTGGTCGACCCGGAAGATCCGGTTCTCCGGCAGGAGGGCGCGGAGCGTGTCGTTCAGGGCGCGGGCGGTGTGCTCATCGGATGCGAACGGCTTCTCGAGTGCGAAGATCACGTCGTCGGGCAGGTCGCGGGTCGACAGCGCCTCGCAGGCGAGCTGCGCGACCTGCGGCGGGACGGCGAAGTACACGACCTTGCGCCCGTCGCCCTCGGCGAGCAGGTCGCGCAGCGTGGCGCGGTCGGTGATGTCCACCTGCCGGTACTCGGCGGCCTTCGCGACCGCCTCGGCGTTCTCGGTCGCGTCGTCGCCGAACGCCTCCCGCACCCGCGTCCGAAAGGCCCGGTCGGACAGCTCCTCGTTCCCCGCCCCGACCAGCCGCACCCGTCGCTCGGGCTGCTCCGCCAGCAGCTGGCACAGCGCCGGCAGCAGGAGTCGTTTGGTCAGGTCGCCGGTGGCGCCCAGGATGATCAGCGTCGTCGCATCCGTCATAGCCGACACCGTAGTGCGCGAGACGGCAGAATCATCCCGTGAGCGCACCCATCGAGGACTATGCCATCATCAGCGACTGCCGGACGGCGGCGCTGGTCTCCCGCGACGGCAGCATCGACTGGTTCTGCGCCCCCCGCTACGACTCGGGCTCCCTCTTCGGGGCCCTGCTCGGCACCCCGGACCACGGATGCTGGCGCGTCGCCCCGACCGACCCGGACGCCGTCGCCACCCGCCGCTACGACGGCGACACCATGATCCTCGTGACCCGGTGGGAGACCGCATCCGGCGTCGCCGAGGTGACCGACTTCATGCCGACCGACCACGGCCGGGTCGACCTCGTCCGCCGTATCGTCGGGATCTCCGGCGAGGTCGAGTTCGCCACCGAACTCCGGATGCGGTTCGACTACGCCCGCGCGATCCCGTGGGTGCGCCAGACCGGCACCGCGCAGTCGCCGGCCCTGCGGGCGACCGCGGGCCCGGACACGCTGGTGGTGCGCGGCATCGCGCTCTCCGCATCCGACCATGCCCATCGCGCCGTGTTCACGGTGGCGGCGGGGGACGGCCGCGACCTCGTCGCCACCTGGTGCCGTTCGTTCGACCCGGAGCCCGCGCCGCTCGACGTCGCGCACGCGTACCGGTCGACCCGGGAGTGGTGGCTGCAGTGGGCGGGCACGATCTCCTACGACGGTCCACACCACGACCACGTCGTGCGCTCGCTGCTCGTGCTGCGTGCGCTCTCGCACGAGGACACCGGCGGCATTGTCGCGGCGGCGACCACGTCGCTGCCGGAGCAGTTCGGCGGCGCCCGCAACTGGGACTACCGCTACGTGTGGCTGCGAGACGCCGCCCTCACCCTCGAAGCCCTGGTCGCGCACGGGTTCCTGGGCGTCGCCGAACGCTGGCGGATGTGGCTGCTGCGGACCGTCGCCGGCAAACCCTCGCAGATGCAGATCATGTACGGGCTCGCGGGGGAGCGCGACCTCGCCGAGCGCGAGCTCACGAGCCTCCCCGGCTATCAGGGTGCCGCGCCCGTGCGCATCGGCAACGGCGCCGTCGACCAGTACCAGGGCGACGTCATCGGCGAGGTGATGGTCGCGCTCGAGGCGGCGCGGATCGCGGGCCTCGCCGAGGACGACTTCTCATGGCCGCTGCAGCGCGCCCTCATCGACCGCGTGGAGGCCGGGATCGCGAACCCCGACAACGGCATCTGGGAGGTGCGCGGCCCGCGACGCATGTTCACGCAGTCGCGCGCCATGATGTGGGCGGCGTTCGACCGCGGGGTGCGCGCGGTGGAACGCTGGGGCCTGGAGGGGCCGGTCGAGAAGTGGAAGACGCTCCGCGCCCGCCTGTCGGCCGAGATCCGCGACCACGGCGTGCACCCCGAGGGCGGCTGGTTCACGCAGCACTACGAGACCGACGAGGTCGACGCGTCGCTGCTGCTCCTGCCGCAGGTGGGCTTCTGCGCCCCGGACGACCTGCGCATGGTGGCCACGGTCGAGCGCATCGAGCAGACCCTCATGCCCACCGGCCTGGTCGAGCGCTACCGATCGGCGACGGGGGTCGACGGGCTCGCGGGCGGCGAGAACGCGTTCATCGCCTGCTCGTTCTGGCTCGTCGAGCAGTACGCCGGCATGGGCCGCCACGAGGATGCGGAACGGCTCATGGCGTCGGCCCTGCGCGCCGCGAACGACGTGGGGCTCATCGCCGAGGAGTTCGACCCGGTCAGCGGGCACCAGGCGGGCAACACCCCGCAGGCGCTGTCGCACCTCGCGCTCGTCCGCGCCGCCGACGCGCTCGCCGGCCACACCGGCCGCGCCGCCCACCGCAGCTGACCCCCGCATCCCCCGCTCCCCCGGGGGTGGGCGAGGTGCATGCGCGGGAATAGAGCGGATGCGGGTGGCGTTCGGCTCCAACGGGCAGCAGCCCACCGGCTCACCGGGAGCCGTCACACACGAAGGAGCACACGTGAGCGACATCACGATCGGGTACATCGTCGGCAGCATCTCGAGCACGTCCATCAACCGGCGTCTCGCGAAGGCGCTCGAGCGGCTCGCGCCGGAGGGCGTCACCCTTCAGGAGATCCCGATCAAGGACCTGCCCTTCTACTCGCCCGACCACGACGCGGACTACCCGCAGGTCGCGCGCGACTTCAAGCAGGCCATCGCCGACGTCGACGGCGTCATCATCGTCACCCCCGAGTACAGCCGCTCCATCCCCGGCGTGCTGAAGAACGCCCTCGACTGGGCCGCCCGCCCGTGGGGGCAGGGGTCCTTCGACGGCAAGCCCACCGCCGTCATCGGCACCTCCGGCGGCGGCATCGCCACCGCCGCGGCGCAGCAGCACCTGAAGGCCATCCTCAGCCACTACAACGCCCCGACCCTGGGTCAGCCCGAGGGCTACATCCAGGCCACCCCGGGTCTGTTCGGCGAGGACGGCGAGGTCACGGTCGAGGCCACGGCCGAGTTCCTCCGCGCCTACCTCGACGCGTTCATCGCCCTCGTCTCGCGCTACGCGCGCGTCGAGGTCGCCGCGTAACCCCACGCGACCCTCACGGAAGCCCCGGGCCGACCGCCCGGGGCTTCCGTCGTCCCCGGGGGTTCCGCCCGGTGCGGCGAAGGCGCATGCTGGTCGCAGCGTCCGGCGAACGAAGGGGTTGCCACACATGCCGCGGATCTTCGTGAACCTGCCCACCGGCGACGTCGAACGGGCGAAGGCGTTCTACACCGCCCTCGGCGCCCGGGCGGAACCGAACTTCACCGACGCGAACGCCGCCTGCATGCTGTGGGACGACGACTCGCTGGCCCTCATGCTCATGGACCGCGCGTTCTTCGCGACCTTCACCGACAAGCGGATCGTCGACCCGGCCGAGGCCGTGCAGACGGTGGTGTCGTTCGTCCGCGACACCCGCGCGGAGGTCGACGACCTCGTCGAGCGGGCGATCGCCGCCGGCGGGCGGGAGGCGCATCCGCCGGAGGACCAGACCTTCATGTACAGCCGTGACGTCGAGGACCCGGACGGCAACGCGCTCGGCTTCCTCTACCTCGTGCCGGAGGCGACGGCATGACCGGCCGCGTGGTGATCGACATGTTCACCACGCTCGACGGGGTGGCGCAGGCCCCGGGCGGTCCGGACGAGGACCCCTCCGGCGGATTCCCGTTCGGCGGCTGGCAGGCCGCGTTCATGGACCCGGTCGGTGGCGCGCGGATCACCGACGGCATCCGCCGCATGGACGCGCTCCTGCTCGGACGCCGCACCTACGACCTCTTCGCCGCATACTGGCCCTCGCACACCGGCACCGACGTGGAGATCGCGAACGCGCTGAACCGGGTGCCGAAGTACGTCGCCTCCCGCGGGGCACCGCGACTGTCGTGGGTGGGCTCCACCCGCCTCGGCCCGGATCTGCGCACCGCGATCGGGCGGCTCCGCGAACAGCACCGCGACATCCACGTGATCGGCAGCATCGACCTCGCGCAGACGCTGCTGCGCGAGACCCTGTTCGACGAACTGCACCTGTGGGTCTACCCGGTCGTGCTCGGATGCGGCAAGAAGCTGTTCCCCGACGGGGCGCTCCCGGCGACCCTCCGGCTCCTCGAACCGGCGGAGTCCACGCCCAAGGGCGCGGTACTGCTGCGGTACGCCCCGGCGGGCCCCGTGGTCACGGGGGACATGGATGCCGCCGACCGGGGCCTGTGAACGTCAGCCGAAGATCATCGGGACGTCGTCGTCCGGACCGGTGAGGTCGAGGTCGACGACCACGGGCACGTGGTCGCTGGGGATCTCGCCCTTGCGCTCGTCACGGTGGATCGCGGCGCCCGTGACCGCCTGCGAGAACGCGTGCGAGCCGAGGATGAAGTCGATCCGCAGCCCCTGGTTGCGGGGGAAGCGCAGCTGCTTGTAATCCCAGTACGTGTAGCCGGTCGGCACGAGCGGGCGGACGGTGTCGGACAGGCCCGCGTCCAGCAGCGCCTGGAACGCGGCGCGCTCGGGCGGCGACACGTGGGTGGTGACGCCCTCGACGACCGTCGGGTCGCCGTTGTCGTCGTCGGTCGGCGCGATGTTGAAGTCGCCGACGAGCGCAAGCGGCAGGTCGGGGTTCGCGGCGAGCGAGTCGCGCGTGTAGTCGGCGAGGGCGCCGAGCCAGTCGAGCTTGTACCGGTAGTGCGGGTCGTCGAGCGAGCGGCCGTTGGGCACGTACAGGCTCCACACCTTCACACCGCCGACGGTCGCGCCGAGGGCGCGGGCCTCCTGCGGCACATCGGGCCCCTCGTGACCCTTGAGGAACCCGGGCATGCCTGGGAACGCGGTCTCCACGTCCTCGATCGGCTCACGGCTCGCGATCGCGACGCCGTTCCACTGGTTCAGGCCATGCGCGACGACGTGATAGCCGGCCTCCTCGAACGGCCCGTAGGGGAACTGCTCGGGCTTGCACTTGATCTCCTGCATCGCGAGCACGTCGACGTGCTCGCGCACGCAGAACTCGACGGTGCGCGCCACCCGGGCGCGGATGGAGTTGACGTTCCAGGTGGCCAGCCGCATGCCTCCCAGCCTACGAGGCGCGGTCAGTGCCCGTGGAACACCGGGCGCCGCTTCGCCTGGAACGCGGCGAACCCCTCCCGGTAGTCGTCGGTGTCGCGGAGGGCCGCCTGGGCGGCGTTCTCGGCGGCGACCGCCTCCCAGAGGCCCGCCCGCTCGTCGCGGAGCCGCGCGACGATGCGCTTGCTCGCGAGGAACGCGGCGGTGGGCCCGGATGCGGCGGCCCGCGCCGCCGTGTCGACGGCGTCCTGCACCTCGCCCGCCGGCATGCTCCGGGAGAACAGGCCGAGCCGCACGGCCTCGTCGCCCGACAGCATCCCGCCGGTGTAGACGAGGTCGAGCGTGCGGTGCGCACCGAGCCGCTCGACGAAGAGGGCGTGCCCGCCGGAGTCGAGCGCCGCGCCGAGCCCGGCGAACGGCGACCCGATCTTCGCGGTGTCGGCGACGTACACGACGTCGGTCGCGATGAGCAGGCCGAGTCCCACGCCCAGGCAGGCGCCGTGGGCGGCGGCGAAGGTCGGCGCCGGGAACGCGGCGATGCGGTGCAGGAGCGGGGTGAGCAGGCCGTCGAGGTAGCCGGTCACGTCGTCGGTGGCGGCGTCGACGCCGGCGATGTCGCGGCCCGCGCAGAACGCGCGGCCCTCGCCGCGCAGGGTGAGGGCGCGCACGCCCGCCGCCTCGGCCTCGGCGTACGCGGCGTCGAGGTCGCGGAGCGCCTGCTCGTCGAGGGCGTTCAGCCGGTCGGGGTTCGTCAGGACGATGCGGGCGACGTCGTCGTCGATGCGCAGCTCGATCATGCGGTCCTCATTCGTCGTAGTCGACCGTGACCCGGTCGGAGGTGGGGTGGGACTGGCAGGTGAGCACGTACCCCCGCTCGATCTCGTCGGGTTCGAGCGCGTAGTTCTCGGTCATCGCCACCGAGCCGGTGAGCACCCGGGCGCGGCAGGTGCCGCACACGCCGCCGGCGCAGGCGAACGGGGTGTCGGGGCGCACCCGGAGGGCGGCGTCGAGGATCGACTCACGGGCGGCGACGGGGCTGTCGACCCGGGTCGACTGGCCGTCGAGCGTGAACTCGATCGTGTGCACGGGTTCGTCGGCCCGCACCCGCACCGGCGGTCGCGGCGCGTCCCGTCCGGTGTCGTCGCCGGTGGTGAACAGCTCGTACCGCACATGCGCGCGGTCGACGCCGATGTCAGCCAGGGTGTCCCGGCACAGCTGCACGAGTTCCATCGGCCCGCACAGGAACCACTCGTCGACGGTCGACGGCAGCACGAGCCCGTCGAGGATGCGGCGGAGCCGGTCCTCGTCGATGCGCCCGGAGAGGAGGGGCGCCGCCCGCTGCTCCCGCGAGAGCACGTGGTGGAGCGCGAAGCGGGTGGGGAAGCGGTCCTTCAGGTCCGCCAGCTCGTCGAGGAACATCACGTCGAGGCTGGACCGGTTCGTGTAGACGAGCGTGAACCGGGCGCTCGCCGAGCGGGTGAGCACGGTCGTCGCGAGCGCCATGAGCGGGGTGATGCCCGATCCCGCGGCGACGGCGGCGACGTGGGCGCCGTCGAGGTCGTCGAGTGTCGTGGTGAAGGTGCCCTGCGGGCTCATCACGTCGAGCTCGTCGCCGGGGCGGAGGCCGGTCTGCGCCCATTCGGAGAACCGGCCGCCGCTCGCCCGCTTGATCGCGATGCTCACCGACCCGGCGGTCGGCGGGCGGCACAGCGAGTAGGAGCGGCGCACCTCCTGCCCGTCGAGACGGGCGCGGAGGGCCACGTACTGCCCGGGCAGGTAGTCGTACTCGCCGGCGAGGTCGTCCGGCACCGCGAAGGTGACCTCGACCGCGTCGGCGGTGAGGGGGCGCACCTCGGCCACCCGGAGCGGGTGGAACCGCGCGCGTCTGCGCCCGGTGGCGGTGGGACCGCCGACGGCGCTGTGCAGCAGGGCGTCGGCGAGGGCGGCCTGCTCGGTGAGGGTGGGGGAGTCCGGCATCAGTGCACCTTGAAGAAGTCGAACGGCTCGAGGCAGGCGCGGCACTCGTACAGCGCCTTGCAGGAGGTGGAGCCGAACCGGGTGACCTCCCTCGTGTCGAGCGAGCCGCAACGCGGGCAGCGCACGCCGAGCTGCACGCGGACCGGCCCGGATGCGGCGGCGCGGCCCGTGGGCGGCGCGATGCCGAACTCGGTCAGCTTGCGCTTGCCGTCCTCGCTCATCCAGTCGGTGGTCCAGGCGGGCGACAGCACGAGTCGCACCTCCACGTGCGCGTACCCCGCGGCGCCGAGCGCGAGTTCGAGGTCCTGTCGGATCGTGTCCATGGCGGGGCAGCCGGAGTACGTCGGGGTGATCGTCACCGTCACCGCGTCGCCGTCCTCGCGGACGTCGCGGAGGACGCCGAGGTCGGCGATCGTCAGCACCGGCACCTCGGGGTCGCACACGGTCGCCGCGACCTCCCACGCCGTGCCGGTCACCAGGTCGCCCCCGGATGCTGCCGGGCGAGCACCTGCATCTCGGCGAGCAGCGCCCCGAAGCTCGGGAAGTGGGCGCCGTCCCGCCCGCCCCCCGCGGCGGGCTGCACGTCCGGGACCGGCACGTCGGCCTCGGCAAGCACGGCGCCGACCGCGCGGTCGAACGCGGCGCGCAGGGTCGACGGGCGCACCGCGACCCCCTCGAGCCGGTCGATCAGGTCGTCGTCGCGGAAGAGCTCGTCGACGTACGGCCACACGTCCGCGATCGCGGTCAGCATCCGCCGACGGGACTCCTCGGTGCCGAGCGCCAGCCGCAGCGTCCACTGCACGGCGTGGTCGCGGTGGTAGTCGACCTCCTTGACCGCCTTCGCCGCGACGGCCGCGAGGGTCGCGTCGGCGGATGCGGTGAGCGCGGCGTACAGCTCGCACAGCCAGCCAGCGGCAACCAGCTGGCGGGCGATCGTGTGCGCGAAGTCGCCGTTCGGCTGCTCGAACAGCCAGGCGCTGCGGAAGTCCGGTTCGTCGCGGAAGTACGCGAGGTCGTCCTCGGTGCGGCCGTCGAAGGTGCCGGCGTAGTGCAGCAGCGAGCGGGCGTGGCCGAGGAGGTCCAGCGCGATGTTCGCGAGCGCGACGTCCTCCTCGAGTTCGGGCGCGCGCGAGACCCAGGCGCCGAGCTGCTGCGCCAGCACGAGGGCGTCGTCGCCGAGCCGCAGCGCGTATGCCGCGACGTCGGCGGATGCGGCCCGGCCGCCCTCGCCGGCGAGCTCGGCCGCCAGTTCGACGTCGTCGACCGTCACCTCGCCGTGGAGGTCGTGCGTGCTCACAGGTGCGGCACCCCCTCGGACGCGGTGTAGTACTTCGCGTGCCGGTAGTTCTTGCCGGCGGGGCTCTCGAAGAACGCGCCCTTCGCATCGGGGTCGCTGGCAGTGATCGCCTCGGCCGGGACCACCCAGATCGAGACGCCCTCGCCGCGCCGGGTGTACAGGTCGCGGGCGTTCCGCACGGCGAGCTCGGCGTCGGGGGCGTGAAGCGACCCGACGTGCACGTGCGAGAGCCCGCGCTTGGCGCGCACGAACACCTCCCACAGGGGCCACTGCTCTGCGGGCGACGAACCGGGGGAGGTCATGAGGCGATCCGTTCAGCCTGCGCCCGCGTGGCGGCGTAGGCGGCGGCCGCCTCGCGCACCCAGGCGCCGTCCTCGTGCGCCTCGCGCCGATGCCGCAGGCGGAGGGCGTTCAGGGGGCCGCGGCCGGCGAGCACCTCGCGGAACTCGGTCCAGTCGATCTCGCTCGTGTGCCAGCGCCCGGCCTCCTCGTCCCAGCGCAGCTCCGGGTCGGGCAGGGTCACGCCCAGCGCCTCGGCCTGCGGCACGAGCATGCCGATGAACCGCTGGCGCAGCTCGTCGTTCGAGAAGCGCTTGATCTTCCAGGCGGTGGACTGCGCCGAGTTCGGCGACGCGTCGTCGGGCGGGCCGAACATCATGAGCGACGGCCAGTACCAGCGGTCGACCGCATCCTGCGCCATCCGGCGCTGCGCCTCGCTGCCCTGCATGAGGGTGAGGAGGATCTCGAACCCCTGCCGCTGGTGGAACGACTCCTCCTTGCAGATGCGCACCATCGCCCGGCCGTACGGACCGTACGACGCGCGGCACAGCGGCACCTGGTTGCAGATCGCGGCGCCGTCGACGAGCCAGCCGATCGCGCCCATGTCGGCCCAGGTCGGGGTCGGGTAGTTGAAGATCGACGAGTACTTCGCGCGGCCGTCGATGAGCTGCGCCGTCATCTCGTCGCGGGTGATGCCGAGGGTCTGCGCCGCCGAGTAGAGGTAGAGCCCGTGCCCGGCCTCGTCCTGCACCTTGGCCAGCAGGATCGCCTTGCGCTTGAGGCTCGGCGCCCGGGTGATCCAGTTGCCCTCCGGCTGCATGCCGATGATCTCCGAGTGGGCGTGCTGCGAGATCTGCCGGATGAGCGTGCGGCGGTACCCCTCCGGCATCCAGTCGCGCGGTTCGATGCGCGCGTCGGCCGCGATGAGCTCGTCGAAGGCCGCCTGGGCCTCCGCCTCCGTCACGGGAGGTGCTGCTGTCGTCATCGTCGACTCCTTTACAGACCGATCGTTCAGTAATGGTAGGCCGGGGATGCCACGGGGGCAACCCCGGCGGGTGGATCAGCGGTGGTCGTAGACCCGCTTGTACTTGCCCTCGCTGCGCGGCAGCGTCCCGGGCTCCTCCACCGCGACCTCGACCGAGGTGCCGATGTGCGTCTTGATGCGCTCGGCGAGCACGACCGCCGCCGCCTCGCAGGTCGCACGGTCCAGGTGCGGGGCGCGTTCGATCCGCACGGTCATGCAGTCCAGGTGCCCCTCGCGGCGCAGCTCCAGCACGAAGTGGGGCGTGAGGGTCTCGATGCCCATCACGAGCTCCTCGATCTGCGTCGGGAAGAGGTTCACGCCGCGGAGGATGATCATGTCGTCGTTGCGTCCGGTGATCTTCTCGATCCGCCGCATCGCCGGGTACGCGGTGCCGGGCAGGAGCCGGGTGAGGTCGCGGGTGCGGTAGCGGATGACCGGGAACGCCTCCTTCGTGAGCGAGGTGAACACGAGCTCGCCGAGCTCGCCGTCGGGCAGCGGCGCCCCGCTCTCGCCGTCGATCGTCTCCGGGAGGAAGTGGTCCTCCCAGACGTGCGGGCCGTCCTTCGTGAGCACGCTCTCGCTCGCGACGCCCGGCCCCATGACCTCGCTGAGCCCGTAGATGTCGACCGCGTCGAGCCCGAGCCGCCGTTCGATCTCCGTCCGCATCCGGTTCGTCCACGGCTCCGCGCCGAGGATCGCGACCCGCAGCGACGTGCCGGCCGGGTCGATCCCGGCATCCGCCATCGCGTCGGCGATCGTGAGCAGGTAGCTCGGCGTGCACATGATCGCGTCGGGCTCGAAGTCGCGGATGAGCTGCACCTGCCGGGCGGTCTGCCCGCCCGACATCGGGATGACGGTGGCGCCGAGCCGTTCGATGCCGCCGTGCGCGCCGAGCCCGCCGGTGAACAGGCCGTACCCGTACGCGTTGTGCACCTTCATGCCCGCCCGCACGCCCGCCGCCGACAGCGACCGCGCGACGAGCGCGCCCCACCGGTCGAGATCGCCCTCGGTGTAGCCGACGACGGTGGGGCGGCCGGTGGTGCCGGACGACGCGTGCACGCGGCGGACGTCGGCCATCGGCACCGCGAACATGCCGAACGGGTACGACTGCCGGAGGTCCTCCTTCGTCGTGAAGGGGAGCCGGCGCACGTCCGCGAGGCTCCGGATGTCGTCCGGCCCGACGCCCGCCTCGTCGAACTTCCGCCGGTAGAGGGGGACCTGCTCGTACGCGTGGCGCACGGTCCACTGCAGGCGTTCGAGCTGCAGGCGCTCCAGCTCGGCGCGACCGATGACGGCGGGGTCCGGTTCTGCGGTGCGCGGGCGGGTCGCGGTGGTCGTCTTCGACATGGATGCTCCCGGGGGTCAGGCGGTGCGGTCGGTGGTGAAGGAGCGGCCGCGGAACTCCGCGACCGGCTCGCCGTGCTCGTCGGTGACGGTGACGTCGTACACGCCGGTGCGGCCGCGCACGGTGCGGCGCAGGGCCGAGGCGGTGAGCACCTGCCCGGGCACGGTGGGCTGCAGGAAGGTGATGTCGGCGCCGGCGGCGACCGTCACCCGCTCGTCCTCGTTGCAGGCGATCGCGAACGCGGTGTCGGCGAGGGCGAACACCATGCCGCCGTGCGTGATGCCGAAGCCGTTCGTCATGTCCTCGCGGACCGTCATCGACACCACGGCGTGGCCGGGCTCGTCGCGCTCGACGGTGAACCCGAGCGCCGCGGAGGCCCGGTCGCGCTGCATCATCGGCCGCAGGGTCGCGTCGGTCATCGCGCCGCCACCTCCTCGCGGCGGCCGGCCGCCGCATCCGCCGGTTCGGCATCCTTCGCGACGAGGGTGAGCACGTCGTAGGTCGCGACCGGCTCGTCACGCTGGTTGCGGATGACCGCGTCCCAGCGCACCTCGCCGTAGTCGTCGGTCTCGCGCGGCGTGATCTGCTTCGCCGTGAGGGTCACCCGGATCTCGTCGCCGGGGGAGACCGGGGTGAGGAACCGGAGATCCTCGAGGCCGTAGTTGGCGAGCACGGGGCCCGGGTCGGGGTCGACGAACAGACCCGCCGCCCACGACACGAGCAGGTAGCCGTGCGCGACGCGGCCCGGGAAGAACGGGTTCGCGGCCGCGGCGGCCTCGTCCATGTGGGCGTAGAACGTGTCGCCGGTGAAGTGCGCGAACGTCTCGATGTCCTCCAGGGTCACCGTGCGCGAGGCGGACTCGATCCGGTCGCCGATCCGCAGTTCCCGGAGCGACTTGCGGAACGGGTGCCGGCCGTCGTCCGACGCGGGTGCGCCGGCGTGCCAGACGCCCGTGAGCGCGGTGAGCATCGCGGGGCTGCCCTGCACGGCCGTGCGCTGCATGTGGTGCAGCACGGCACGGATACCGCCGAGCTCCTCGCCGCCGCCCGCCCGGCCCGGCCCGCCGTGCACGAGGTGCGGCACGGGGGAGCCGTGGCCGGTGGAGGTGCGGGCGTCGTCGCGGTCGAGGAGGAGCACCCGCCCGTTCGCGGCGCCGATCCGTTCCAGCAGCAGCGCCGCGACCTCGGGGTCGTGGGTCGCGACGCTCGTCACGAGCGACCCGCCGCCGCGGTTCACGAGCTCCGCCGCCTCGACGACCGAGCGGTACGGCAGGATGCTGGCGACCGGCCCGAACGCCTCGAGCTCGTGCACCGCGGGGGTCGCCGCATCCGCGAACGTCAGCACCGTCGGGGCGACGAAGGCGCCGTCGCCCGCAGGCCCCACGGACCCGTCGGCGCGGACGACCTCGGGGGCGTCGAGCCCGCCGATCCGCAGCTCGCCGCCCGCGTCCAGCAGCCGCCGCACCTGGCGCAGCACGTCGTTGCGCTGGTCGCGCGAGACGAGCGGGCCCATCGTGACGGTCTCGGCGCGCGGGTCGCCGATCACGACGCGTTCGTCGAGCTTCGCACGGAGCGCGTCGACGACGTCGTCCACGCGCTCGGCGGGTACGATGGCGCGCCGGATGGCCGTGCACTTCTGCCCGGCCTTCGCGGTGAGTTCGACGAGCAGCTGCTTCACGTACGCGTCGAACTCGGGGGTGCCGGGAGCGGCGTCCGGGCCGAGGACGGAGGCGTTGATCGAGTCGGTCTCGGCGGTGAACCGCACCTCGCCCGAGCGGATGCGGGGGTGTTCGCGGAGCCGGTCGGCGGTCGAGGCGCTGCCGGTGAAGCCCACCAGGTCGCCGAGTCGCAGGGCGTCGAGGAGCCCGGCGGCGCTCCCGCTCAGCAGCTGCAGCGAGCCGTCGGGGAGCACCCCCGCGTCGACGAGGATCCGCACCCATGCCTCGGCCACGTACGCCGTGGGGGTCGCCGGTTTCACGAGGGTGGGGACCCCGGCGAGGAAGGCGGGGGCGAACTTCTCCAGCGCGCCCCAGACGGGGAAGTTGAACGCGTTGATCTGCACCGCGACGCCCGGGAGACGCGTGTAGACGTGACGGCCGAGGAACGAGCCGTCCTTCGACAGCGACTCCGCCGGGCCGTCCAGCACCATGCGGGCGTTCGGCAGCTCGCGCCGGCCCTTCGACCCGTAGGCGAAGAGCACCCCGATGCCGCCGTCGACGTCGATCATCGAGTCCCGCACCGTGGCGCCGGCGCGCTTCGACAGCTCGTAGAGCTCCTCCTTGTGCTCGCTCAGCACGGTCGCGAAGCGTTTGAGCAGCAGGGCGCGCCGGTGGAAGGTCAGCTCGCCGAGGCTCGCCTGCCCGACCGTCCGCGCGTACGACAGCGCGCCGTCGAGGTCCGCGCCGCGAGCGCTCACGAGCGTGACGACCTCACCGGTCGACGCGTCGTGCACGGGGGTCGCGCCGGTCTCGTCGTCGGGCGTCCACCATCGGCCCTGCAGGTGGCTCGGCAGCATCCGGTTCATCCCTCACTCCATTCGTAGAAGCCGCGGCCGCTCTTGCGACCGAGGTGGCCCTGCGCGACGAGGTCGCGCAGCAGCCGGGGCGGCGCGAAGCGCTCGCCGAGTTCGCGGTGGAGCTCCTCGGCGATCCCGAGGCGCACGTCGAGGCCGACGAGGTCGGTGGTGCGCAGCGGCCCCACGGGATGCCGGTACCCGAGCTCCATGGCGGCGTCGATGTCGGCGGCCGAGGCGACGCCCTCCTCGAGCATCCGGATCGCCTCCATGGCCAGGGCCACCCCGAGCCGGCTGGAGGCGAAGCCCGGTGCGTCCCGCACCACGACCGCGCGCTTGCCGAGCGCGTCCACCCACCCGGTCGCGGCCGTCGTGACGTCGCGCTCGGTCGCGGCCCCCACGACCACCTCCACCAGCGCGGACGCCGGCACCGGGTTGAAGAAGTGCAGCCCCACGAAGCGTCCGGGCCGGGTGAGCGCACCGGCGAGGGCGTCGATCGAGATGGAGGAGGTGTTCGAGGCGAGCACGCCGTGCGCGGGCATCGCGGCCTCGGCGCGCCGCAGCGCCTCGGTCTTCAGCGCGCGGTCCTCCGGCACCGCCTCGATCACGAGGCCCGCGTCCGCGAACCAGGCCGTGTCGGTGCCGCATCGGACGGCGTTCGTGAGCTCGTCGAGCGGCCGGGCCGCCGTGCCGCGCTCGAGGGACCGGGCGAGGTTCGCCCGCACGCGGTCCGCCGCCGCATCCGCCGCCGCCTCGTCGCGCTCGACGACCGTCACCTCGGCGCCTGCCAGGACGAAGGCGTGGGCGATCCCGGCGCCCATGCGGCCGCCGCCGAGTACGCCGACCTTCGCGGGCACGCTCATCGGGCCCGCCGTTCCAGGAACGCGCTCATGCGCGCGTGCTTCTCGGGGCGGTCGAACAGTTCGGCCTGGAGCTCGAGGTCGAGGGCGGGGTGGGCCGCAGCGGGGGCGGCGAGGGCGCGCTTCGTGTACTGCGTGGCGAGCGCGTCGTTGCGGGCGATGCGGCCGGCGAGGGCGTGGGCGGCCGGCAGCAACTCGTCCGCGGGGTGGAGCGCGCTCACGAGGCCCCAGGCGAGGGCCTCCTCGCCGTCGAGCACGCGGCCGGTGAGCAGGAGCTCCGCGGCCCGTGCCTCGCCCACGATCGCCGGGAGACGCCAGGTCGCCCCGGCCGCCGCGATGATGCCGAGCCCGGTCTCCGGGTTGCCGATCCGGAGCGCCGGCGTGCCGATCCGCAGGTCGGCGGCGTAGGCGAGCTCCGCGCCGCCGCCCAGGGCGTAGCCGTCGACCGCGGCGATGACCGGCATGGGCAGGTCGTGGATGCGGCGGAAGACCGTCGTGTTGATGCCGGCGCGGGCGTCGGCCGCGCGGCGGTCCCGGAGCTGGGCGATGTCGGCGCCGGAGGCGAAGACGCCGTGCGCGCCGGTGAGGATGAGCGTGCGAGGCTCGGCCTCCAGCTCCGCGCACAGCGCGTGCAGCTCGTCGACGAGCGCCTGGTCGATGGCGTTGCGCACCTCGGGGCGGTCGAGGGTCGCGACCACCCGGTCGGCGCCGCGCTCGATCCGCAGCGACGTCGCCGTCGCCGCGTGCCGTGAAGCCTCGGACATCGGTGTCCTTCCTCTGCGTCATCGCACCGGGGAGTGCGGCCGTGCATCTTTGCAGACCGATCGTTCAGTAATAGTGTCAGACCGACGCGGCCCCGACAAGGCCGCACCGGCGACCTGTGGACGGAGTGCGGATGACCGACGGACAGTGGCGGATCGAGCCGGGCGCGCTCGACGTGAAGCTCGGCATCGAGGTGCGGGAGCAGTCGCCCGACCGGGTCGTCGCGACGATGCCCGTCGCCGGCAACACGCAGTCGCTCGGCAGGCTGCACGGCGGGGCGAGCGCCGCGCTCGCCGAGGCGATCGGGTCGTGGGCGGCGATGGTGCACGCGAGCACCCTCGGGATGGTCTGCGTCGGCGTTGACCTCAACATCACGCACCACCGCGGCGCGCGCGAGGGTGTCATCACCGGCACGGCGACCGCCCTCCACCGCGGCCGGCGGATCGCCACCTACGACATCCGGATCGAGGACGAGGCCGGTGCGCTGCTCGCGACGGGGCGCATCTCGAACCTGCTCGTGCGACCCGGCTGAGCCGTCCACAGGGCCTCTTCCCGGCGGTCAGCGCTGTCCGCTATGTTGAGGTTTCCTCACCGATCGGTCAGGAATTCCCCCGGCCGAGACCGCCTCGAACAACGGAGTTCACCCCATGGCGTCACCCACCCAGGCATCCGAACGCACCGGCACCGTCACGCGGGAGGAACGCAAGGTCCTCGCCGGCACCCTCGTCGGCACCTCGATCGAGTGGTACGACTTCTTCATCTACGCACAGGCCGCCGGGCTCGTGCTCGCGCCGCTCTTCCTCGCGCCGCTCGCCGAGTCCAACGCCGGACTCGCGCAGGTGCTGTCGTTCGCGACGATCGGCATCTCGTTCCTCTTCCGCCCGCTCGGCGCGGTCGTCGCGGGGTACCTCGGCGACCGGCTCGGCCGCAAGCGGATGCTGGTGCTCACGCTCATCATGATGGGCGCGTCCACCTCGCTCATCGGCGTCCTGCCCACCTACGCCGCGATCGGCATCGCGGCGCCCGTGCTGCTCATCGTGCTCCGCATCCTGCAGGGCTTCTCGGCGGGCGGCGAATGGGGCGGCGCGGCGCTCATGTCGGTCGAGCACGCGCCCAAGGGCCGCCGCGGCTTCTTCGGCGCGTTCCCGCAGATCGGGGTGCCGGTCGGCATGATCCTCGCGACCGCGACCCTGTGGATCCTCACCTCGTCGATGTCGCCCGAGGCGTTCCTGGAGTGGGGCTGGCGCATCCCGTTCCTGTTCTCGATCGTGCTCATCGCCATCGGCTACGTGATCCGTCGCGCCGTGGAGGAGAGCCCGGTCTTCGCCGACCTGCTGCGCCGCCGCAAGGAGTCCTCGGCGCCGCTGCGCCGGCTGTTCCGCAAGAACTGGCGCGAGGTCGTGCTCACCGCGGTCGTGTTCATCGCCAACAACGCCGCCGGCTACCTGCTCATCGCGTTCTTCGCGACCTACGCGGTCACCGCACTCGGCATGGACCGGCCCACCGTGCTGCTGGCCACCACCCTGGCCTCGTTCGGGTGGCTCGGCTTCACCCTCTGGGGCGGGCGGATCTCCGACCGGATCGGCCGGGTGCGCACGTTCCAGATCGGCTACCTGTTCCTCGCCGTCTGGGCCGTCCCGATGTGGTTCCTCATCGACACCGCCGAGATCGGCTGGTACTTCGTCGCGCTGTTCGTCATGACGTTCGGGCTCGGCCTCTCGTACGGCCCGCAGGCCGCGCTGTACGCGGAGATGTTCCCCGCGAACGTGCGCTACTCCGGCGTCTCGATCGGGTACGCGCTCGGCGCGATCCTCGGCGGCGCCTTCGCGCCGATGATCGCCGAGGCGCTCATGAACGCCACCGGCATGTCGTGGACGATCGGGCTCTACATCGCGATCGCCGCGGTCGTGTCCCTCATCGGCGTCTCGCTCATCAAGGACCCGATGAACATCGACCTGCACGCCTGAGCCGCGCGCCGCATCCGGCCCGGTCCCGCTCCGGCGGTGCCGGGCCGGACCGCGTCAGGAGGCGGGCGGGCGCAGCCCGTCGAGCGCGACCGTGAGGATGTCGTGGCCGAGCCGGGCGCCGTCCACCGGGCCGCCGGGGCGGTACCACTCGACGACCGAGTTGATCATGCCGAAGATGAGGCGCGCGACGACCGAGGCGTCGACGTCGTCGCGCACGTCGCCGCCCTGCTGCGCCTCGGCGACGAGGCGGGTGACCTGCTGGTCGAACAGCCGCCGGCGCTCGAGCGCGGCGAGCTCGACCGGGCTGTTGCCGCGCACCCGCAGCAGCAGCGTCACGGCGGGGAGCTGGTCGACGAGCACGTCGGCCGCGCCGCGGATGACGGCGCGGAGCCGGTCGATCGCAGGCCCCTCCACCGCCTCCGCCTCGGCCAGCACGGCCTCGAGTCCGCCCAGCGCGGCGTCGAGCGCCACCTGCAGCAGCTCCTCCTTCGAACTGAAGTGGTGGTAGAGCGCGGACTTCGTCAGCCCGAGCCGCTGCGCGAGGTCGGACACGCTCGTCGCGTCGTACCCCTGTTCGTTGAACAGCTGCACGGCGACGGCGAGGACACCCTCGCGGTCGTACCCGGGACGGCCGCGCCTGGCCGGGGCGGGCGTCGTCTTCGACCCGATGCTCATCTGCTCAGTCTGTCACCGACGCCCGCCCGGCCTCACAGCGCGCGGAGGATGTCCTCCACCCGTTCCTTCGCGTCGCCGAACAGCATCTGCGCGTTGTCGCGGAAGAACAGCGGGTTCTGCACGCCGGCGTACCCGGATGCCATCGACCGCTTGAACACCACGACGTCGCGCGCCTCCCACACCCGCAGCACCGGCATCCCGGCGATGGGGCTGCCCGGGTCCTCCGCGGCGGCCGGATTCACGGTGTCGTTCGCGCCGATCACCAGCACCACGTCGGTCTCGGCGAGGTCGTCGTTCACCTCGTCCATCTCGAGCACGATGTCGTACGGCACCTTCGCCTCGGCCAGCAGCACGTTCATGTGCCCAGGGAGGCGGCCGGCGACCGGGTGGATGCCGAACCGCACGTCGACGCCGCGCGAACGCAGCGTCGAGGCGAGCTCGGCGACCGGGTACTGGGCCTGGGCGACGGCCATGCCGTAGCCGGGCGTGATGACGACGCTCGACGCGTTCGCGAGGAGCTCGGCGACCTGCGCCGCATCCGTCTCCCGGTGCTCGCCGGTCTCCTCCTCGCCGTCGGTGCGGGGTGCCTCGATGCCGAAGCCGCCCGCGATGACGGAGATGAAGGAGCGGTTCATCGCCTTGCACATGACGTACGACAGGTACGCACCGGAGGAGCCGACGAGCGCGCCGGTGACAATGAGCAGGTCATTGTTCAGCAGGAAGCCCGCGGCGGCAGCCGCCCAGCCGGAGTAGCTGTTGAGCATCGAGACGACCACGGGCATGTCGCCGCCGCCGATCGAGGCGACGAGGTGCCAGCCCAGCAGCAGCGCGAGCACGGTCACGACGATGAGCAGCCACAGCTCGGGGGTGATGACGTACCAGACCGTGAGGGCGAGGAAGACGACGAGCGCGCCGACGTTCAGCACGTTCTTGCCGGGCAGCATGAGGGGTTTCGACGAGATCTTCGCCGACAGCTTCAGGTACGCCACGATCGAGCCGGTGAAGGTGACGCCGCCGATGAAGACGCCGATGAACACCTCGCCGTGGTGGATGTCGCGCAGCGCCCCGTGGAGGCCCCCGTCGTCGAGCGCGCCGTTCCAGCCGACGAGCACGGCGGCGAGTCCCACGAACGAGTGGAACAGGGCGATGAGTTCCGGCATCCCGGTCATCTCGACCGAGCGCGCGCGCCAGAGGCCGATGGCCGCGCCGACGACAACGGCCACGAGCAGCAGCACGAGCCCGAGGGTCGCGGAGTCCGCGCCCCACGCCTGGGTGACGGTGCCCCATACGGTCGCGAGCAGAGCGATCGTCATGCCCGCGACGCCGAACCCGACGCCGCGGCGGGCGGTCTCGTGCTTGCTGAGGCCGGCGAGGCTCAGCACGAACAGCAGGGCCGCCACGATGTATGCGGCGCCCGCGACGGCGGCGGACGCGCTGATCATCTCGGCGCTCATCGGCGGTCGCCCTTCTGGAACATGGCGAGCATCCGCCGGGTGACGGCGAACCCGCCGAAGACGTTGATGGAGGCCAGCAGCACCGCGACCGCGGCGAGGATCTGCACCAGGAGCGACCCGGACGTGATCTGCACGATCGCGCCGACGACGATGATGCCGCTGATCGCGTTCGTCACGCTCATGAGCGGCGTGTGCAGCGCGTGCGCGACGTGGCCGATGACGTAGAAGCCGATGACGACCGACAGCACGAGCACGAGAAAGTGCTGCGGCAGCGGCGCCGGGGCGACCGCGCACACCGCGAACAGGGCGGCGATGCCGAGCGCGATGAGCCCGAGCTTCGCGCCCGGCGACAGGCGCTTCTTCTCCGCGACCGGGACGGGTTCGGATGCGGGTTTCGCCGCGGGCGCCGCGGACACCTGCACCGGCGGTGGCGGCCAGGTCACCTCGCCGTCGCGGACGACCGTCACCGAGCGCTGCACGATGTCGTCGAAGTCGAGGGTGAGCGCCCCGTCCTTCCCGGGGGTGAGCAGCTGCAGCAGGTTCACCACGTTGGTGCCGTACAGCTGCGACGCCTGCGTGGGCAGGCGCCCGGCGAGGTCGGTGTAGCCGAGGATGACCACGCCGTTCGCGGTGACGACGCGCTGCCCGGCGACCGAGCCCTCGACGTTGCCGCCCTGCCCGGCCGCCATGTCGACGATGACGCTCCCCGGCTTCATCAGGGCGACATCGGATGCGGTGAGCAGCCGCGGCGCCGGCCGGCCGGGGATGAGGGCCGTGGTGATGACGATGTCGACGTCCTGCGCCTGCTCGGTGTAGATCTCGGCCGCCCGCCGGTCGTACGCCTCGCTCGTCGCCTTCGCGTACCCGTCGGAGGACTCCATGACCTCGTCGACCTCGACCGCGAGGTACTCGCCGCCGATCGAGCGCACCTGGTCGGCGACCTCGGGGCGCGGGTCGGTCGCCCGCACGATGGCCCCGAGGCTCGAGGCCGCGCCGATCGCGGCGAGCCCCGCGACGCCGGCTCCCGCGACGAGCACCTTCGCCGGCGGGATCTTGCCGGCCGCGGTCACCTGACCGGTGAAGAACCGGCCGAACTCGTTCGCAGCCTCCACGACCGCGCGGTAGCCGGAGATGTTCGACATCGAGCTGAGCACGTCCATGGACTGCGCGCGCGAGATGCGCGGCACCGCGTCCATCGCGAGCGCGGTCACCCCGCGGTCGGCGAGCTTCGCCAGCAGCTCCGGCCGGAGCGCCGGGGTCAGCAGGCCGAGCACGATCGCGCCGGGCCGCAGCCGCGCGATCGCCGCGTCGTCGGGCGCGTTCACGGCGAGCACCAGGTCGGCGGCCCACGCCGCATCCGTGTCGACGATCCGGGCGCCCACCGCGGCGTACGCGTCGTCGGGGAACGACGACGCGGCCCCCGCGCCGGTCTCGACGGCGACCTCGTACCCGAGGGCGAGGATCTTCGCGACGGTGGTCGGCGTGGCGGACACCCGGTTCTCGCCCGCCTGCTCGGCGACGATGCCGATGAGCGTCATGCGGCCTCCTTGCTGGGGCGTGCGGCAGTGCACGCCGGACTGAACGGTCCAGAGGAACCTAGCGCGGCGGATGTGCGGAATCGGTCATGTTGCGCGCATTCGAAAGCGAAGATTCCGCGATTCTTCACGAAACACGATGTCCGTAGACTCGAGGGGTGACGACCGCATCCACGCCCGAGCTCGAATCCGACCGTCAGGCCCTCATCGGCCTCATCAAGGACGAGGCGGTGTTCCACGGCGACTTCACGCTCTCCAGCGGCAAGCGCGCGAGCTACTACGTGGACATGCGCAAGCTCACCCTCGACCACCGAGCGGCGCCCGCGATCGGCCGCATCATGCTCGACCTCATCCGCGACGTGGACGGCGTCGTCGCCGTCGGCGGACTGACCCTCGGCGCCGACCCGATCGCGAACGCCGTCATGCACGAGTCGGTGCACGCCGGCACCCCGCTCGACGCGTTCGTCGTGCGCAAGGAGCCCAAGGACCACGGCCGCGGCCGCCAGATCGAGGGCGCCGACGTCGCCGGCAAGCGCGTCGTCGTCGTCGAGGACACCTCCACCACCGGCCAGTCGGCGCTCAAGGCGGTCGAGGCGCTTCGCCGCGAGGGTGCGGAGCCCGTCGCCGTCGCCGTGATCGTCGACCGCAAGACCGGTGCGCAGGCCGCCGTCGAGGCCGAGGGCCTGCAGTGGCTCGCCGCGATCGACCTCGACGACCTCGGCCTCGCCCCGCAGTAGGCCCCGCCGCGCCGCATCCGTCGCCGCGTCGCCGGCCGTGCCCGCCGCATCCGTCGCCCGGATCAGGTGATTCGGCGGGATCAGGGAGTTCTGCCGCCGAAACGGCCTGCGTTCGCCGAATCACCTGATCCGGATGCGGTGGCGGGCTGTTGCGGATGCGGCAGCGGACCGCCGCATCCCTCGGGCCGGGCGTCCCCGCACGCTTCGCCGAGATCAGGTGATTCGGCGGGATCAGGGAGTTCTGGCGCCGAAACGGCCTGTGTTCGCCGAATCACCTGATCCGGATGCGGTGGCGGGCTGTTGATAACCGGATGCGGCCGCGCACGGCGCGGGAAGGTGGAGGGGAACCGTCCGTCTTCACTGAGGAGTCCCCCATGGCACGTCGCCGCCGTTTCGCCGCAACCGCCGCCGCCCTCGCGCTCGCCGCGGGTGGCGTGCTCGCCGTCCCCACCGCCGCATCCGCCGCCAGCGGCGCCAACACCCTCAGCTCCCACGGATACACCACGAAGTCCGCCTGCCAGACGGCCGAGAAGCGGAGCATGAACAACCTCGTCAAGAACGGCGCGATCATCAAGTTCGGTACGAGCTGCGGCTACCTCGACGCCAAGAAGAAGTGGGGCTACTCGATCGGCTACACCTGGAGCTGACCCGGCTCAGTCGTCGTCGCGGTCGTTCCGGAAGTACCGGACCGCCTGCCAGACCACCACGCCGAGCGAGCCCAGCCCGATGACGAGCGCGACGACGAGGAGGGGCGTCGTGTCGACGTTCACGGTCGGCGCCCCTCCGCCGCATCCGCCACGAGCTTCGCGATGCGCGCCGCGCGCGTCTCGGGCCGGCGTGCGGTGTCGACGTTCGTGATGCCGAGCTTCCGCGCCGACGGCGGGAAGCCGTCCCACGCGGCGCGGGCCCCGGGCACCGCGTCCAGCGCGGCCGCGAGGTCGTCGGGCTCGCGCAGCGCCTCGGCGTTGTCGAGCACGGTCCACGAGCCGTTCGCCTTCGCGACCTCGATCGCCCGGACGCCCGCCTCGGTCAGGAGCCCCGCTGCGGCCAGCCGCTCGACGCGGGCCTTGTTCGTCGCGGCCCACCCGCTCGCGGGACGCCGCGGCGAGAACCAGAGTCCGCCGCGCAGCTCGTCGAAGGTGCGGGTCGGCCCGTCGATCCACCCGAAGCACAGCGCCTGCAGGATGGCGTCCTCATAGTCGACGAGCTCGAGTCCCGAGCCGGGCCGGGCCCGCACGAGCCACGCACCGCGGGAGGTGGCGTGGTTCACCTCGAGCCACGACCGCCAGGCGGCCGCATCCGGCACCTCGACGCGCTCGCCGTCGTCGAGGGCCCCCATCACAGCCCCTGCGTCGTGTCGAGCTCGGGGAGCTCCGTCTCCATGGGCTCCGCCGCCACGAGGTCGGCCGCCGAGTCGACCACCTCGTCCGGCCGGAACGGGTACCGCTCGATCTCGGCGGGATCGCTGATCCCGGTCATCACGAGCACGGTGTGCAGGCCCGCCTCGATGCCGGCGACCACGTCGGTGTCCATGCGGTCGCCGATCATGCCGGTGTTCTCGGAGTGCGCGCCGATGCGGTTGAGCGCGGAACGGAACATCATCGGGTTCGGCTTGCCGACCACGTACGGACTCTTCCCGGTGGCGTGGGTGATCATCGCCGCGAACGACCCGGTCGCCGGGACGACACCGTACGGGGTGGGGCCGGTGGCGTCGGGGTTCGTCACGATGAACCGCGCGCCGTCGTTGATGAACCGGATGGCCTGCGTGATCGCCTCGAACGAGTACTGGCGGGTCTCGCCGACGACGACGTAGTCGGGCTGCGTCTCGGTCATGAGGATGCCGGCCTCGTGGAGCGCCGTGGTGAGCCCCGCCTCGCCGATGACGAAGGCGGATGCGCCGGGCATCTGCGAGGACAGGAACTCAGCGGTCGCGAGGGCCGAGGTCCAGATCCGCTCCTCCGGCACGTCGAGCCCGGACCGCGCCAGCCGGGCGCTGAGGTCGCGCGGGGTGAAGATCGGGTTGTTCGTCAGCACGAGGAACGGGGTGCCGGTGTCGCGCCACTGCGCGAGCAGCTCGGCGGCACCGGGGATCGGCCGGTTCTCGTGCACGAGCACACCGTCCATGTCGGTGAGCCAGCACTCGATGTCCGCACGCGTCCGCATGTCCACAGCCTAGGGCGAGGGGCGACGCCGCGACGGGCCTTGCCCCGCAGCATCCGCCCGCCCCGTCCCCGCATCCGTCCGCCCGTCGCCGCCGCATCCGCCCGCCTTGCCCCGCAGCATCCGCCCGTCCGACCGTGCACAACTGCGGAGATGAGGGGCGACACGCCGACGACGGATGCGGGGTGGCCGGCGTGTCCGGTGCGAACTCCGCAGCTGTGCACGGCGGCGTGCGGAGGGGTCCGCCGGCGGGGCTAGGCTCGTCGCGTGAGCCCGCGTGCGGCGGACTGGGATCCGCGCCACCTCCCCGATCTGACCGGTCGCACCTTCCTCGTGACCGGGTCGAACGCCGGCCTCGGCTTCTTCGCCTCGGAGCAGCTGTACGGCGCCGGCGCGACCGTGGTCATGACGGGGCGGAACCCCAACCGCCTCGCCACCGCCCGCGCCGCCGTGCTCGGCCGCGCGGCGGACAATCCGCGGAGCTCGGGCACGGTCGACACGCTCCTGCTCGACACGAGCAACCTGGGCTCCGTGCGGGCGGCCGCGGCCACCGTGCGCCAGCGCGGCAGGCTCGACGGGCTGCTCCTGAACGCCGGGATCGTGCACGCACCGAAGCGGCGGGAGACCACGCGCGACGGCAACGAACTCGTGTTCGCGACGAACGTCCTCGGGCACTTCGCCCTCGGCGGCGCCCTGCTCACGACCCTCGCCGCGGCGCGCGGACGGATGGTGTGGCTGGGCAGCATGTCGACCTCGCTCCTCGCGAAGGATCCTGTCGACCCGCAGCTGCGCACCGGGTACAGCGGCTGGCGCGCCTACGTGCAGTCGAAGATCGCGACGACCGCGCTCGGGCTCGAGGCCGACCGGCGGATGCGGGAGGCGCACGTGCCGGTGAAGAGCGTCATCGCCCACCCCGGCTACTCCACGAGCGGACGGACCCCCGGCATCCGGGGCGTCAACGAGCCGAGCCGGCTCGGCCGGTTCGCCGACAACCTGCAGGGACCGGTGACGCAGTCGAAGGAGATCGGCGCGTGGTCGCTCGTGCGCGCGCTCGTCGACCCCGGCGTCGAGGGCGGCGAGATGTGGGGGCCGCAGCGCATCGTGACCGGCGCCCCCCGCAAGGCCACGCCGTCGAAGGTCACCCGCGACCCGGCCATCGCCGAGCGGCTGTGGGTCGAGTGCGAGAACACCACCCGCATGCGGTGGCCCTTCGACGCCGCGCGTCGCTGACCCCCGCGCCCACCCCGTGGGGGTGCGGCGTCAGGCGGGGTCGAGCCCCCGGGCGACGGTCGCGCCGGCGGCGAGCCACGCCCGCTGGGTGGCCGGACGCAGGTTGTCGAACCGCAGCTGCCCGCCGATCATCGCCGGGTCGTAGGGGATCGTCGCCACATCGCGGGCGAGCCCGGTGAACCCGTCGACCACGCGGCGCAGCTCGTCGCCGGAGGCCCCGGGGTCGGCCTGGCTCACGATCGTGACCGCGCCGTGCGCGAGCGCAGCCGTGCGCTCGTCGCGCTTGGCGAGCGCCTCCAGCAGCAGCGCACCCGCCTCGGCGTGCTCGCCGCGGGTGCTCGTGGCGACCACGAGCTGGTCGGTGTGGTCGATCATGCGCAGCCACATCGGGTCGGACTCGTCGTTGCCGGAGTCCATGATGATGAGCCGGTAGTACTTCGCGGCGACGGCGTGGATGCGGGACACGTCGCCCGAGTCCATCCGCTGCTCCTCCGCGAGCGCGATCGGCTGCGACCGCAGCACGTCGAACCGGTCGCGGGACTGATGGTGCACGAACCGGGCGAGGTCGGCGGCCTGCGCCTCGGACGACAGCAGCCGGCCGGTCTCGGGGAGCAGGTCGTGCAGGGTCGCGTCGTGCTCGGCCTTCTCGGTGCGCCACCCCAGGGTGCCGCGGGTCTGGTTGTTGTCCCACGCGAGCACGCCCGCGCCGCCGTGCTTGGCGAACACGGCCGCGAGCAGGATCGAGGTCGGGGTCTTGCCCGAGCCGCCCTTGCCGTTCACCACGGCGATGGTGCGCGGTTCCGTCCACAGCCGCGAGACGGCGGCGACGTCGGCGCGCTCGCGGCGCTCGGCGGGTCCGGGCGGGACCGGCAGCCCCAAGGCGACGAGGCTGCGGCGCCACCCCTGCGTCGCCGGTTCCTCCGCGCGTTCGGCGGTGAGGAACGACGGCCGCGCGCCGTGCCGGGCGTGCCGCGGTGTCGCGACCGGCTCGGGGTCGGAGAGCTCGGGTTCCGGTGCCGGCTCGGCGTCGGCGTCCTCGGCCTCGGGGTCGACCTCGGCGTCCTCCGCGAGCGTCTCATCGGTCGTGGTGAGCGGTTCCGGGGCGCCCTCGTCGGCGCGGTCGTCGGCGTCGTCCGTCGCGAACGCGGGTGCGGGCTCGGGGGTCGACAGCCCGGCGAAGACGGGCGCGGCGATGGGCGCGGGCGCGTCGTCGACCCCTTCGTCCTCGTCCTCGTCCTCGTCGGGGGCTTCGACGTCGCCGTCCACTCCCGGCGTCGGGTCGTCGTCGAGCACCGCCGGCTCGTCGTCGAACGGCGTCAGGTCGTCGTCGAACGGCGTCGGGTCGTCTTCGAGCACCGTCGGCTCGTCGCCCGACACCGCCCGGTCGTCCTCGGATGCTGCGTCGGTCGCCGCGGGGAGCGCGACCTCGGCGGTCGGCGCGGTGCGGTCGTCGACGGCATCCGACGTCTGCCGCTGCTCGGTGATCTCGACCTCTCCGTCCGGGTGCACCAGGAGCGGGAACACCCCGTCGGGCTCCTCGACGACGAGCGGCACCGGGCCGCCGACCTGCTGCGCGATCGACGCCGCCCGCTCGACGATCTCGCGCCGGGCGTCCTCCGCGGCAGTCGTGTCGATCCGCTGCGGGGTCTCGTCGACCGTGAGCACCGCGGATCCGTCGGGGTGGATCACGGCGTGCAGGCCGCTCGCGCCGTCATCGTTCATCAAGGCTGTCTCCTCGGGGAAGGCCGGTGGTCGCTCCACGCTAGTCGCCGCGGCCGGGCAACACCTACCGCTTGATCAGGCCGAAAGCCACACCGCATCCGCCGCGTCGACCGGCAGCGAGACCGTGTCGCGACCGAAGCGGAGGCTCGCCGCATCCACCACGACGGCCGCGCGGCCCACCTGCACGCCGAGCTGTTCGAGCTCGCGCAGCAGCGCCGGATCGCGGTCGCTCACCCGCAGGATGCTGCCCTCGTGCCCCGGGGCGGCGTCGCACAGCCGGACGAACGGCGCCCGCTCGGTGGAGCCGTCGGCGGCGGGGATCGCGTCGCCGTGCGGGTCGAACCGCGGGTGCCCCAGCCGCTCGTCGATGCGGTCCAGGAGCCGGTCGCTCAGCGCGTGCTCGAGCACCTCGGCCTCGTCGTGCACCTCGTCCCAGGTGTAGCCGTACTCGCGCACGAGCCACGTCTCGATGAGCCGGTGCCGGCGGACGATCGCGGCGGCACGACGGTGCCCCTCCGCGGTGAGCGAGATCGGACCGTACCGGCGGTGCTCGACGAGCCCCTGCGCCACGAGCTTCTGCACCATCTCGGTCACGCTCGACGGCGCCAACCCCAGCTCGGTCGCCAGCTGCGACGGCGTGATGCGGCGCTCCTGCCACTCGGTGTGGTGGTAGATCGACTTCAGGTAGTCGTCGACGGCCGCGGACGTGGAGAGCACGCGCCCAGGCTACCCGGCGGCGCGCAGGGCGCCACGGGTAGGCTGACCGGGTGGAAGAGGCGGCGCGACCGGACGTTGACGACACCGCCGACACCGCCCCCGCGCACGGCGTCGGGCCCTGGGACGGACCGTGGCCCACCGAGCCGCACTACGACCCCGAACTGCTCGCCGAGGGCGACCGCCGCAACGTCGTCGACCGCTACCGCTACTGGCGGATGGCGGCGATCGTCGCAGACCTCGACCAGCGCCGGCACGCGTTCCACGTCGCGATCGAGAACTGGCAGCACGACATGAACATCGGGTCCATCGTGCGCAGCGCCAACGCGTTCCTCGCCGACACGGTGCACATCATCGGCCGGCGACGGTGGAACCGGCGCGGTGCCATGGTCACCGACCGCTACCAGCACGTCGTCCACCACGAGGACGTGGCCGCGTTCGCCGCCTGGGCGGCGGGGGAGGGGCTCCCCGTCATCGCGGTCGACAACGTCGACGGCTCCGTGCCGGTCGACCGCGCCGAGCTGCCGGAGCGGTGCGTGCTGCTGTTCGGGCAGGAGGGGCCGGGACTCTCCGCGGAGGCGCTCGCCGCCGCATCCGGGCACGTCGAGATCACCCAGTACGGCTCGACCCGGTCGATCAACGCCGCGGCCGCCGCCGCCGTCGTCATGTACGAGTGGTGCCGCCGCTGGGCGTGAGTCACGCCCCGGCGCGCAGCCAGCGCGAGCCGCGCACGCGCAGGCCCAGCGTCACGAGCCGCGCCAGCATGTAGACCCCGAAGAACGCGACCGCGAGCCACGCGAGGCCGGCCGCGCCCGAGACGCCGAGCCACAGGAGCACCGCCAGGACCGGTGCGAACGGGATGAGGTTCGCCACCCCCGCGAGCGCGAGGTACCTGCCGTCGCCCGCGCCGATGAGCACCCCGTCCAGTACGAACACGACACCGCACACCGGCTGCGCCACCGCCAGCACGATGAGCGCCGGCTGCACGAGCGCGGCGATCGCCGGATCGCTCGTGAACACGAACCCGATGAGTCCCGAGCACAGCCCGATCACGAGCCCGACGAGCACGCCGAACCAGGCGCCCCATGCCATCGTGCGGCCGAGCACCCGGCGCACGAACGGCTCGTCACCGGCGCCGAGTCCACGACCGATGAGCGCCTGCGCGGCGATCGCCAGCGCGTCCAGGGCGAACGCGGCGGTGGAGAAGATCGTGAACGCGACCTGCCAGCCGGCGAGCTCGTCGGTGCCGAGCGAGGTCGCCACCGCGACCGTCGCGAGCAGGGCGCCGCGCAGCGTCACGGTGCGCAGGAACATCCACCATCCGGCCCGGGCGCTCGCGCTCACGCTGTCGGCGCGCGGGCGGAGGGATGCGGCGTGCCGCCGGGCGAGGCGCCCGATCACGAGCACGTACGCCGCGACCATGCCCCACTGCGCGACGACCGTGCCCGCCGCGGAGCCGGCGATGCCCCAGCCGAGGCCGTAGATGAACAGGGCGTTCAGGAGCGCGTTCGCGGCGAAACCGGCGCCGGCGATCCACAGCGGCGTGACGGTGTCCTGCATCCCGCGCAGGAGCCCGGTCGCGGCGAACACGATGAGCATCGCCGGCAGTCCCCACATCGAGATGGACAGGTACGACTCCGCCTGCCCGGCCACCGCCGGCGACGCGCCGAACAGCGAGACGAGCCAGGGGGTGAGGAGCGACCCGACGGTGGCCAGCACCGCACCGAGGCCGAGTGCCAGCCACATCCCGTCGATGCCGGCCGACACGGCGTCCCCGTGCTGCCCCGCGCCGAAGCGCCTGGCGACGGCCGGGGTGGTGGAGTAGGCGAGGAACACCATGAGCCCGACGATCGTCTGCAGCACGGCCGACGCGATGCCGAGGGCCGCCAGCGGCACCACCCCCAGGTGCCCGACGAGCGCGGCGTCGACGATGAGGAACAGCGGCTCCGCGACGAGCGCCCCCAGCGCGGGGACGGCGAGGGCGAGGATCTCCCGGTTCAGGGTGCCCGTGCGCGCGCTCATGCCCTCGAGACTAGGGCGACCCGCCGCCCGAACTCCTCAGATTCGCCCCGTCCGGGCCCCGGCGGGCGGCTGCGGGGGCCGGTTTTGAGGAGTTCGGGCTGCGGGCGGTGCGCACAACTCAGGCAGAACTGCCCGAATCGGCCGGAATCGGGCCTTGGGAGGCGATTCTGCCTGAGTTGTGAACACCGGGACGGGCCGACGACCCGGCGGGCCTCAGCGCAGGGCGACCTCGGCGGCGGTGGCGGTGCCGGCGGTGCGGCCGGGGCCGTCGTGGTAGGCCCAGTACAGGTT
Organism: Microbacterium sp. GXF7504; assembly: GCF_054798235.1. Taxonomy (NCBI): domain Bacteria; kingdom Bacillati; phylum Actinomycetota; class Actinomycetes; order Micrococcales; family Microbacteriaceae; genus Microbacterium; species Microbacterium sp. GXF7504. Next base: position 791,747 of record NZ_JBSJZI010000001.1, on the reverse strand, counting down.
CGTGTGACGGATGACGTCGGCCACCGGCGGCGCACCCCACTCGGACTTGTCGGTCGCGGTGTGCGCGTCCTCCACCAGCACGGTGTCGAACCCGCGGGTGAAGGCGCCGTGGATCGTCGACCGGATGCAGGCGTCGGTCTCGGCGCCCGCGACCACCAGGCGGTCGACGCCCAGCCGGGCGAGGGCCTCGTCGAGGTCGGTCGCCTCGAACGCGTCGCCGTAGCGCTTGTACACGCGGTCCTCCTCGTCGACGGGCGTCAGCTCGTCGACGATCTCCCACGCCGGGGTGCCGCGGCCGAGGTCGTCGTCCTGCACCCACACGACGGGCACCCGCTCGGCGCGCGCACGGTCGACGAGGGCCGCGATCCGCGACACCACCGCATCCCGCTCGTACGCGTCGTCCACGACGCCGCGCTGCACGTCGACCACCAGCAGTGCCGTCCCGGAACGGTCGGGGAACAGCGACATGGATCCTCCTCGTCGAGCACCGGATGCTGCGCCCGACGCTACGCCCCTCCGTCGACATCCGCATCCGTCGGGTCCCGGTTCAGGATGGCGTCCTATCCTGGACGTCATGACCGAATCCCCCCGTTCCGCCGGTCTCGCGCTCGATGACCTGAGCACCACCGTCCGCCCGCAGGACGATCTGTTCCGCCACGTCAACGGCAACTGGATCGAGCGCACCGAGATCCCCGAGGACAAGGCGCGCTGGGGCTCCTTCCACCTGCTGGCCGAGCAGGCCGAGAAGCACGTGCAGGAGATCGTCGAGGAGTCGCAGCAGGCCGAGCCCGGCACCGAGGCCCGCAAGATCGGCGACCTGTTCGCGAGCTTCATGGACACCGACCGCATCGAGGCCCTCGGTGCGGAGCCGCTGCAGGCGCAGTTCGCGCGGATCGACGCGATCGACGGCGTCCCCGCACTGCTGCGCACGGTCGGCGAATTCGAGCGCGAGGGCGTCGGCGGCATCATCGACCTGTACGTCGAGCCCGACCCGGGCAACCCGCAGCGCTACGTGCCCTTCTTCGTGCAGTCCGGCATCACCATGCCCGACGAGTCGTACTACCGGCTCGAGAACTTCCAGGAGACCCGGGTCGCGTACCGCGGGCACATCGAGCGCATCCTGGACCTCGCCGGCGTCGCGGATGCGGCGGCCGCCGCCGACCGCATCGTCGCCCTCGAGACCGAACTCGCCTCGCACCACTGGGACAACGTCCGCAGCCGCGACGCGGTCGCCACCTACAACCTCATGCCGTGGGCGGAGGTCGTCGCGGCCGTGGGCGTCGACCTGCAGCCCTGGCTCGACGGCGTGGCCCCGAAGCATCCCGACGCGTTCGCCGAGGTCGTCGTCTCGCAGCCGAGCTTCCTCACCGGGCTCGGCGCGGTCCTCACCGAGGACCGCCTCGACGACTGGAAGGCGTGGCTGCGGTTCAAGGTCGTCCACGCCGCCGCGGCGTTCCTGTCCGCCCCGTTCGTCGAGGAGAACTTCTCGTTCTACGGCACGCAGCTCACCGGTGTGCCGGTGAACCGCGAGCGGTGGAAGCGCGGCGTCAGCCTCGTCGAGGCCGCGCTCGGCGAGGCCATCGGCAAGGTGTACGTCGAACGGCACTTCCCCGCGAAGGCGAAGGAGGCGATGGACGAGCTCGTCGCCAACGTCATCGAGGCGTACCGCCGGTCGATCACCGCGCTCGAGTGGATGAGCCCCGAGACCCGCGATCGTGCGCTCGCGAAGCTCGACGCCTTCACCCCGAAGATCGGGTACCCGGTGAAGTGGCGCGACTACGACGGGCTCGAGGTCGACGCGACCGACCTGGTCGGCAACGTCCGGCGCGCGCACGTGCACGAGCACGACCGGCAGCTCGGCAAGGTCGGGCAGCCGATCGACCGCGACGAGTGGTACATGACCCCGCAGACGGTCAACGCCTACTACAACCCGCTCATGAACGAGATCGTGTTCCCGGCGGCGATCCTGCAGTACCCGTTCTTCGACGCCGACCGCGACCCCGCCGCGAACTACGGCGGCATCGGCGCGGTCATCGGCCATGAGATCGGGCACGGCTTCGACGACCAGGGCAGCCGCTTCGACGGCGACGGGTCGCTTCGGGACTGGTGGACCGAGGACGACCGCGCCGCCTTCGAGGAACGCACGAAGAGCCTCATCGCCCAGTACGACGTGCTCGTGCCGAAGGGCCTCGGGGGGGAGCACCACGTCAACGGCGCGCTCACGATCGGCGAGAACATCGGCGACCTCGGCGGCCTCGGCATCGCGCTGAAGGCCTACGCGCTCTCGCTCGGCGACGACGAGGACCCGGTCGTCGAGGGGCTCACCGGCATCCAGCGGCTGCTGCTCAGCTGGGCGCAGGTGTGGCAGCAGAAGGGCCGGGATGCGGAGACGATCCGTCTGCTGACGATCGACCCGCACTCGCCGAACGAGTTCCGCTGCAACCAGATCGTGCGCAACATCGACGCCTTCTACGAGGCGTTCGACGTCACCGAGGGCGACGCGCTCTGGCTCGCGCCGGAGGAGCGCGTCACCATCTGGTGACCCACCCGTGACACCGGCGGCGCCGACCCGCGCCGCCCGCAGTGCCCTCGTCCGTTTCGATCAGAAGGGACCGATCGTGGCCACGCCGTCCGAGCCCGTCCGGGGTACGGAACCCGCCCTGCGGCGACGCCGCAGCGGCACACGGCAGACGCGCCGGCACGCGCCCGCGCGGCGCAGCTTCCCGGCCACGTGGAAGGCGCTCGACGGTCTCGTCGCCGCGGGCGCCCAGGTGTCGGTGCGGGTCGACGACCTCGACACCCGCGAGCAGGTGCTCGCCGGCGACGACCACCTCAGCGTCCCGATCGCGGGGCTCGGGCTCGTGCCGGTGCTGCTCGAGGTCGCCGCACGGTTCGAGACCGGCGAGCTGAACCCGTTCGAGCTCGTCGAACGCGACACCCTGCCGGCGGCGACCGCGTCGGGGCTCTGGCGGCAGCTCGCCGTGCCGACGCTGCCGCTGCGCGATCTCGCGGTGCTCGCCGCATCCGCCGGCGACGCGCTGGCCGCCAACGCGCTGCTCGACCGGGTCGGGCTGCCGGCGGTGCGCACCCGCCTCGCCGCGCTGGGGCTGGAGGCGTCGGCGGTCATGGACAGCTTCCGCGACCGTCGCGGCCCGGACGACGCACCGCACGTCGCGGTCGGCACCGCGCGGGAGTACGTGCGGCTGTTCGCCGCGATCGTGAACGCGGATGCGGTCAGCCCCGGTGTGAGCGCGCAGGTCGCCGAGTGGCTCAGCCTCGGGCAGGACCTCTCGCTCGTGGCGTCCGCGACCGGGCTCGACCCGTTCGGCCACGACGACGACGAGCACGGCCTGCTGTTCGTGAACAAGACCGGGCGTGCCGACGGCATCCGGGCCGAGGCGGGGGTGCTCGCCGGGCCCCGGGCCGGGGTGTCGTACGCGCTGTTCGTCGGCTTCGACGACCTCTCGATCACCCACCGGCTGCGCGTGCACGAGGCGTTCCGCACCCTCGGCACCGAACTCATGGAGTACGTCTTCTGACGCCGACCGGTGTTTCGCTCGGTGACGGGGGATGCGGCGGAATGCCCGGGCGGGAATACCCTGGAACGGTGAGCGAACGTCCTCCTTTCCGCGCCGACATCGTCGGCAGCTTCCTGCGTCCCGCCGAGCTCGCCGAGGCGCGTGCCCGGTTCGCGGCCGGCGAGATCGACGCCGACGCCCTGCGCGCCGTCGAGGACGCCGAGATCGCCGACCTGATCCGCAAGCAGGTCGACGCGGGGCTGCCGGTCGTCGCCGACGGCGAGTTCCGCCGCTCCTGGTGGCATTTCGACTTCTTCGGCTTCCTCGACGGCGTCGAGGTCGTCGAGCTCGACCACGGCATCCAGTTCCAGGGCGTGCAGACCCGCCCCCGGGGGCTGAAGATCACCGGCCCCATCGGGTTCTCCGACACCCACCCGTTCCTCGAGCACTTCCGGCGCCTGCAGGATGCGGCGGCCGGCAGCGGCGCGACGGTGAAGTTCACGATCCCCGCCCCGACGGTGCTCGACTTCCGCCTCGAGCCGGAGAACATCGACCCCGCCTTCTACGGCGGCCGCGACGCGATCGTCGACGACCTCGTGCAGGCCTACCGCGACGCGATCGCCGCCTTCCACGCCGCCGGTGCCCGCTACCTCCAGTTCGACGACACCGCGTGGGCGTACCTCTGTTCCGAGGAGGAACTCGCCAAGGCCCGGGAGCGCGGCATCGACACCGACGGCATCGCCGAGCGGTACTCGTCGCTGCTGAACCGCATCCTCGAGGGCAAGCCCGCCGACCTCGTCGTGACGACCCACGTGTGCCGGGGCAACTTCCGCTCCACCTGGATCTCCTCCGGCGGGTACGAGCCGGTCGCCGAGCAGCTCCTCGGCAACACCGCGTACGACGGCTACTTCCTGGAGTACGACTCCGACCGCGCCGGCGGGTTCGAGCCGCTGCGCTTCCTCCCCGAGGGCGACAAGACCGTCGTGCTGGGCCTGGTCACGACCAAGACCGGCGAGCTCGAGGATGCGGCCGTCATCCGCCGCCGCATCGACGAGGCGGCGCAGTACGCGCCGCTCGCGCAGCTCGCGCTCAGCCCGCAGTGCGGGTTCGCGTCGACCGAGGAGGGCAACAGCCTCACCGAGGACGAGCAGTGGGCGAAGATCCGCCTCGTCGTCGACACCGCGAAGGACGTCTGGGGCGCCTGAGGCCTATTCGGGCCGGGTCTGCAGCACGGTGCGGAGCGCGCGGCGCAGCGCCGTCCGCTCCGCATCCGTCAACGCACCGGTGAGCGCACCCTCGACCTGTTCCACGAGCGGGCGCAGCCGCATCCGCTCCGCCAGGCCGTGCTCGGTGAGACTCACGGTGTTGCGGCGGGCGTCCTCGGCCGAGCGGCGCCGCACGAGGAGCCCCCGCCGTTCCATCCGCGAGACGAGGTCGGCGATCGTGGACCGGTCGAGGTCGATCTCGTCGCAGAGCTCCCGCTGACTGGCCTCGCCGAGCCGGTCGAGCGTCGCGAGGAGCGCGTACTGCACGCTCGACACCTCGGTCGACACGATCCGGTTCCACGCCGCGACGTGCGCCTGCTGCGCACGCCGGATGAGGTAGCCGGTGTGGCGCTGCGGTTCCTGGTCGGACGTGGGATCGGTCACTGCAGCACGGTACTCCGCTGCGGCAGCAGGAACCCGCCGAAGAACGCGGTGAGCTCGGCCCGCGCCGACAGCGGCAGCACGTGCGCGACGTACTGGTCGGGCCGCACCACCACGACGGCACCGGATGCGGCGACGCCGCGGTCCGCGAACACGTCGGCGCGCGGGTCGACCGCCCACAGCTTCTCCCAGTCCTGGATGCCGAGGGGGCCCGACCGGGGGATGAGCGCCTCCGGGAAGCGGGTGACGTCGACGCCGTGGTGGGTGCCGCGGAGCACGCCGTGCACGTCGATGACCGCATCCAGGTCGTCGCCGTCGGCGCGGAAGCGGTGCAGCGGGCTCTCCGGGTCGTCGGTCAGCCATGCGGCGAAGTCGACGAGTCCGCCCTCGACGCCGTCGAACGCGTAGAGGCGCCACCGGCCGTCGGCGCGGTGCGTGTGGCCCAGGTGCATGCGCTTCGCATCGGCCACCCGAACGACCGGGGCCGCCTGGAAGCGCTCGCCGATCGGGTAGCCGGTCGCGAGCGCCTGGTGCTCCGCGGTGCCGGTCAGCACCGACGGCGTGTACTTCGTCGCGAGTCCCGCGGTGTACCGGCCCTGGCGGGCGAACTCCGCGCGCATCTCCTCGGCGGTGACGCCGCCGAGCTCCGGGTGCTCCGGGTCCAGGGTGGGCTGCGCGATGAAGGCCGACCAGAACCGGTCGAAGTCGATGAGGTCCTTCGCGACCGTCTGCCGCTCGGCCGAGTAGGTGTGCAGCAGCTCGGGCGCCGACCGGCCCACGAGCACGGCGGCGAGCTTCCAGCCGAGGTTGAACGCGTCCTGCATCGAGACGTTCATGCCCTGGCCGGCCTTCGCGGAGTGGGTGTGGCAGGCGTCGCCGGCGATGAAGACGTGGGGGATGCGGCCGGTCGCGTCGTCCGCCGGCACGTCGTCGAACTTGTCGGTGAGCCGCTGCCCGACCTCGTACACCGACGACCACACCACGGAGCGGACGTCGATCGAGTAGGGGTGGAGGATGCCGTTCGCGACCGCCGTGAGCTGCTCCGCGGTGGTCTTGCGGATCTCGGTGTCACCGGCCTGCACCTCGCCGAGGTCGACGTAGCAGCGCACCATGTTCCCGCCCTCGCGGGGGATCATCAGGAGGCTGCCCTTGCCGGCGGACTGGATGACGTTCTTCGTGCGCCAGTCGGGGAAGTCGGTCACCGCGAGCACGTCCATGACGCCCCACGCGTGGTTGGCGGCGTCGCCCTCGAGCGTGCGGCCGATCGCGCGGCGCACGCTGCTGCGGGCGCCGTCGCAGCCGACGACGTACGTCGCGCGGACGGTGAACTCGGTGCCCGCGTCGGGCCCCGCCGTGCGGCGGAGGGTGGCCTCCACCGGGCGCTCGCCCTCGCCGACGGTGAGGCCGACGAGTTCGACGCCGTAGTCGGCCTGCAGCTTGCTCGACGACTTCGCGGCGTACTCGAGCAGGTACTGCTGCATCCGTGCCTGGTTCACGATGACGTGCGGGAACTCGCTGAGTCCTTCGGGGGTGTCCTCGACCCAGCCGGTGCGTGTGATCTTGGAGCGGTCCTCGTCGGACGGGCCCCAGAAGCGCACCTCGTTCACCCAGTACGCCTCGCGCACGAGGGTCTCGGCGAGGCCGAACGCCTGGAACATCTCCACGGTGCGGCAGGCGACGCCGTCGGCGTGGCCGAGCTCGAGCGGGGTGGCGCGGCGCTCGACGATGCGGGTGTGGATGCCGGGGAAGGCGGCGAGCTGGGCCGCGAGCACGGTGCCGGCGGGACCGGTGCCGACGATGAGCACATCGAGCTCGGCGGGGAAGGCCTCGCCGCGGGCGAGCGCCTCGGGTGCGGGCGGCTGGACGTCGGGGTCGCCGGGGCGGTACCCGTCACGGTAGAACTGCATGCTCGATCTCCCTCGATCCTCGGCCGGCGGCGGTCTGCGCCCACAATATGCTCAGTACCCCAACGATTGCAAGCGCGGATGCCGCCGCATCCGTGCGCGCGACCCACCCCCTTTTCTGCGACCCACCCCTCTTTCTGCGGCAGAAAAAGGGGTGGGTCGCAGAAAGAGGGGTGGGTCGGCGGAACTGCGCGCGCGGAGTGCGCGGGCGCGGGAGCGCGGGCGGGGGCGGGGGTCAGGCGCCGTCGTTGGCGGAGGGCACGTACGGCTTGCCGGCCAGGGCGGCCGCGTCGATCGCCTCCTGGTCCTTCACGTACGGGGTGCCGTGCGTGTGGAACGTGGCGACCGTCTTCATACCCCACGCCTGGCCCTTCGCGCGCTCGGCCTGGCTCCACTCCACGACCGGCCAGTCCGGGTCGAGGATGAGGCGCGCCTGCGCGTTGGCGAACTCGATCCGGTTGCCGCCCGGCTCCCACACGTACAGGAAGAACGTCTGGTTGATCGCGTGCTTGTACGGGCCGTACTCGATGTAGATCCCGTTCTCGAGGCAGATGTCGGCGGCCTTGAGGATGTCCTCGCGGGAGTCCGGGGCGATCGCGAAGTGGTGGAAGCGGCCGCGCTCGCCGGTCCAGTCCTCGGAGTAGACGACGTCGTACGACTTCTGGTTGAACCGGAACCACCAGGCGCCGTAGTCGCCGCTGTCCAGGCGCACCCGCTCGGACTCGCGGGCCATCATCACGTCGCGCCAGAACTCGCCGGCCGCGTTGACGTCGCTCGCCAGGTAGTTGATGTGGTCGAGACGGCGCGCGTTGATGCCGCGCCCCGGGAAGGCCGACGCCTGGTTCTTCAGCGCGGGGCGGTCCTCGTCGTCCGGCACGTAGTGCTCGGTGTCGAAGTACACGGCCATGAGGTGCCCGTCCGGGTCCTCGAACTCGTACGAGCGGCCGACACCGACCTCCGGGTCGCGCCAGCCGTGGCCGAGGCCGGCCTGCTCGATGGCGGCGACCCGGCGCTGCAGGGCGTCCTCGCTCGAGGTGCGGAACAGCGTCCGGCCGACGCCGTTCGTGTCGCTCGCGGTGAGCTTCAGCGAGTACTGCTGGTACTCGTCCCAGGTGCGCAGGTACGCGGAGTCGCCGATCCGCGCCACCTCGCGCATCGCGCAGATGTCGCGGAAGAAGTGCAGGCTCTCCTCGAACTTGGGGGTGTACAGCTCGATCGCGCCGACGTGGGCGAGATCGAAGTTCTCGGGAACGGCCATGGGTTGTCCTCTCTGACAGTGGTCACGGGCGAGGGCGCGGGAAGACGCGCCCGTCGAAGATCTTGCGGGCGGTGCGCACGGACCGGGATGCGGCGTGCCAGCGCCCGGCCTCATCCTGCCGGACGCTCACCTCGCTCCACAGCATCCCTTCCGGATGCTCGACGGGGGTGGGCCCGTCGGCCGGCACCGCGGCGAGGCGCGCCCCGACGGTGCCGGGGATGCGGATGCCGGCGGCCACGGATGCGGCCATGAGCACTCCGATGGAGGTGTGCACCCGGTGCGGGATGAACGCGCGGGTGCCGATCGCCCCGCCGGATCGCGGCGGGGAGAGCAGGAACATCTTCGGGACGGTCTGTGCGGCGACGTCGCCAAGGCCCATGAGCGGGCCCGCGGCGAGCCGCACGCGCTCGACCTCGGCGGCGAGGTCGGTCCGCGCCTCCAGCTCGGCCGGCGTCTCGTCGCCGGTGACCCCGAACCCGGCGGCGTCCAGCAGCACGACCGGCATGCCGTTGTCGATGAGCGTCGCCCGGTGTCCGGCCACCTCGTCGGCGACGTTCCCGGTGGGCAGCAGTGGCTTCTCGGCGGATGCGGTGAGCTCGAGCCCGATCCCCGCCGCGGTGCCCGGGACCCCGTCGATCGCGGTGTCGCCGTCGTAGTCGACCCGCCCGCCGGGGGTGCGGATCGTCGCGGTCGCGACGTCGCCGGTGTTCCGCAGGCGGATGCGGACGGTCGTGACGTCGCCGGTCGCGGCGACGAGTCCCCGCTCGAGCGCGAACGGGCCGACGCCGGCGAGCAGGTTGCCGCACGTCTGCGTGGTGCCGACGCGGGCCTCGTCGACCCCGACCTGCAGGAACAGGTAGTCGACGTCGATGCCCTCGGCATCCGAGCGGGAGACGATCGCGACCTTGCTGGTGAGGGGGTGCGCGCCGCCGAGCCCGTCGATCTGGGTGCGGTCCGGGCTGCCCATGACCCGCAGCAGCAGGTCGTCGCGGTCGGCGGGGTCGGCGGGCACGTCGTCCGCGAGGAAGTAGGCGCCCTTGGAGGTGCCGCCCCGCATGAGCATGCAGGGGATGCCGTCGCGGACCGGGTCAGTGCCGGTCACGCTCGTACTCCGCCTGCGTCACGTAGGTCACGCCGAGCTGGTCGAGGAGCGGGCGCAGCCCCTTGCGGTCGAGACTGAGTTCGCGCCCGCTGCCGTAGGCGTCGCGGTCCGCGGCCTCCTTGGCGACGCGGGCGTCGGCGGCGGCGAGCGCCTCGGCCGCGCGGTCGCGGGGGACGACGACCACACCGTCGTCGTCGGCGATGACCACGTCGCCCGCGTTCACCACCACGCCGTCGAGGACGATCGGCACGTTCACCGATCCGGGGGTCGCCTTCACCGTGCCCTGCGAGTGCACGGCCCGGGACCACACCGGGAAGCCCATCTCGCGGAGGTCCGCGATGTCGCGCACGCCGCCGGCGGTGACCATGCCCCGCACCCCCCGGGCCTTCAGCGCGGTCGCGAACAGGTCGCCGAACGCGCCGTCGGTCGAGGGCGAGGTGGTGGCGATGACGAGCACGTCGCCGGCGCGGCACTGCTCGACCGCGGCGTGGATCATGAGGTTGTCGCCCGGCGCCTGCAGGATCGTGACCGCGGTGCCCGCGATGCGCGCGCCGTCCTGGACGGGCCGGATGTCGGGGCCGGCCAGGCCGGTGCGACCCATGGCCTCGTGCACCGTCGCGACGCCGTGCGCCGCCAGCGCGTCGACGACCCCGGCGTCCGCGCGTGCGATGTCGGTGACGATGACGGGACGGTTCATGCCAGCACCGAGGTGACCTGCGGGTAGTAGCGCATGTACGCCTCGCCCATGGTGTCGTGCGCGAGGCCGAGGTTCGGGCCCGCGTTGCGCTTGACCTGCACACCGCGGCGGACCGCGAGGTCGGTGTAGTACGACCACATGTGCTTCTGCGCCGGCAGGCACTCCATCGCCGCGCGCTTACGCGGGAACGCCTCGGTGATGTCGAGCAGCACGTTGGGCTTGAAGTCGCTCTGCTCGCTCTGGTGCGGCTCGAAGAAGAACACCGGCGGGGCGCCGATGATCTCGTCCTTGGTGGGGAACGAGCCGTCGGAGTTGGCGACGCCGATCGCCTGCGCGAGCACGCGCGCCTCGAGCGCCATGCGCGCGGCCGCGGGGTGGTCGCCGTTGTACGGGTCGTGCAGCGGGTGGGTGAGCACGACGGTCGGCTGCACGCGGCGGTAGACGTCCACGAGCTGCGCGACCGCCTCCGGGGTCTCCCGCAGCGGGTAGTCGCCGAGGTCGAGGAACTCGATGTCTGCGCCCAGCGCGGCGGCGGCGGCCTCCGCCTCCTCGCGGCGGATCGCCTTGATCTCGTCGAGCGACTTGCCGGCCAGCCACTGGCTGGCGGATTCGCCGCGCTCGCCGTAGGACAGGCACACGACCGTGGCGCGCTCTCCGCGCATCGCGGCGGCGGCGATCGCGCCGCCCGCCCGCCAGACGAAGTCGCCGGCGTGGGCGCTGACGACGAGGAGGGATGCGGTGGTCTCGCTCATGGGACTCCTTCACGGGGGAGGACGACGGTGCTGTCCACCGTCGAGCGAACCACACCCCGCCGGAATTGGTCAATAAATTGGCGACAATCTGGCGGCGACTTTCGTCCGACGGAACATCGGGCGTTGACATCCCCCTGATCCAAAGTCACTATCTACGTAGGGAAACCGGACGGTTCCCCGTTCACGTCGCGACGAGGAAGTCGAGGGCCGTACATGGCACGTAGCTTGCAAGACCTGATGGACGAGAAGGGCAACGTGGTCCAGATGCTGCGGGACTCGCAGCTGGGCACGTACATCTACCCGGTGGTGCCGGCGGAGTTCAGCAACTGGCGCCGCGAGCAGAAGGCATGGCGCCACACGGCCGTGCTCTACGACCAGACGCACCACATGGTGAACTTCTTCGTCTCCGGCCCCGACGCGCTGAAGCTCCTGAGCGACACGGGTGTCAACTCGTTCGCGAACTTCCCGGTCGACACCGCGAAGCAGTTCGTCCCGACCGCCTCCAACGGCGGCGTCATCGGCGACGGCATCCTGTTCCGCGAGGCGGAGGACGACTACGTCTACGTCGGCCGCGCGCCCGGCGCGAACTGGCTGCAGTTCCACGCCGAGACCGGGGGCTACGACGTCGAGTTCCGCTACGACGACCGTTCGCCGTCGCGTCCCTACGGCAAGGCCGTGCAGCGCGAGTACTACCGCTTCCAGATCCAGGGTCCGAGCGCCTGGGACATCATCGAGAAGCTCAACGGCGGTCCGATGGAGAAGGTCCGCTTCTTCCACATGGGACACATGACCATCGCCGGTCACGAGGTGCGCACGCTCCGCCACGGCATGGCCGGCGCCCCCGGTCTCGAGCTGTGGGGACCGTACGAGCAGCACGAGGTCATCCGCGACGCGATCCTCGAGGCGGGCCGCGAGTTCGGCATCGAGCCCTGCGGCTCGCGCGCCTACTCCTCCAACACGCTGGAGTCCGGCTGGATCCCCTCGCCCCTGCCCGCCATCTACACCGGCGGCGAGATCGAGCGGAAGTACCGCGAGTGGCTGACCGACACGAGCTACGAGGCCATCAACGCGGTCGCCGGCTCGTTCGTGTCGGAGAACATCGAGGACTACTACCTGAACCCGTGGGAGCTCGGCTACGGCTCGTTCGTGAAGTTCGACCACGACTTCATCGGCCGCGACGCGCTCGAGCAGATCGACCCGGCCACCCAGCGCAAGAAGGTCACGCTGGCCTGGAACGACGAGGACCTCACCAAGGTGCTCGCCTCGGTGCTCGACCGCGAGGGCCCCGGGTACCAGTTCTTCGACCTGCCGAACGCGAACTACGGGTCGTCGAACTTCGACGCCGTCATCGACGCCGACGGCAAGACGGTCGGCCTGTCGCTGTTCACCGGCGTCACCGCGAACGAGAAGCGCGGCCTGTCGCTCGCGACGGTCGACGCGGACGTGCCGGTCGGCGCGGAGGTCCGCGTCGTCTGGGGCGAGCCCGACGGCGGCTCCGGCAAGACGACGGTCGAGCCGCACGAGCAGATCGCCATCCGCGCGGTCGTCAGCCCCGTGCCCTACGCCGTGACCGCCCGCACCGAGTACCAGGGCGGCTGGCGCACCGGCGCCGTCGCCTCCTGACCGGCGCACGCCACGACCCGGAAGGCCGCATCCGCGAGGGTGCGGCCTTCCGGCGTCCCGGTGCCGGTCAGCCGCCTCCGGATGCCGCCGCGTCGCCGTGGATGACCTGGAACCGCCCCGACGAGCCGCGCACGGCGCGCGCGACCGTGCGGAACAGCCACTCCAGTGCCGCCGCGTGCTGCGTCGTCGAACGCCGGTAGAGCCGTACCCGGACCGGCGGCATCTCGAACGGCAACGGCTCGACCACGAGCGGCCAGGTGCGCGCCCAGCCCTCCGCGATCGTGTCGGGCATCGTCGCGATGAGGTCGTGCCCGGCGGTGAGCATCGGCGGGAGCGACGCGAACTGGTTCAGGGCGACCCGGGCCTCGGGCTCCACGCCGTGGGCCCGGAGCGCCTGCTGCAGCACCGGTGCCCCGGAGTCCCCGGTGACGACGGCGTGCGCCGCCGCGGCGTAGTCCTCGAGCGTCATCCCCGTGCCGGCGAGGGGGTGACGGCGCGACATGACCACCCCGTAGGCCTGCGACTTCAGCAGCACCCGGTCGAATCGTCCCGGGACGGGCGACGGGGTGATCGCGAGGTCCACCGTGCCGCGTCCGAGCCATTCCGGCAGCGCTGCGACGTCCATCGGCACGACCTCGATGCGCATCCGCGGGGCCTGCGCGCGCACCGCGCCGACGATCGCGGGGAGCCAGCCGATCTCCCCGAGCTCCGACATCGCGATACGGAACAGTCGCTCGGACGTGGCCGGTTCGAATCCGTGCACGGCGTCGAGCGTCCGGTCGACGGCGCTCAGCGCCTCTCGGAAGCCGGGGTAGACCGAGTTCGCCAGCGGTGTCGGCGTCATCTCGCGGCCGCTGCGGACGGAGAGCGGGTCGTCGAGCTCCCGCCGCAGTCGTGAGAGCGCCTGGCTCACCGCGGGCTGCGTGACGTACAGCCGGGCGGCGGCAGCGGTGAGACTGCGGGTCTCGGCGACCGCGACGAACACGCGGATGAGGTTGAGGTCCACGGCGCCTCCTCACGCATCCTTGCGCCCGGATAAGCAGAGCTTATGACCAAGAAGGGTCCGGATAGGCGCGGCTTTCCTACGCTGGCTGCACCCCGAACGAAGGAGTTCCCATGACCGACACCGTCCCCGAGTCCGCGGCAGCCGCGATCGCGCGCGCCGGCGGGCCTGTCGAATTGCTGCGCAACGCCCAGGCGCGCCCCACGATCTTCCCGGTGACGCCCGAGTTCTCGAACTGGCGCAGCGAGCAGCGTGCGTGGCGGGAAGGCGTCGCGCTGCTGGACCAGTCGCACCACATGACCGACCTGTTCATCTCCGGCCCCGACGCGCTGCGGCTGCTCCGCGACACCGGCGTCAACAGCTTCGAGCGCTTCCCGGTCGACGCGGCGAAGCAGTTCGTCGCGGTCAACGACGAGGGCTTCCTCATCGGCGACGCCATCCTGTTCCACCTGGAGGAGGACCGCTACGACCTCGTCGGATGGTTCATGGTGCTCGACTGGGTGCAGTTCATCGGCGAGACCGGCGACTACGACGTGGTGTTCGAGCGCGACGCGAACTCGCTCATGCGCGAGCCCGGCCGCGACCCGGCACTGTACCGGTACGAACTGCAGGGTCCGAACGCGCTCGCGCTCATGGAGCGGGTCACCGGGGCGCCGGTGCCGCCCACCCGGTTCTTCGGCATGACGACCTTCGAGATCGCGGGCACCGCCGTCCGTTCGCTCCGGCACGGCATGGCCGGGCAGCCCGGATTCGAGCTGTTCGGGCCGTGGGCCGAGGGCGAGCGGGTGCGCGACGCGCTCCTCGCCGCCGGTGCGGAGTTCGGGCTCGTCCGGGTCGGGGCGAAGGCCTACTCGTCCGCGAACCTCGAGTCCGCGTGGGTGCCGTCGCCGCTCCCGGCGATCTTCACCGGCGCCCGCGCCGACGCGTACCTCGCCTGGCTGCCGGCGTCGCGACTGGGCTCGCTCGCCGGCAGTTTCGCCTCCGACGACATCGAGGACTACTACCTCACCCCGGCGGACCTCGGCTACACCCGGTCGGTGGCGTTCGACCACGACTTCATCGGGCGTGCGGCCCTGGAGGGGAGGGCGGATGCCGGACGGCGGAAGGTGACGCTCGTCTGGGAGCCGGACGACGTCGCCGCGGCGCAGCGGTCCCTCTACGAACCGGGCGTCCCGGCCAAGTTCATCGACTTCCCGAAGGCGCGGTACGGCGTGTACCAGGTCGACCGCGTCGAACGCGGCGGCGCCCTCGTGGGGCTCTCGCACGACTGCGGCTACATCACGAACGAGCAGGCCTTCGTCTCCCTCGCGAGCGTGGACGCGTCCGTGGCCGAGGGCGACGAGGTCGAGGTGGTGTGGGGCGAGGAGCCCAATTCCCGCAAGCCCGCGGTCGAGCCGCACCGCCAGGTGCGCATCCGTGCGACCGTCGCGCCGGCGCCGTTCTCGCGCTACGCCCGGGAGCAGTACCGCAAGGGCTGAACCGGGCGCGCCGAGGGTCCTTCCCGCCGACGTCCGTCCGGTGGAAGGGCCCTCGCGCGGCGGTGCCTGCGTCGCCTAGCCTTCCGGCACGGCACGCGACGAGGCGAAGGGGCTGTGGATGCGGGCACGGTACTCGGATGTGTGGCAGGCGGTCGCCGCGCGGGTCCCCGGGCGGCGGGCGATCGTCTCGGTCGACGGACGCGAATGGACCTACGCCGAGGCGGTCGCGGAGGCGGGCGCGTTCGCCCGCACCCTGACGGCGCACGGGGTGCGCGAGGGCGACCGGGTCGCGATCCTGCTCTACAACCGGCCGGAGTTCCTGCTGGCGTTCTTCGCCTGCCTCGCGATCGGCGTCGTGCCGGTGCCCATGAACTACCGGTTCCGCGCCGGCGAGCTGACCGAGCTCCTCGACGACTCCGACGCCGCGGTGCTGCTCCACCCGGCGTCCGCGGCGGCGACCGCGGTGTCGGCCGCGGCCGACGCCCGGCGCACCCCGCTGCGCATCGAGGTCCCCGACGTGACGGGTGCGGATGCGGCGGGGATGACGTGGGCGGAGGCCGTCGGCGAGGCGGGCGAGCTCCCCGCATCCGCCCCGGCCGGCGGCGAGCTCTGGATCTACACCGGCGGGACCACGGGTCGTCCGAAGGCCGTGCGGTGGAGCGTCGAGGACATGTTCCAGGCGCAGATGGTGCCGACCTACACGATGGCGGACCTGCCGTTCCCGGAGACCGTCGCGGCGGCCGCCGACATGGCCGCGGACCCGGCGACGCCCCGCGTCGTCACCCTCCCGCTCGCGCCGTTCATGCACGGGACGGCGCTCACCACCTCGATGAACACGTTCACCCTCGGCGGCACCGTGCTCACCACGTCGTCCGCGACGCTCGACGCGGACGCCGCGCTGGACTTCGCGAACCGGGAGGGCGCGACCCGCATGGTCGTCGCGGGCGACGCGATCGCGCTGCCCCTCGCCGCGGCTGCGGAGCGGGCCGGGGTGCGGCTGCCCACCGTCCGGGTCGTGCAGAGCTCCGGGATGCGGTTCAGCCCCGAGGCCAAGCGCAGCCTCCACGCGCTGGGCGACATGACGATCTACGACATGCTGGCCTCGACCGAGGGCGGGGTGTTCGCGGTGACCACCACCCGCGGCGTCGACGACCTGCCCGGTCGTCCGCGGCTCATGCCCACCGCCGCGGTGCTCGACGCCGACCGCCGCGAGGTGCAGGACCGGCCGGGCGCGATGGGCATCCTGGCCCAGCGCGGCGCGCTGCCGCTCGGCTACCACGGCGACGAGGCCAAGACGCGGGAGACGTTCCCCGAGATCGACGGCATCCGCCACGTCGTGCCGGGCGACTGGGTGCGCGTGCTCGACGACGGCCACGTCGAACTCCTCGGCCGCGGCAGCGGCGTCATCAACACCGGCGGCGAGAAGGTCTACCCGCAGGAGGTCGAGGACGCACTGCTCTCGCACCCCGGCGTGGCCGACGCCGCCGTCATCGGCGTGCCCGACCACCGCTTCGGCGAGGTCGTGACCGCGGTCGTCGCGCGCCGCGACCCGGCGGTGACGGCCGACGAGCTCGTCGCGCACGTCGGGGCGAGCCTCGCGGGGTACAAGAAGCCGCGCCGGATCGTCTTCCGCGACTCGCTGGAGCGCACCCCGACCGGCAAGGTGCCCATCGCGCGCCTCCGCGAGGAGATCGCGGCGACCGTCAGCGGGTGACGGCGCCGCCCTCCTCGGCGAGGATGCGGCGGTGCCAGGCGAGCGTGCCCCGGGTCATGTCCGCCGGTCGTCCCGCCGCCTCGAGTTCGCCGAGCGCGTCGGCGACCTCGCGGGAGCGCCGTTCGGCGTGCGTGCGGGTGCCGTGGACGATGCGGTCGATCCGCGCCGGATCGCCGCCGAGCTCGGCTGCCATCTGCGCCCGCAGCCACTCCTCGGCGCCCATCGCCTTCGCGGCCTCCAGACCCTCGATGACCACCGCCGCGAGGCCCTTCATGAAGACGCTCCGCAGCAGCTTGAGCTGCGCGGCGTCGCCCGCCGCGCCGGGCAGGACCTCCACCGGCGCGCCGAACGGGCCGAGCAGCTCGGCGAACCGGGCGGCGCCGTCGCCGCTGGCCAGCAGCGGACTGCGCTCCGCGGCACGGGGGACGGGCGCGAGCACCGCGACGTCGGCGACCGGGACGCCGTGGGCGGCGCCGACCTCGGCGACCGCCTGCTTGACCTCGCGTGCGGCCGTGTTGAGGTCCGCGTAGACGGCGCCCGGCCGAAGGTGCGGCATCGCGGCCCGTGCCGCGTCGACCGCGGTGCGGGCCCACACGAGGCTCAGCACGACGTCGGCGTCGGCGACGGCGTCCCGCAGGTCGTCGCGGCGCACGTCGGCCGCGACGACCTCCGTGCGGCGGTCGTACCCGCGCACCTCGGCGCCGGCCGCGGCCAGGCCGCGCGCATACAGCGATCCGGCTTCACCCAGTCCGATGACGGCGATCGTGGTCATGGCCGACACGTTAGCCCAGCACCGGCCGGATCCGCGACGATTTCGTCGACAATCCGTCAGCCCGCCCGGGCGATGGTCGCGATGTACTCCCACGACTCCGCGGACACGCCCGCATCCGGGGCCGGTCCGTGCCAGGACGCCCCTGCACCCCGGCCGGGCGCATACGCCTCGGCGAGGCTGCGGGTGACCCCCGCCGCGGCGATCCGGAGCGTCTCGACGACCTCCGCGACGTTCGCACCCTCGGCCCGCACCACCGCGCCGAGCGCGGCGTAGACCGACCCGTCGGGGCCGCGGACCGGCACGGCGAGCCCGCGCGCCGCCTCGTGGATGTGGCCGACGGCGTCCGCGAGACCGTCCGCACGCACCCGGCGGAGGGTCCGCTCCAGTTCGTCGCGGGTGCGGACGGTGTGCCGGGTGTACCGGCGCAGACCGGCGGCCAGGAGCTCGTCGACGACCTCGGGGCCGGCGTGGGCGAGCAGCACCTGCCCCGCAGCGGAGGCGTGGAGCGGGATGCGGCCGCCGATCAGCGTCGCGTTGACGACCGCGTCGCGGGCGGAGAGGCGGTCGACGAACAGCACGTCGGTGCCGGCGCGGACCCCCAGCTGCACGTGCTGTCGGATGCGGGTCTGCGCCGCCTGCAGCCAGGGCCGTGCGACCTCGCGCAGGCCGATGGCGCCGGGGGTGCGCGACGCGTACTCCCACAGTCGCAGCCCGAGCCGGTACGTGCGGTCGGGCAGCCGTTCGAGCAGGCCCTCGGCGGTGAGCTCCGCGACGAGGCGGTGCACGGTCGAGACCGGGAGCCCGGTCCGCTCGGCGATGCCGCTGAGGGTGCGGAACGGGTGCAATGCGTCGAACGCGTCGAGCACGCGCAGGTGCCGGTGCAGCGCCGACTCGCCCGCCGATCCCCGCGCCATGTCGCTCCGTTCTTTTCCGTTCATGTGAAAGATACCGTCGCGGCCGCGACCGCGCTCCTACGGTTGCCAGCGGCGTCGACGGTGACGCCGGACGGACCGGATGCGGCGAGGAGGCCGGGATGACGGAACCGATGCAGGCGGTGGCCGGGCGGGGTGCGGTCGTGGTCGTAGACAGGCGGGCGGTGGCCGCGGGCGTGGTGGAGCTCACCCTCGCGCGTCCCGACGGCAGCCGACTGCCCGACTGGGCGCCCGGTGCGCACATCGACCTCGTGCTGCCGGACGGCCGCATGCGGCAGTACTCGCTCTGCGGCGACCGCTGGGACGCCCACCGCTACCGCATCGCGGTGCAGCGCGAGCCCGACGGGCGCGGGGGATCCGCCGCCGTGCACGACACCGTCCGGGTGGGCGACGTGCTCGGGTTCGGCGGGCCCCGGAACACGTTCCGCCTCGCCCCGGCGACCGGCTACCTCTTCGTCGCCGGCGGGATCGGCATCACCCCGCTCCTGCCGATGATCCGACAGGCGGAGCTCCTCGGCATCCCCTGGCGACTCCACTACCTGGGCCGCACCCGGGCGCGCCTCGCCTATCTCGACGACCTCGCGCCCTTCGGCGACCGGGTGCGACTGCACTGCGCGGACGAACTCGGACGCGCTGACCTCGACGCCTGGCGGCCCGACGATCCCGGCGTCCGGGTCTACGCCTGCGGCCCGACCCGGCTCCTGGACGCCGTCGCCGCCTGGGGCGCGGTGCCCGGCGGGCACCCGCCGCGGATCGAGCGCTTCAGCGGCGTGGACCCGGTCGGATCCGCCGCGCGCCGCTTCGAGGCGGTCGCGGCGCGGTCGGGCGTGCGGGTCACGGTGGAGCCGGAGGAGTCGCTCGCGACGGCCCTCGCCCGCGGCGGCGTCCGCGTCGTGACCTCCTGCGCACAGGGTGTCTGCGGCACCTGCGAGACCGACGTGCTCGAGGGGGAACCCGACCACCGCGACAGCCTGCTCGACGACGACGAGCGACGCAGCGCCCGTTGCATCTTCCCGTGCGTCTCACGCAGCCGCGGCGACCTGCTCATCCTGGACCTGTGACCGGAGGAACGACATGACGACCCTCACCGCCGACATCCCGTCGACCGACATCGACCCGTTCGGGCACGCCTTCCTCGCCGACCCGCTGCCGGGGCAGGAGGCGCTGCGCGAACTCGGACCGGTCGGGCACCTGGCCGCCTACGACGTGTACGTCGTCGCCCGATACGCCGAGGTGCACCGCGCCCTCGTCGACTGGCAGGGTCTGCGCTCCGGCGCCGGCGTCGGGCTGGCGGACTTCTCCCGCGAGCAGCCCTGGCGGCCGCCCAGTCTGCTGCTCGAGGCCGACCCGCCGCGCCACGACGCGCCGCGGGCGGTGCTGGCCGGGCTCCTTTCGCCGCGCCGCCTGCGCGACCTCGCCGAACAGTGGCGTGCGGACGCCGAGCGGCTGGTCGACGCCGTGCTCGCCCGCGGCGAGGAGTTCGACGCGATCGCCGACCTCGCCGAGGTCTTCCCGCTGCGCGTGTTCCCGGACGCGGTCGGCCTGCAGCAGGAGGGCAGGGAGCACCTGCTGCCGTACGGCGACTTCGCCTTCAACGCGTTCGGGCCGCGGGAGGGCATCGTCGCCGCGCTCGAACCGTCCATGCCGCCGGTCGTCGCGGCCATCGGCGCGATGTGCCGGCGCGAGAACCTCTCACCCGACGGGATCGGCGCCAGGATCTGGGCGGCGGCAGACCGCGGCGACATCACCGCCGAGCAGGCGCCGCTCATCGTCCGGTCGCTCCTCACCGCGGGTGTCGACACCACGGTGACCGGCATCGCCGCCATCGTGCATGCCGCCGCGACGCACCCCGACCAGTGGCGGAGGCTGCAGCAGGACCGCTCGCTCATGCCGCGCGCCTTCGAGGAGGCGGTGCGGCTGGAATCGCCGGTGCAGACGTTCTTCCGCACGACCACGACCGAGATCGAGATCGGCGGGGTGCGCATCGGCCCGGGCCGCAAGGTGCTCATGCACCTCGGCGCCGCGAACCGCGATCCGCGCCGGTGGCCCGAGCCCGACCGGTTCGACCTCGACCGCGACCCGTCCGGGCACGTCGCCTTCGGCATGGGCCTGCACCAGTGCGTCGGCCAGCACATCGCGCGCCTGGAGGCGACGGCGGTGCTGGAGGCCCTCCTCGACCGGGTCGAGACGATCGAGCTCACCGCCGAGCCCACCCGCCATCTGAACAACACGCTGCGCGGCTGGGAGCGGATGCCGGTCCGGATGCGGCGACGCACGACGCACGCGTCACACCAAAATCGTTGACAATCCGGTCCCGGATCCGTACCTTCCGAAGCGGGGCGACACCCCGAGTCGGAGCAACGACGCAGACGACACCTGGAGGAGGGCGATGGCCGCTCGACTGACCCTGACCGACGTGAATCTCCATTTCGGCGGCATCACCGTGCTGAAAGACGTGGGCTTCGACGTCGAGCCCGGCACGATCATGGGCCTCGTCGGCCCCAACGGCGCCGGCAAGACCTCGCTGTTCAACTGCATCAGCGGGCACTACCGCCCGTCCTCGGGCACGATCACCATCGACGGTGCCGAGGTGCAGGGCCACGCGCCGTCCTCCCTCGCCGGCCACGGGCTGGCCCGCACGTTCCAGCACCCGGCGCTGCAGCTGCACGCCACCGTGCTCGAGAACGTGCTCCTCGGCGCGCACACCCGGCTGCCCGGCGGTCCCGTCGAATGGGCGCTCCGGCTGCCCCGCACCGGCCGCACCGAGCGGCAGCTGCGCGAGGAGGCGATGGGCCTGCTCGAGCGGCACGGACTCGGCTGGGCCGCGCGTCGCCGGGCGGACGAGCTCTCGCACGGTCTCCACAAGGGCGTCGAACTGTGCCGGGCCCTGCTCTCCCGCCCGTCGCTCCTCCTCCTCGACGAGCCCGCCGCCGGCCTGCCCCACGCGGAGGTCGAGCAGCTCATCGCGACCGTGCGCCGCATCCGCGACGAGGACGACATCACGGTCGTCGTCGTCGAGCACAACATGGGCCTCATCTCCGCGCTCACCGACCGGGTGGTCGTGCTCGACCACGGCAGCAAGCTCATGGAGGGGACGGCCGCCGAGGCGCAGTCCGACCCGCGCGTCATCGAGGCCTACATCGGCAAGGAGGCCGCGGATGACGCTGCTTGAACTCGAGGACGTCACCGCCTCGTACGGACCCGTCCAGGTGCTGGACGGGGTCTCGCTGAGCGTCCCGGACGGCGGCGCGGTGGGCATCCTCGGCGCCAACGGCGCGGGCAAGACCACCACGCTCCGCGCCATCACGGGCGTCGTCCGCGCCGGCGGGAGGATCACGTTCGACGGGAAGGACATCCGCGGTCGCCGCCCGGAGCAGGTCGCCGGCATCGGCATCGCCCACGTCCCCGAGGGCCGCGGCACGCTCGGCGACCTCACCGTCAAGGAGAACCTGCGCGTCGGTGCGTACCTGCGCAAGGACCGCAAGGCGATCCAGGGCGACATCGACTTCCTGCTCGACCTGTTCCCGAACCTCAAGGAACGGTACCGCTCGCACGCCTCCGCACTCTCCGGCGGCGAGCAGCAGATGCTCGCCGTCGCCCGTGCCTACATGGCGCGCCCGCGCCTGCTCCTGCTCGACGAGGCCTCGCTCGGCCTCGCTCCGAGCACCGCGAAGAACGTCTACGACGCGATCCGGCGCCTCCGGGTCGAGTCCGGCATCGCGATGCTCGTCGTCGAGCAGAACGCCAATCTCGCCTTCACGCTCGTCGACAGTGCGACGGTGCTCGAGACCGGCCGGAGCGTGCTCTCCGGTTCGTCCGCCGAGCTCCGCGGCATGGACGAGATCCGACGCGCCTACCTGGGAGGCTGATCGATGGGGACCTTCATCCAGCTCGTCGTCGACGGGCTCTCGACCGGGTCGATCTACGCGGCGCTCGCGCTCGCGATCGTGCTCGTGAACCAGGCCACCGGCCTGATCAACTTCGCGCAGGGCGGGATGGCGGTGCTCTCCGCCTACGTCGCCTGGTGGTTCACCACCATCGGGGTGCCGCTCATCCTCGCCATCCTCATCTCGGTGCTGTTCTCGTTCGTGCTCGGGGCGTTCCTCGAGCGGTACGTGATGCGCCGGTTCGAGCGCGGCGACCCGGACACGGCCGTCGTGGTCACCATCGGTCTGCTGACCCTGATCACCGGCGTCTGCGGCTGGCTCTGGACCTACAACAATCGGCAGATGCCGTCGCTGTTCCCGCTCGACACGATCCAGGTGTTCGGCGCGGCGATCAGCATCCGCTCCATCGGCACGATCGTCGTCATCCTCGCGATCATGCTGCTGCTGCAGGGGCTGTTCCTCGGCACGAAGCTGGGCCTCGCGCTCCGCGCCGTCGCCGTGAACCCGCAGTCCGCGTCGTTCTCCGGCCTCCCGGTCGGACGCCTGCTGATGACCGGATGGGGCCTCGCGGCCGTGCTCGGCGCGGTCGCCGGCGCGCTCGTCGCCCCGCAGCTCACACTCACCCCCGGCATGATGGACACCGCCCTCGTCTACGCCCTCGCCGCCGTCATCCTCGGCGGCCTGTCCAGCCCGTTCGGCGTCGTCGTCGCCGCCTGGCTGATCGGCGTGCTCGAGAACCTCGCCGCGGTGTACGTGCCCTTCATCGGATACGACCTCAAGGTGGCGGTGCCGTTCGTGCTCATCTTCATCGTGCTGCTGGTGCGACCACAGGGCCTCTTCGGCCGCCGAACGGTGGTGCGCGTCTGATGGCCGCCGCGACGAAGCTCCTCGAGCGCGCCTGGGTGCGCTGGGCCCTCATCGCCCTCGTGGTGGTCGTGCTGCTCGTGCTGCCGCTCCTGCTGCCCGAACTCGCCAACCAGCGGCTCGCGCGGATCGGCGTCTTCGCCGTCGCCGTGCTCGGCCTCAACGTCGTGATGGGGTACACCGGGCAGGTCTCGCTCGGCCAGATCTTCTTCGTCGGCGTCGGCGCCTACGCCACCGCGTGGGGCGTGCAGCAGGACTGGAACATCATCCCGGTGTTCCTCCTGAGCGTCCTGGTGCCGGGCGTCCTCGGCCTGGTCATCGCGCTCGCCGCCGCCCGCCTGGGCGGACTCGCCATCGCCATGGTGACCATCGCGCTGCCGATCATCGGCGTGCCGCTGGCCAAGCGCCTGGCCGACATCACGGGCGGATCACAGGGCCTATCGGCACGGTTCTCGGATGCGCCGGAGTGGACCACGCTCTACGACGACCAGTGGCAGCTCTACCTCGTCATCGTCATCGGCGGCATCGTGTTCCTGCTGACCCGCAACCTCGTGCACGGCAAGTACGGCCGCGCGTTCGCGATCGTGAAGTCGAACGAGGCGGTCGCCTCCTCGATGGGCATCTCGCCGTACCGCTACAAGGTGCTCGCGTTCACCGTCGCCGCCGTCATCGGCGGGGTGAGCGGCTTCCTCTACATGGTGGTCGTGCAGTACACCTCGCCCGAGACCATGAGCTTCGGCCACTCGATCACGCTGCTGGCCTCCATGGTCATCGGCGGTGCGGCCAGCATCATCGGATCGATCCTCGGCGGCGCGTACTACGTGCTCGTGCCGGAGCTGACGAACGCCATCGACCCGAGTCTGACGGCACTGCTGCAGGGCGCGCTCCTGCTGCTCGTGCTGTTCCTTCTTCCCGGCGGGATCGTCTCGCTGCCGCGCGTCATCGCGCGGGCGCTGCGCTCACGCCGGGGCGGGGGCGCCGACGCCCCCACGTCGTCCGCATCGACCGGTTCCGCCACGGGGCCGACCGCCGCGGAGGGCACCACCCACACAGAGAGGCAAGGACAGGCATGAACATGCGAAAGCGCACGAGGGGGGTCCTCGGCATCGTCGCCCTGGGGTCCGCAGTCGCACTCACGCTCGCCGGGTGTGCGCGCGGCGGCGACGGCGACGGCGGAGACGGCGGCGGAGCGGCCGCGAGCCCCGGCATCACCGACGAGACGCTGACCCTCGGCATCACCACACCGCTGAGCGGTGCCACCGCCGGCCCCGGCACCTGCACCGTCGCAGGCATCACGGCCTACTTCGGCGCCGTGAACGCCGCCGGCGGCGTCGAGTTCGGCGACGGGAAGACCCGCACGATCGAGATCAACGCGCTCGACGACGGCTACGACCCGCAGAAGGCCAAGTCGAACTACGACCAGCTCAAGGACAGCGTCTTCGCGATGACCGCGGGCCTCGGCACGCCGACCAACCGCGCGTACCGCGAGGCCGCCATCGCCGACGAGGTGCCGCAGGTGCTCGTCATGACCGGCGACCCGATCTTCAGCGACCAGGAGGAGAGCCCCTGGCAGCTCGGCTTCGTGCCGATCTACCAGAACGAGGGCGAGGCCTTCGGCAAGCTCCTCGCCGAGTCCGGCGAGGACCACAAGGTCGCGATCCTCTCGCAGAACGACGACTACGGCGAGGGCTACGTCGAGGGCTTCCTCGACGGCATCGAGGGTGCCGACAACGTCGAGGTGGTCAAGGAGCTCACCTACGAGGCCACCGACACCTCCGTCGACGCGCAGCTCACCGAGCTCGCCGCGACCGGTGCCGACGTCTTCTTCAACGCGATGTCGATCACCCCGCTGGTGATCTCCTCGCTGCAGAAGGCGCAGCAGCTCAACTGGCTCCCGAGCTGGTTCCTGCCCTCGAACACCTCCAGCCCCGGCGCGATCCTCGAGCCGGGCGGCGGCGCCGCGTTCCCGGGCGTCTACACCGTCGCGTTCGCGCAGTCGGCGTCCGCGCCGAACTTCGCCGAGTCGCCCGAGGGGCAGCAGTTCCTCGACGAGCTCGCGGAGTACGCCGACTACCCCGAGGTGCCGGCGTTCCCGCACTGCGTCTGGAGCTACCAGGTCGGTGCGACGCTGCAGCAGGCGTTCGAGGCGATGACCGAGCCCACCCGTGAGAACTTCATGGAGCAGCTGCGGGCCATCGACGGGTTCGTCGCCCCGTTCATGCTCGAGGGCACGGACGTGAACACCACCGAGGACGGGCTGCCCGCCGTCTCCACCGTGGTCGTGCAGAAGTACAACGGCAAGGGATACGGCACGGTCGAGCAGTTCGGCTGATCCGATCACACGCGCGAGGGGGTCCGGGCCGTTCGGTCCGGGCCCCCTCCCGCATCCGGTGTCCGTCTGACGGAAGCGCCGAATTTCCCTCTTGTCATTGCCTATCCACATAGGTAAAGTTCCTGGCAGGGCCGCAACGAGGCGGCCGATCAGCGGAAGGATTCCATCCGTGGCTCAGATCTCTCCGGCGGCCGACACGACCGCCGCGCGCAAGCTCATCGACGCGTTCTCGCTCGAGATGACCGGCAAGGACGTGCCGGGTCTCGAGGAGGCCCGCGCCGCCATCCCGGCCGGCACGAAGATCAACGTGACCTTCCTCGGCAACGAGGACCTCGACATGCGCGTCGCCGCAGCCAAGGCCGTCAAGGACTTCGGGTTCACCCCGGTCCCGCACATCTCCGCCCGTCGCCTGTCGAGCCAGGCGCAGCTCGAGGAGTTCCTGGGGCGCCTGCAGGAGGTGGGCGCCACCGAGCACGTGTTCTGCGTCGGCGGCGATCCCGCACAGCCCGAGGGGCCCTACCCCGACTCGCTCACCGTCATCCGCACCGGCATCCTCCAGCAGTACGGCGTCAAGGAGGTCTCGATCGCCGGCTACCCGGAGGGGCACCCCGACATCGCCGTGGACGTGCTCTGGCGCCACCTCGAGGACAAGTCGGCGGCGCTGAAGGAGCAGGGGCTGGATGCGGTCATCCTCACCCAGTTCGCCTTCGACACCGACCCGGTCATGCGCTGGATCGACGGCGTCCGGGACCGCGGCATCGAGAGCGAGATCCGCATCGGCACGCCCGGCCCCGCCGGCATCAAGCGCCTCATCAACTTCGCCCGCCGCTTCGGCGTCGGCGCGAACGCCATGATCGTGAAGAAGTACGGCTTCTCGCTGACGAACCTCATGGGCACGGCCGGTCCGGAGCGCTTCGTGAACGACCTGTCGGGCCTGCTCGCGCAGGACGCCCGCTCGGGAGATGTCAGACTGCATTTCTACACGTTCGGCGGACTCCTCGCGACGGCCAACTGGGCCCGCGAGTACCTCGCCGCGCAGTCCTGACCCGGGAGCACCTCACATGACCGTTCACAACGACGCCCTCCTCGACCACGCCTGCCTCATCGTGCACGGCCCGGACCAGCCCGGTCTCGTCGCCGCCGTCACGACGCTCATCACGCGCAACAAGGGCAACATCGTGTCGCTCGACCAGTACTCGGACAACCCGCAGGGCGGCGAGTTCTTCCAGCGCGTGGTGTTCCACCGCAAGGAGCTCACGGCCGCGATGCCCGAGATCGAGGCCGACCTCGAGAAGACGCTCTCGCCGTACGGCATGGACTGGCGCCTGACCGACCAGTCGATCCCGAAGCGGATGGCGATCCTCGCCTCCACCTCGGACCACTGCCTGCTCGACCTGCTGTGGCGTCACCGTCGCGGCGAGCTGCCCGTCAGCATCCCGATGGTGATCTCCAACCACACCCACACGGCGGAGGACGTGCGCTCGTTCGGCGTGCCGTTCTTCCACGTGCCGTCGCAGGAGGGGCCCGACAAGTCGCAGTCGGAGGCGGAGATCCTGAAGCTCCTCGACGGCAACGTCGACTTCGTCGTGCTCGCCCGCTACATGCAGATCCTCTCGGAGGACTTCCTGCAGAAGGTCGGCGTGCCCGTCATCAACATCCACCACAGCTTCCTTCCGGCGTTCATCGGCGCCGCGCCGTACCGGAAGGCCAAGGAACGCGGGGTCAAGCTCATCGGCGCGACCTCGCACTATGTGACCGGCGACCTCGACGAGGGGCCGATCATCGAGCAGGACGTCGTGCGCGTCACCCACGCGGACAGCGCGGCAGACCTGCAGCGGCGGGGAGCGGACGTCGAACGCGCCGTGCTCTCCCGCGCCGTGCTCTGGCACTCCCAGGACCGTGTCATCCGGCACGGCAACCACACCATCGTGTTCTGACCCTCCGGGGCGGGACACCACGCGAACAGAGAGGTTCCATCCGTGGCCAGCAACCTGCAACAGCTGCTCGACCAGACGAACCCGGTCGAGCTGCTCCGCAACTCCCAGATCGGCTCGTACATCTACCCGGTCGTCCCGGCCGACTTCCAGAACTGGATCAAGGAGCAGAAGGCCTGGCGCGACACGGCCGTGCTGTACGACCAGTCCCACCACATGGACAACGTGTTCCTGAAGGGCTCGGACGCCATCCGGCTCATCAGCGACACCGCGATCAACTCGGTGGCCAACTTCGAGGTGAACCGCGCCAAGCAGTACGTGCCCACCACGTCGCAGGGCTACGTGATCGGCGACGGCATCCTCTTCCGCGAGGCCGAGGACGAGTACGTGTACGTCGGCCGCGCGCCGGCCTCGAACTGGCTGATGTACCACGGTGAGACCGGTGGCTACGCGAACCTCGACATCACCGTCGACCGCCGTTCGCCGTCCCGCCCCTACGGCCACGCCGTCACCCGCAAGTACTACCGCTTCCAGATCCAGGGTCCGCGTGCCTGGGACGTCATCGAGAAGCTCAACGGCGGCCCGCTGGAGAAGATCGGCTTCTTCCGCATGGCGACGATGACCATCGCCGGCAAGCAGGTCCGCACCCTCCGTCACGGCATGGCCGGTGCGCCGGGCCTGGAGATCTGGGGCCCCTACGAGGACCACGACGTCATCCGCGACACGATCGTCGAGGCGGGCGCCGAGTTCGGTCTCGTCCCGGTGGGTTCGCGGGCGTACCCGTCGAACACCCTGGAGTCCGGCTGGATCCCCTCGCCCCTGCCCGCGATCTACACCGGCGAGGCCGAGCGCGGCTACCGCGAGTGGCTCGGGATCGACAGCTACGAGGCCACCGGCACGCTCGCCGGCTCGTTCGTGTCGGAGAACATCGAGGACTACTACCTCACCCCGTGGGAGCTCGGCTACGGCTCGTTCGTGAAGTTCGACCACGACTTCATCGGCCGCGACGCGCTCGAGCAGATCGACCCGGCCACCCAGCGCAAGAAGGTCACGCTGGCCTGGAACGAGGAGGACCTGGGCAAGGTCTGGACCTCGCTGCTGAACGTCGACGGGCCGAACTACAAGTTCTTCGACCTGCCGCTGGCCAACTACGGCTCCGCGAACTACGACTCGGTCGTGGACGCGGACGGCACCGTCGTCGGCTTCTCGATGTTCACCGGCTACAGCGCCAACGAGCGCCGCGGTCTGTCGCTGGCCACCGTCGACCCGAACGTCCCCGAGGGCACCGAGCTCAAGGTCGTCTGGGGCGAGCCGAACGGCGGCACCGCGAAGGCGTCGGTCGAGCCGCACGAGCAGACCGAGGTCCGCGTCGTGGTCAGCCCGGTGCCGTACTCCACGGTCGCCCGGCAGACCTACCAGGGCGGCTGGCGCACCAACTACCAGAGCTGAACGCCCGGATGCGGCGGCCACCACGACCGGTGGCCGCCGCATCCGTCTTCGACCCGATAACCTCGTCACAGATTGGACCGAGAGGGGTACCGTGAGCCTGCGATACGCGCTGCTGGCGATCCTCCGCGTCGGTCCCCAATCGGGGTACGAACTGCAGAAGCAGTTCTCACTGTCGGTCGGGCACGTCTGGCACGCCCCCGACTCCCAGATCTACCCGGAGCTGCGCAAGATGGCGTCCGAGGGCCTCGTCGAGGCCGAGGAGCAGGCGCGCGGCGAACGGGGCCTGCGGCGGCTCTACCACGTCACCCCCGCCGGCGAGCAGGCGTTCGTCGACTGGATGAACGGCCCGCTCGACTACCAGCGGTTCCGCGACCCCGCGCATCTGCGCGCCGCGTACCTCGAATCCGCCGAACCGGATGCCGCCCGCGCCTTCCTCCGCGCGCACATGGTGCACTGGCAGGGCGAACTCGCCCAGTTCCAGGGGCAGCTCGACGACATCGCGCAGGGCACGAGCCCCATGCTGAACCGCCGACTCGAGGTCACCCCCGACGAGGAGCACGAGCGCACGGTCGCCTACAAGCGCTTCACCTACGAGGGGCTCGTCGAGCGGGCGCGCGCGGAGATCGCCTGGGCCCGCCGCGGCCTCGCCCTCGTCGACGCCCTCGGCTGACCGCATCCGCCCCTCCCGCCCGCGCGCGCTCAGGGCCGCGAAACTGCAACTGGGCGCCGAAACAGCGGGGTAACCCCGCAGTCTCGGCGCCCAGATGCAGTCTCGGCGTCCGAACGGGTCAGTGGGCCATGGCGGCCAGGGCCTCGGGGTCGATCGTCGCGATCGACCGGGTGTCCTGGAAGGCGCGCACGCCCTCGATGCCCTGCTCGCGGCCCATGCCGGACTGCTTCATGCCGCCGAAGGGGGCGCGCAGGTCGAGGCGGGTGGCGCCGTGGTCGTTGACCCACACGTAGCCGCAGACGAGCTGCGAGCCGACGCGCTGCGCGGACTCGGGGGATGCGGTCCAGACCGAGCCGCAGAGGCCGCCCCAGGTGTCGTTGGCGAGCCGGATCGCCTCCTCCTCGGTGTCGAAGGAGATGATCGGGATGACGGGTCCGAACTGCTCCTGGGTGACCACGCGCAGCGTCGGGTCGGGGTCGACGACGATCGCGGGGCGGACGAAGTTGCCGCCCTCCAGGTCGCCGCCGGGGAGCTCGCCGAACTCGCGCACGTCGGCGCCGGCGTCCTTGGCCTCCTGGATGAGCTCCTCCACGAACGCCTTCTGCGCGCGCTGGTGCAACGGCCCCATCGTGGTGCCCTCGTCGAGGCCGTAGCCGAGCACCGTCTTCTGCAGCCGCGCCTCGAGCCCGGCGACGAGTTCGTCGCGGCGGGAGCGGTGCACGAAGACGCGCTTGGCGTTCATGCAGATCTGGCCGGTGGTGTCGTAGATCGCGGCGAAGAGCCGGTCCAGGTGGGTGTCGTCGAGGATCGCGTCCTCGAGGAACACCGCCGCGTCGTTGCCGCCCAGCTCGAGGGTGACGCGGGTGAGGCTCTTCGAGGCCATCTCCATGATCCGCTTGCCGCCGTTGACGCTGCCGGTGAAGCAGACCTTCGCGACGTCGGTGTCGGAGATGAGGCCCGCCATGTCCTGGTCGCGGCCGGTGACGACGTTGAGCACCCCGGGCGGGAGCTTCTCCGCGACGCGCTGGACGACGCGGGCGGTGGCGAGCGGCGCGGAGGGCGGCGGCTTCACGATCGCGGTGTTCCCGGCCAGCAGCGCGTGGGGGAGGGCGGCGCCCAGGATCGCGATGGGCCAGTTGAACGGCACGATGACGGTGACCACGCCGAGCGGCTGGTAGGCGACCTCGGTGGTGACCGGGATCGCGCCGGGTACGACGGGGAGGGTGTGCCCCTTCTCGACCTCGTCCGCGAGCATGAGCGCGAGGTTCCAGCGCAGCTCGAACACGAGCGCGTCCACCCACGCCTCCATCCGGACCTTGCCGTTCTCCTGCGACAGGATCGCGGCGTCCTCGTCGCGCTCGTCCGCGACGCCCTTGATCGCCTCGGCCATGAGGCGTGCCCGCTCCGCGGCGCCGAGGGCCGCCCACGCGGGGAACGCCTCCTTCGCTGCGGCCACCGCATCCGCGACGTCGGCCGGCGACGCCGCGGCGGCCTCGCCGACGACCGCTCCCGGCTTCGCGGGGTCCGCGACCGCCAGCACGTCGTCGGTGAACCGCTCCTGCCCACCGATGAACAACCCTGTCCGCACCGCGGCGGACGTGTCCGTGATCGTCATGTCCTGCACTCCTTCGTGCGTCACCTGCCCCGCGCCGGCCGGCGCGGTCCCGCAGGATGCCGCACCCTCGCGCCGACGGCGGATGGCCGCGGCATGCCCTGTGCCGCCGATGCTACCCCGGATCGGCGCCCGGATCGGCGACAATCTGTACGCGAACCCGGACGACGCGAGAGGATGTCCCCATGAGCGTGATCACGTCCGGCGAGTCCGCCGCCGAGGAGCTGACCGTCCGGATCCGCGAGGCGATCCTGCGCGGCGATTTCGTGCCGCACCAGCGACTCATCGAGGCGGATCTGTGCGAACGGTTCACCGCCTCGCGGGCGGCGGTGCGGACCGCGCTGCTGAACCTGGCGAACGAGGGCGTCGTGGAGCGGCTGCCCAACCGCGGCGCCCGGGTGCGGGCGATCTCGGTCGCCGAGGCGGTGGAGATCGTCGAGGTGCGGATCGGGCTCGAGTCGCTGTGCGCGCGGAAGGCCGCCGAGCATGCCGACGACGCGGCGATCGCGCGGCTGCGCGAGCTGCGGGACGGCATCGAGGCGGCGGTGGCCGGCGGCGACCTGCTGGCCTATTCGCGGCTGAACCAGGAGCTCGACCGGCAGGTGCAGGAGCTCAGCGGGCACGAGACCGCGGTGCGCCTGCTCGAGCGCCTGCGCGCCCAGTCGGCCCGGCACCAGTTCCGCCTCGCGTTCCATCCCGGCCGGGTCACCCGGTCGGCGCCCGAGCACATCGCGATCATCGACGCCGTCATCGCGAAGGACCCGGATGCGGCCGAGGTCGCGACCCGCACGCACCTGGAGGGCATCATCGAGGTGCTCCACACGCTGGACTGACGCCGGACGGCCCCGGAGCCGGATGCCGTGGCATCCGCACCCCGGGGCCGTCGCCGCGGGCGTTCAGTCGAGGTTGAACACGATCGAGTGCGCGCGCTGGTACGACTCCAGCGCCTCGGGCCCGCCCTCGCGGCCCCAGCCGGACGCCTTCACGCCGCCGAACGGCACGGACGCGTCCATGAGCGACCAGCCGTTGATCCAGGTGATCCCGGCCTCGAGGCGCGCCGCGACCCGGTGCGCGCGGGCGAGGTCGCGGGTCTGGATGCCGCTGGCGAGCCCGTAGCGGGTGCCGTTGGCCATCGCGATCGCCTCCTCCTCGGTGTCGAACGGCTGCACGGTGAGCACGGGGCCGAACACCTCCTCGAGCACGATCTCCGCGTCGGGGGCGAGGTCGGCGAGCACCGTGGGCCGGTAGTAGAAGCCGCCGTCGATGTCGGCCTTCTCGCCGCCGGTGACCACACGTGCGCCCGCGGCGACCGCCCGCTCGACCATCGACGACACCTTCTCCAGCTGCGCGGCGCTGGCGAGCGGGCCGATCACGGTGTCCGGGGCGGTGATGTCGCCGAACGGCACCTGGGGCACCGCCTGCTCGAGGATGCCGAGCACGGTGTCGTACACGGGGCGCTCGACGAGCAGGCGCGGACCGGCCATGCAGAACTGCCCGCTGTTGAACACGAACGCCGAGACCACCGTGTGGATCGCGGTCTCCAGATCGGCGTCGGCGAACAGGATGTTGGCCGCATTGCCCCCGAGTTCGGCGGTGAACGGCTTCAGGTGCTCGGCCGCGAGCGACGCCGCGTGCGCGCCGACCTCGGTGGAGCCGGTGAAGGCGATCTTGTCGACGTCGGGGTGGCTGATGAGGTGGTCGCCGAGCACCGAGCCCGGCCCCGTGACGACGTTGTAGACGCCGTCCGGCACGCCGGCCTGCTGCAGGATGTCGGCCATGATGAGCGCCGAGAGCGGGGTGTCGCTGGCCGGCTTGTGCACGATCGTGTTCCCCGCCATGAGGGCGGGGGCGAGCTTCGACGCCGACAGGATCAGCGGGAAGTTGAACGGGGTGATGGCGGCCACGACCCCCATCGGCTCCTTCTTCACGTACGCGTGCAGGTTGCCGGTCGTCTCCCGCACCGACCCGTCGTTGCTGTGGCCGAGCCCGGCGTAGTACTCGAACAGCTCGGCCGCGTTGTTCACGTCGACGAACCGCGCCAGCATGATCGGCTTGCCGACGTCGGCGCTCTCGGCCTGCGCCAGCTCCTCGGTCCGCTCCCGCATGAGCTCGTACACGCGGTGCAGGATGCGGGCGCGCTCACGGCTGGAGAGACCCGACCAGACGCCGGAGTCGAACGCCTCGCGCGCCGCCGCCACGGCGGCGTCGATGTCGGCGATGGTCCCCTTGGCGACGTCGGTGATCTTCCGACCCGTCGCGGGGGTGACCACGTCGGTGCGCCCGCCGTCGGATGCGTCGCGCCAGCTGCCGCCGATGAACAGCCGTCCGGGTGCGAACCCGGCGGACCGGGTGGTCGTGGTGCCTTCGGTGATGGTCATGCGAACTCCTCGTCGAGTCTCGTGCCACGGGATGGTGGTCAGTCGCGCCGGCCGTGGCCGCCGTGCGACTGTGTCTTCGGATCCGCGACCGCATCCGGATGGTCCGGATGCCGGTCGTCGGGGTGGACCGTGGGGATGCGCCGCTCCCGGGCGCGGCCCAGGGCCGCCGCGGTGAGGGCGAGCACCGGCAGCACCGCCATGAACGTCATGGCGGGCAGCGCCGTCCCGGTGCCGAACAGGCCGCCCAGCGGGGAGGCGAGCGCCCCGAACGTGAACTGGCTGAACCCGACGAGCGCGGAGCCGGCGCCGGCGGTGCGGGCGGCGCGACCGACGGCGATGGCGGACGCGGTGGACATCACCGCGCCGCAGCCGAGGGCGAAGACGGCCATGAGCGGCAGGTACGTCCAGATCGTGTAGCCGCCGGCCAGGACGAGCGCGACGGAGACGGCGGCGGGGACGAGCTGCAGGCACTGCGCGATGCGCAGCGTCCGGAACGGGCCGATGCGCGTCGCGACCCGACCGCTCAGCCAGGCGCCGCTCATGATGCACAGCCCCGTGAACGAGAAGGTGAGCGAGTACTCCAGCGGGGAGGCGCCGAAGATGCGCTGCACGATGAACGACGACGAGCTGATGTAGACGATGATCCCGCCGTAGCCGAGCCCGAAGGCGATCGCGTACGCCACGAACGCCCCGTCGCGCAGGAGGCGTCCGATGTTGCCGGCGATCGAGCGCACCGTGAACGGGTGGCGTCGGTCGGCCGGCAGGCTCTCCGGGATGACCAGGGAGGCCGCGACGAGCATCGCCGTGGCGATGAGGGCGACCCCGAGGAGCGTGAGCCGCCAGCCGCCGAGCTGGGTCAGGATGCCGCCGAGCGGCGCCGCGACGGCGGGACCGAGGGCGATCATCGCCCACAGCAGACTGAACGCGCGGACCGCCTGTTCGCGGTCGGCGAGGTCGGTCACGATCGCCCGGGCGAGCACCGCCCCCGCCGAGCCGGCGAAGCCCTGCACCGCACGCACCGCGATGAGCACCGGCAGCGACGGGCTCGCGGCGGCGAGGAACGCGCAGGCGGCGAACACGGCGAGGGCGATGAGGAGCGTCCGTCGCCGGCCGAGCGCGTCGGAGAACGCCCCGATGCACAGCTGGCCGAAGGCGGATCCGACCAGGAACGACGTCATGGTCAGCTGCACGGCCGAGGCCTCGACCCGGAACGCGTCGGCGATGTCGGGGAAGGCGGGCAGGTACATGTCGGTCGACAGCGACCCGGCCATCGCGACGAAGCCGAGCGCGAGCATGAGCCCCGGGTCGATGCGACCCGGGACCCTGCCGACCGCGCTGGGGGATCTCACGCGGCGGGTGCCCCGTCCGGGCGGAAGCCCTTCTTCGCCAGCTGGATCTGCTCGTACACGAAGTGCCGGAGCTCGGTGAAGCGGGGCATCGAGCGCGTCTCGAGCTGGTCGCGCTCCTCCGGCAGGTCGACCACCAGGTCCTGCTGCACGACCGTCGGGGAGCTGGAGAGCATGATGACCCGCTCGCCGAGGTACACCGACTCGTCGATGTCGTGCGTGACGAACAGCACCGACAGGCCGAGGGTGCGGCGCACCCGGCGGACGAGGTCCTCCAGGTCGGCGCGGGTCTGCGCGTCGACGGCCGCGAACGGCTCGTCCATGAGCAGCACCTCGGGCTGGTACGCGATGGCCCGGGCGATGGCGACGCGCTGCTGCATGCCGCCGGACAGCTGCCACGGGTAGGACTTCGGCACGTGTGCGAGGCCGACGCTCTCCAACGCCTCCTCGACGAGCGCCTTGCGGTCGGCCTTGGACACGCCCGCGTTCTTCAGCGGCAGCTCGACGTTCTCCGCGACGCGCAGCCAGGGGAACAGCGACCGGCCGTACTCCTGGAACACCACCGCCATCTTCTTCGGCGGGGCGGTCACGGTCCTGCCGTCGAGCACGACCTCGCCGCTCGTGGGGGCGAGCAGGCCCGCGATGCACTTCAGCAGCGTGGTCTTGCCGGAGCCGGACGGGCCGACCAGGCAGGTCAACTCGTTCTTGCCCAGGTCGAAGGTGAGGTCGCGGACCGCCTCGATGTCGCCGCCGTCGGTGGCGTACACCTTCTTCAGGTTCCGCACCGAGAGGAGGGTGTCGGCCGCGGCGAGCGTGCGGCCGTGGGGGACGGCGTCGAGCGGGGCGGTGGCGTCAGGCAGCATTCTCGAGATCCTTCAGTCCGTAGTACCAGCGGAGGATGCGGCGTTCCACCGCGCGGAAGACGACCGCGACGAGGAAGCCGATGATGCCCAGCAGCAGGATGCCCGACCACATCTCGGGGATCGCGTAGGTGCGCTGGAATCGGATGATGGCGGCGCCGAGGCCGCCGGTGGTGGCGAACATCTCGGAGATCACCATGAGGATGAGGCCGATCGGCAGCGCCTGGCGGACCCCCGTCAGGATCTGCGGCGCGGCCGAGGGGAGCACCTGGTAGCGCACCCGGTTGACGCCGGAGAGCCCGTAGGAGCGGCTCGTGTCGCTCTGCACCGGGTCGGCGGCGCGGACGCCCTCGACCGTGTTCAGCAGCACCGGCCACACCGCGCCCAGCGCGATGACCGCGATGCGCATGGCGTCGTTCGGCCCCAGGATGAGCAGGAGGGGTGGCACGAGCACCGGGGCGGGCAGAGCCCGGAAGAACTCGAACACCGGCTCGGTCAGCGCGCGCAGCGTCCGGTTCAGACCGATGACGATGCCGAGGACGATGCCCACCACCATGGCGATCGCGACCCCGGCGACGAACCGGCCGAGGCTCGGGAGCACGTCGGTCCACAGGCGCGGCCCGAACCACAGCTGGAAGAAGTCGCCGATGAGCTCCGGCGGTTCGGGGACGAAGAAGTTCGGCGACACGATCGTGCTGATCCACCAGAGGGCGACCAGGATGACCGGCAGGCCCAGGGTGAAGCCGATCGACGAGAGCACCTTCCTCATGCCGGCACCTCCCCTCGCACCGAGGTGTGCCAGGACAGCAGCCGTCGCTCCAGCGCCCGTGCACCGAGGTTGATGAGGACGCCGAGCAGGCCGGTGGCGATCGTGAGCGCGTACATGATGGCGTAGTTGCCGGCGTTCTGCGCGAAGGCGATCTCGGTGCCCAGGCCCGGGGTGCCGATGATGAGCTGCCCGGTCACGGCGAGGATGAGCGCGATCGCGGAGGCGAGGCGGACGCCGGTCATGAGGTACGGCAGGGCCGTCGGGAAGACGACGTCGCGGATGCGCTGCCATTTCGAGAACCCGTAGCTCCGCGCCGTGCTCATCGCCACCTGGTCGACGTCGGCGACGCCGTAGAGCACCTGGATGAAGATCTGCCAGAACGCGGCGTAGACGACGAGCAGCAGGGTGGATTCGAGCCGGGTGCCGAACAGCAGCACGGCGAGCGGGATGAGCGCCACCGACGGGATGGGGCGCAGGAACTCGACGGTGGAGTGCGTCGCACGCCGCAGGAACGGGGACAGTCCGATGACCACGCCGAGCACGCACGCCAGGACGAGGGCGATGATCAGGCCCAGCCCCCACACCAGCACGGTGTCGCCGACCGCGGCCCAGAAGTCCGGGAACGTGGCGATCACGAACAGCTGCGGGATCACCTCGGTGGGCGGCGGCAGATAGGTGCCGTTCACGAGCCCGGTGCGCGAGGCGATCTCCCAGACGCCCAGGAACAGGAGGATGCCGACGACGCCGAGGAGGGCCGTGCGCGGTCGGAAGCGGCGGCGGGCGCGCGCTCGTGCGATCGCGACGGTGGTGGTCACCGTGTGGTCGCCGGGTGGGGCGGTGGTCATCGTCGACCTCTTCCTCTCGTGGCGGGTCGTCAGTGCAGCACGGCGCCGGAGCCGTAGCGCGCGCGCAGCTCGGCCTTCCGGATCTTGCCGCTGGCGGTGCGGGGGAGTTCGTCCTCGAACACGACGCGCTTCGGGATCTTGTACTTCGCGAGGCGGCCGGTGAGGTGCCGCGGGATCTCCTCGGGGTCGAGCTGCGCCCCCGGCTTCAGGCTCACCACGGCGAGGGGCACCTCGCCCCAGCGCTCGTCCGGCACGCCGATGAGGGCCACGGACGAGATCGCCGGGATCTCCATGATGACGCTCTCGACCTCGGCGGAGTAGATGTTCTCACCGCCGGAGATGATCATGTCCTTCAGCCGGTCGGAGATGCGCAGATACCCGTCCTCGTCCATCGTGCCGAGGTCGCCGGACCGGAACCAGCCGTCCACGAACGCGGATGCGGTCGCGTCGGGGCGGTTCCAGTACTCCTTGATGACGTTGGGACCGCGGACCCACACCTCGCCGACGGTGCCTGCGGGCACCTGTTCGCCGTGCTCGTCGACGACCTTCACGTCGGTGAAGAAGTGCGCGAGCCCGGACGAGCCCATCTTCTCCTTCGACATGCGCGGTGGCATCGCGGTCGCGCCGGGGGCGGTCTCGGTCATGCCGTACCCGCACGAGAACGAGAGTCCGCGTGCCTCGTAGGCGTTCAGCATCCGCTCGGGCATCGTCGACCCGCCGCAGGTGAGGTGCTGCAGGCTGCTGATGTCGGTCGTGTCGAAGTCGGGGTGCTCCTGCAGCATCTGGAACGTGGTCGGGACGCCGGAGAGCATCGTCACCCGGTCGGACTCGATCGTGCGGAGCACCTCGCCGGGTTCGAACCGCTCGTGCAGGATGACCTGGCCGCCCTGCAGCAGCACCGGGAGGGCCCCCATGTTGAGCGAGGCGACGTGGAACATGGGCGAGATGAGGAGCACGCGGTCGGCGGCGGTCACGCCGTAGTCGACGACCGCGTTGAAGCAGTTCCAGGTGAGGTTGCCGTGGGTGAGGACGGCGCCCTTCGGGTGTCCGGTCGTGCCGGAGGTGTAGAGGATGATCGCCGGGTCGTCGAGTGTGACGGCGACGTCGACGTCGGTGTCCGCACCGGACGCGAGCACCTCCTCGTACGACTCCACCGCGGGGTAGGCGTCCGCGCCGACGATGATGCGGCGGGTCACGCCGGTCGACCAGGCGCCGGCCCGGGCGAGGTCGCGGAGGTCCTCTCGCAGCACGAGGGTGGTCGCGCCGGAGTCCTCGAGCGCGAACTCGATCTCGGGGGCGGCGAGCCGGGTGTTCAACGGCACGAAGATCGCGCCGAGGGTCGCGGTGGCGAACAGGGTCTCGAGGAAGGAGGGGTGGTTGTTGCCGAGGTACGCGACCCGGTCGCCCGCCCGCACCCCGCGGTCGGCCAGGGCGTTGGCGAGCCGGCGGATGCGGCCGGCAAGTTCGGCGTAGCCGAGGGTCTGGTCGCGGTAGACCACCGCGACGTCGTCGAAGGATCGCCGCGTGCGGCGGCTGATCCAGGTACCGATGCCTTCGTTGTTCACAACGGTCTCTTTCGCCGGCTGGGGAGGGGTCGCCCGCCGCCGCGCGCGCGACGGCGGGCGGATCGGTCAGTTGAGCAGCAGCACCTTGTCGAGGTCGGGCTCCTGCTCCAGGAAGCCGTACTTCGACGCGAGGGCCGAGAGCTGCTCGATGATGGCCGGGTCGAGCTCGCCCGACAGCTTCTCGAGGTTGATGTTCTCGACGACCGCCGCGTCCATGCCGGTGTACGACACGATGACCTCGCGGTAGGCGTCGGTGTCGTCCATCGCCATCTGCGTCGACTTCTCGATGCCGGCGCGGAACTTGTCGACGATGTCCGGGTTCTCCTCCGCGAACTTCGTGGAGGTGAAGGTCACCATCGAGGCCAGGCCCGGGATGACGTTGCCCATGGGCTCGCCGAGGAGCACCAGGCCGTCGGTGGCGAGCGCCTTGCCGACGAACGGCTCCGGCACCCACGCGGCGTCGATGTTGCCCTGCTCGAGCTGGGCGAGCTGGTCGGGGAACGCGATCTCGGTGAAGTTCACCTTCTCCGGGTCGCCGCCGTCCTCCTCGACCGACCCCATGATGCTCAGGTCGCCCTGGGTGTTGAAGGCGTTGACCGCGACCGTCTTGCCCTCGAGGTCCTTCCACGTGGCGATGCCGGCGTCCTCCTTGACGATCACGCCGGTGGGGAGCTTGTCCGCCGGCACGTCCACGCTGGAGTAGCCGGCGATGATGCTCATCTCGAGCCCCTGGCTGGCGGCGACCAGCACGGAGAGCGGGTTGCCGACGGCGAACTCGATGTCGCCGCTGGAGACGGCGGGCAGGAGCGCCGCGCCGCCCTGGCCGATCTGGACCGTGACGTCGAGCCCCTCCTCCTCGAAGACCCCCTCGTCGATGCCCATCTGCACCGCGGCGGCGGCGGCGATGGGCAGCAGCCCGACGGTGACCGGGATGAGCTCGCCCGAGCCGGCCTCGCCCTCGGGGGCGGTGGTCTCGCCGCTGAGCGAGCCGCCGCCGCAGGCGGTCAGGAACAGCCCGCCCGCGGCGATCGCCGCGATGGCCGTCATTCGTCGTGTACGCATTTCAGTGACTCCCTTGTGACTGATCTGGTGCAGTAGCCCGAGGGCGGCTGCGTCGGTGTTCGGTTGTGGTGCAGGCCGCGGCGGGTGCCGCGGCGGGTCAGGCGTAGATGCGCTGGAGGCTCCGCGCGACCACCGCGGGCTTGGTGCCGCCCTCGGTCTCGATCGTCACGTCGACCACCAGCTGGTAGCCGCCGGCGACCTCGGTCACCTCGGCGACCTGGGCGGTGAGGCGGATGCGGGCGCCCGCCGGGACCGGCGAGACGAACCGCACCTTGTCGAGGCCGTAGTTG
Organism: Microbacterium sp. GXF7504; assembly: GCF_054798235.1. Lineage (NCBI taxonomy): Bacteria > Bacillati > Actinomycetota > Actinomycetes > Micrococcales > Microbacteriaceae > Microbacterium > Microbacterium sp. GXF7504. The sequence goes on along the minus strand of NZ_JBSJZI010000001.1, from coordinate 751,485 downwards.
ACCTTCGTGCCGGCGCCCTCGACCTCGAGCAGCTGCGTCCACAGCGGGATCAGCAGCGAGAGGGTGAGGAAGCCGTGGGCGATCGGGCCGCCGAAGGGGCCGTCCTTCGCGCGCTCCGGGTCGGTGTGGATCCACTGGTGGTCGTCGGTCGCGTCGGCGAACGTGTCGATCCGCTCCTGCGTGATCTCCATCCAGTCGGAGTATCCGAGTTCGGTGCCGACGAGGGACGGGACGTCGGCGTAGGCGACGGTGGTGGTCATGAGTGCTCCTTGCTTCCGGGTCAGGTGAACGCCGAGGACCCGGTGAGCCCCCGGCCGACGATGAGTGCGTTGATCTCGTGGGTGCCCTCATAGGAGTAGACGGCCTCGGCGTCGGTGAAGAACCGGGCGACGTCGTGCTCCAGGAGGATGCCGTTGCCGCCGAGGACCTCCCGGCCGAGCGCGACGGTCTCGCGGGCGAGGCGTGCGGTCTGCATCTTGGCGAGCGCCGAGTTCTCGTCGCTGTACCCGCCGGCATCCTGCAGCGCCGACAACTGCACGGCCATGCCGAGCGAGGACACCGTGTTCCCCAGCATCCGGGCGAGCTTCTCCTGCACGAGCTGGAATCCGCCGACCGGACGACCGAACTGCTCACGGGCGGTGACATACCGCACGGCGGCCTCAAGCGCGCCCGCCTGCAGGCCCGCCGCGATCCACGCGACGTCCGAGCGCATGGTGCGCAGGACCGCCGCGACGTCGCGCCAGCCGTTCACCCCGTGGAGGCGGTAGTCCTCGGACACCCGCACCCCGTCGAGGTGGATGACGGCGTTCTGCATCGGTCGCAGCGAGACCTTCCCCCGGATGACCTCGATCCGCACGCCGGGGGCGGTGCGGGGGACGAGGAACACCTTCACCGCGCCGTCGTCGGCGTCACGGGCGAAGACCGCCAGCACGTCGGCCGCGGCGGCGCCGCCGATCCACCGCTTGGCGCCGTCGATGACCCACCCCTCGCCGTCGCGGCGTGCCGTGGTCGACAGACCGCCCGCGATGTCGGAGCCGTGCTCGGGCTCGGTGAGGGCGAACACGCCCTTCAGGTCGAAGGAGCGCACCCGCGGGTCGAGCCGCGCGGCCTGCTCGGGGGAGCCCCCCTGCGCGACGAGCGCCCGGAACAGCCCCGACTGGGCGTTGTAGACCGTCGCCACCGAGACGTCGGCGCGGGCCAGCACGTAGGTGCGGAACCCGGCGTACATCGACGACGCCGCCTCCGCGGCGTCCACCCCTTCGGGGTCCATGAGGTGCAGCGGGATGAGGGTGTCCAGCACCGCATCCGGCATGGTCGCGTGCTCCCACGCGTCCGCCATGAGCGGGACGATCTCGCGCTCGAGCGTGCCGGCGAGCCCGGCCAGCACCCGGCGCGCCGCCTCGCTGAGGTGGGTCCGGGCGTACCCGTACGGGTCGTAGCCCAACGGACCCGGCTCGATCCTCATGACCGGTCCCTGAGCCGCAGCAGGCGGATGGCGTTCTCCTTCATGATCCCCGGCATGACCTCCGGCTTGAACGCCGCGTGCTCGACGTCGCGCAGCCACCGGTCGGGGGTGATGAGGGGGAAGTCGGACCCGAACAGCACGCGGTCCTTGATCATCGAGTTCGCGTAGCGCACGAGCTCTTTCGGGAAGTACTTCGGGCTCCAGCCGGACAGGTCGATCCACGTGTTGTGCTTGTGGGTCGCGACCGACAGCGCCTCGTCCTGCCACGGCACGGAGGGGTGGGCCATGATGATCTGCAGCTCGGGGTGCTCCGCGGCGACCACGTCGAGCAGGATCGGGTTCGACAGTCCGAGCCGGAATCCGCGGCCGCCGGGCATGCCCGCGCCGATGCCGGTCTGCCCGGTGTGGAAGAGTGCCACCACGCCGGCGTCCTGCAGCGTCTCGTACAGCGGGAAGTGCACCGGGTCGCTCGGATCGAACCCCTGCACGGTGGGGTGGAACTTGAACCCGCGCACGCCGTGGTCCTCGATGAGCCGGCGTGCCTGGTCGATCGCGGCGTCGCCCTTGCGGGGGTCGACCGAGCCGAACGGGATGAGCACGTCGTTGTTGCGGGCCGCGCCCTCGGCGATGTCGACCGACGAGATCGGCGGCTGGCCGAGGTTCGACTCCGAGTCGACCGTGAAGACCACGGCCGCCATCCTCCGCTCCCGGTAGTAGGCGGCGATGCCGTCCACGTCGGGCTTGGGGCCGTCGGTGCTGAAGTACTTCGACGCGGCCTCGTTCAGGTCGTCGGGCAGGGACGAGTGTCCGTGCTCGTCGGTCTCGACGTGCACGTGCACGTCGATCGCGGTGACGGCGTCGAGGTCGATGGCGGGTTCGTAACGGGTCATGCTCGGCTTTCGTCGTCGGGGACCAGGGATGCGGTCAGGCCTGCGCGGCCTGCAGCTCCTCGGGGAGCGGCGGGAAGGTCTCGCCCACGCTCTGCTGGTGTCCGCCGAGGAGGTCGGCGCCCTGCGCCTGCAACGCCTCGTACGTCCAGCCGCCCTCGTGGTACTCGGTGAGCACGGGCTCGGGGTGCGACCACACCTGCAGGCGGTCGCCGCCCACGCCGATCGCCTGGCCGGTGATGCCGGCGGCGGCGTCGGAGGCGAGGAAGGCGATGAGCCCCGCGACGTCGGCGGCGGTGCCGAAGCCGAGGTCGTGACGGAAGAACGCCGGCATGGGCTCGCCCGCCGCGTCGGCGGCGACGGCCGCGGCGAAGTAGGGCATGGTCGCGGTCATGCCGGTCGCGGCGACCGGGACGACGGTGTTGGCGGTGATGCCCGCCTTCTTCAGCTCCATCGCCCAGGTGCGGACCATGCCGGCGATCCCGGCCTTCGCGCCGGCGTAGTTCGTCTGCCCGAAGTTGCCGCGCTGCCCGGCGGGCGACCCGATGCAGATGATGCGGCCGGCGACGCCCTGCTCGCGCATGTACGTCGCCGCCTCCCGCACGCACGTGAAGGTGCCGCGCATGTGCACGTCGAGGACGGTGTCGAAATCCTCGTCGCTCATCTTCCAGAGCACCCGGTCGCGGAGCACGCCCGCGTTGGTGACGAGGATGTCGAGACCGCCGAACGTGTCGACGGCCGTGCGCACGAGCTGCTGCGCCGTCTCGGTCGGCCCGACCGGGGCGACCACGGCGACGGCCCTGCCGCCGGCGGCGGTGATCGCGGCGACCGCGTCGTTCGCGGTCTGCTCGTCCACGTCGTTGACGACGACCGCGGCGCCCTGCCGCGCCAGTTCCTGCGCGTATGCGAGACCCAGGCCGCGGCCGGATCCGGTCACGACGGCGACTTTGCCTTCAAGACTCATGTGAGGTCCTCCATTGGGGTTCCGTCACATGAAAACCCAAACCATTGAAACTGTCAATGATTTCTTCGCGCCACGGTCCGCGCTAGCATCCAGGCATGTCATCCTCGGGTTCCACGACGACCGACCGGGCCGTCACCGGCGCCGATCGGCTGTGGGAGACCCACGTCGGCAGCGACCTCGCGTTCCTCCTCGCCCGCGTGAACGCGCTGTCCCTCGCCCGCGCCAACAGCGCGCTCGCCGGCCTCGGACTGAAGGCCCGGTCGTACAGCGTGCTCGCGCTCGCAGCCAGCGGTTCACGGCCCACGCAGCGCGAGCTCTCCGACTTCCTCCGGCTCGACCCGAGTCAGATCGTCGCGCTCGTGGACGGGCTCGCCGAGCGGGACCTCGTGCGGCGAGAGCCCGACCCGAACGACCGGCGCGTGAACGTCGTGGTCGCGACCGAGGCGGGGGAGGAACTGCACCGGCAGGCGTACCGGATCGCCGCCGAGGCCGAACAGGAGACGTTCGCAGGCGTGGACGCGGACCGCCGACGCGAGATCGCCGCGACCCTGCGCGACGTCATGCGCTGAGTCCGCGACTCAAGCCGCGGCCGCCGCGCTCAACCGCGCCGACGCCTGCTCGGCGAACGCTTTGAGTGCCTCCCCACGTCGGATCACCGCCTCCCCGGTCGTCTCGATCGCGGGGTACAGCAGCTGCCGGATCATGAGTTCGGGGGACCGGCCGCCGTCGAGGAACACCGGCGCCATCAACCCGGTCAACCGGTAGCGGCGGGTCGGATCGATCTCGCTCACGTCGAGCACGAACGCGGAGGTCGCCATCCGCCGGGTGATCTCGTCGGGGAGGAGTCCCGTCTCGCCGGTGTCGTCGTCCGGCACGAAGCTGGCCGCCCACCCGTGGTCGCGGATGTCGGCGAGGTGGCTGCGGTAGGCCCGGCGCTGCGCCGGGGAGGCGCCGACGGCCTTGCCGATCCAGGCATCCTGCTCCGACGCCGTCGACCACGCCACGTACAGTGCGCCGATCGGCGGGACGAGCGGGTAGCGCACACCCAGCTCCGTGACGGTCTCGCTGCCGGCGGCGGTCGCCGACGCGACCGCGACCGAGTCGGAGACGATGCGTGCGAACACGGTGAGCTCGCCACCCAGCCGCCGCGCGCCGTCCTCCAGGTCGGTCCGCAGCGCCTGGGCGCGCCGCACGGCCTCGGAGAGCCCCCGCCCGTCGGGGACGACGATCGACTTCGCGGCGAACTCGCCGTACCCGCCGCGGAAGAACAACAGCGGGTTCGTCGGCCGGACGGTGCGCAGCGACCGCACGTTCCCGAGTGCGATGTAGTGGTCGCCGGCCTCGATGACGTCGTGGAAGTCGCACTCGATGGCCGCGACGACCCCGTCCAGCACGGGTGCGCCGCCGGGGGACGGATGCCACGCCTCGGCGTCCATCTTCTTCCGGTCCGACCGCGAGAGCCGTCGCACGACGTCCTCCTGGTCGTGCGCGAGGACGTTCACCGCGAACCGGTCGCAGGCGCGGAGGTCGGCGAACGAGGATGAGGACTTCTGCGGGAGGAACGCGATCAGCGGCGGATCCAGCGACACCGACGTGAAGGTGCCCACGACCATCGCGAGCGCCTGTCCGTCCGGGGCGGTGGCGGTGATGACGCTCACGCCGGTCGGGTAGTTCCCGAGGACGTCGCGGAGGTGCTCGGGGGTGAGGGTGGTGTGCATGTGACTCCTGAAGGCGTCGGTCAGAGCAGGCCGGCGCGGCGGCGGTTGAAGGCGATCGTCCGCGGATCCGGCGCCGACCGGGTCTCGGTCATGGCCTGCGAGATCTGCTTCGCGGCGGTCAGCAGGGGGCGGATCAGCTGTCGAGGGTCCGTCTGGGCGACGAAGTAGATCACGCCGACGGCGGCGACGACGCGGCCGTCCTCCCCGACGACGGGGGCCGCCACCGAACCGGCCTCCGGCGTCACCGTCCGATCCGCGCACACGTACCGCCGTTCCCGGAGGCGCTCCAGTTCGCGGCGGATGGCGGCGGGATCCGTCGGCGTCCGTTCGGTGAACCGGGCGAGCGGGCCCGAGAGGTACTCGTCGACGAACGCCGGCTCCTCGTGCGCGAGCAGGACGAGCCCGGTCGCCACCGTGTGCAACGGCATCCGGCCGCCGATCCGGTTCTGACCGGTGTAGTTCGGGATGGTGCGCAGCGCCTCAAGGTAGAGCACGTCGCCGCCGTCGCGGACGGCGAGTTGCACGCTGATCCCGGCCACCCGGTTCAGCGCCATGAGATGGGGCAGTGCCCGCTCCCGCAGCTCGAACGCCTGCGCGGAGCCCGACGCCAGGGCCAGCAGCTTGTTGCTCAGCCGGTACCGGCCGCGGGGATCGACCTCGACCCCGCCCCAGCCGCGCAGCTCGTGCACGAGGCGGTGGGTGGTGGTCAGGGAGAGACCCGCATGCCGGCTCAGCTCGGAGAGGGTCTTCGCGCCGTCGCCGACGCCGAACGCATCCAGGAGCGCCAGGAGCCGGGATGCGGCGGTGCGCTTCCCGAGGTCGTGCTCCGCCGCCGCGGGTCGATCGGCATCCGCGGCGTGCGCCGCCGTCTGACCGGTCGCGGCCGGGCGGAGGCCCGCGGGTACGACGGCGGGCTGGCGGTAGTCCGAGATGTGGAGGATGTCGGCACTCATCCGATCTCCTTCGAACGGTCGTGCGGCCCGGCGGTGGTCCGGATGGTCCGGCCATTTTCCGATGACCGCACCCCCCGAGGCCGTCTCCTTCCGCCCCGCGGAAGGGTGGTCGGGGCGGGATGGACGCACCCCGGAGCGGCCTTCCGCAGTGCGGAATGCGCGATTGATCGTCGGGGTTCGGCGCGCCGTACGCTGGGGCACCGCGACCGAGGCGTCCCGCCCGGATCCGCCGGCCGACTGTCATCGACGGAGATGAGAGAAGCAGTGCGAACGAAGACGCCCGTGGTCCCACGAACCGGTCGCCGACGCGCCGGAGCGCGCCCGTGAAGCCGGCGATGCTGCACATCGGTCGGCTGCTGCTGTCGTCCCTCCTGCTGTTCGTGGCGGTGCTGACCGTGCTGTTCCTCCTGCTGGAGATCGCCCCCGGCGACCCGGTGCAGAGCCTCATCGGGGACAGTCCGGTCTCGGACGACTTCCGTGCGCAGATGGTGGCCGCGTTCGGCCTGGACCGTCCCCTCGTCGAGCGGTACCTGATCTTCCTCGGGAACATCTTCACCGGGAACCTCGGCACCTCGTTCGGCACGTCGATGACGGTGTCGGAGCTCATCATTGACCGCGTCGGGAACACGATCGCGCTGGCCCTGCCCGCATTCGTGATCTCCACCGTCGGCGGCATCGTGCTCGGCACGATCGCCGCCCGCACCCGGTCCAAGGTGCTCGACGGCACCATCTCGGGCTTCGCCTTGGCGCTGTTCTCGATCCCGAACTTCTGGCTCGGCCTGCTGCTCATCATGGTGTTCTCGATGTGGCTGGGATGGCTCCCCACCCAGGGCAAGAGCCCGTACGGGCAGGAGGGGATCGCGATCCAGTACCTCGTGCTGCCCGTCATCACGATGGCCACGACGGAACTCGCGTACAAGACGCGGATCATGCGGTCCTCGGTCATCGAGGCCCTCGGACAGGACTACATCGACACCGCCCGGTCGAAGGGCATCGCCGGGCAGGCGGTGCTGTGGCGGCACGCGCTCCCCAACGCGCTGCTGCCCCTGGTGACGATCTCCGGCTACAGCCTGGGCATCACGTTCGCCGGCTCCGTCGTGATCGAGCGGGTCTTCGGCTGGCCGGGCATGGGACTGCTCCTCTACGACGCCGTCCAGAAGCAGAACAACCAGGTCGTGCTCGGCTGCGCCGTGGTCATCACGCTGGCGATCATCGTCATCAACCTGCTCACCGACATCGTGTACGGGATCGTCGATCCCCGCCTGCGCGCACGACTCTTCGCCTCAGGGAGGGCCTCTTGACCCGCGTCGACGACACGACCGCGCCGGATCCGCTCGTCGCGGCACTGGACGCGCCGGCCACCGGCGCGACGCCGACCGCCCCCCGCGGCGGACGGCGGCCGTCGGTCTGGCGCCGGTTCATCCGCCGCCCCGGCAACCTCTTCTTCCTCGGCGCGCTCGCCGTCATCGCCCTCGCCGTCGCGATCGGGCCGCTGTTCGCGGCGGACCCCGTGGCGACGAGCGCCGACGTGCTGCAGCCGCCCGGGGAGGCCGGATGGTTCGGCACCGACCAGTTGGGGCGCGACTACCTGTCCCGGATGCTGCTGGGCGGCCGGGTGTCGCTGATCGTCGGGTTCACCGTCGCGATCCTGTGCATGACGCTCGGACTCGTGCTGGGCGGACTGGCGGGGTTCTACGGCGGCTTCGCCGACACGCTCCTGGTCAAGCTGGCCGAGTTCTTCCAGGTGCTGCCCGGGATCGTGCTCGCGATCGTCGCGGCCGCCCTCTTCGGCGCGAACATCGTCCTCGTCGTCGGGATCCTGTCGATCACCATGTGGCCCTCGGTCGCGAGGATCGTGCGCGCCGAGGCGATGCGGATCGCCCAGCTCGGCTACGTCGAGTCGGCACGCGCCGCGGGGTTCCACAGCCTCCGCATCCTGTGGTCCGACGTGCTCCCGAACGCCATGCCGCCGGTGCTGGTGGCCACCACGATGACCGTCGGCCGGGCGATCCTCATCGAATCGTCGCTGGCGTTCCTGGGCATCGGCGACACGAACACCCCGAGCTGGGGCGCGCTGCTGAACGCGGCCCAGCCGTACATGGCGAGCGGGTGGTGGCTGGCCGTGCTCCCCGGCCTGTGCATCTTCTTCGTCGTGCTCGCGGTGAACATGCTCGGCGACTCGCTGAACGACATCCTCAACCCGACCATCGGGAGGGTCAAATGAACATCGACGAGACGACGGAGCCGATGCTCAGGCTCACGTCCCTCTCGGTCCACCTCCCCGCGGGCGAGCGGGAGTCCGTGCACGCGGTGAAGGACGTGACGCTCACGGTGCACCGCGGGGAACGCGTGGGGATCGTCGGCGAATCCGGCTCGGGCAAGTCGGTGACCGCCCGCTCGATCGCGGGGCTCCTGCCGACGTCGCCGCGGGTGCGGGTCGAGGGATCGCTGCGCTTCGACGGCGCCGAGATGGTCGGTGCGCCGCCGCGCGCATGGCGCGAGGTCCGGTCCCGCCGTGTCGGGATGGTGTTCCAGGACCCGCTCACCTATCTCAACCCGACCAAGCGCATCGGCCGGCAGGTCGCCGAATCCGTCCGTGCCAGCGGACGGGTGCGCGAGCGCGCGCAGGTCGAGACCGAGGTGCTCCGCTCCCTCGTGCTCGCCGGGCTCGACGATGCGAAGGGCGTCGCCGCGAAGTTCCCGCACGAGCTCAGCGGCGGCATGCGCCAGCGCGTGCTCATCGCCATCGCCGTCGCCAAGCGCCCCGAGCTGCTCATCGCCGACGAACCGACCACCGCGCTCGACGCGACCGTGCAGGCGGTCGTCCTCCGCGGCCTCGACGACACCGTCCGCACGCTCGGCACCTCGTTGCTCCTCGTGTCCCACGACCTCGCCGTCGTCGCGCAGATGACCGACCGCCTCTACGTCATGTACGGCGGGCGGGTGCTCGAGGCCGGCCCCACGCGTGCCGTGCTCGACGATCCGAGGCACCCGTACACCCAGGCGTTGCTGCGGGCGGTCCGCAGCCTCACCGACGACGGGACCGAGCTGTACTCGATCCCCCCGGTGCTGCGCGACCGGCTCGCGGCCGACACCACGGTGTTCCTGCACGAAACGGAGAAGGTATGACCTCGACCCAGCCGGCGGGCGCGGTCGTGCTCGACGTCCGCGACGCCTCCAAGGTGTACGGCGGCCGTCGCGGCGTGACCGCCGTCGCGGACGCGTCCCTCGTCGCCCGCCCCGGCGAGTTCATCGCGGTCGTGGGCGAGAGCGGCAGCGGCAAGAGCACCCTGGCGCGGATGCTGCTCGGGCTCATCGAACCCACCACGGGGACGGTCGCGTTGGACGGGGTGGACCTGCGCCGCATGACGGCGACGCAACGTCGCCGCTACCGCCGCAGCGTGCAGGCGGTGCTGCAGGACCCGGCGGGGTCGCTGAACCCCCGCAAGACCGTCCGCCGCGCGCTCGGCGAGATCATCAGACTGCACGACGTCGCGAGCGGGAGGGATGTCGAGCGGGTCGCGGCCGACGCGCTCGAGTCGGTCGGACTGTTCCCCGCATCCGGTTTCCTCGACCGGTTCCCCCACGAACTCAGCGGCGGTCAGCGACAGCGTGTGCTCATCGCCCGTGCGCTCGTGCTGGACCCCCGAATCATCATCGCCGACGAGGCGGTCTCCGCTCTCGACGCGTCCGTGAAGGCCGGCGTCCTCCGGGTGCTCACCGACCTGCAGGCCGAACGGGGGATCGGCTACGTCTTCATCACCCACGATCTCCCCGTCGTCCAGAAGGTGGCCGACCACGTGTACGTGATGCGCAACGGACGGATCGTCGAGCACGGCACGAAGACGCAGATCTTCGAGGCGCCGACCGAGGACTACACCCGCACCCTGCTCGCGGCCGCGCCGCGGCTGTGACGACCCAGGAAGACCCGAACGCACGACAGAAAGGCAGCTCGAGGATGAGCAAGAGACACCTACGGTGGAGCGCGGCGCTGGGCGCCGCCGCGATGGCCGTGACCCTGACCGCATGCGGCGGAGGCGGCGCGACGGATGCCGCGGACGACGGCGTCGAGCACGTCTACGTCGAGGCGATCAGCGCCGACCCGACCGCGCTGAACCCCCAGTTCGCCGGCGGGCCGATCCCGTTGCGGTTCGGCTTCGCGATCCTCGGCACGCTCGTCGAGGTGAACGACCAGTACGAGATCATGCCCGGCCTCGTCGAGGAGTGGGAGTTCAGCGACGACGGCATGACCGTGACGCTGAACCTGCGCGAGGGCGTGCAGTGGCACGACGGCGAACCGTTCACCGCCGAGGACGTGAAGTTCAACTTCGAGGAGATCATGCCGCTCCAGACCTTCGGCAAGCCCCTCTCAGAGTCCATCGCATCGATCGAGACCCCCGACGACACGACCGTCATCCTGCACCTCGCCTCGCAGTACGGCCCGTTCCTGGAGGCCTTGTCGCAGCAGGCGATCGTGCCCAAGCACGTCTACGAGGGCACCGACTACGTCACCAACCCCGCCAACATGGCCCCCATCGGCACCGGTCCGCTCATGTTCGAGTCGTTCAGCCCGGGCGAGCAGGTCGTGCTGGTGAAGAACCCGAACTGGTGGCGCGGCGACATCGAGGTCGACCGGGCGATCTACCCCGTGATGACCGACGCGAACGCCCGGATGATGGCGCTGCAGGCCGGTGAGCTCGACGCCGCCACGGTGGACCCGTCGCAGCAGGACCAGGTCGCCGCATCCGACGCGCTGGAGCTCACCACGCGCGGCGTGTTCACACAGATGACCACGCTCGCGTTCAACTCCGGGGTCGAACAGCTCGCCACGCCGGAGCTGCGCGGCCTGGTGTACGCGGCGATCGACCGCGACGCGGTCGTCGACCTCGGCCTCAACGGGCTCGGCGAGCCGGCGCGCACCGTGTTCCCCGACACGCTCGCGTGGGCGCAGGACTCCTCGATCGACTTCGACAAGCTCTTCGAACGCGACGTCGACGAGATCGGCAAGGCGCTCGACGCGGCGGGCTACCCGGTCGGCGCCGACGGCACCCGGTTCACGATCGACGTCCGGTTCATCTCCGCCCTCAGCGACGTGGCGGCCGTCGCCGAGGTGGTGAAGTCCTCCCTGCAGGAGGTCGGCATCGGCGTGAACCTCGTCGGGACGGCCGAGCCGGTCTTCATGGACGCCGTGTTCCAGCAGGGCGACTTCGGCATCATGCTGCTGCGGAACACGGTCGGCGCGGACCCCAGCATCGGCATCACCCGCTGGCTCACCTGCAACCCGAACCGCATCCCGGTCAGCAACCCGTCCGGCGTCTGCGACGAGGAACTGGACGCCGCCGCGAAGGGGGCCCTCTCGACGCTGGATCGCGAGCAGCGCGCGGAGTACTTCCACACCGTGCAGCAGCGCGCGGCGGAGAGCGTGCACTGGCTCCCGTTGGCCTGGACGAACGGCTCGAACTACACCGTGAGCACCGCCCGCTGGGACGGCCTGCTCAACGGCGAGGGGCAGACGAACACGCCGGCGTGGGCGGAACTGACCTGGGTCGGCTGATCCCCGGCATGCGCGGCGGGGTCGCGGGCGATGCGCCTGCGGCCCCGCCGTCGTGCCCGGGGACGGTCGACCGTGCACCCGGCGGTGCGCACCCGCATCCGCCCAGACCAGAAGGAGAGACATGACACACGAGGCACCCGTCGCGCTCATCAGCGGCTGCGGCAAACCGGACGGCATGGGCGCGGCCATCGCGCGTCGCCTGGCATCCGAGGGACGCACGGTCGTCGTGACGGACCGTGAGCCCCGCGGCGTCGTCAACGCGGGGCAGACCGCCGACCAGGAGCGCGGGCTCGACGAACTCGTCGCCGAGATCCGGGATGCCGGCGGCACCGCAGAGGCGATGCTCGGCGACGTCGGATCGCCGGAGGACGTCGAGCGGATCATGGCGGCGGTGCGGGAGCGCTACGGCCGGCTCGACATCCTCGTCAACAATGCCGCTGCTCCGCAGGGCGCCGACCGCGTGGATGTGGAGGACGTGCCGCTGGAGGCGTGGGACCTGCAGCTGCGCGTGAACCTCACCGGCGCGTTCCTCATGGCCCGCGCCGCCGTTCCGCTCATGCGCGAGCGCCGATACGGGCGCATCGTCACGATCTCGTCGATGGCGGGGATCGAGCCCGCCGGCCGGTCGACCGCGTACTCCGCGTCGAAGGCCGGCGTGCTCGGGATGACCCGCGCCCTCGCGATGGACGTCGTCGGCTGGGGGATCACCGCGAACGCGATCTGCCCCGGACTCGTCGCGACGAGCCGTTCCATGCTCGGGCGCACGAATGAGGACCGCGCGGAGGCGATGGCGCGCATGAGTGAGCGGATCGGCGTCGGCCGCGTCGGCACCCCGGAGGACATCGCGCACGTCGTCGCGTTCTTCGCCCACGAGGCGAGCGGCTACATCACCGCCCAGACGATCGGGGTCGACGGCGGCGGGTTCAGCCCCTACGCGGTGGGTCGACCGAGCGACCGCTGAACGACGGCACGGAAGGAGGGGAGGACCGCACCGGTCCTCCCCTCCCGTCTGCGGTCGGTCAGACCGTGGCGAACGTGCGGTACGTCGCCCGCAGACGCTCCAGGTCGTCCGCTTCCACCTCGAGGCCGGACCGCTCGCGGAACGTGTCACCGACGTACTCGGCACGGAAGTAGCCCCGCTCCTGCAGCTCGGGCACCACGAGGTCGAACACGCGGTTCATCCCCTCCGGGATCGACGGCATGTTGAGGTTGAAGCCGTCGCACGCGCGGCCCTCGAACCACTCGATCATCGACTCCGCGATCTTGTCGGGCGTCGCGATCATGACCCGGTGTCCCACCGCACGGGCGATGTGCACCATGAGCTCGCGGATGCTCATCTCCTTCGCGAGGTCGCGGAACAGCTTGTACCGCTCGATGCGCTCCGGGTCGTCGACGAACCGCTCCTGCGGGATGCGGTCGGTCATCTCCAGGTCGCTGATGTCGATGCCGAGGAAGTTCTCGATGAGGGCCCGGCTGTTGCCCGGGTGCATGCTGTCCTCGAGCTCCTTGGCGAACTCCTCTGCCTCCTTCTGCGTGCGGCCGGTGATGGGCATGATGCCCGGCAGGATCCGCACCTTCTCGGGGTTGCGGCCCTTCGCGGCGACGCGGTCCTTGAACATCCGGTAGAAGTCGACCGCCGCGTGGTACTCCGGCTGCACCGCGTAGATGAGGTCGGCGACCGAGGTGCCGAGCTCCAGGCCGGCCGGGGACTGGCCCGCCTGCACGAGCACGGGGCGCTCCTGCGGCGACCGAGGGATCGCGAGCGGCCCCTCGACCTTGAAGTGCTCGCCGACGTGGTTGATGCGGTGGATCCGTTCGGTGTCGACCCAGCGGCCGCGTTCGTGGTCGTTGACGATCGCATCGCGGTCCCAGGAGTCCCAGAGCTTCGTCACGACGTCGACGAACTCCGTCGCGCGGTCGTAGCGCCAGTCCTTCGGCGGCAGGTCGCGACCGTAGTTCTCGTTGCCGTTGATCGCGGTGACGATGTTCCACGCCGCACGGCCGCCGCTGAGCACGTCGAGCTCGGCGAACTGGCGGGCGACCGTGTAGGGCTCGTTGAACGTCGTCGACTGCGTGCCGATGAGACCGATCTTGTCCGTGTAGCCGATCAGCGCGGCCAGGGTCACGACCGGCTCGTACACCGACGCGCCGCGGTAGGCGCCCCGCCACAGCGGGTGCGCGCTGACGCTGTCCGCGATGAAGACGGCGTCCAGCTTCGCCCGCTCGGCGGCCTGCGCCATCTCGCGGATGAGCGAGAGCTTGCCGATCTCCTCGGCGTTGCTGCGCGGGTGCATCCACGCGTCGTTGTGGTATCCGAACGCGGTCATGAAGAACGTCAGTGTCATCTGACGATTCGTGCGCGGCGTCATCCGTATCGGCCTCCTCAGCCCTGCCTCGATGGGTGCCGGGTCGACACTCGACCCGGCACCACGGTAGGAACGACCGGGCGCGCGCTCCACGGTCCGTTCTGACCGACGGAAGACGAGTTCTCCCGGATGCCGCGTCGTGCGCGACCGCTCCCGGCTGGCGCGGCGTCAGACCTTCGAGCGCTGGGGCGCTCGCCGCTCGAGCACGAACCGTTCGCGGCCCACGCCCACACCGAACAGGAGCTGGGCGAGCAGGACCGCGAACAGCAACGCGAACGGCAGGATCCATCCGCCGTCGACGGCGTGCAGCGCGCCGAACGCCACCGGGCCGATCGCCGCCAGCAGGTAGCCGACCGACTGCGCCATGCCCGAGAGCGCCGTGGCCGCCGACAGGTCGTGCGCGCGCTCCGCCATGAGCGTGAGCGACATCCCGAGCGACGCCCCGGCCGACAGGCCCGCCGGGATCGTCCACAGCGTCAGCAGGTCGGTCGCCGTCAGCATCCCGACGACCGCCACCATCGCCAGCACAGGCAGGGTCGCGGGCACCCAGCGCCGAGCCCGACCCTTCAGGAACACCGGCAGCACGAGTGAGCCGACGATGCCGGCCAACTGGTAGACCGCGACGTCGATGCCGGCGACGACCGGCGACCGGCCGTTGTCGGTCGCGAAGGGGGCGACCCACGTGAGCTGGATGTAGAACGAGGCCGACTGCAGGCCGGTGTACGCGGCGACCTGCCACGCGAGCGGATCCCGCCAGATGCCGGTGCCGCCGGCCGTCCGCGGGGTGCGCGGTGCCGCCGAGGCGCTCGCCGAGCGGCGCGAGGCCAGCAGCCACGCGATGATCGCGAAGGGGAGCAGCGCGCCCGTGGCCAGCAGTGCGACGCGCCATCCGAGCGGGTCGCCGTCGACCTGGACGTCGGCGATCGGCACGACGATCCCGGACGCGACCGCGCCGGAACCCGCGAGGAGCGCCGTGTACACACCCATGACGGCGGGCACGTGCCCGACGAAGTCGCGCTTGATCACCGCCGGCATGAGCACGTTCGCGATCGCGAGGGCGGCGCCGATGAGCACGGTGCCGAGCCAGAGGTTGACGGCCGCGCCCGGGACCGAGCGCCACACGGTGCCGACGGTGAGCGCCAGCAGCGACCACAGGAGCACCCGCGACGCACCGAACCGGCGGCTCAGGTCGTGGGTGAGCGGCGACACGATCGCCCAGGTCAGGAGGGGGATCGAGGCGAGCGCTCCGAGCGCGACGGTCGTCGTGCCGAGGTCGCCGGCGATCTGCTCCAGCAGCGGACCGACGCCCGTGATCGTCGTGCGCATGTTCGCGGCGATGAGGCACACCGCGACGAGCAGCCCGATCCGCTGCAGCCGTGTGTCCTCGCCCATGGTCACCGGACTATACCCGGCGGTCCGTGCCGCTTCGCGCCGACTTCCACCCGCGCCCCGCGTGCACAACTGCGGAGTTCGTGGGCGACACGCCGCATCCGGATGCGGGTGGGGCGGCGTGTCGGGGATCGTCTCCGCAGTTGTGTCCGGGCTGGGCGGGGGCGGCGGCCCGCGCCGGTGGAGCGCCCCGCGTGCACAACTGCGGAGTTCGTGGGCGACACGCCGCGTCCGGATGCGGGTGGGGCGGCGTGTCGGGGATCGTCTCCGCAGTTGTGTCCGGGGTCGGTCGGGGGTGACCGGCCGTGCCCGGGTCGGTCGGGGGTGACGGCCCGCGCCGGGGTGGCCGGGCGGGCATAGGGTGGCAAGGATGTCCCCGACCCTCCGTGCCGGCACCTCCCGGACCGTCCTGCTCGTCGTCGGCATCGCGCTCGTCGCGGCGATGCTGCGCGCCCCGATCATCGCGGTCGCACCGGTCGCCCGGGACATGGGCGACGACCTCGGCGTCTCCGCGGCGGCGCTCGGTGTGCTCACCAGCATCCCCGTGCTCGCCTTCGCGGTCTGCTCCCCGCTCGCCATCGCGGTCATCCGGCGGGGCGGGGCGAACTTCGCGCTCGCGGTCAGCATGCTCGGCGCGGTCGTCGGATGCGTGCTCCGCTCGCTCGACGGGTACCCCGTCGCGGTGCTCGGCACCGCGATCCTCGGCATCTTCCTCACGATCGGCAACGTCGTGGTGCCCGTGGTCATCGCCCGGGAGTTCCCGCCCCGGCGCGTGCACTTCATGACCGGCGTCTACACGTCCGCGATCAACGTGGGCACGATGACGGTCACCCTCGCGACGGCACCGATCGCGGCCGGGATCGGCTGGCGCAGCGCGATCGCGCTCGGCGCCGTCTTCGGACTCGGCGCGGTCGCGGCGTGGATCGCGCTGTACGGCGTGCGCGCCACGTTCGTCCCCGTGCCCGACCCCGCGCCGAAGTCGACGCGCGACGCGCCGCGGCGGTCGGTGCTGCGCGCAGGCAGCACCTGGGCGCTCGGTGCCGCGTTCGCCGGTCAGGCGTTCTCGTACTACGCCATGACGGCGTGGCTGCCCACCCTGCTCGTCGACCGCGGGTTCGCGGTGACGGCGGCGGGCGCGATCTCGGCGCTGTTCCAGGTCGCCGGGATCGCCGGGGCGCTCCTCATCCCGGGGCTCACCCGGGTGTCGATCCCGGCCGGCGTGGTCGTCGTGGCTTCCGGCTGGGCGACCGTGACGCTCGGGTTCCTGTTCGCCCCCGACCTGTGGTGGCTGTGGTGCGTCGTCGGCGGCGTCGCACAGGGCGGCGGACTCACGGTCGTGTTCATCATGGTCAGCGCGCTCGGCGGCGACCAGCACGAGATCACCGGCCGGTCCGGGCTCGTGCAGGGCATCGGCTACGCGGTCGCGGCGGTCGGTCCCACGGTGGTCGGCGGGCTGCACGAGGCCACCGGGGCGTGGACGGCGCCGCTGCTCGCCATCACCGCGGCCGTCGCCGTCTTCGGTGTCGTCGGCACCGCGGTCGCCCTCCGCATCCGCCACTGACGCGGCCGTCGCCGGCGTCCCGAGCGGATGCGGGCGGCCCGCGCCCGCGCGTTCGGGTCGGGCGGGCGCGGGCCGCGGCTCAGAGCGAGGTCTCGAGCGGCCAGCCCGTGTACGCCTCGGCGAGGTAGGTGCGGCCGGCCTCGGACTCGACGACGCTGCGCAGCTCGCCCACCTGGCGGCGACGGTCGAAGTCGCTCGCGTCGGGTGCGACGTGGAGCATGCTCGTCATCCACCAGGAGAAGTGCTGGGCCTTCCAGATGCGGCGCGAGGCGACCTCGGCGTAGCGGTCGAGCGGGGCCTGGTCGTTCCGCAGGAGCAGCGCCTCGAGCGCCTTCGACAGCAGCACGACGTCGGCGACGGCGAGGTTCATGCCCTTCGCGCCGGTCGGCGGCACGGTGTGCGCGGCGTCGCCGACGAGTGCGACGCGGCCGCGGCGCAGCTCGTGCGCCACGAAGCTGCGGAACCGCAGCACGTCGCGCTGGAAGATCGGCCCTTCCTTGAGGGTCGTGCCCGGCACGCGCGACTGCAGCGCCTCCCACAGCTCGGCCTCGCTGTACGCGTTGGGGTCGGCCTCGGGGTCGCACTGGAAGTACATGCGCTGGACGGTGGCGGAGCGCTGGCTGATGAGCGCGAACCCGTTCGGCGAGTTGCTGTAGATGAGTTCGTCGGAGCTCGGCGGGGCCTCGCAGAGGATGCCGAACCAGGCGAACGGGTACTCGCGGAAGTATCCGCCGGTGGACGACCCGGTCACGGCCGCGCGCGCGACGGAGCGCGATCCGTCGGCGCCGACAACGAACTCGGCGACGATCTCGGTCGTGGTGCCGTCCGCATCCGTGACGACGACGCTCGGCCGGTCGGTCTCGGCGCCGTCGACGCGCTCGGCGGTGACGCCGAACCGGATGTCCTGCCCCGCGGCGAGGCGGGTGGCGATGAGGTCCTTCAGCACCTCGTGCTGCGGGTACAGCCAGACGCTGCGGCCGACGAGGCCGGGGAAGTCGATGCGGTGCCCCTCGCCCTCGAACCGCAGCTCGATGCCGTCGTGGCGGTGCCCGTCGACGAGCACGCGCTCGGACGCGCCGGTCTGCGTGAGCACGTCGACCGTGCCCTGCTCGAGGATGCCGGCGCGGATCGTCTGCTCGATCTCCTCGCGGGAGCGCTGGTCGACGATCACCGACTCGACGCCCTCGGCGGCGAGCAGGTGCGACAGCAGGAGTCCGGCGGGTCCGGCGCCGATGATGGCGACCCGGGTGCGGATGGTTTCGGTCATGGGCGTCTCCTTCGACGGATGCGTGGCCCCAGCATGCCGCGCAGCATCCGCCGTGTCCCGGCGTTTCCCATTGAACGGGATTCCCCGTATCGGACCGCGAGACTGCATCCGACCGCCGAGACAGCGGGGTGACCCCGCAGTCTCGGCGCGCAGAAGCAGTCTCGCGGCCCAGCCGGGGTCAGCGGCGGTCGGCGCGGAGGGCGGCCTCGACACCGGCGGCGGCGGCACGCAGCGCCTCGACGGATGCGGCGGGGTCGGCGTCGCGGGGGAGCACCACCGACAGCGCGGCCACGACCTCGCCCGCGCTCCGCACCGGCACGGCGACGCCGGTCGACACGGTCTCCACCGTGCCCGGGGCGACGACGAACCCCTGCCGGCGGATGCGGGCGAGGATGCGGCGGAGCGCCGCCGCATCCGTCACCGTCTCGCGCGAGAGCGCCCGGAGTGGCCCCGCGAGCACGCGTTCGCGCACGGTCGGCTCCGCGTGCGCGAGCAGCACGAGCCCGGACGACGACGCGTGCAGCGGCAGCCGGCCGGCCACCCGGGTGATGTTCGCGCCCGCGGCCGGGTGCGACAGGCGCTCAAGGAACAGCGCCTCGTCCTGCTCCAGCACGGCGAGTTGGGTGTGCTGCCGGATGCTGCGCTGCACCTCCTGCATGAACGGCAGCGCCGCCTGCCTCAGCCGCAGCGCGCTCGAGCCGCGGAGCGCGAGCTCCCACAGCCGCATCCCGAGCCTGATGCGCCGGTCCTCGTCCCGCTCGAGGAGTCCGGCCCCGACGAGGTCGTCGACGATGCGGTGCGCGCTCGAGGACGGCAGCCCGGCGCGGCGGCCGATCTCGGCGGCGGTCTGCACCGTGCGCTCGGCGGTGAAGGTCTCCAGCACCCGCACGATGCGCTCGGTCATCGTGTCACCGCTGGGCGAGTTCGCCATGCGCCCAGCATCCCACGCCGTATCCGGCCGCCGTTCCCCTGTCGCACGGTGTGCGCTTCGGCCGCACTTCCCGACAGGTGAGCATCGACCTCGGGCAGTACCGCACGGCGCCGCGCGCGGCCGCCCGATCCGCGGCGATACCCTCGACGCGGAGGAGCCATGGCCGACGGGATGCTGCGCCGCGCGATGCGGCTGCTCTCGGCGTTCGACGAGGACACCCCGGAACTGACCGCCGCGCAGCTCGCGGAGCGGTCGGGGCTCCCGCTGTCGACGGTGCACCGCCTCATCGGGCAGCTCGTCGAGGAGGGCCTGCTGGGGCGCACCGACGGGTTCCGCTACGCGATCGGGCAGCGGCTGTGGGAGGTGGGGGAGCTGTCGCCCCTCGCCCTGCGCCTGCGCGAGACCGGGTTGCCGCACATGGTGCGCCTGTACGAGGCGACCGGGGAGAACGTGCACCTGGCCGTGCTCGACGCCCCCACCCCGCACACGGCGACCGTGCTGTTCGCCGGTCGGATCACGGGCCGGGCCTCGGTGCCGACCCTCGGCCGGATGGGAGGCCGTCACCCGCTGCACACCACCGGCGTCGGCAAGGCGCTGCTCGGAACCCGCGAGGACGCCTGGCTCGACGAGTACCTGCAGGGGCCGCTCCTGCCCGAGACGACCCTGTCGATCACCGACCCGGCCGCCCTCCGCGCCGAGATCGAGCTGGCCCGCACCCGCGGGTACGCGGTGACGCGCGGCGAGATGACGCTCGGGAACATCTCGGTGGCCGCACCGCTCGGGCTCGTCGCCGGCCTCCCCCCGATGGCGATGGGCATCGTGGCGCACGAATCGGAGTCGCTCGAACGCCGGCTCGCGCCCCTCGTCGTGCAGGCCGCGAAAGACCTCACCCGGGCCCTGCGGAAGGGCTGAGGGATCCGCTGGACGGAAGCCCCCATTCCCACTCAGTGGGAATAGCGTCGAAGGCGCGGACGACCTCGGTGCGACCCTTGATCGACCGCCCAGACGTCGAAGGGGACATTCATGGCAGAGCCCACACCCACCGCTGCGGCACCCGAGACGCTGCTCGCGTCCGCGGACATGCCCTCGCAGCGTCAGATCAACGAGGAGATGGCGCAGCTGCACGCCGAGGCCGACGCCCGCGAGGCCGCCGGCGAGACCGTGCTCAAGACGCTGTACGACTTCGCGCCGTACCGCTCCAGCATCCTGCGCCACCCCACCAAGAACCCGCGCCTGGTCGACCCCGAGACGATCGAGCTGTACTCGCCGGCGTTCGGTCAGCGCGACGTCGCGCTCATCGAATCCGACCTCACGCTGCAGCACACCGGCGAGCCGCAGGGGGAGCGCATCACCGTCACCGGTCGCGTGCTCGACAGTTGGGGCCGGCCGCTGCGCAACCAGCTCATCGAGATCTGGCAGGCCAACGCCGCCGGTCGCTACATCCACCAGCGCGACCAGCACCCCGCCCCGCTCGACCCGAACTTCACCGGTGCCGGCCGCACCATCACGAACGACAACGGCGAGTACTTCTTCACCACCATCAAGCCCGGGCCCTACCCGTGGAAGAACCACATCAACGCGTGGCGTCCGGCCCACATCCACTTCTCGATCTTCGGCTCGGGGTTCACGCAGCGGATCATCACGCAGATGTACTTCCCGGGCGACCCGCTGTTCGCGCTCGACCCGATCTACAACACCATCCGCAGTCAGAAGGACCGTGATCGGCTGATCTCGACCTACGACCACGACCTCACGGTGCCGGAGTTCTCCATGGGCTACCGCTGGGACATCGTCGTCGACGGTCCCGACGCCACCTGGTTCGAGCCCGAGGGAGAGCACTGAGATGACCACCGAGACCCGAGCCCGCCGCAACGCCGCCGCGGGTGAGCCGACGCTCGAGCCCTCCGCCGGGCAGACGATCGGCCCGTTCTTCGCCTTCGGGCTGAAGTACGACAAGATGCACGAGGTCGTGTTCCCGCACTCGCAGGGCGCGATGGTGCTCTCCGGCACGATCTACGACGGCGCCGGCCAGCCGATCCCGGACGCCTGCATCGAGATCTGGGGCGCCGACTCCGACGGCACCATCTCGCGCAAGCGCGGTGCCCGCCGCCGCGACGACCACACCTTCACCGGGTTCGGCCGTTCGTTCACCACGGACGAGGGGGCGTACGACTTCTGGACCCGCAACCCGGGCCCGGTCGACGGCAAGGCGCCGTTCTTCGCGGCGATCGTCTACGCCCGCGGTCTGCCGAACAAGCTGCACACCCGCATCTACCTGCCGGAGTACACCGAGCTCATGGCGCAGGACCCCCTGCTGGCGTCGCTGACCCCGGAGGAGCGCGCTACGCTCGTGGCGACGCGAACGCCCGAGGGTGACCTGATCCACGACATCCACTTGCAGGGCGAGAAGGAGACCGTGTTCCTTGCCTTCTGACGAACCTTCCCCCGACGACGCCCACATCGCCGCCGTCGACGAAGGTCTGCTGTCGCCGGTGACCGTCGGCCGAGACGCCGAGGTCACCGACGCGGCCGTCATGGACGCGCTGGTCGCGGCCGAGGTGGCGCTCACGCGCGCCTGGGCCGCGGTCGGCGTGGCCCCGGATGCCGCCGCGACCGAGATCTCGAACGCCCTCGGGTGGCAAGGGCCGGGCCGTGGCTGCGAGACCGGGTGGCTCGACCGCGACGCGGTGCGCGCCGCATCCGTCGCCGGCGGCAACCCCGTGATCCCGCTCGTCGGCCGGCTCAAGGACCGGGTCGCGGTCGACGTGCGCACCTGGGTGCACCGCGGCGCGACCAGCCAGGACATCCTGGATTCCGCCCTCATGCTCGTCGCGCGCCGCGCGGGCCTGCGGGTGCTCGCCACGCTGCGGGCGACCGAGGTGCGCCTGGCCGGCTTCGCGGTCGTGCACCGCGACGACGTGGTGGCCGCCCGCACCCTCACGCAGCACGCCGTGCCGACCACCGTCGGCGCCCGTGCGGCCGGGTGGCTCCGCGGTGTCACCCGCGCCCGCGTGCGCCTGGCGGATGCGGTCGGCGCGCTGCCCGCGCAGCTCGGCGGCGCCGGCGGCACCCTCGCCTCGTTCACCGAGATCGGCGCGGCCGACATCGCCGCTGCCCTCCCCGCCGCGTACGCCGCGGAGCTCGGCCTCGCGGCGCCGGACGCGCCGTGGCACGTGAACCGCTGGCCGGTCACCGAACTCGGCGACGCGCTCACGCAGGCGGTCGACGCGGTCGGCAAGATCGCGACCGACGTGGCCACCCTCAGCCGCACCGAGATCGGCGAACTCGCCGAGGGCACCGGCGGCGGCTCGAGCGCCATGCCGCAGAAGCAGAACCCCGCCGCATCCGTGCTCATCCGCTCGGCCGCCCTGCGTGCCCCGAACCTCGCCGCCACGCTGCACCTGGCGTCCGCCCTCGCCGCCGACGAGCGACCCGACGGCGCCTGGCACGCCGAATGGCCGACGCTGCGCGAGCTGCTGCGCCTCGCGCTCGGCGCGACCGGCACCGCCGCCGACCTCGTCGAGGGCCTGCGGGTCGACGGCGAGGCGGGCACCCACAACGTGTCGATCACCGGCGGGCTCATCGTCGCCGAGCGCCTGTCGCTCGTGCTCACCCCGGTGCTCGGCAAGGACGAGGTCACCCGCATCGTCGGTGAGGCCGGGCGCGGCGGCGACCTCGCCGCGCTCGTGCGCGAGGCGCTGGAGCACGCGGTCGACCGGGTCCCCGGCGCCGCGCACCCCGCCGACGACGTCGACGCGCTGCTCGACCCCGCGAACTACACCGGCCTGGCCGGCACGATCGTCGACCGCGCGGTCGCCGACGCCCCCGCGGACGCTGCCCGCGACCTGTTCGTGCAGGAGCTGCCGTACCCGGAGGACGCCACCGACGCGCCCGCACCCACCGAACCCCGACCGGAGGACGCATGACCGTTCCCGACATCGCCTTCACCGACCCCGTCGGCCCCGACGGTGCACCGCTGCTGGTGCTCGGCCCGTCGCTGGGCACCTCGTCGATCCTGTGGGAGAACGCGCTGCCGCTCCTGCGCTCGCGCTACCGCGTCACCGCCTGGGACCTGCCCGGGCACGGCGCCTCCGCCGCCCCTGACGCACCGTTCACGGTGGCGGAGCTCGCCGACGCGGTCGCCGAGGGCGCGCGCGGACTCGGCGCCGACCGCATCCTGTACGCCGGTGTCTCGCTCGGCGGCGCGACCGGCCTCGAACTCGCCCTGCGCCACCCCGACCTCGTCGCGGCGGCCGCGATCGTCGCCTCGGGCGCGCAGCTCGGCGACCCGCAGGCCTGGCACGACCGGGCCAGGCAGGTGCGGGAGCAGTCGACGTCGTCGCTCATCATCGGTTCCGCGCAGCGGTGGTTCGCGCCCGGCTCGATCGAGCGCGAGCCCGAGCTGTCCGGCCGGCTGCTGCACGTGCTGCAGGATGCGGACGACGAGGGCTACGCCCTGTGCTGCGAGGCGCTCGCGACCTTCGACGTGCAGGACCGGCTCCGTGAGATCCAGCCGCCGGTGCACGCGATCTGGGGACGCCACGATCAGGTGGCCCCCGAGGCGAAGGCCGAGCAGATCGCGTCCGGCGTGCCGCACGGCTCCATCGCCGTCATCGAGGATGCGGCGCACCTGCCCCCGGCGGAGCAGCCCTCCGCCACCGCATCCGCCCTCATCGCGTTCTTCGACGCGGTCCGCTGAAAGGTCTCGACATGACCCGACCCGACGGTGAGGGACTCACCGACGAAGCCCGCTACGACCAGGGCATGGAGGTGCGCCGCGCCGTGCTCGGCGACGCGCACGTCGACCGCGCCGTGGCCGGAACGGTGCCGATGACGGCCGACTTCCAGGACCTCATCACCCGCTACGCGTGGGGTGACATCTGGTCGCGGCCGGGGCTCGCGCGCCGTGACCGCTCGATCGCGGTGCTGACCGCGCTCATCGCCCTCGGTCACCACGAGGAGCTCGCGATGCACCTGCGCGCGGCGATCCGCAACGGCCTCACGCACGACGAGATCACCGAGGTCATCCTGCAGTCCGCGATCTACTGCGGCGTCCCCGCCGCGAACACCGCGTTCCGCATCGCGAAGGACGTCTTCGCCGAGGCCTGACCCGGGCGCCCGTTTCCCGCGCGAGACCACATCTTCTCGCCGAGACCACATCCAGTTGCATGTGGTCTCGGCGGGTGGATGTGGTCTCGGCGTTCGTGGGCGCGGGGGCGGGGCGGATGGTGCGCGGCCGCGCGAGTGCGCATCCGTTCCGTGAGTGCACACCCGATCGGATGCTCGCCCGCGAAACGGGTGCGCATTCGGGACTCGTGCGGGCTCGGGATGCGGGACCGCGCGGGTGTGTGGATGCGGGGAGCCGGGGTCAGCGGGAGGTGGGGCGCGCAGGCGGGTTGCCGCCGGGGCCACCGCCGCCGGGACCGCCGCCGCGGCCGCCGGGGGCCGAGCCGCCGGTGGGGGTGGTGCGGGTGTCGACGCGTGCCGTGAGCGCGACCGTGTACCCGGCGTCGGGGCCGCCGGTCACCGTCGCGAGCTGCAGCGCGCCGCCGTCCTCGCCGAACACGTTGTCCGAGGTGAGCGAGACCTGCGAGAGGTTCCGGCTCGACCCGTCGTACTCCGGCAGCGCGTAGACGACATCGCAGACGTCCTGGGGGAGGGCGACCTGCGAGGTCGCGATCGCGTTGTCCGCATCCGTGATGTCGTCGAGGGTCGGGTACACCTCGAAGTGGACGTGCGGCCAGCGGCCGCTGTAGCAGGCGGGGATGATCGAGGTGAACGACACCACGCCCGCGGCGTCGGCGACCTGCACACCGCGGAGGTAGGTCGCATCCTCGACGCCGGTCGAGTACATCGAGTAGCGGCCCTGCGCGTCGCAGTGCCACACGTAGACGGCGGCCCCGGCGAACGGTGCGTCGCCGTTCGCCATGTCGAGGATCGTGAGGTCGAGACGCATCGGCACGCCGTCGGCCGTCGCACCGCCGCCGATGCTCGAGCGGATGTCGCTGCGCACCACGCCCGACTGCGACAGCACGTCCGGGCCGTTCGACCCGTCGCCCGGGTACGGCCCTGCGGTCTCATCGGGGATCTCACCGCTCGGCGTGCCGGCGCCGGTGGCCGTCCCGGCGTCGGCGGATGCGGTGGCCGACGGCGTCGCGGATGCCTTGGGGCTGCACGCGGCGAGGAGCGCGGCGCCCGCACCGAGGCCGACGACACTCAGCAGCCCGCGCCGCGACAGGATCGTCCCGATGTCGAAGCGGGCGCCCTGATCCACGACCTCCTCGTCCGCCCGGTGCAGCAGCCGCCCCTCGTACGCGGGGCCGTCGGGCGTGAGGTCGGGTTCGGGGATGCGGGGCATGGGTCCTCCTGGTCGTCGAACCCATCCTGTCGCCCCGACCTCGCCGCATCCTTTCTCCCCCCTTTGCGTCCCCTATGAACCCTGGCTCCCGCCCCGCCCCGCCCCTCGCGGCGGGGATGCTTCCACTCCCGAGCGCGCATCCGTTTCGTGAGTGCGCACCCGATCGGATGCTCGTTCGCGAAACGGGTGCGCACTCGCGGGGCGAACGGCGGATGCGGCGGTGCCGAGCCGGACGGCCGTGCGCGTCCGCCGACCATTGCGGGCACCGAGCGGCGCGCGTAGACTGTTCTACATGCGAACGTGCGTTCGCACAGCGAACACTCCGAGGAGGGCGTGTGATCGACAAGACCGTCCCCGACGTCGCCACGGCGGTCGAGGGAATCACCGACGGCGCGACCGTCATGATCGGCGGCTTCGGCCGCGCCGGCCAGCCCGTCGAACTCATCGACGCGCTCATCGCGCAGGGCGCCGGCGACCTCACGATCGTCAACAACAACGCCGGCAACGGCGACACCGGCCTCGCCGCGCTCCTCGCCGCCGGCCGCGTGCGCAAGATCATCTGCTCGTTCCCGCGGCAGAGCGACTCCTACGTCTTCGACGGTCTCTACCGCGACGGCAAGATCGAGCTCGAGCTCGTGCCGCAGGGCAACCTCGCCGAGCGCATCCGCGCCGCCGGTGCCGGCATCGGCGGGTTCTACTCCCCGACCGCGGTGGGCACGCAGCTGGCCGAGGGCAAGGAGACCCGCGAGATCGACGGGCGCACGTACCTGCTCGAATACCCGATCAAGGCGGATTTCGCGCTCATCAGCGCGCTGCAGGGCGACCGCTGGGGCAACCTCGTGTACCGCGAGACCGCCCGCAACTTCGGACCCATCATGGCGACCGCCGCGACCACCACGATCGTGCAGGTCGACGAGGTCGTGCCGCTGGGGTCGATCGACCCCGAGACCGTCGTCACGCCCGGCCTGTTCGTCGACCGCGTCGTCGCGGTCGGCTCCCGCGCCTGGCTGCAGGACGGCGCATTCGTCGGCGGTGTCGACCTCGAGGGTCGCCGCCTGCAGGAGGAGGACCGATGACCACCCGCATCTCCCGTGAAGACCTCGCCGCCCGCATCGCGGCCGACATCACCGAGGGTTCGTACGTGAACCTCGGCATCGGCGCGCCCACGCTCGTGGCCAACTTCCTCCCCGCCGACCAGGAGATCATCCTCCACACCGAGAACGGCCTGCTCGGCATGGGACCGGCCCCGGATGCTGGACAGGTCGACCCCGACCTCATCAACGCCGGCAAGCAGGCCGTGACCGCGGTCGCCGGTGCCGCGTACTTCCACCACGCCGACTCGTTCGCGATGATGCGCGGCGGACACCTCGACGTGTGCGTGCTCGGCGCGTTCCAGGTCGCGCAGAACGGCGACCTCGCCAACTGGTCCACCGGCGCGCCCGGCGCGATCCCGGCGATCGGCGGCGCGATGGACCTCGCCATCGGCGCCAAGGACGTGTACGTCATGACCGACCTGCTCACCAGGCAGGGCGACTCCAAGCTCGTCGCCGAGTGCACCTACCCGCTCACCGGCGTCGGCTGCGTCTCCCGCGTCTACACCGACCACGCCGTCTTCGACGTCACCCCCGACGGCTTCGCGGTCCGCGAGCTGTTCGGCGAGAACACCATGGACGACCTGCGCGGACTCACCGGCCTCGACCTGATCGACGCCACCGCATCCCGAGGAGGGAACTGACATGACCGCATCCTTCGTGTACGACGCCGTCCGCACCCCGTTCGGCCGCGCCGGCGGGGCCCTCGCCGGGGTCCGCCCCGACGACCTCGCCGCCGTCGTGATGCGCTCGATCGTCGAGCGCACCGGCCTCGACCCGGCCCGCATCGACGACGTCATCTTCGGCGACGCGAACCAGGCCGGCGAGGACAACCGCAACGTGGCACGCTTCGGCGCGCTGCTGGCCGGGTTCCCGACGAGCGTCACCGGCGTCACCGTGAACCGCCTCTGCTCCTCGTCGCTCGAGTCGGCGATCCAGGCCGCCCGTGCGGTCGAGACCGGGGATGCGGACATCGTGCTCGCCGGCGGGGTCGAGTCGATGAGCCGCGCGCCCTACATCGTCGAGAAGTCCGCGAAGCCCTTCCCGGCGGTCGGCAACCAGACGATGTGGAACACCGCGATCGGCTGGCGGATGACGAACCGGAAGCTCCCGAAGGAGTGGACGATCTCCAACGGCGAGGCGGCCGAGAAGACCGCCCGCGACTGGAACCTCTCCCGCGAGGCGCAGGACGAGTTCGCGGTGCGCTCGCACCGGCTGGCGGCCAAGGCATGGGCCGACGGCGTGTACGACCGCGAGATCGTGCAGGTCCCCGGTGCCGAGCTCGCCCGCGACGAGGGCATCCGCGACGACACCTCGGTCGAGAAGCTCGCGAACCTGAAGGCGCTGTTCGCGTCCGACGGCGCCGGCACGGTCACCGCCGGCAACTCCTCGCCGATCAACGACGGTGCCTCCGCCGTGCTCATCGGTGCGGAGGGTGCGCTGCCGGGCGAGCCGCTCGCGCGCATCGCCGGTCGCGCCGCCCACGGCGTCGACCCGGACCTGTTCCCGACCGCGCCGATCGAGGCGGCGAACAAGGCGCTCGCCCGCGCCGGCAAGACCTGGGCCGACGTCGACGTCGTCGAGCTGAACGAGGCGTTCGCGTCGCAGTCGCTCGCGTGCGTCGCCGGCTGGCCGGAGCTCGACCCGGAGAAGGTGAACACCCACGGCGGTGCGCTCGCGATCGGGCACCCGCTCGGCGCCTCGGGCGGCCGCATCCTCGGCCACGCCGCGCACGAGCTCGCCCGCCGCGGCGGCGGTGTCGCGGTCGCCGCGATCTGCATCGGCGTCGGCCAGGGCCTCGCGGTCGTCCTCGAGCGCTGACCCGCCTCGGCGCGCCGAGCCGCTCCGTCGCGCTGACCGCGCGCCGACCCGCCTCGGCTCGCCGACCGAGCGCTGACCCGCCTCGGCTCGCCGACCGAGCGCTGACCCGCCTCGGCTCGCCGACCGACCGTGTCCCACTTTCCGCAGAACATGTCCCACTTTCTGCCGCTTCGGCAGGCTCAAAACGGCAGAAAGTGGGACACGCAGGCGCACCACGACAGGATGGATCCATGAGCGACGAGACGGATGCTGCGCCGGCCGGCGAGTTCGTGCAGTCGCTCGCGCGGGGGCTCGCCGTCATCCGCGCCTTCGACGCCGAGCATCCGGAACTGTCGCTGAGCGACGTCGCCCGCCGCGCCGAGCTCACCCGGGCGGCGGCCCGGCGGTTCCTGCACACGCTGACCTCGCTCGGCTACGTCCGCACCGACGGGCGGCTCTTCACGCTCACCCCGCGGGTGCTCGAGCTCGGGTTCAGCTACCTCTCGTCGCTGTCGCTGCCCGAGATCGCGCAACCGCACCTGGAGCGGCTCTCGCACGAGGTCGGTGAATCGGTGTCGGCGGCCGTGCTCGACGGCACCGACATCGTCTACGTCGCGCGCGTCCCCACCCGCCGCATCATGAGCGTGCGCATCACGATCGGCACCCGCTTCCCGGCGTACGCGACGAGCATGGGCCGGGTGCTGCTGGCGGGACTCCCGGACGACGAGCGGGATGCGGTGCTCGCGGCGTCCGCGCGCGTGCACCTCACCGACCGCACCCTCACCGAGCCGGCCGAACTCCGCGCCGAACTGGACCGGGTCCGGGAGCGCGGCTGGGCGCTCGTCGACGGCGAGCTGGAGCAGGGACTGCGATCGATCGCCGCGCCGGTCCACGGCCGTGACGGCTCGGTCATCGCCGCCGTGAACGTGTCGACGGCCGCATCCGGTGAACCGCCCGAGACGCTCGTCGAGCGCCACCTGCCGCGCCTGCTGGAGACCACCGCCCGCATCGAGCTCGAGGCCCGGCACGTCTGACCTGCTTGCGGCCGCCGCACTCTGCTCCGGCACCTACCGACCTTCACCCCCTGCGCCCCGCACCCCTGCCCCGGCACCCCTGCCCCGACACGTCTGACCTCCGCACCGGATCAGGTGATTCGGCGAGATCAGGCAGGATGCGGGCGCGAACGGCCTGCTCAGGCCGAATCACCTGATCTGGGCACGGCCGTCCAACGCGCCCCGACCACCCCCGGCGGCCCGTCCGACCCCCGGCGCGGGTGAGGGCAACCCCCGGGGGCCGCGCGGGGGCGTCCGGCTACCGTGTCGGGATGCACGACACCGTGAACGACGGGGCGGCGCCCGGCCGCATCCGCCGCGCGCTCCGCACCGCGTGGGCCGACGTCGCCGGCCACCACCGTCCGCTCCTCGCCGTGAAGACCGCGCTCGCGGGCGTCCTCGCCTGGTACCTGGCGCCGTACATCCCCTTCGCCGAGGATCAGTACTCCTACTACGCACCCCTCGGGGCGCTCGTCACGATCTATCCGACGCTCGCCCGCTCGACCCGCTCGGGCGTGGAGACCGTGGTCGGACTCGGGATCGGCATCCTCATCGGTCTCGGCGGCCTCGCCGTGGTGCAGGCGGGGATGCTGCCGGGCGTCGCCCTCGCGCTGGTGCTCCTGATCGGGGTGCTGGTCGGCGGCATCCGTGTGCTCGGATCCGGGCGGGAATGGGTGAGTCTCGCCGGACTCTTCGTGCTGCTGCTCGGCGGCGGCGACGCGGAGGGGTTCTCGGTGTCGTACATCGTGACCATGGGGTTCGGCGTCGTCGTCGGCATCCTCGTGAACCTGCTCCTCCCGCCGCTGTACGTGGGGCGGGCGGGCCGCCGGCTCGCGGTGCTGCGCGACGAGATCGCCGGTTTCCTCGCCCGCACCGCCGACCGTGTCGCCGACCGGTCCATCGACCCGGAGCGGATGCTGCGCGACCTCTCCGAGATCGTCGCGGTGGAGGAGGAGGTCGGCGAGGACGTGCAGGAGGCCGCCGAGAGCCGCCGGGGCAATCCGCGCGGTCGTCGTGCCACGGCGCGCGACCTCAGCGACGAGAACGCGCGGCGGCTGGCGGCGATGGAGCGCGCCGGCTTCCTCCTGCGCGACCTCGTCGACGTGCTGCTGCGGATGGCGGAGCAGGGCGGCCCCGCCGAGGAGACGCGGAAGCCCCTGGCGGCGGCGCTGCGGCGCACGGCCGAGCTCATGGGCGCCGAGCTGCGCGAGGCCGGCGCGCCCGAGCTGCTGGCGGCGGCCGACGCGGCGCTGGCCGACTACCGCCGGGCCATCGACGTGGAACTCGGGATGCGGCCGTCCGAGGCCGCCGAATCCGTCACGACCTTCCTCTGCCTGCAGCGCATCGTCGACGTCTCGCGGCCGTTCGTCTGACCGACCGGTGTACCGGATCAGGTGATTCGGCGAGAACAGGCCGGATGCGGGTGGAAACGGCCTGCTCAGGCCGAATCACCTGTTCTGGGCGGCAGCCTCAGGCCGAATCACCTGATCCGGTCACGGACCCGCGGCGCCGAACGGCACCTCGGTTACGAACGCGAGGTGCTGGCGCCGCAGCGGCGGTGCCACCTCGAACGCGGCGATCCGTCGCGGGTCCTGCACGTAGCGTTCCTCGGCCGCGCGGAACGCCGCCTCGTCACCGTCGTATGCGACCGTCCAGGTGAACTCGTCGCCGGCGTCGTGCAGCACCGCCGAGACCACGCGGAACCCGTGGGCGGCGCGCACCTGCGGGATGCGGGGCGCCCACCAGGCGACGAACTCGGCGCCGCCGCCGGGCACCAGCTCGTAGCGCCGCAGTTGCAGCGTCCTAGTCACTGATCAGCGCCCCGCCGTCGATCGCGATCGTCTGGCCGGTGGTGTGCGCGCCGGCGGCCGAGGCGAGGTACAGCACGGTCCCGGCGACCTCTTCCACGCGTCCGAAGCGGTGCAGCGGCGCCTTCTGCATCCGTGCCTCCCGCAGCTCGCCCTTCGTGATGCTCTCGGCGAACCGGGTCTCGATCACGCCCGGTGCGATCGCGTTGGCCCGGATGCCGCGCGGCCCCCACGCGACGGCGATGTTGCGGGCGAGCTGGGCCGCCGCGGCCTTGGTGATGCCGTACATCGGCACGTTCCGGCTGCCGCGGAGCCCCGCGAGGCTCGACATCACGACGACCGACCCGCCACCGCCCTCGGCCATGACCGGCAGCACCCGGTCGGTGAGTCGCAGGTTGCCGCGCACGTGCACGTCGAGCATGAGGTCGAGCTGCGCCTCGCGGTCGAGCCCGGGGATCGGGTGGTCCTCGGTGGAGAGGCCCGCGTTCGCGAACAGGGTGTCGATCCGTCCGAACCGCGCCGCGGTGTCGTCGACGAGCGCGGCGATGTCGTCGGCGGAGCGCATGTCGCAGGCGCGGCCGCTGACCGGGAGCCCGGATGCGGCGAGCTCCCCCGCGAGGCCCTCGGGGTCGTCGGCGGCGAGCCCGGTGAGCACCGTCCGCGCGCCGGCCGACGCCAGCATCCGTGCGGTCGCCAGGCCGATGCCCGAGGTCGCCCCGGTCACGATCGCGACGGTCCCGTCCAGGGAGAAGAGTTCGGATGCGGTGGGCAACGGCGTCGTCGGCATGCCTTCGACGCTATGGCGCGCCGTCCCGCCAGGACAACGGCGGCGGCACGATGGCATGCATCGCGCGCCGGCGCTCAGTGCGGGAGAGAAGGGTGCAGCTCGTGCGGGTCGCGGCGCCGGGGCAGGCACAGGGCGATGACGAGTGCGACGACCGCCGCGCCCATGCCCCAGACGAACGCGACCTGGAACCCCTCCGCGGAGGGGACGGCGACGCCGTCGAGGTCGATCGTGTACCCGGCCAGCACGGCGCCGACGATCGCCGACGCGCTGCTCGTGCCGAGCGAGCGGAAGAGGGTGTTGAGGCCGTTGGACGCGCCGGTCTCGCTCTGCGGCACCGAGCGCATGATGAGCATGGGCATGGAAGCGTAGCCGAAGCCGATGCCGACGCCGACGAACAGGTTCGCCACGAGGATGTGCCACACCTCCGCGGTCGACCACAGCGAGATGCCGTAGGCGACCACGAGCGCGACCGACCCGAGGACGAGCAGGAGTTTCGGGCCCACGGTCGAGGCGAGCTTGCCGGAGAACGGCGAGAGCACCATCATCACCAGGCCGGAGGGCATCACGACGAACGCCGCCTCGACGATGGTGAGGCCGAGCCCCGCGCCGGATGCGACGGGGAGCTCGAGGATCTGCGGGTACGCGACGCTCGAGGCGAAGAGGCCGAAGCCGATCGCCACGGAAGCGAGGTTCGTGAGCAGCACCGCCGGGCGCGCGGCGACGCGCAGGTCGAGCAGCGGCGTCGGGACGCGCAGCTGGTACACGCCCCACACGAGCAGCACCACGACACCGCCGATCGCGCAGCCGAGGGTCGCCGGCGACGTCCAGCCCCACTCGTTGCCCCGGGAGATCGCCAGCAGGATGCCGACGAGACCGACGCTGAGCCCGACCGCACCGACCACGTCGAACCGTCCGCCCGACCGCAGGACGCTCACCGGGACGAGCCACAGCACGAGCACGAACACGATGGCGCCCATCGCCGCCGACATCCAGAACAGCATGTGCCAGTTGAGGTACTGGGTCACCAGCGCGCTCACCGGCATGCCGATCGCGCCGCCCACCCCGAGCGTGGCACTGATGAGCGCCACGGCGGCGTCGACCCGCTTCTCGTGCAGGACGTCGCGGAGGATGGAGATGCCGAGCGGGATGACGCCGGACATCGCGCCCTGGAGGGTGCGACCGATGATCATGGGGACGATCGAGGTGGAGACCGCCGCGAGCACGGATCCGGCCACGAGGAGTCCGAGGAGGACCAGCACGATGCGCCGCTTGCCGTACATGTCGCCGAGGCGGCCCGCGATGGGGGTGATGACGGCGGCCGCGAGCAGCGTCGAGGTGATGACCCAGGCCGTGTCGTCGCGGCTCGCGTGGAGGAGCTCCGGCAGCTGCGCCTGGATGGGCACCACGAGTGTGAACATGAAGGAGGACGCGAGGCCGGCTGCGGCGAGCACGGCCACGATCGCCCCCTGGTTCGGCATCCGGGTGAGGCGGTTCCGTCTGTCGTGGTCGTCGCTCCGGGGCATCGGTTCAGGCTATCCGGCCGGGCGGGGTGGCCGGCGCCGGCTTTCATCCGGCGGGCGAGCGCCTTTCGAGAGAATGTCTCTTACTTTTGTCACAAGTAGGCAATTGCGGATAGCATCGGTGGGAGCGGCCCGGCGCGCAGGCGCGGCGGGCGACGAACACAAGGTGAGCACAGATGCTTCTCGAGCGTGAACTGATCCAGTCCGTGGGCTTCCGGAACGTCCGCTCCGGCGACACGGTGACCGGCTTCCAGCTGCGGCTGCGGATGCCGTCGTACCGCGGCATGGCCGCATCCCTCATCGACGGGGTCTCGGTCCGCGTCGGCGACCTCGTCGAGGTCGGGCCGGAGGTGCCGCTGTGGACGCTCGGCGGTCGGACGTACACGCTCGCCCAGCTCTGGGAGTCCGACGGTGTCCGCTGGCCCCTCGAGGAGGCGGCGATCGTCACCGTGCCGTTCGCCGGCGGGCTGCCGGACGGCGTGCACGAGGTCTCCGTCGAACTGCGCCTGCGGATGTCGTACATCCCGCTCGAGCACCAGCCCTCGACCTACCGCAGCACCCGGCACCTCACACTCTCGCCCGAGACGGACGGCGGCCCGTTCCGGTACGGCGTGAGCCTCTACAGCTACATGCACGACTTCGGCACCGTGATGGACCTGGAGACCGCGCTGGCCGGCATCGCCGACATCGGCGCGACCGGCGTCGAGATCCTCGGCGAGGGGCACATCCCCGGCTACCCGGAGCCCTCGACCGCGTGGATCGACGGCTGGTTCCGGCTCCTGGAGCACTACCGGCTCGAACCCACCAACTACGGCTCGTGGATCGACACCCGGCTGCACTCGAGCGGCCTGGCCGCCCGCGACCTGACGGCGCAGGAGGGCGCGGCGATGCTGCAGCGCGACCTGCGGCTCGCCAAGACCCTCGGGTTCCGCTTCGTGCGGCCGAAGATCGGTGTCGTCTCGGGCGACCTCGTGCCGCATCCGATCTGGAACGAGGCGGTCGAGCGCTCGCTGGAGCTCGCCGCCGACCTCGACGTGGTCATCTGCCCCGAGATCCACTCGCCGACCCCGATCAAGCACCAGGTGGTCGAGGACTATGTCGAGCTCATCCGCCGCACCGGCACGCAGCACTTCGGGCTGCTGCTGGACACCGGCATCTTCCAGGACCGCCCGTTGCCGCTGCGCCCGGGCGAGCTGCCCGGCGAGCGTCCGGCGTTCCTCGACGGCATCGGCGTCGACCCGGCCGACATCGCCGAGATCGCCGAGTACGTCGTGTTCGTGCAGGCGAAGTTCCACGACATCGACGAGCACCTGCACGACCAGCAGATCCCGTGGGAGCCGGTGCTGCGCGGCCTCGCCGCGGCCGGCTACACCGGTTACCTCTCCAGCGAATACGAGGGAGAGCGGGAGCCGTGGCGCGCGATCGAGCAGGTCCGCCGACAGCACACCGTGATGCGCCGCATCGCCTCGACCCTCTGACCCTGCGAAGGAACGACGCCGCCATGCCCAACGGACTCATCCACGACGACAGCCTCCGCATCCACCCGGAGGGCTACGCCCTGCGGCTCACCATCCCGTGGTACCGCAGCCTCTGGCTCTCGAGCGTCACGAGCCTCGAGCTCACGGTCGACGGCGAGCAGGTGCCCGCCGACGACATCGTCTTCGAGCTCCAGGGCACCCGGTACCGGCTCGACGAGCTGCAGGCGCAGCACGACGTGCTCTGGTACCTGCAGCAGCACCCGCTCCTCGTGGTGCGCCGGGCCGAGCCGTTCGCGCTCGGTGAGACGCACGAGGTGACCCTGTTCGGCCAGCTCCGCCTGCCCTACATGCAGATCATGCCGGGCACCGACGGCGGCCCCGGGATGTACGTGCCCAACGTCGTCCGCGACGTGAAGACCCTCACGGTGACCGATCGCGACGCCGAGGTGCCCATCATGGTCACCGACGTGCCGCCGGCCCCGGCCGCCACCGAGGAGGACCCCTTCAAGCTCGGTCTCACGCTCTACTCCGCGAGCGCCGAGTTCCGTGCCGGGTGGTTCGACTTCGACGGGCTGCTCGACCGGGTCGCCGAGCTCGGCATCGGCCCCGGCATCGAGATCGTCGCCTCGCAGATGGTGCCGACCTACCCCGTCGTCACCGACGGGTTCGGGCGCAAGTGGCGCGCGGCGTTCGACCGCCACGGCTTCGACGCGAGCTCCTTCGGCGCCAACCTCGACATGGGCCGGCGCCGCGACCGCGACATGACCCCGGACGAGGAGTTCGAGGTCAGCGAGCTGCTCTTCCGCGGTGCGAAGCAGCTCGGTTTCCCGCTCGTGCGCATCCAGTCGGCCAAGCCCGAGCTGCTGCGCCGCCTGCTCCCGGTCGCCGAGGAGCTCGAGCTCAAGCTCGCCTACGAGATCCACGCGCCCATGGGCCCGAACGCGCCCGAGATCATGAAGGTGCGCGAGGTGTACGACGAGCTCGGCTCGCCGCTCCTCGGCTTCGTCGCAGACTTCTCCTCGACCATGCACGCCATGTCGCCGACGCTCCTGCGTGCGGTCTCCCGCGCCGGGCTGGATGCGGATGCGGTCGCGGAACTGCAGCGCATCTGGGCCACCGACGCGTCGATGCGGGAGCGTCAGGAGGAGTTCATCGGCTACCTCCGCGGGCGCGACTTCGACCCGGGCCGCCTGGGTTCGTTCGCGCACCTCGCGTTCAACATGCACGGCCACGTCGACCCGCGCGAATGGGCCGACATCATGCCGCAGATCATGCACGTGCACGCGAAGTTCTACGACATCGACGAGCAGGGGCAGGAGCCCGCGATCGACTACCCGGAGCACGTGCGCGTGTTCGTCGAGGGCGGCTACCGCGGCTACTGGTCGAGCGAGTGGGAGGGGCACGCCTTCGCCGAGCTCGGCGAGGTCGACCCGCTCCTGCTGGTGCGCAAGCAGCACGACCTCATCCGCGCCACCATGCGCGGGCTCGCGCAGGGCTGACCCGCGCCGGCACGAGAGGAAGCGATCATGGCCGCCGACGACGACCTGCCCCCGTTCCGACGGATGCCGGTGCCCGAGGCGTTGGCGTGGCTCGCCGAGCACGGTGAGCCCGCCGACCCCCGGACGGACATCGACACCGCCTCGCTGCGGCAGCGGTTCCCGCACCTCGCGGCGGTCCGGTGCGACGACGTCGCGATCCCCACCGTCGACGGCCCGGTCGCCGCGCGCTGGTACCTGGACCCGACGGCCGAGGTCGCGGGTCCCGCGTTCGTGTGGATCCACGGCGGTGCGTTCATCGGCGGCCACCTGGACATGCCGGAGGCCAACTGGGTGTCGCTCGAGCTCGCCGCCCGCGGTGTCCCGGTGCTCTCGGTCGACTACCGCAAGTGCCTCGGCGGCGTGCACCATCCCGCCCCCGCGCACGACGTCGCCGCCGCCTGGGCGTACGCCCGGGCCGAGGTCGAGACCCGTACCGGTGTGCCCGCCGCCCGGCTGTGCCTGGGCGGTGCGAGTGCCGGCGGCGCGCTCGCGGGAGGACTCCTGCAGCGGCTCACCGCCACGCCCGACGCGCTCCCGGCCCGCGCGGTGCTCGTCTACCCGGTGCTGCACCCGAACGGCCCCGCCGCGAACGCGGAGCTCGACCTCGACTCCCCGCACGGGCAGCTCGCCCTGAACTACGCCGGCTCCGAGGCCGCCCTCCGCGACCCGCTCGCGTTCGCCGGCATGGGCGACGGCGCCGGGTTCCCGCCGACGCTCATCGTGGTCTGCGAACACGACGACCTCCGCCCCTCGGGCGAGGCCTTCGCCCGCACGCTCGAGGCCGCAGGCCGCGAGGTCGAGCTGTACTGCGAGCCGGGCGCCGCGCACGCGCACATCGACCGGCCCGGCGCGGACGACGCGCTGCGCACCCTCGAGCGGATGCGGGCGTGGCTCACCGGACGGTGAGCGTCACCGCATCCTGCAGGGTCGTCGTCCCGTCGGTGACGGCGACTTCGAGCCGTCCGGTTTCGAACACCTGACGCTCGTCGTCGTCGATGCGGAAGAGCGTCCGCGCATCGGCGGAGAGCGCGACCGTGCGCGACGACCCGGCGGGGACGTGCACCCGCCCGAACGCCGCGAGTCGACGGACCGGATGCGACAGCGACGAGACCGGCATGCGCACGAACAGCTGCAGCACGTCGTCCGCATCCCGGTCACCGGTGTTCGTCACGGTCACGGTGGCGGTGAACGTGCCGCCTGCGCGCAGTTCGTCCACCGGGAGCTCCGTGCGGTCCAGGCGCAGGTCCGTCAGCTCGAAGGTCGTGTACGACAGACCCTCGCCGAACGCGAAGCGGGGGCCGAGCGGCAGGTCGAGGTACTTCGACGTGTAGACGTCGTCGAGGTTGTCGGGGCCGTTGAGGCCGACGTCCACCCGCTCCGCGGTGAGGGACCCGCCGGTGCGCGCCGGGCGTCCCGTGGGGAGGGCGTCGTGGTGCACCGGGATCTGCCCGACGCTGCGGGGGAACGACATCGGCAGACGCCCCGCCGGACTCACGTCGCCGGCGAGCACGCGCGCGATCGCCTCGGGCCCCTGCGTGCCGAGGTGCCAGGTGACGAGCAGCCCGTCGACCTCGTCCACCCAGTCCTCGACGACGAGCGGTCGCCCGGTCGCCAGCAGCACCACGACCGGGACGCCGGTGGCGGCGAGGGCGCGGATGAGGGCCTCCTGGTCGCCGGGAAGGCGGATGTCGCTGCGGGAGGCCGCCTCGCCGGAGAGGGTGCTCGGTTCGCCGGCGGCCACCACGACGAGGTCGCAGTCGGTTGCCAGCCGGGCCGCCCGGGCGACGCCGTCGGCGCTCGGACGGACCGGGTCGATCGCCGGGTCGACGACCCAGTCGAGTTCCGGAAGACGGGAGCGGAGGGCGTCCGCGAGGGAGCCGGCGGGCGCGGCGAAGTGCTGCACCCAGGCGCCGAGGTGGTCCGTGGAGTCCGCGAACGGTCCGGTGAGGAGCACGCGGGCGCCCGATGCCGGGAGGGGGAGCCGCCGGTGCGCGTTCTGCAGCAGCACCGGGCAGCGCTCCGCGGCCTCGCGCGCGGTGACGAGCGTCTCCGGCGTCGGCGCGGTGCGCTCGGCGGCCTCGTCGACGTAGGGCCGCTCGAAGAGGCCGAGCCGTTCCTTGAGCCGCAGCATCCGGAGCACCGCGTCGTCGACCCGTGCCGGATCGAGCCGTTCCAGGACCGCGGCGGCCGCATCCGGGTCGGAGAGGGGGACGCCGCCCATGACGACGTCGAGGCCTGCGCCGACCGACCGCACGACCGCGTCGACCTCGTCGGCGGCGACCCCGTGCGGCACGAGCTGGGCGACGCCCTCCGCGTCGGCGACGATCGGGCCGGTGAACCCGTACTCGGTCTTCAGCACGTCGGTGAGCAGCCGCCGGTTCGCGTGCATGGGGGTGCCGTTGAGGGTGTTGAAGCTCGCCATGACGCTCGCGGCGCCCGCCTCGACGCCGGCGCGGAAGGGCTCGAGGTACACCTCGCGCAGCCGCTGCCGCGACATGTCGGCGGTGTTGTAGTCGCGTCCGCCCTCGGCTGCGCCGTACGCGACGAAGTGCTTCAGGCAGGCGGCGATCGCATCGGGCGCGGCGAGGTCGTCGCCCTGATAGCCGGCGACCTTCGCGGCGCCGAAGACGCCCGACACGAGCGGGTCCTCGCCGAAGCCCTCGACCACCCGGCCCCAGCGCGGGTCGCGGGTGACGTCGACCATGGGGGAGAACGTCCAGGTGACCCCGCCGGAGCGCGCCTCGGCGGCCGAGACGCGGGCGTCGGCGACGGCGACCGCCGGGTCGAAGGACGCGGCCTGCGCGAGCGGGGTGGGGAAGATCGTGAACTGCCCGTGCACCACGTCCAGGCCGATGAGCAGCGGGATGCCGAGGCGGCTCTCCTCCACCGCGACGCGCTGCAGCGCGTTCGTGCAGGCGGCGCTCTGCGGCCAGAAGAGCGCGCCGATCCCGCGGCGGGCGAGCTCGGCCGCATCCGCGTCGTCGCGACGCCAGATGATCTGCAGCTGCGCGAGCTTCTCCGCCGGCGTCATCGCGGCGAGCAGTTCCTCGGGGGGTCATCGTGCGTCCTCCTCCAGGGCCGTGTACCGCAGGTCGGTGAACCGCACCTCGCCGTCGCCGAACGCGCCGAGTGCGGGACGCAGCGACTTGAGGTCCTGCACGGTGGCGGCGTGGTAGCCGGAGGTGTCGTAGCGCACCCCGTGCCGGTGCCACTCGCCGTCCGCCCCGGCGTACCAGCCGGTGACGATGTGCCCGGCGTTCTCGAGCCGCAGCCGGATGGGGCCGGTGAAGGGCACGGGCTCGCGCCAGTGCGTGGTGATCCCGCCGGCGTAGCTGGTCATGCGCTCGCCGTCCCAGGCCATGCCGCAGAAGAGCCGCGGGTTGACGTAGAGGAGCAGCGCGCCCGTCGCGCCGGGGTCCGCCGTGAGCGTGACCTCGACCCGATACCGGTGCTCGCCGGCGAGCGTCGCCAGCGGGGCGGAATCGGCGGGGGACGAGCCGGCCGCGGCGAGCACGAACCCGTCGCCGTCCCGTCGGACGCGCGTCCGCGCCGAAGGGCCGCCGTCCTCCATCCGCCAGTCGATCGGCGGGTCGACGGGCAGGGCGGATGCGTCGGCCCGCGGCTTCGCGATGGGGGCGCCGAGGTCGGTCGCCGGGGCGACGGGCCAGCCGTCGTCGGTCCACGAGATCGGCTCCAGCAGCATCTGGCGACCGAGCGTGCGGTAGTCCTTCTCGTAACCGTGGGACACCATCCACCAGCTGCCGTCGGGGGCGTCGAGGATCGTCGCGTGTCCGCGCGACCACCAGGCCTCCGAGGCGTCCCGGGTGCGGGTGACCGGGTTGTGCGGGGAGTTCTCCCACGGGCCGTGCAACGAGCGGGAGCGGGCGACGATGACCATGTGCCCGGTGGCCGGGCCGCTCGTGCCGCCGACGGCGCTCACCAGGTAGTGCCACCCGTCGCGGCGGAAGAGCTTGGGGCCCTCGAGCGCGTACGCCTCGGTGACCCAGTCGTCGGGGTACCGCCAGCCGTCGTAGACGTGCTCGAGCGGCCCGGTGGCGCGCAGACCCTCGTCGTCGAGCGGAGCCCGGCGGATGCCGTTCGTGAACAGCCATCGCCGGCCCTCGTCGTCGACGCCGTGCCCGGGGTCGATCGCGCCGCGGATGCCGGTGGACACCGGCTCGCTCCAGGGCCCGGCCGGGTCGTCGGCGGTGACCACGACGATCTCCGGGGCGGTCAGCTCCGACCAGGCGGCGGGGATGAGCGGGATGTACAGGAAGAAGCGACCGTCGTGGTGCACGAAGTCGGGCGCGAACACGGTGCCGGCCGGCTCGGGGAGCGCGTTCGCGATCGGCGTCCAGTTCACCAGGTCGCGCGAGTGCCAGATGGTGAGGCCCGGCACCGAGTCGAACGACGAGTGCGTCAGGTAGAAGTCGTCGCCCACCCGCACGATCGCCGGGTCGGGGCGGTCGCCCGGGAGGATCGGATTGCGGAAGGTGCCGTCGCCGAGGTCGGCGGAGCGGAGTGCGGCGGGCATCGGCGGGTCCTCTCGTCGTGCGGGAATGCGATGCGGCCGCCCGGGATCACCGGACGGCCGCATCGGTTACTGGGGGAGATCAGCCCCAGGCCTGGTCCATGTCCTCGGCCACCTGCACCGGGGTCTTCTGACCCGTGAGCAGACCCTGGACACCGGTCGCCAGCGCGTCGTACACCGCCGCGCTCGGCCAGTCGGCGTTCGGGATGCCGGTGTAGTTGCCGTCCATGACGAGCTGCGAGATCGGCTGGAACTCCGCGAGCAGGTTGTCGTCGGTCACGCCGATGATCGGGACCATGCCGTAGAGGTCGGCGAAGAGGATCGCCTGCTCCGGCTCGGTCATCCACTCGAGGAACTTCTTCGCGGACGCCTTGGCGCCGTCGGAGGCCTTGGCGTTCAGCGCGAAGGCGTAGTTGGCCGACGCGTACAGCGTCTCGGTCGCACCCTTGGGGGCGGGGATCGCCTCGACGACGATGCCGGCGCCCTCCTTGGCCGCGTTCATCGACAGCGCGGCGGAACCGGGGACGATGCCGGTGAGCGAGGTGCCGCCCACGACGCCGTTGGTGATGGCGTCGAAGCCGCTGCCCGCGGCGCCGTCCTGGAAGCACCCGGCGTCGTTCATCTCGACGACGGCCTCGAGGGCGTCGACCCAGGCGCTGTCGGCGAAGGTGACCTTGCCCTCGGCGCGCTTGGTGTTCCACTCCGGGTCCTCGCCGTAGACGCGGGACGCCGCGAGGTTCATGCCGAGCATGCCCGTGTTCGGGGCGGCGGCACCGGCGAGGGCGGTGAAGCTCTTGCCGGCGTCACGCGCGGTGGTGCACTCCTTGATGAGGTCCTCGAAGGTGGCGGGGAACTCGTCGATCCCGGCCTCCTCGGCCGCGGCGCCGTTGTAGACGAAGCCGACCGGCATGAGGCCGTTGGGCTGCGCGTACAGCTTGCCGTCGACCTCGTACTGCGACTCGGTGCCGGCGGGGATGACCTTCGATGCCGACTCGACCGGCTCCAGGAAGCCCTCCTCGGCGAGCGGGACGACCGAGATCTCCTGGCCGGTGCCCGGCGCGAGGATCATGATGTCGGCGGCGGTGCCGGCCTGCAGCTGGGTGCGGACCTGCTGGTTGTAGGCCTCGGACGGGTAGGTGATGTACTCGACCGGGACGCCGGTCTCTTCGGTGAACGCGTCGACGAGCTGCTGGTACGCGTCGTCGCCGTCGTTGGCGACGGCGACCATGATGCTGAACCCTTCCTCGGCAGCGTCGCTGTCGGAGGAGGAGTCGCCGCCGCCGGCGCAGCCGGCGAGCACCAGAGCACCGGCGAGGGGCGCTGCGAGGAGCGTCCACCGGAGCTGTCGGGTAACGGGGTGCTGGGGCATTTCATCCCTTTCGTGACTTCGTTGTCGCCAGCGGGGCACGCTGACTTGGCAGGACAGCCTTGTCGAAAGTGTGCCAGCATTTGCCGACTTTAGACATAACGATTTCAGATGCGTACCACCGACGGCGCCGATGACTCAATCTTCGGTCGTGTCCTGACGCACCAGGGCGGGGCCCGCGAGTCCGGCCGGCATGGGATCGGCCTCGGGCTGGTAGACCCGCGTGTACGCCTCCGGAACCGCGCCGGACGGGCCGGCCGCTTCGGCGATGAGCCGGTTGCGCCACGGTGTGGCGACCCGCACCTCGAGCGCGTTGTCGCCGGGCCGGAGGGCATGGCCGATCTCGACCTCGAACGGCGCGGTCCAGACCACACCGCATCCGACGCCGTTCACGAGCACCTCGGCGACCTCGGCGACGTCGTCGAACCGCAGCCGGACGGATGCGGCGGCCTCCTCGACGCGGAAGGCGGTCGTGTACGTGCCCACCCCGGAGAACCCTCGGGCCGCCTTGCCGAGGCTGGTCCAGTGCTGCGGTTCGTCGGCGAACGCGTGTGTCGGAAGACCGGGGATGCGGACGTGCCACGGTTCGGTCCGTGCGAGGGGCGCGACGTCGCTCGTGCCGGAGCGGTCCGGCGCGGTGCCGGGGACGAGGAAGCACGACTCGAACGGCACCAGCCGGATGACGATCGAACCGTCGTCGCGACGGGTCGCGGGCGTGCGCGTGCACTGCACCGGGTCCCACCGCTGGAACGGGCCGTCCGACCGCGGCCGCACGCGGACGGTGATCGGCTCCGGGCGCGGGTTGGCGAGGAAGACGAGCTGCGCGTCGCCGATCCGCCGGGCGATCCAGCGCACGTCGCCTCCGGTCACCGCGAGTGCCGGGCGGAGGTGGAGTCGGCGGACCGCCTCGTCCGCC
Organism: Microbacterium sp. GXF7504; assembly: GCF_054798235.1. Classification (NCBI taxonomy): domain Bacteria; kingdom Bacillati; phylum Actinomycetota; class Actinomycetes; order Micrococcales; family Microbacteriaceae; genus Microbacterium; species Microbacterium sp. GXF7504. The sequence goes on along the minus strand of NZ_JBSJZI010000001.1, from coordinate 708,185 downwards.
GTGGCCGCGATGACGAGGCCGGGGGAGCGTCCGTCGCCCCAGAGCGCATCGCAGAGCCGGGTGTGCTCGGCGTCGTCGTCCGCGAGCGAGCGCGGCCCGAGCGGGCGTTCGCCGACGATCCGGGCGCCGGCGCACGCGAGGGCGTGGAGTCGCCGCAGTGCGCGGACCGAGAGGTGTCCGCTCGCCCCGCCGAGCACCAGGAACCGGTACGTCGCGCCGCCGGCGCGGAGCGTGCCGTCCGGCGCGACGTCCAGCGCCTCCTCGAGCGCCGCCAGGTCCACGTAGTCGAAGTCGTACCCCGCGGGCATGGTCGTGTCGGGCCGCGTGCCGAAGAGTCCGGTGACCGGTCCTTCCTCGCCGATGAAGACCGCCGCGGTCACGTCCGGTTCACCGACGCCGAGGAGCGCGGCGCACCGCGCGAGGTAGTCGATCCACGGCCGGGCCATCGGCGCCCACGTCTCGTTCACCGTGAAGGCCTGACCGAGGAAGGGCGCGAGGCTCACCCCCGGCGCGGGCGCGTCGACGGGCTGGTGCGGCGAGGTGTGGATGCAGAACCGGGTGACCCCCAGAGCGAGCTGGAGGTCCGCGACGTGCTTGAGCCGGCGCGGCGAGAACGACCACGGCGTCGTGAACGCCGTGAACGCCTCCGCACCGGTGTGCGCCTTGCCCCACACGTGCGCCACCGAGGAAGCACCCTTCAGGTCGGCGACGTAGGTGGGCAGCGGTCCCTCGGCGGGGTCGAAGCACCACATCGCGCCCATCGGCACGTCCGCGCGGGCGCGGATGGCGAGGTCGTCGCCGAGCTGCGGCCGCTTGTCCTCCAGCGCCTCGGCGTAGTACGTGAGCCCCCGCTCGTGGGCGCAGTCGGCGAGCGTGCCGTAGTACTCCGCGGCGAGGAGCTCCGCGATCGTGGTGCGGTAGTCGTGCAGGAACCGGTCGGTGCGTTCCGCATCCCCGACCACGATCCCGGTGAGTGCGGGAAGCCACGGCGTCGGGTCGTACCCGCGCAGCTCGGTGAACCGTTCGGCGATCCGGTCGGTCCAGTTCTGCGGGCCGGACTCGATGCTGTCGCTGAGGAGGGCGGTCGCCCCCGCCACCCCGAACGTCTCGAGGTGCCGGTCCAGGTAGGCGCGCACCCGGGCCCCGTCGAGCTTGTCGACCTCGAGGCCCGTGACATCGGGCAGTGCGGGCCCGTTCGTCTTGCCGGTGGGGGAGCCCCCGAGCCGAAGGACGCGCCAGCGCCCGGCCGGCGCGACGGGCCACCGCAGGATCCCGTCGCGGACGAGCGCCGTGACATCGTGCACGTCCGTCGGCGCGACGGCACCCGCATCCGAGGTGCGCGGGGTCGGCACCGCGTCGAAGTCGGGCAGGATGCCGAACCCGGCCTTCGCCTGCGCCTCGTGCACCCGGCCCGCCCGGAAGAGGCGGAACTCGGTGAGGGTGAACGCGTCGAGCGTGCGCAGCACCGGTGGGCGCCGCAGTCCCTCGCCCTGGGGCGGAAGGGCCTCGGCCGCGCTCCGGGCCGACAGGTGCAGCCGGAAGCGCGTCGCGGTGGTCGGTGCGAACGAGACCGTCCGCACCGGGAACGGGTCGGGGTCGAGTGCGACCACGGGCGACCAGGCGCCGTCCGCCGAGGCCGCGAGCAGGGTCATCGCCGGCGGCGGGGCGGCGCCGAACCCCTGCGGCCCGGGGATGCCGACCGTCATCGACCGGACGGTCACCGGTGCGTCGAAGCGGTACTCGATCCAGGCCTCGGACGTCTGCTCGGGGTCGCGGGGGAGCCGGACGGAGCTCATGGCGGAGGGATGCTGCAGGGCGTCGGCGCCCGGGACGGGCGCGGAGGCGGTCACGGCTGCCGGGCGGAGCGCCTCGTGCGCCGGGTCGTCCGGGATCGCGAGCACGCGCCAGTCCCGGGCGTGCAGCGGCGCGGGCGATGCGCCCCAGCGCGGGTGGTCGAGGTACGGCCCGGCCACGGCCGGCAGCTCGGGGAGCGCGAGCTCGACGTCGTCGCCCCCGACGACCACCGCGTCGGCCCACACCACCTTTTGCATGGCGTCGTCGGGACGCACCCACGGTGCGCCGGCGGCGCTCCAGCCGGACGACGTCGCCACGGCGAGCTCCATCCCCAACTCCGCGGCGACGTCACCTGCCCGGGCGACGGCTTCCCGCCACCGGTCGTCACCGGGTCGCACCGGCGGATCGACGAACCGTGGGCCACCCATCCCGCCCTCGAACAGGTGTGCACCGCGGACGCCGACGCCGTACAGCCAGCGCAGGTCGCGCTCCACGCCGTCCGGGTCGACGTTCCCGTCCATCCAGTGCCACCAGGCGTGCGGGCGGGCGTCGTCGGGCGGCGTCGTGAACGTCGTCCAGAGTTCGTCGGTGGTGGTCGGTCGTTCGGTCATCGTCCTCGATGCTCCCCGGCTCATTCGCGGCACTTGTAACTGATATCTGCGACACTAATGTGCGTTTGAGACAAAAGCGTGTCATAGTGAGTGCACTCTGTCCGCAACAGTGCGACGAAGACGTCAGAGAGTGAAGCAACGGTGACGATCTCCCAGAACAGTACGAGGGTCATTACGGTGCCGCCCGGCCGCCGCAGGATCCGCGCGAGGCAAACCACGAAGCCCCTCATCCGCTACGGCCACTGGTGGTGGGCGCTGCCGGCGATCGTCCTGGTCGTCGGGGTCCACTACGCGGCCACCCTGACAGGCGGGTTCTTCGCCTTCACCGACTGGACCGGCCTCGGGCGCTGGAACTGGGTCGGGTTCGACAACTTCGCCCGCATCTTCGAGGACGGCAAGCTCGCCCTCGCGGTCTGGAACACCTTCCTGCTCGCGATCGGCTCGGTGGTGATCACCAACGTCGTCGGCATCCTGTTCGCGCTCGGGATCAACCGCACGCTCAAGTCGCGGTACATCCTGCGGACGCTCCTGTTCATGCCCGTCGTGCTGAGCCCGCTCGCGGTCGCCTACGTCTGGAAGTTCATCTACCAGTTCGACGGTCCGCTCAACGGCTTCCTCGGGATGATCGGGCTGGAGTCGATGCAGAAGACCTGGCTCGCCGACCCCACCTGGTCGATCTGGGCGATCCTCGTCACGATCGCCTGGCAGCAGATCGGCTTCACCATGGTCATCTACCTCGCCGGCCTCGCCTCGGTGCCGCAGGAGGTCGAGGAGGCCGCGGCGATCGACGGCGCCGGCGTCTGGGGACGCTTCTGGCACGTCGTGCTGCCGTCGATCCGCCCGTCCGTGGCGATCGCGACGACCCTCGGCATCGTGCAGGGGCTGCGCATCTTCGACCAGATCTACGCGCTCACCGGCGGCGGACCCGCGGGTGCCACCGAGACGCTCGCCACCCAGATCTACAAGCAGGCGTTCCAGCTCGGCCAGTTCGGCTTCGGCTCGGCGCTCGCGCTCGTGCTCACGCTCGTCATCCTGGGCTTCGCCGTCCTCCAGCAGTACCTGACCCGCACCCCGAAGGACTGACCCGTGTTCCGTTACACCAAGGCCACCGCCGTCCGCGAGGTGATCATGTGGATCATCGCGCTGCTCATGCTGCTGCCGATGTACATCCTCGTGGTCACCGCGCTGAAGAGCGACGAGGAGGCGATCACCTCCAGCGCGGTCGCCCCGCCCACGGCGATCGACTTCAGCGCCTTCGTCGAGGTCATCACCTCGACCGGCCGCAACAGCATCATGCTCGCGATGCTCAACAGCATCATCATCACCGCCGGGGCCATCATCGGGCTCGTGCTGCTCGGGTCGCTGTGCGCGTACGTCATCTCGCGCCGCACCCGCACCTGGAGCACGCTGACCTTCTACCTCGTGCTCATCGCCATCGTGCTCCCGGCGCAGCTGGGCACCGTGCCCCTCTACATCGGCGCCCGCAACCTCGGCCTCACCGGCTCGGCGTTCGGCATGATCCTGCTGTGGACGGGCATGATGATGCCCCTCGCGGTCTTCCTCTACTCGAGCTTCTTCCGCGGGCTCAGCACGGAGTACGAGGAGGCCGCGACGATCGACGGCGCCGGTCCCACCCGGGCGTTCTTCCAGATCGTGCTGCCGCTCATGTCGCCCGCCACCGGCACCGTGGCCATCCTCTGCGGCCTCATCATCTGGAACGACTTCTTCAACTCGCTGATCTTCCTGGGCGGCTCGACCGTCCAGACGCTCCCGGTCGCCATGTACACGTACGTCGGCAGCCTCATCTCGGCGTGGAACAAGATCTTCGCCGTCGTGATCATCTCGATGGTGCCGATCCTCGCGTTCTACATGTTCGCCCAGAAGCAGTTCATCCAGGGATACGCCGGCGGCCTCAAGGGCTGACGAGCGCGCTCCATCCCATCACCCGACATCGGGTCGACGGCGCACGCCTTCGACCGCAAGGAAGGAACTCCCATGTTCGAGCTCGCACCGAACATCGAACTCCTCTTCACCGAGGCCGGCGACGACTACGCGGCACGCGTTCGCGCCGCCGCAGCCGCCGGCTTCACCTCGGTGGAGATGTGGGGCCCGGCCGGCAAGTCCGCGCCCTCGCGTCCGAAGGACGTCCCCTCGCTGCAGGCGGCGCTGGAGGAGACCGGCGTCACCATCCAGGCGCAGCTCGCCGAGCCGCGCGTGCAGTTCATGATCCCGCCGAAGGACCACACCCCCTTCTATGAGGGGCTCGACGAGGGCGTGGAGTACGCCCGCGCGCTCGGCTGCCCCCGCATCGTGGTGGGCAGCGGCACCGGGTTCGGCGGCATGAAGCGCCAGGCCCAGCTCGACGAACTCATCGGCATCTTCCGGAAGGGCGTCGACCAGATCGTGGGCTCGGGCATCACCCTCGTGCTCGAGGCGGTGAACGTCCGGGTCGACCACCCCGGGTCGCTCCTCGACCGCACCGCCGAGGCCGCGTACATCGCGCGCGGCGTCGACTCGCCCGACTTCGGCATCCTCTACGACCTGTACCACTCCACCGTCGAGGGCGAGGACGTCGCCGAGGCGCTCGCCGACGCCGGCGACCTGGTGCGCTACGTCCAGCTCGCCGACGCCCCCGGCCGCGGCGAGCCCGGCTCGGGCGCGATCGACTGGGAGGCCCGACTCGGCGACCTCCGCGCGAGCGGCTACGACGGGCCCATCGGCCTCGAGTACTACCCGACCGTCGAGTCGGTCGCCTCGCTGGCGTTCATCCGCGACCTGGCGGCACGGGCATGAGCTCCCGCATCCCCGCCGCCGCGGACGTCGTCATCGTCGGCTCCGGCCCGACCGGCGCCGCCTACGCCCGGGTGCTCAGCGAGCTCGCCCCGCAGGCGCGCGTCGTGATGTGCGAGGTCGGCCCGCTCGTGTCCGACCCGCCCGGCGCGCACGTGAAGAACATCGAGGACCCGTCCGTCCGCGCCCAAGCGCAGCGCGCGTCCGAGGGCCCCGGCGCGGGCGCCGCGACCGTCGACGGACCGGGCGCGGTCAAGGCGGGCGACCGCCGGGCCCGCCCCGGCACCTTCCTCCTGGCGGAGGGCTTCGCGGCGGAGGGCGAGGACGGCCTGCCGGTCGCCGCGTTCTCGAGCAACGTCGGCGGCATGGGCGCCCACTGGACCGGCGCCTGTCCGCGGCCGAACGACAGCGAGCGCATCGACTTCCTCGACGACATGGACGAGCTCCTCGCCGAGGGCGAGCGCCTCCTCGGGGTCACCACCGACGCGTTCGACGCGGCGCCGTTCGCCCAGCTCGTGCGCGACCGGCTCGCCGCGGTCGTCGACGAGGGTCGCCCCGAGCATCAGCGCGTGCAGCGGATGCCGCTGGCCGTGCACCGCCGCGACGACGGCCGCCTGGTGTGGTCGGGCTCCGACGTCGTCTTCGGCGACGTCACCCGCGCCAACCCGAACTTCGAGCTCGTGGACCGGGCGCTCGCCACCCGCATCCTGCGGGACGGCGACCGGACCGAGGGGGTCGCGGTCCGCGACCTCGCCGACGGCACCGACCACGTCATCAGCGCCCCCTTCGTCGTGGTCGCCGCGGACGCGCTGCGCACCCCGCAGCTGCTGTGGGCCTCCGGCATCCGCCCGGACGCGCTCGGACGCACCCTGAACGATCAGATGCAGGTCGTCTTCGCCTCGCGCCTGCGCGACGTCACGCTGCCGCCCGAGGCGGAGGCACTGGCCGCGGCCGGCACGCTCAGCGAGCAGAGCGGCGTGAGCTGGGTGCCGTTCACCGACGCGGTGCCGTTCCACGGGCAGATCATGCAGCTGGACGCCTCGCCGGTGCCGCTCGCGGAGGACGACCCGGTCGTGCCCGGTTCGATCGTGGGTCTCGGCCTCTTCTGTGCGAAGGACCTGCAGTGGGACGACCGCGTCGAGTTCGACGACGCCCGCACCGACAGCTACGGGCTGCCCGCCATGCGCATCCGGTACACCCTCAGCGACCGTGACCGCGAGACCGTCGAGCGTGCCCGCGAGGAGATCGTGCGGCTCGGCCGCGCGGTCGGCGACCCGCTCGACGAGCGGCCGTTCACGATGCCGCTCGGCAGCTCCCTGCACTACCAGGGCACGACGCGGATGGGCGCGGTCGACGACGGGCGCAGCGTCTGCTCGCCCGACAGCGAGGTGTGGGCGGCGCCCGGCGTCTTCGTCGCCGGCAACGGCGTCATCCCGACCTCGACGGCGTGCAACCCGACGCTCACCGCGGTGGCGCTCGCCGTCCGCGGTGCACGCGCCGTCGCGGCGCGACTCGCCGCATGACATTGCTTATGTCGGAAAAAGACAATAGGCTGCAGAAGTAACGAAGAAGTACGTCGATCCGGCGGTGCCGCGTGGCACCGCCGGCGACACGACAAGGAGGACGTGTTGATTCCCGACCGGATCATCGAGCAGGGCACGCTCCGCACCGACGGCGCGCGCGCCGCGGTCGAGGTGCGCATCCCCTGGTACCGGGCCCTTCCCGGATCCTGCATCGCCGGCGCCGCGCTGCGCATCGACGGCGTCGAAGCACCCGCGGAGAGCCTGCGCTGGCGCATGAACGACCGCGAGTTCACGTTCGCCGAGCTGGTGGACGACCTCGACGAGTGGTGGTTCCCCGCCGATTCGGCCGTCCTCTCGGGCGACCTCGCGGTGGCGGCGGACGAGGAGGAGCACGTGGTCGAGGTCGACCTGCAGCTCTACATCCCGTACATCATCATCTCCGACAGCGACGTCCTCCGGATCGAGGAGCACGACCGCAAGACCATGAAGGCGGTGGCCGCATGAGCCTCGGCACTCCGATCCAGGGCGTCACGCTCTACAGCTTCACCCGCGCCTTCCACGCCCGCGAGTACGACCTCGAGCAGCTCATGCGCAAGGCAGCCGCGGAGGGCTTCGGCCCGGGTCTGGAGATCATCGGCTTCTCCAGCTTCCGCGGCTTCCCCGAGATCGACCCGGCGTTCGCCGACCGGTTCCGCGGCCTCGTCGACGAGCTGGGCCTCGTGCAGACCTCGCTCGCCGTCAACGCCGACATCGGCATCCGCCGCGACCGGCTCATGACGCAGGACGAGCTCGTCGAGTACATGCGCCGCCAGATCAAGGCCGCATCCGTGCTCGGTTTCCCGATCGCGCGCGTGCAGATCTCGCTCACGCCCGACTCGATGGAGCAGCTCGCCCCCGTCGCCGAGGAGTACGGCGTCACGCTCGCCCTCGAGGTGCACGCCGACCAGTACGCCTCGCACCCCCGCATCCTGGCGCTGCGCGACAGGTTCGAGCAGGTCGGCTCGCCCTTCCTCGGGTTCACGATGGACTGGGGCGCCACCACGATCGGCTTCGCACCCTCGCTCCTCGAGGCCTACCGTCGCCGTGGCGCGTCCGAGGAGATGCTCGACGCGGTCGTCGCCCTCTGGAACCGCTACTTCGAGCAGGGCCCGCCCGCCGACCAGACCGAGCACGGGCAGCGGTTCGGGTCGTTCATCGGCCTCGCCGCCCAGCACGGGCAGCCCGAGTTCGGCATCGACTTCGGCATCAACGGCACCGGCATCTTCGGTCCGGCCCCGGTCGACGACTGGCTCGAGATCATGCCCTGGATCCGTCACGTGCACGGCAAGTTCTTCGGCATCGACGAACAGGGCGAGGAGCCCTCGGTGCCGGTCCGATCGCTCGTGAAACTGCTCGTGCGCAGCGGCTACAGCGGGGCCATCTCGTCCGAGTACGAGGGCTGGCACTGGAACAACTGGCAGGACGCGTTCGACATCGTCCGCGCCGAGCAGGCCGTGCAGCGCTCCGCCGCGCAGGACGCGGGCAGCCGGATGCTGACGGATGCGGCCGAGGCACGCGCGGCGCTGGCCGCCCACCTCCCGACCGCGCGCTGAAGGGAACGACCATGACACGTGAAGGCATCGCAGGGACCGGCATCGAGCTCGGCATCACCCTGTACTCGCTCACCTCCGAGTTCGCCGCCGGGCTCTACACGCCCGAGACCCTCATCAAGGCGGTCGCCGACGAGGGGCTCGGCCCGGGCATCGAGTTCAACATCGCGCAGATGCTGCGCACCTACCCCGACGTCGACGACGCGTTCGTGCGGCTCTGGCGCGACAGCATCGACCGGTACGGCCTCATCCCGAGCGCCGTCGGCACGAACCTCGACATGGGCCGGCGCAAGGACCGCGACATGACCCCGGACGAGGAGTTCGAGTTCTTCGCCCGGCAGCTGAAGACCGCGCACACGCTCGGGTTCAACACCATCGTCATCCGCTCCGCGGGCAAGGAGCTGCTGCGCCGGCTCCTGCCGCTCGCCGAGCAGTACGACCAGCGGCTCGGCTACGAGCTGCACGCCCCCGCCGGCCCCAACGACCCGCACATCACGCAGATCCGCGAGATGTACGAGGAGCTCGGCTCCGAGCGCCTCGGGTTCACCGCCGACTTCTCCTCGACCATGCACAGCCTCTCGCCGCGGCTGCTCCGGACCCTGAAGACCATGGGCATGCCGGAGGAGTACTTCACGGTCATGGACGAGATCTGGCGCAAGCCCCTGCCGATGCACGTGCGCAACCAGGAGTTCGAGGACTTCCTGGCCGCCGAGAAGTTCGACAGCGCGCAGTTCGGCCCGTTCACCCGCCTCGCCTTCAACATGCACGGCCTCGTGCCGCCGGAGGAGTGGCTCGACATCATGCCGCAGATCTTCCACGTGCACGCGAAGTTCTACGACATCGACGAGCACGGCCAGGAGCCGGCGATGGACATCCCGCGCATCGTGCGGCAGTTCGTCGACGGCGGCTACCGCGGGTTCCTCTCCAGCGAGTGGGAGGGGCACGCGTTCAGCGACCTCGGCGAGGCCGACCCGATCGCGCAGGTGAAGCAGCAGCACGAGCTCATGCGCCGCGCCATCGAAGACCAGATCGCAGCCGCCGGCCCCTCGGTCTCGGCGAGCTGACGCAGGAAGGACCCGCAGCAAATGGCTACGCACAACTCCCTCTTCCGCGAGGAGGACGTCCGCCGTCACGACGACGGGCTCGCGGTCTCGGTGCAGCTTCCCTGGTACCGCAGCCTCTGGCTGTCGGCGGTGGACGGTGTCGAGGCGACCGTGAACGGCACGCAGATCGCCACCGACCGGCTCCGCTTCGTGCTGAACGGCACCGCCTACCGGGTGGAGGAGCTGCCCGAGCAGTTCGACACCCTGTGGTTCGTCGCGGACCGCCCCGACGTGGTGATCGCGCTCGACGAGCCGATCGCCCCGGGCGCCGAGGTGACCGTCGAGGTCGTCCTCACCATGCGGCTGCTCTACATGCAGATCATGCCCGGCGTCGACGGCGGCCCCGGCCGGTACGTCACCAACCGCGTTCCGGTGTCGCGCACCGTGGTGCTCGCATGAGCGCACTCCGGGTGGCCATGATCGGGCACGGCTTCATGGGTGCCGCCCACTCGGTCGGCTGGCGGCAGGCGCCGGCGGTGTTCCCGCTGCCGCGCGACGTCGAGATGGCCGTGCTCGTGGGGCGCAACCCCGAGAAGACAGCGACCGCCGCCGCGCAGTGGGGCTGGGCCGAGTCCGCCACCGACTGGCGCGAGGTCGTCGCCCGTGACGACATCGACATCGTCGACATCGTCACCCCGGGCGACTCGCACGCCGAGATCGCGATCGCGGCGCTCCGGGCCGGCAAGCACGTCCTCTGCGAGAAGCCGCTCGCGAACTCCGCGGCCGAGGCGGAGCAGATGGCGGATGCGGCCGCGGCCGCCGCCGCATCCGGGGTCCACGCGATGGTCGGGTTCACCTACCGGCGCGTCCCGGCCGTGACGCTCATGCGCGACCTCATCGCCCAGGGGCTCATCGGGCCGGTGCGCCAGGTGCGCGCCGCCTACCGGCAGGACTGGCTCGTCGACCCGCAGGCGCCGCTCGTGTGGCGGCTGCAGAAGGAGCACGCAGGCTCCGGCGCGCTCGGCGACATCGGCGCGCACATCGTCGACATGACGCAGTTCGTGACCGGCCAGACCGTCACCGCCGTCTCCGGCGTGCTCGAGACGATCGTGACGGAGCGCCCGCTCCTCGGCGAGACGGCGGGCCTGTCCGGCACCGCCGCCGAGGGCACCGGCGAGGTGACCGTGGACGACCTGGCGCTGTTCACCGGCCGGCTCTCCGGCGGCGCGATCGCGTCGTTCGAGGCGACCCGCTTCGCCACCGGCCGCAAGAACGCCCTCACCCTCGAGGTGTCGGGCGAGGACGGCGCGCTCGTGTTCGACCTCGAGGACCTCAACGTGCTCGAGCACTACGACCGCACCGCACCGACCGAGCGGCAGGGCTTCACCCGCATCCTCGTCACCGAGGACGTGCACCCCTACGTGTCGGCGTGGTGGCCGGCGGGGCACATGCTCGGGTACGAGCACGGGTTCACGCACCAGGTCGTCGACCTCGTGCAGGCGATCGAGACCGGCGTCCCCGCGCACGGTACGTTCGCGGAGGGGCTCAGCGTGCAGCGGGTCCTGGATGCGGTCGGCACGAGTGCCGCCGACGGTTCGACGTGGGCAGCGGTGCCCGGGAACGACTGAGGAGACAGACATGGCAAGACCGATCACCCTCTTCACCGGCCAGTGGGCCGACCTCCCGTTCGAGGAGGTCGCACGGCTCGCGGGCGAGTGGGGCTACGACGGCCTCGAGATCGCGAGCTGGGGCGACCACCTCGACGTGTCCCGCTGGGACGACGCCGCCTACGTCCAGGGGCGGAAGGACATCCTCGCCCGCAACGGCCTGCAGGTGTTCGCGATCTCGAACCACCTCGTCGGCCAGGCCGTCTGCGACGACCCGATCGACGAGCGCCACCGCGACATCCTGAACGACCGGGTGTGGGGCGACGGCGACGCCGAGGGCGTCCGGCAGCGGGCGGCCGAGGAGATGAAGCTCACCGCCCGGATGGCTGCCGCGCTCGGGGTGAAGACCGTCACCGGGTTCACCGGCTCGTCGATCTGGAAGTGCGTGGCGATGTTCCCGCCCGCATCCGACGCCATGATCGAGGCCGGCTACCGCGACTTCGCCGACCGCTGGCACCCGATCCTCGACGTGTTCGAGGAGGTCGGGGTGCGGTTCGCGCTCGAGGTGCACCCGTCCGAGATCGCCTACGACTACTGGACGACCAAGCGCACGCTCGAGGCGATCGGGCACCGCGCCTCGTTCGGCCTGAACTGGGACCCGTCGCACATGGTGTGGCAGGACCTCGACCCGGTCGGGTTCCTGTGGGACTTCCAGGACCGCATCTTCCACGTGCACTGCAAGGACACCCGCAAGCGCGTCGGCAACGGCCGCAACGGCCGGCTGTCGTCGCACCTCGCGTGGGCCGACCCGCGCCGCGGCTGGGACTTCATCTCCACCGGCCACGGCGACGTGCCGTGGGAGGACGCGTTCCGGATGCTGAACGCCATCGGCTACGACGGCCCGCTGTCGGTCGAGTGGGAGGACGCCGGGATGGACCGCCTCGTCGGCGCCCCCGAGGCCCTCGGGTTCGTGCGCCGCATGGCCGCGATCCAGCCGTCCGCCGCCGCGTTCGACGCCGCGTTCTCGACGAAGTAGTCCGTACGCGGGAGGGGCCGGTGCGCACGCACCGGCCCCTCCCGCGTCCCCGCGCGCGCGGTGCATCCGTCGCGCGGGGTTACCCGTTGCTCGGGGTCGCCCATCGCGCGGGTGTTCACCCGTCGCGAATGTGCCGTCCGGCGCCGTGACACCCTGCATCCGCGACGGATGAACGCCGTGGATTCAGGTGAGCGGGGGTGCAGCAGGGGAGGGGGGATGCGGCGGGGGAGCGGGTCAGGCGGTGCCGCGGATCGCGGCGAGCGAGGGATGCCCGTCGGCGAACCAGCGCGGGAACGTCACGTCGAACAGCTGCTCGCGCACCATGTCCGCGCCGCCGCGGAGGGGCTCGCGCACCTCGTTCAGCGACTGCACGATCGACAGGTCGCGGGTCGCGAGCGGCAGCGACCGCTCGTACACGCGCTGGCGCACCTCCGCGAGGAACACCTCGCCGGCGGCGGCGATCGAACCGCCCACGACGATCACGCCCGGGTTGAACATGTTCACGAGCGCGGCGATCGACTCGCCGACCGTGCGGGCCGAGCGCTGGATGAGCGAGATCGCGAGCGCGTCGCCGTCCTCCGCGGCGCGGGCGATGAGGTCGGGGCTGAGCTCCGCCCCGTCGGCGACGCGGGCACCGAGGAGTCCGCCCGCCCCGTCGGCGAGCGCCTGATCGGCATCGCGGACGAGCGCCCAGCCGCCCGCCTCGGCCTCGAGGCAGCCGACCTTGCCGCAGCGGCACTGCGCGTCGGAGTCGCGCACGCGGACGTGGCCGATGTCGCCGGCCGCGCCGTTCGCGCCGCGGTGCACCCGGCCGTGCGAGAGCAGCCCCGCACCGATACCGGAGCCCACCTTGCAGTAGATGAGGTCGGGGTGGTCGTTGCGGCGCCGGGCGCGCTCGCTGAACGCGAGCAGGTTCACGTCGTTGTCGACCCAGACGGGGGCGTCGTAGCGCTGCTCGAAGCGGCGCCGCACGTCGAACCCGTTCCAGCCGGGCATGATGGGCGGCGCGACGGGTCGGCCGGACTCGAAGTCGACGGGGCCGGGGAGGCCGACGGCGACGCCCCACACCGGGAGTCCCGGATGCTGCGCCCGCAGCTCGTCGATCATCTCCATGGCGGTGTCGAGGGTCTCCGCAGGACCGGTCGCGATGTCCCAGTCGCGGTTCGCCTGCGCGATGACGTCGCCTTCGAGATGCGTGAGGCCGACGTTGATGTGGCGGGCGCCGAGGGCGCAGATCACGATGAGGCCCTGCTCGGCGCGGAACCGGAGCCGGCGCGGGGCGCGGCCGCCGGAGGACGGCCCGAACTCGGCGTCCTCGAGGTAGCCGAGGTCGATGCCCTGTTCCACCCGCTGGGTGACGACGCCGCGGCCGAGCCCGGTGACCCTGCCGATCTCGGGGCGGGTCGCCGCCTCGCCGAGACGGATCATGTTGACGATGCGGAGGAAGCTCGTGACTTCATCTGTGTGGGCGCCGAAACGCAGCGTGGACTCGCTGGCCATGGTTGAAAGCTACATGGTCAGGCGGCGTTTCCGGCGCAAGACGGGCGAGAATTGTCCAGTTGGAGACGCAAAACGTAAAGAATCGGCGAAAGTAACAGGAATTGCCCGCCATCGGGCCTTCTCAGAGTTCAGTTGAAATCAGACAAAAGAGTGCATAGGATCGGTGGTGACGTCGGGGCCGCAGGCCCGTTCCTCGGTGCGCCGCAGCATCCGAGGGCACACTCCGTCGCGTCGACGACCCGATCGTTCGGGTGATCCGCGTATGCCGCTCTCACCGCTGAGACTCCGTCTCCTCATCGTCGCCCTGCTCACCGTCTCGCTGCTGGGCGCCCTCGACCACACCATCGTCTCCACGTCGCTCGCGACCGTCGCCGGCTCGCTCGGCGCGCTCGAATCCATGAGCTGGGTGGTGGTGGGCTACACGCTCGCGAGCACCGTCGTGCTCCCCGTGCTCGGCAAGGTCAGCGACCTGTTCGGTGCGAAGCGGGTCTTCCTCGCTTCGCTCGCCGTGTTCCTGCTGGCCTCGCTCGCGTGCGGATTCGCCGGCGACATGACGATGCTCATCGTCGCCCGGGTGGTGCAGGGCATGAGCTCTGCCGGCGTCGCGCTCGTGTCCCAGACGATCGTCGCCGAGACGACCTCGCCTCGCGAGCGTCCGAAGTACATGAGCATCATCGGCGCCGCGTTCCCGATCGCGATCCTCCTGGGGCCGGCGGTCGGCGGGCTCATCACCGACTACCTCGGCTGGCGCTGGGTGTTCTGGATCAACCTGCCCATCGGCGTCATCGCGTTCGCCCTCGCCGCCTTCGCGGTGCCGAAGCTGCCGTCGCGGCCGAGCCGGGGGAGCTACGACTACGGGGGCACCGCAACGCTCAGCATCGCCCTCGTCGCGCTCGTGCTGGCGGTCAGCTGGCTCGGCGACCCCGCACTGCGTGTCGCCATGGTCGTCGCCTTCGTCATCGCGGCCGTCGGCTTCGTGCTCTTCGGGCTCGTGGAGCGTCGGACGGCGGAGCCGCTGGTGCCGCTCCGCTTCTTCCGCAACCGCACGGTCGCAGCGGGGCTCGCGCTGTCGGTCATCGTCGGGATCGGCCTCTTCTCGGTGGTCTCCTACATCCCGACCTACGTGCAGATGGCCTACGGCACCTCCGCGACGGTCTCCGGGCTCGTCCCCATCGCGACGGTCATGGGCATGCTGGTGACCAACCTGCTGACCGGCTTCCTCGCCTCGCGCACCGGCGCCTACCGCCCGTACCCGATCATCGGCACCGCGCTGGGCGCGGTCGGGATGCTGGCCATGTCGATGCTCCCGACCGGCACGCCGCTCTGGGTGCCGATGGTGGTCATGTTCGTCGTCGGCATGGGCACGGGAGCGTTCATGAGCCTCGTGGTGACGGTCGTGCAGAGCGCCGTGCCGCGCAGCGAGACCGGTACCATCACCGCCACGGTGAACCTCGTCCGACAGATCGGGTCCACCGTCGTGACCGCGCTCATCGGCGTGCTCATCGCCGTCGGCGTCGCAGCGGGGCTCCCTGCCGGGCTCGACCCCTCCACCCTCACGCCCCAGGCCGTCCAGGCCGCCGGACCCGCCGTCGTCGCCGAGGTGGCCGAGGTCTACATGCACGTGATCGCACCGATCTTCGCCGGTCTCGCCGTCGTCTACGTCGTCGGTGTCGTCGCGGCGCTCCTGCTCCCGCCCGGGCGCCTCTCCGACGAGACGGACCCGTTGCCCGACACGCAGGCGGCCACCGCATGAGCGCGCGGGCCACCCACACTTCCGTTCATCCCCGAGGAGGACCCATGACCAGTGCACCGACCATCGCGATCGTCGGCAGCGGCCCGATCGGCAGCGCGTATGCCCGCATCCTGCTCGAGAGCCACCCCACCGCGCGTGTGGTGATGTTCGAGGCGGGGCCGCAGCTCACCGACGTCCCGGGCGAGAGCGTCCGCAACATCGCCGACCCCGACGAGAAGGAGCGCGCCCGCGAGCGCTCGCAGGGCCCGCAGTCGGGCTCGCACCGCGAGTCGCTCGGGCTGCCGGCCGGTGCCGTCGTCGAGGGCATGTTCACGGCCCGCCAGGGCACCCACCTGCTGGACTTCGGCGGCGAAGGCTCGGCCCACGCGCCGACGTTCCCCGCCGCCGCCGCGTCGACCAACGTCGGCGGCCAGGGCGCGCACTGGACATGCGCGACCCCGGCCCCGTCGTTCAGCGAGCGGATCCCGTTCATCGAGGATGCGGAGTGGGAGGAGCTCATCGCGGAGGCCGAGCGGCTGCTGCACGTGCAGTCCGCCGCGTTCGCCGACTCCGCCGTCGGTGCGGCGATCCGGTCGCTGCTCGAGGAGGAGTTCGGCGCCGAACTGCCCGAGGGGTACGGCGTGAGCACGCTGCCAGTCGCCGGCGACCCGCAGCCTGACGGCACCATGCGCTGGGCGGGCGCGGACGCCGTGCTCGGCCCGCTCATCGAGCCCGGCCACCCCCTCGCCGAGCGCTTCGAACTGCGTCCGCTGCACCTGGTGCGCCGCGTGATCGTCGAGGACGGCCGTGCGCGGGGCGTGCTCGTCGAGGACCTGCAGACCAAGGCGGAGTCCCGCTTCGACGCCGACCTCGTCGTGGTCGCCGCCGACGCGTTCCGCTCCCCGCAGCTGCTGTGGGCCTCGGGGGTCCGGCCCGCCGCGCTCGGCCGCTACCTCACCGAGCACCACGTCGTCATCTCCACCGTCGCGCTCGACGCGGAGCGGATGACCCGCTTCGCGACCGAGGGGGAGCTCGACGCCGAACTCGCCCGACGCGCGGTGAACCCGGCCGACCCGGTGGCGGCGGTCAACCGCATCCCGTTCTCCGAGCCCGACCACCCCTTCTCGCTGCAGGTGATGTACTCCGAGACCACCCCGTTCCGCATGGAGCCGGGCACCGAGTACGCCGAGAACCGCTGGGGCTACGTCAACATGGGCTACGGCATGCGCAAGCGCCCCCGCGTGGAGGACGGCATCGTCTTCCACGACGATGAGCTCGACTACCGCGGCCTGCCGAACATGACGATCGAGTACGCCCTCACCGACGCCGAGGAGGCCGAGATCGCCGAGGGCACCCGTCGGCTGCAGCGTGCCGGCGAGGCGCTCGGCCACTTCGTCGCCGGGCCCCGCCTGCTGCCCAACGGCTCGAGCCTGCACTACATGGGCACGATGCGGATGGGGCAGTCCGACGACGGCACGAGCGTCGCCGACCCGTACTCCCGCGTCTGGGGTGTCGAGGGCCTCCTCGTGGGCGGCAACGCGCTCATCCCGACCGCGAACACGATGAACCCGACGCTCATGAGCGTCGCGATCGCGGTGCGCGGCGCCCGGGCTGCGGCAGCGGCGCTGTAACGGCATCCGCCTCGTCGATCCGAGGCATGGGCGGCGGCCCCTGGCGGAGCCGGGGCCGCCGCAGGAGAGTGGAAGCGTCCGGGGGCAGGTGTCCCCTCGGTGTGCGAAGGAGCAGGCGTGAGGATTGCACGGTGGTCGGATGCGGCCGGAGGACCGGTCCGCGAGGGGATCGTCATCGACGAGACGGTGGTGCCGTTCCCGGACGGCGTGACCGTGACGGGGCTGCTCGAGGAGGGGCTGGATGCGGCGCTCGCGCTCGACGCGTCCGTGCGCGAGGCGCTGGCCGCCGGGTCGGTGCAGGCGACGCCCCTGTCGGCGGTGACCCTGCTCGCACCCGTCGTGCCCACCAGCATCCGTGACTTCGTCGCGTTCGAGGAGCACGTCGAGGGCGTGAGCGCCGGCGTCGAGGGCAAGAGCGACGTCGCGGCGGAGTGGTACGAGGCGCCCACGTTCTACTTCACGAACCCGCACATCGTTCATCCCACCGGCGTGGTCGTGCCGATCCCCGAGACGCACCGCCTCGACTTCGAGCTCGAACTCGCGGTCGTCGTCGGCGCGGTCGCCGGTTCGACCGGCGAGAACGTCGACGTGGACACGGCCGCATCCCACATCTTCGGGTACACCGTCATGAACGACTGGTCCGCCCGCGACCTGCAGGCGCGCGAGATGAAGGTGCGGCTCGGGCCCGCGAAGGGCAAGGACTTCGGCACGACGCTCGGTCCGTGGATCGTCACGGCCGACGAGCTCGCGCCCTTCCTCGACGAGGACGGGTTCCTGGCCGTGCGCGCCGAGGTGTACGTCAACGGCGAGCTCGTCGGCGAGGACCTCGTCTCGAACATGGGGTGGCCCTTCCCCGAACTCGTCGCCTACGCGGCCCGCAACAGCGTCATCAAGCCGGGCGACGTGCTCGGCTCCGGCACCGTCGGCAACGGCGGCTGCCTCGGCGAGCTGTGGGGGCTCGGCCGCACGATCCCGCCGCTCGAGCCGGGCGACGAGGTGCGCATGGTGATCGAGGGCGTGGGCGAGATCGTGAACACGGTCGGCGACCGCATCCCGGGTCCGCCGATCCCGCCGGCGCGCCCGCGGCCCCGCAACCGCCGCCGCTGAGGCGCACCGGATCAGGAGAAATCCCCGGAACAGGACGATTCGCGCCGAATCCTCCTGACCCGGGGATTTCTCCTGTTCCGGGGAGGGCGCGCGTGGGCGACGGATGCTGCGCGCCCCCGCCGGCTCCGATTCCGGCGCCGCGGTGCGCCCGTGCACAACTGCGGAGATGGTGGCCGACACGCCGGGCCCGTGCCGCCGGGGCCCGGCGTGTCGCGGACGGACTCCGCAGTTGTGCACGCGGCAACGCGCGCACGGCACGCGGCGGGAGCGCGCCGCGCGGGCCGGAAACGCCGGAGGGGGATGCCGCGTGGTCGCAGCATCCCCCTCCGTGTCGGATCAGGACAGTTCGTTGAACGTCTCGGCGATCCACTCGGCGGTGAACTCGCCGACGTACTCCATGTTGTCGATGCCGATGTGCTCGGCGCCGCCCTCCTCCTGCGTGAAGATGCGCAGCTCCCGCTTCGGGGAGTTCACGGCCGCCTCGTACTCGTCGTAGGCGTACTTCACCGGGATCTGCCGGTCGCCCTCGCCGTGCGTCACCAGGAACGGCACGGTGATGTTCTCGACGACGCCCTCCAGGCGCATGTTCTTCGTCTTCTCCAGGAAGTCGGCGTCGTCCTTCGCGCCGAACACCCAGTGCACGTGGTCCCAGTAGTGGGGGACCGGGTTCTCGCCCTCGCGGCGGCGACGCGCCTCCTGGACGGCGGCCCAGTCGTAGTTCGCGCCCCACGCGACGGCGAGGGCGATGCGCTTCTCGAACGCGGTCGCGCGCGGCACGTAGTACCCGCCGAGCGACCAGCCCACGAGGCCGACCTTCTTCACGTCGACGTCGAGGTCGGCGGCGTGCTCCTCGACCCAGTCGAGGATGGATGCGGCCCACACCTCGGTGTCGAACCGGGCGTGCAGGTCCCGCATCCGGAGCGCCTCACCCGAGCCGGGAGGGTCGATCATGAGGGTCGAGATGCCACGGCGGGCCATCTGCTGCGGGAACCGCGACGTGTACATCATCTCCTTGGTGGAATCGAGACCGTTCCACATGATGATGAGCGGCTTCGGGCCGTCGCCGGGTGCGCGGTAGAAGTAGCCCGGGAGCGCCGAGCCCTCGGGTGCGTCGTCGCCCTTGTAGGGCACGTCGACCGTGGTGACGGGGATGCCGCCGAGCTCGATGTGCTTCAGGAGCAGGTCGATCGACTTCTGGTAGGCGGCCTTGCGGCCCTCCCACTTCGGCGACTGCAGGCGCTCGGCCTGCGAGGTGTACAGCGCGGCGCGGTAGTACTTGTCGGAGGCGCTGAGCTTCCAGCCGCGGGCCTCGTCGGCCTCGGCGGCGGCGAGCAGGCGGTCGGCGACGGCCTGCCACGACGAGTACAGCAGCTCGGTGCCGACGTCGTCGCCCTGCTGCGAGGCCTCGAGCGCGGGCCGGGCGGCCTTGTCGATCTCGTCGATGAATCCACCGTTGTTGAGCGAGGCGACGACGGCCATGCTCCAGACGTAGTTGGTGGGGTAGTACATGTACATGCGGAAGGACTCCTTCTTGCGGACGGGGGAAGTCAGTGGGGGATGCCGAGCTCGGTCACGGTGCCGTCGCGACGGATGCCGGTGAACGAGTTGTAGGCGACGAGGATGTCGGCGAACCTGCCCTCGGCGTTCAGGCGGTAGGAGATGACGCCGCGGAACTCGAAGCGGTCGCCCTCCTGGACCGGACCGAAGACCGACTCCGGGTCGTCCCGCTCGGCGGTGAAGTACGTGACCATGCGGATGGCGACGTTGGTGTCGGATCCGACGAAGTCGGTCGGCGCGAGCTCCTCGCGGAACGTGGACCAGATCTTCGCGTAGTGGTCCTTCATGCCCTGCACGCCGGTGTACTCGAGCGTGCCGTTGCGCATGTGCATGTCGTCGGCGAGGTAGTCCTCGAACGCCGTCTCGTCGCGCCGGTTGAACCGGGCGATGTAGTCGTCGAACGCTGCCTTGTCCATCGGCTCAGTCCGCCGTCGCGGCCTGCTGCTCGGGGCGCACGGCGTCCGAGAGGAACGTCGCGACGCCGGAGAGCAGCTGCCCGCCGTCGACCGAGACCTCGGCGCCGGTGATGTACGCGGCCGCATCCGAGAGGAGGAACACCACCATGTTGGCGACCTCCTGCGGCTCGCCGCCGCGGTGGAGCGGCGCGATCGCGACGTTCGCGTCGAGGAACGCGCCGGGCGCGCTCGCGGTCATCTCGGTGCGGATGTAGCCCGGGTGCACGATGTTCGCGCGGATGCCGCGGGGCCCGAGCTCGGTCACGCAGGAGTGCGTGAGGCCGCGGATCGCCCACTTGCTGGTCGTGTACGCGGCCGTGTAGTGGCCGGTGAGGCCGGCGGCCGAGCCGATGTTCACGATCGACGACCCCTCGCCCATGGCGGGCAGCAGGGCCTGGATGCCGAGCATCGCGCCGGTGACGTTGACGGCGAGCACGCGGTCCCAGTCGGCCCGCTCCACCGCGCCGATCCGCACCCGGTGGGTGACGCCGGCGTTGTTGACGAGGCCCTTCACCGGGCGGCCGTCGAGGGATGCGGCGAGTTCGCGCCAGCCGTCCTCATCGGTCACGTCGAGGCGGCGGTAGGTGACGGTGCCGGCGAGCCCCTCGGCCGCGGCGAGGAGCTCGGGTGCCTCGTCGCGGACGTCGGCGGCGATCACGTCGGCACCGTTCGCGGCGAGCAGGAGCGCCTCCTGCGCGCCCTGGCCGCCGGCGGCGCCCGTGACGACGAACACGTTGCCGGCGAGACCGGGCAGCTGCACGCCCTCGGTGGGTGCGGGGATCATACGGACACCGGTCCCTTGCGGTCGAGGAGTTCGATGAGGTTGCCCTCGGGGTCGGTCACGAACGCGAACCGGACTCCGGGCTCGGGGGAGTCGCCGGGGGCGCTGAGCACCCCGGCGCCCGCGTCGACGAGCGTGGCGAACGTCGCGTCCACGTCGTCGACGCGCAGGCACAGGTGCGCCCAGCCGCGGGACAGCAGTGCGTCCGGCGGGGTGGTGGCGCTCGGCCGGGTCACGGTGGAGCCGCGGCGTTCGAGCAGTTCGATCGCGACGTCGTCGGGGCCGAGCAGGAAGACCCCGCGAAGGCCCACCGGCGGGATGTCGAACGGCTGGGCCGTGGCGAATCCGAAGGCCCGCTGGTACCAGTCCCGCATCCCGTCGAGGTCGCCGACCGACAGCCCGATATGGTCCACGTGCATGTCGTCCTCCTCAGTCCCGCGGTCCGTGCCGCATGAGTCCGGCGCGGACGCCGGGCAGCAGTTCGAGCAGGTCGTCGCCGAACTCGCCGTCCACGAGCACGAACGCCACCCGGGCGATCGCGTCGGAGCGGTTCGCCCAGGCGTGGTCGGTGCCGCGCTGGATCACGATGTCGCCGGCGCGGGCGGTCACCTCGCTGTCGTCGAGGACGAGCGTGATCTCGCCCTCGAGCACGATGCCGTAGTCGACGGACTCGGTGCGGTGCACCGGCGACTGCAGGCCGCGGTCGTCGAGGTGGCCGGGCTTGAACTCGTTGATCCGGATGCGGGTGCCCCGGGCGGGCGGCGGCACGGTGATGTCGCCGATGGTCGGGTCGACGAAGCCGGCGCCGACGACGGCCGGGGAACCCGCCGTCTCCCACACCTCGTGGAAGGCGACGCCGTCCTCGGGCAGCTCACGCGTGACCGGCACCGGGCCGTCGCTCACGACGACGGAGACGCCGTTCGCGTCGTGCCCGGTGACGATCCGCCGCGGGATGCGGAAGTCGCTCACGGGGCCGGCACCAGGGCGACGAGCGCCTCGGCCATGACCTTGCCGGGGTTGGCGTCCGGCGTGCCGGGGTGCAGCTCCCAGTGGGCGAGCTGCATCGAGGCGTCCACGACGCCCTTGATGCGCGGGATGCGGCGGTCGTAGAACGCGGAGAGCTGCTGCTCCCAGTCGCCCTCGGCGGTCACGTACTCGGCGAACAGCAGGCTGTCCTCGACGCACTGCGCGGCACCCTGGGCGATGAGCGGCGGCACGGCGTGCACGGCCTCGCCGAGCGCGATGACGCGGCCGGAGTGCCAGGGTCGGTCCACGAAGATCCACTCGATCTCCTGGAAGTTCAGGAAGGTGTCCTCGGTGATGGACTCGCGGAGGTAGTCGAACTGGCCGTGGAAGTTCGCCATGAGGCGCTTGACCTCCTGCCAGCCCTCGAGCCCGTTCTCCACCCGCTCCGGGCGGCACAGGACGAAGATGTAGCACTGGTCGTCGCTCACCGGGGTGTAGCCGACCTTGTAGGCGCCGCCGTCGTCGACCATCGGGTACGCGATGCCGCCGGTCATGTCGGGGGTGCGCGAGGTGACCGCGCGCCAGATGCCGAGGCCGCTGGGCTTGCGGTCCTCGGTGATGCCGAGCGTCGGGCGGGTCTGCGACTTGATGCCCTCGGCGATGACGATCGCGTCCCAGGTCTCGGTGGTGCCGTCGGAGAGCACCGACGTGGCCGAGTCGTCGCCGGTCTCGTACGAGGTGAGCTCGAGCCCGAGGCGGATCTCGACGCCGAGCGCCTCGGCGCGGTTCACGAGGATCTCGTGCAGGTCGGGGCGGAGGGCGCCGATCGTGGCGGGCAGGTCGTCGCCGCCGGTGCGGGGCGTGGGCATCTCGGCCATCACGCGGCCGTCGGCGAAGTACAGGGTGACGCCGTTCTCGGCCTGGCCCTTGGCCAGTACCTCGTCGATGACGCCGAGCTCGCGGAACACCCGCAGGGCGTTGCCCTGGATGGTGAGGCCGTGGCCGACCCGGGCCCACGCCTTCGCGCGGTCGACGAGCGTCACGGAAACCTCGCGCTGTGCGAGGGCGATCGCCGCCGTCAGGCCGGTGAATCCACCGCCGACGATGAGCACCTTCTTAACCGACATCTGTGTCTCCAGCTTCCGGGCGCAGCGTCACGCCCACCGCTCGACGCTATGGCCCCGGGGTGTCGCTGGGCCACCGCCCCCGCCCGATGCCAGCTATCGGACGGCGGGTGCGCCGGCCGCCGGCGTCAGCATCCCGTCGGCCACCGCCTGCGCGGCGAGTTCGCGGAACCACGTGTGCGCCGGGTCGTGGGTGTGCGCGCTGTGCCACCACAGGCGCAGGATGAGCTCGACGGCGGGGAACGGCGTCGGCACGCTCACGACGTCGACCGACGCGAGACTCCGCTCCGCCAGGCGCTTCGGGACGAGCCCGATGAGGTCGGTGCCGGCGACGATGAGCGGCACCGACATGAGCGTCGAGGTCGACACGCGCACCTGCGGGTGCATGTCGAGCTCGTGCATGCGCCGCTCGATCGGGAGGGTGTGCGCGCGGCCGAAGTCGCATCGCACGAGCGGGCTGGCCATGAAGTCGGCGGGGGAGATCTCCCCGGACGCCACGCGCGGGTTCGCCCGGTCGGCGACGACGACGTACTCGTCCCGGAGGATCTCGAACCCCTCCATCGTCACGCCGATGCCCGGGGTCAGCACGAGGAAGTCGTTCGGGAGCAGCTGGCGTTCCGCGGTCACCGGATCGGTGGGCAGCCGCAGGAAGTCGAAGCGGATGCCGGGGGCCAGGGTCGAAGCGAGTCCGAACAGCGGCCGCAGCTCGATGCACGCGTAGTCGGAGATGTGCACGCTGAAGCGCCGTCGGGTGGTGGCCGGGTCGAACATCTCCTCCTGGCCGAGCGCCTGCGCGACCAGCGGCAGGGTGCGCTGCACCTGCGGCAGGATCTGCCGGGCGAGCGGGGTCAGCTCGTAGTCGCGGCCGACCCGGACGAGCAGTTCGTCCTGGAACACCGCCCGCAACCGCGCCAGCGCGGACGACATGGTCGACTGGCCGAGCCCGATCCGCTCGCCGGCGTGGGTGACGTTCTCCTCCTCCAGGAGGGCGCGCAACGCCACGAGGAGGTTGAGATCCGGGTCACCGCTAGCCACAGATGCATGGTATCCGTCGGGCGACGTGGTTCCCGGTCCGCGAAGTTGCATAGATTCGACAGGTCGCGCTCAACGCGCTTTCCCTTGCATTCCCGAAAGAAGGTCGACGATGACTGACCGGCTCGTTTCCCACCTCCGCTACGCCGCGCTCGCAGTGCCCGAATTCGAGGTGGAGCGCGACTTCTTCGCCCGGCACTGGGGCCTCACCGAGGTGCACGCCGAGGACGGCCTGAGCTACCTGGCCGCCGAGGGCTCCAGCGAGCCCTTCATCCTGCGCCTGCGCCGCGACGAGAAGCGCGTCGACCTCGCCGGCTTCGGCGTGCGTTCGCGCGCCGACATCCACGCGCTGGCCGACAAGCTCCACGCCGAGGACGTGCAGTTCGTGCACGAGCCGCAGGAGCTCACCCAGTTCGGCGGCGGCTACGGCTTCCGCGTGTTCGACGGCGACGGCCGCGTGCTCGAGTTCTCCACCGGCTACGAGCAGCGCGAGGCCCGCAAGATCCGCGAGCGCGAGCCCATCCCGGCCAAGCTCTCGCACATGGTCTTCAACTCGTCCGACCTGAACCGCACCGCGCAGTGGTACATCGACCACCTCGACTTCACCATCTCCGACTCGCTGGTGCGCCCGGACGGCGTCGACATGATGCACTTCATGCGCTGCAACCCGAACCACCACTCGATCGCCATCGCGATGGGCCCGCACCACTCGCTGCACCACCTGTCGTTCGAGATGCGCGGCATCGAGGAGTGGATGCGCGGCTCCGGCAAGATCCTCCGCTCGGGTGCGCGCATGATCTGGGGCCCGGGCCGCCACAACGCCGGCGACAACACGTTCGCCTACTTCCTCTCGCCCGCCGGCAACACGATCGAGTACACGACCGAGCTGGCCGTCGTCGACGACGACAGCTGGGTCGCGAACCGGCACGACATCAGCCACCTGGACACGCAGGACCAGTGGGGCACCGCGCAGGAGATGAGCGAGCTCGTCGCCCGCGAGTCGTTCAACGACATCGACAAGGGCCTCTTCGTCGCCCCGCCGGTCTGATCCGGCGACGGATGCGGACGATGCGACAAGGACGGGAGTTGTGATGGGCCGGTTGGACGGCAAGGTCGCGGTCATCACCGGGATCGGTGGCGGCATGGGCCGCGAGGCCGCACGGCGGTTCGCCGCCGAGGGCGCGAAGGTCGTCGGCTGCGACCTGAACGAGCAGGGACTGCAGGACACGGTCGAGCTCGTGCGCGCCGAGGGCGGCGAGATCACCGGGTTCGCTCCGGTGGACGCCGGTGACGCGAAGGCCGTGGAGACCTGGATCGACGCCGCGGCGGAGGTCTACGGCGGGATCGACGTGCTCTACAACAACGCGTCCATCCAGCGGTTCGGCGCGATCGACGAGATCAGCGTCGAGGACTGGGACTTCGCGATCGACATGGAGTTGAACATCGTGTTCTACGCCGTGCGGGCCGCGTGGAAGCACCTCAAGGTCCGCGGCGGGACGATCGTGAACATCGGCTCGATCGCGGGCACCCGCGGGGTCGAGTTCATGCCGCAGAACGCGCACGGCGCCGCCAAGGCCGGTGTCATCAACCTCACCCAGCAGCTCGCGGTCGAGGGCGGTCCGCACCGCATCCGTGCGGTGTGCATCTCGCCCGGGTTCATCCAGACCCCGGCGACGACCTTCCTCGTCGAAGACCCGCCGCCCGCGCTGAAGGCCACCTGGGACCGCATCCCGCTCGGCCGTGTCGGTCAGCCGGACGACGTGGTGAACGCCGCGGTGTTCCTCGCCTCGGACGAGGCGTCGTGGATCACCGGCGTGAACCTCGTCGTCGACGGCGGCGGCAGCGTGCTGGGATGACCGGCCCCGCACGGGCGACGGACGGCGGCCGGGCGGCCGGGCTCACCGGCACCACCCTGCTCGGACTCAGCGGGCTGGCCATGCTCGGCCCGATGACCACCGACGCCTTCCTGCCCGCGCTGCCGCGCATCGCCGGCGAGTTCGAGGTGACGGCAGGGTCGGTGCAGCTCGCGCTCAGCGGCGTCACGATCGGCCTCGCGGTCGGTCAGCTGTTCTCCGGACCGCTGTCGGACATGTTCGGCCGCCGTCGCCCCCTGCTCATCGGCAGCGCGGCGCTCACGCTGTTCGCGGTCGCCGCGGCACTCGCGCCGAGCCTGCCGCTGCTCATCGTCTCGTGCGCGATCATCGGGCTCGGGGCGGCCGCCGGCGCCACGGTCGGCCGTGCGGTCGTCACCGACCTCGAGACGGGCCCCGCCCTGACCCGCGGGCTGTCGCTGCTGGGCTCGGCCATGGCGGTCGGACCGGTGATCGCACCCGTGTTCGGTGTCGTCCTCGCGCTCCTGTGGGGCTGGCGCGGGATCTTCGTCGGACTCGCGGTGCTGGCGCTCGTCTCGTTCGTGTTCGTGGCGACGCTCGTGCCCGAATCGCTGCCGCCCGCCCACCGCATCCGCGGGGGCCTGCGTGCCGTGCCCGCGGCGGTGCTCGCCGCCGTGCGCACGCGGGCGTTCTGGTGCGGGGCGCTCGTGGTGTGGTTCGCGTTCGCGTCGAGCTTCGCCTACATCTCCGCGTCCCCGTACGTGCTGCAGGAGGCCATGGGGTTCCCGGTCGCCCTCTTCGCGGTCGTCTTCGCGGTGAACGGGCTCGGCGTCGTCGCGGGCGGGCTCGTCTCCGCGCGGCTCGCCCGCCGCTGGGGGCCGCACCGCATCCTCGGTGTCGGACTCACGGTGGTCTCCCTCGGCGCCGCGTCGGTCGTGGTCGCGATCGTCACCGGGACGCTCACGCCGTGGCTCGTGCTGCCCGGCTTCTTCCTGCTCGCCGCGGCCTGCGGCCTGTACATCGGTCCGGGCCTCGCGATGGCCGTCGCCGAGCTCCGCGAGACCGCAGGGACGACCCTGGCACTGGTCGGCGCCGTGCAGTTCGCCATCTCCGCGGCCGTCGCCCCGATCGCCGTGCAGGGCGCACCCCGCGACTTCACCGCCCTCGCCGTGACCCTCGTCGCGGGCGCCGTGCTCGCCTGGATCGGATGGGCGCTGTTCCGCCCCGCCCGACCGGCCGATTCCTGATCCCTGGTATCCCGCCGCGGCCGTGGTCCGGCCGCTTCCCGCTTCCTATGCTCACCACGGAGGTTCAACGATGACCCAGACTGCTCCCGTCTTCACCGGGCGGCTCGTGACGCCGGCCGACGCCGACTTCGACGAGGCCGTCCTCGGCCGTGTCTTCAACCACCGGCGCCCCGCGCGTCGCCCCGACGCCGTCCTCCTCGCCCAGACCGAGGACGACATCGTCGCAGGTGTCCGCCTGGCCAAGGAGCGCGGCTGGCAGGTCGCGGTCCGCTCCGGCGGGCACGCCTGGGCGGCGTGGAGCGTCCGTGACGGCGGCCTGCTCATCGACCTCGGCGACTACCGCGGCATCGACTTCGACGAGGCGACCGGCATCGTCAGCGCCACCCCCTCCACGAAGGGCGGGGAGGAGCTGAGCCCGTTCCTCGAGGAGCGCGGCCGGTTCTTCAACGGCGGCCACTGCCCGACGGTGGGCATCGGCGGGTTCCTCCTCCAGGGCGGCCAGGGCTGGA
The DNA here is from genome assembly GCF_054798235.1 of Microbacterium sp. GXF7504. Classification (NCBI taxonomy): domain Bacteria; kingdom Bacillati; phylum Actinomycetota; class Actinomycetes; order Micrococcales; family Microbacteriaceae; genus Microbacterium; species Microbacterium sp. GXF7504. Next base: position 680,719 of record NZ_JBSJZI010000001.1, on the reverse strand, counting down.
ACCAGCGCGGCTGGGGCTGGGCGGCCGAGAGCGTCGTCGCGGTCGACGTCGTCACCGCCGACGGCGAGCTGGTCCGCGCCGACGCGACGCAGCACAGCGACCTGTACTGGGCGGCGCGCGGCGCCGGCCCGTCCTTCCCGGGCGTGGTGACCCGGTTCCACCTGCAGACCCGACCCATCTACGGCGGGCTCGCCCACACGGTGCAGGCGTTCCGCCCGGAGGAGTTCACCGAGGTGATGACGTGGATGTACGACGCCACCACCCGCATCCCCGACAACGTCGAGATCGTGGTCGTCGGGCAGTACCTGCCCGACGAGCAAGGTGAGCCCGGCGAGCTCGGCTTCGTGGTGACCGGGCTCGCGTTCGGCGACGACCTCGCCCACGCCCAGGCCTCGCTCGCGATCTTCAACGAGAACCCGGCACTGCCGCGGGCGATCATGGTGAAGGATGCCGCGCCGTCCACGCTCGCCGAGCAGCGCGCCGAGCAGCTCCGCGCGAACCCGGAGGAGCACCAGTGGCTCAACGACAACATCTGGGTCGAGGGCGACGCTGCCGAGATCGTCGAGCGCATCCGCCCGATGTTCACCGAGCTGCCGACCAAGAAGGCGTTCACCATCTGGATGTCGAACACGCCCACCCGGCCGCTGCCCGACATGGCCTTCAGCCTGCACACCGGCGCCTACGTCGCGACATACTGCTGCTACGAGGACCCCGCCGAGGAGGACGCGAACCGCGCCTGGATGCGGCAGGTGTACGCCGGCGCGCAGCCGGTGACCGCCGGGCAGTACCTCGGCGACAGCGACTTCACCGCCCGCCAGGTGAAGTTCATGTCGGACGACAACTTCGCGAAGCTGCAGCAGATCATCGCCGACCGCGACCCCGACGGCCGCTTCGTCCGTTATCTGGCGAAGGACCCCGCCACCCTGAACCGAAACCACTGGGAGCTGTGACATGACCCGCATCCACATCGCCGCCGACCACGGCGGCTACGAGCTCGCCCGCGCACTGGAGACCCGCGCGACGGCGGCCGGCTACGACGTCGTCTGGCACGGCTCCGACGCGCCGGACCCGGGCGACGACTACCCGGTCTACGCCGTGCGCCTCGGCACCGCGGTCGTGACCGACCAGGACGCCGGCGTCGACGCGTTCGGCGTGCTCGTCGTCGACGAGGGCTTCGCCGGCGTCGTCGCCGCGAACAAGGTCAACGGCGTCCGCGCCGTCCCCGCCGCATCCCCGCGCTCCGCCGCCACCACGCGCGAGGTCATCGACGCCAACGTGCTCGTGCTCGAGGGCATCGCGTGGGAGGAGAACGCGTGGCTCACGCTGCACGCGTTCATCATCACCGGCATGCCGCACGTGGTCGACAACGGTCGGCGTATCCTCCAGATCGAGGAGTACGAGAACGCCGGCACGATCGAGGGCTGGGCCGTGCAGCTCGAGCCCGAGCAGATCGCCGTCCGGCACGAGTGACCGGCCCCGCCGGCATCCGATCACCCCACCGCTTCGAGGAGGAACGATGACGCGCGCAGCGCTGTACGACGAGACCGGCGGTCCCGAGGTCCTGTACGTCGGTGACGTCCCCGACCCCGAACCCACCCCCGGCCACGTCGTGGTGCGGGTGCACGCCGCCGGACTGAACCCGTTCGACGCCAAGGTGCGCAGCGGCTTCATCCCGATGCAGACGCCGTTCCCGCGCCGGATCGGCGCGGACCTGGCGGGCACCGTCGAGGCCGTGGGGGAGGGCGCCGTCTACTGGGACGGCACGCCGATCCAGGTCGGCGACGAGGTGCTCGGCCGCGGCGCCGGCGCCGTCGCCGAGCGCGCGGTCGCGCAGGCCGAGGGGCTCACGCGCCGGCCGGAGGGGCTGCCGGTCGAGGTCGCCGCGGGGCTCAACGTCGCCGCGCTGACGGCCGTGTCGCTGCTCGAGACCGTGCCCGCCGGTGAGGGCGACGTGGTGCTCGTGGGCGGCGCGGCCGGCGCCGTCGGCCTCATCGCCGCGCAGCTCGCGGTCGCCAAGGGCGCACGCGTGATCGGCACCGCATCCGAGCGGAACCACGACCTCCTGCGTTCGGTGGGCGTCGAGCCGGTCGCGCACGGCGACGGCATGGTGGACCGCCTGCGCGAGTACGCCCCGTTCACGCTCGTGTACGACTGCCACGGCCGCGGGGCGCTGGACGCGGGCGTCGAGCTCGGTGTGCCGGTGGACCGCATGGTCGCGATCGCCGCCTACGACGCGATCGACGAGCTCGGCGTGCACAACGTCGAGCGGGAGGCCCGCACCGCCGAGAACCTCGCGTGGGTCGCCGAGGAGATCGCCGCCGGCCGCCTCGTGGTGCCCGTCGCTGCGACGTACCCGCTGGACGAGGTCGCCGCCGCGTTCGCCGCCATGGAAGGCGCCCACGCCCCCGGGAAGATCATCGTCACCGCCTGAGCGCGGTCCCAGGCGCGACCGGAGGATGCCGCATCCTCCGGTCGCGCCTTCGTGTTCGGTCGCAACGGCGTGCCGGTGTGCGCGTGTGTTCGGGTGTGCCCGGCCGCATGCGTCGCGTCCGCCGTGCACAACTGCGGAGATGATGCGCGACACGCCGGGGGATCGGGGGCCGGATGCGGCGTGTCGGGCACGGACTCCGCAGTTGTGCACGCGTGGGCCGCCGTGGGGCCTGCCCGCTCCGGACTGTTCGTGCGGCGTCGCCGTCCCGCATGCGTCGCGTCCGCCGTGCACAGCTGCGGAGATGACGCGCGACACGCCGGGGGATCGGGGGCCGGATGCGGCGTGTCGGGCACGGACTCCGCAGTTGTGCACGCGCGGGCCGCACGTTCGGCCGCACCGAAGTGCGGGCCTGCGCCCGTGTCACCCGCCAACGCAGCGACCGGGCGGAGGGGCCCATCGGCTCCCTCCGCCCGGTCGCGTGTCGGATGCGGCTGTCAGGCCTTCCAGACCGTCTTGAGGTTGCAGAACTCGCGGATGCCGGCGGCGGCGAGTTCGCGGCCGACGCCGGAGTCCTTCACACCGCCGAAGGGCAGCTCGGGGTACGAGGCGGTCATGCCGTTGACGAAGACCGCGCCGGCGTCCATGTTGCGCACGAACCAGGCCTCCTCCTCGGCGTCGTTCGTCCACACGGCCGAGCTCAGACCGAAGGTCGTGCCGTTCGCGATCCGGAGGGCCTCGTCGCGGTCGGCGACCCGGTACACGGTCGCGACCGGCCCGAAGGCCTCCTCGAGGTAAAGCCGCATGTCGGTGGTGATGTCGGTGAGCACGGTCGGCTGGTAGAACCACCCGGCGCGGTCGGGGGCGAAGCCGCCGGTGAGCACCGTGGCGCCCTTGGACACCGCATCCTCGACCTGCTCGGCGAGCTCCTGCCGGCCCGACTCGGTCGCGACCGGCCCGACGTCGGTGCCCTCGTCGAGCGGGTCGCCCACCTTCAGCGCGGCGACCTTCTCGGCGAACAGGCGGGTGAACTCGTCGAAGACGTCGGTGTGCACGATGAACCGCTTCGCGGCGATGCACGACTGCCCGTTGTTCTGGTTGCGGGCGGTGACCGCGACGGTCGCGGCGCGCTCGATGTCGGCCGAGGGCATCACGACGTAGGGGTCGGAGCCGCCGAGCTCGAGCACGACGTGCTTCACCTCGGAACCGGCGATCGAGGCGAGCGAGCGGCCGGCCGGCTCGGAACCGGTGAGCGTCGTGGCCTTCACGCGCGGGTCGCGGAGCACCTTCTCGACCCGGGATGCGGGGATGAGCAGCGTGTGGAACGCCCCGGCCGGGAAGCCGGCGCGCTCGAAGAGCGTGTCGAGGTAGAGCGCAGCCTGGGGCACGTTGGACGCGTGCTTGAGCAGGCCGGTGTTGCCGGCCATGAGGGCCGGCCCGGCGAAGCGCAGCACCTGCCAGAAGGGGTAGTTCCAGGGCATCACGGCGAGCACGATGCCGATGGGGGCGTACTGGGTGCCGGCTGCGGATGCGCCGACCTTCGACGGATCGTCCAGCGGCTCCGGCGCGAGGAACTCCTCGGCGTGGTCCGCGTAGAAGCGCAGGCCCTTCGCGCACTTGAGGATCTCGGCGCGGGCACCGACGATGGGTCGGCCCATCTCGATCGTGATGAGTCGGGCGAGCTGTTCGACGTCCTCCTCGAGCAGGTCGGCGGCGGTGTTCATCCAGGCCGCGCGCTGCGCGAACGTCGTCGACTTCAGCGCGGTGTAGGCGTCGTGCGCGGCGGCGATGCGGCGTTCGACCTCGGCGTCGTCGTGCGCCTCGAACTCCTGCTCGGTCAGGCCGGTGAACGGGTTGACGGTGGCGATGGGCATGGTGCTGCCTCCTCATCGAGTGGCGGGGTCGTGGGTGAGCGTATGTCCGGGCGACGGTTCCGTTCCACCGGAACCATCGATAGCTCACATGGCGTGGCGTACTGGTGGCCGACGAGGATATTGGATATCCAAGGATGATGGCCCAGGTGACCCCTCGACGCATGACCGATGAGGTCACTCGCATTCTGCACGATCGAATCGTGCGTGGCGAACTCCCGCCCGGCACGAAGCTCGACCTCGTCACCCTGGCCGAGGAACTCGGGGTCAGTCGCACGCCGCTGCGAGAGGCGGTGTTGCGGCTGGAGGCCTCCGGCCTCGTGGTGCGCCAGCCCTACCGGGGCGCGGTGGTCGCCGGTGTCGACGTCCAGCGGCTCGAAGAGGTCACGGCGCTGCGAATCGATCTGGAGGGACGCGCCGCGCTGCTGGCGGTGCCCCGGCTCGCGGACGCCACCATCGACGCCATGGTCGAGGTGCTCGATGACATCGAGGCGAAGCAGCACGACGACGACTTCTCGCCGGTCGGGTTCAACGAGCTGAACGCGACGTTCCATGACCTGCTGTATGCGGCGGCGGGCGCGCCACAGCTTCTGCGGCTCATCAACACGCTCTCCGCCGAGGCCGACCGCATCCGGCTGCACTTCGATCTGCGCTCCCCGCTCGCCGAGCAGTTCCACCGCGACATCGTCGAGGCGTGCCGTCGCCGGGATGCGGATGCGGCCGCGCTCGCCACCCGGCAGCACATCCTCGAGTCGTTCTTCGCGATGCGGGGCGGCGACCGGGATCCGGGCGACGGCATCCTCGCCCAGGTCCTGCGCGACTTCTCGCTGCGCTGACCGGGCGCCGCGCCGGCCAGGCCGCGGCCTGACGATGCCAGCCATCGTGCGCATGGATGCCCGGATACTGGATATTGGATATTCCTTGAACGACCTTCCAACGACGTAGGGAGCAGGATGACCCGCAACACGAAGACCGCCCTGGCTGCAGGAGCAGCCCTGGCGTTGACGCTGCTTGTGACCGGATGCGGCGCCGAGGCGACACCGTCGGCGGCCACGACCGACGCGGCCGAAGCGCAGGAGGTGCTCGAGATCACCGTGGGTGTCACGCCCATCGCGAACGCGGCCACGGTCTACCTCGCGAACGAGCTCGGATACTTCGAGGAGGAGGGTCTTGAGGTCACGCCGACGCTGATCCAGGCGGCGGCCGCCGCCATCCCGTCCCTCCTGAACGACGAACTGCAGTTCGCGCTGATCTCGCCCGTGCCGACGCTGACCGCAGTGTCCAAGGGGCTCGACCTGACGATCGCGGCGGTGAACGACCGGTACGGCTCCGGTGATGACTACGTCGATGCCGCCGCACTGGTGACCGCCCCCGGCAGCGGGATCGCCGAGGTGTCCGACCTTGCCGGCAAGACCGTCGCGGTCGTGGGCCTGAAGTCGGCGCCGGAGCTGGCGACGCGCCTCGCGCTCGAGGAGGCCGGTGTCGACGCCGACAGCGTCGAGTTCGTCGAGATCGCGATCCCCGACATGACGTCCGCCCTCGAATCCGACCGTGTCGACGCCGCCGTCATCACGGACCCATTCCTGTCGCAGGCGAAGGCCGCCGGCATGACCGTGCTGTCCCAGCCGTTCGTCGAAGGCATGGGCGGCCAGGTCGGCACGACCTGGGTGACCAGTGGTGCGTTCGCTGCCCAGCACCCCGACGCCGTCGAGGGGTTCGCCGACGCGATCGCGAAGGCGGTCGAGTATGCGATCGAGAACCCGGATGCGGTGCGCGAGATCATGGGCGAGTTCACGCAGCTGTCCGATGAGGCGCGTGCCGCGAGCCTCCTGCCGTTCTACTCGAGCGAGGTGGCACCCGCCGACCTGCAGTGGATCGCCGACGCCATGCACGAGCAGGGCTTCATCGCGGAGGCGTTCGACGCCGGGGGAGTGCTGTGGCAGCGATGACCGCAGTCGCCGGTCGGCGGCGGAGCTTCGTCGCGTGGAAGGTGGGCTTCGCGCTCGTCCTCCTCGTGGCGTGGCAGGCCGCCGCCGCCGGCGGGCGGGTCGGCGCCGTCCCGACCCCCGTCGAGGTCGGGGTCGCCCTGGGCGGCATCTTCCTCGACGGGTCGGTGTGGGCGCCGCTGGGCATCACGCTCGGGTCGTGGGCGATCAGTTTCGCGATCGCGGCCTGCGTGGGCGTCGTGATCGGGTTCGCGCTCGGACTCAGCCGGCTCGCCTATCGCATGACGGCGCCGGTGCTGGACTTCTGCCGCACCATCCCGCCGCTCGCGCTGATCCCGCTCATCGTGCTCATGTTCGGCACCGGCATGGAGAGCACGGTGTGGCTCGCGACCTTCGCCGCAGTGTGGGCGATCATGCTGCAGACCATCTACGGTGTGCGCGACGTCGACCCCGTCGCCCGCGACACCTACCGGTCGTTCCGGGTGCGTCGGCTGGACGTGCTCGGTCTGCTGGTGCTGCCGTCGGCGGCGCCGTACATCGCGACGGGGCTGCGGCTCGCCGCCGCCATCTGCCTGCTGCTCACCCTCAGCGTCCAGATCGTCATCGCCGCGCCGGGGATCGGGCAGCAGATCGTCGTCACCCAACTCGGCGGCGCGATCCCGCAGATGTACGCGTACATCGTGCTGGCAGGGCTCCTGGGCGTCGGGCTGAACGCCGTGTTCGTCTCGGCCGAGCGTGCGGCGCTCAGCTGGCACGTGTCCTACCGGAAGGTCGAGCAATGACCGCAGCCGTCCGCAACTTCGCCCTCGGGGTAATCGTCCCGATCGTCCTCGTCACGCTCTGGTGGTTCGCGAGCGAGGGGTCGACCTCCTTCTACTTCCCACCGCTGTCGCAGATCATCCAGACGTTCTTCGACCTCTGGGTCTTCAACCTCGTCGAGCTGCACGTGGTGCCGAGCCTCATCGCCATCGGGCTGGGTCTGTTGATCTCGATCGTCGTCGGCGTCGCGCTCGGCGTCGTGCTCGGCCTGGCACCGACCGCCGCGGAGGCGACCGGCCCCGTCCTGCAGTTCCTCCGCTACCTGCCGGCTGTGGCGCTGCTGCCCCTCGCGATCCAGCTCATCGGCATCGGCCTCGAGATGCGCGTCACCATCATCGTCCTGGGTGCGGTCTGGCCCATCCTCCTCAACACGATGGACGGCGTCCGCGGCGTCAGTCCGGCGATGCGCGACGTCGCCCGGTCGGTGCGCCTGCGCAAGATCGACTGGATCTTCCGTATCGTCCTGCCCGCGGCGAGCCCGCAGATCTTCGCCGGGATCCGGGCGAGTCTCGCGGTCAGCGTCGTGCTGATGGTCGCGAGCGAGCTGATGGGCTCGTCGCGGGGGATCGGCTACTTCATCCTCGAGGCGCAGCGCCAGTTCTCCATCCCGGAGATGTGGTCGGGGATGATCCTCCTCGGCCTCATCGGATACGTCCTCAATGTCCTGTACGGCGTCGTGGAGCACTACGTGCTCGCGTGGCACCGTCTGTCGCGCGGTTGAAAGGAATCCCATGAGCGACAACGAAAACCGGACGATCCTGTCCGTGCAGCAGCTGAAGAAGGGGTTCGGCGATCGCCAGGTGCTGGGTGACATCACCTTCACCGCGGATGCCGGGGAGTTCGTGTGCATCGTGGGTCCGTCCGGTGTCGGCAAGACGACGCTGCTGCGGAGTCTCGCCCAGCTCGCCGCACCCGACAGCGGCAGCGTCATGCTCGACGGGCGCGCGGTCACCGAGCCGCCCGAGCAGATGGCGGTCGTCTTCCAGGACTACAGCCGCTCCCTCATGCCGTGGATGCGGGTGGAGGCCAACGTCGCGCTGCCGCTGCGTCGCGCACGCCTCAGCAGGTCGGAACGGCGGGAACGGGTCCGGCAGGCGCTCGCCGACGTCGGGCTGCCCGACGCAGGGCACCTCTACCCGTGGCAGATGTCCGGCGGGATGCAGCAGCGCGTCGCGATCGCCCGTGCCCTGGCATACCGGCCCGAGGTGCTCATCATGGACGAGCCCTTCGCGTCCGTGGATGCGCAGACGCGCGCGGACCTCGAGGACCTCATGCTCGATCTCCGCAACCGGCTCGGGGTCACGATCGTGCTCGTCACGCATGACATCGACGAGGCGGTGTACCTCTCCGATACCGTGATCGTCATCTCGGGCCGACCGGCGACCGTCGCAGCGACCGTGCGCGTGCCGTTCGGACCGGTGCGGGAGCAGATCGCGACGAAGGCGACGCCGGAGTTCCTCGAGCTGCGCGCTCGCATCCACGAACTCATCATGCGGCCGCAGGAGCCGGCGCCGGCCGTGTGAGCCGGTGCCCGAGACGAAGAGAGAAGAGGTCCCCCGATGACCGACGACGGTTTCCTCGCAGACCCGCCGACGCTGTTCCTCACCGATGAGGACATCGCGGCGCTCGCCGACTGGGATGCGGCGATCGAGGCCCTGCGCGAGGCCTACGCCCGGCCGGACGACCCGGCCGCGACCCCCGAGCGGGCGGTCGCGACCACGGCGTCGGGCTGGCAGCGCGTCATGACCGCCGCCCCGCCCGGCGCCCGCTACGCCGGCTCGAAGACGATCTCGGCCGCGATCCGCAACGGCCTGGCGTCGTACCTCATCACGCTGTTCGACCAGCACGACTCACGCCTGGTCGCGCTGCTCGACGGCAACCGCATCACCGGCATCCGCACGGCCGCCACCGCCGCGGCCGCGCTCACCGCGCTGCTGCCCGACCGGCCGTTGACCGTCGCCGTCGTCGGCTCCGGGTTCGAGGCCCGCGCGCAGCTGCGCGCCGCATCCCGGGTCGCCTGCGTCGAGCAGGTGCGGGTGAGCAGCCCGACACCGGCCAACCGGGAACGGTTCGCCGCCGAGCTCTCCGAGGAGCTCGGGGTGCCGGTGGTCGCGACCGAGACCGCGGAGCAGGCGGTGCGCGGCGCCGACCTCGTGCTGTGCGCGGCCCGCTCCCGCGACGAGACGCCCACAGTGCTCGCCGACTGGGTCGTCCCCGACGCGACCGTCGTGTCGGTCGGATCGACCACCCCGTCGCAGAAGGAGCTCGACCCCGCGCTCGTGGGCCGGGCGTCGCTCATCGTCGCCGACGCGCTCGCCGAGGTGCTGCACGACTCCGGCGACATGATCGCCGCCCGCGCCGCCGGATTCGACCCGGATGCGGTCACCGTGCCGCTGCACGACCTGCTCGGCGGCCGCGTCGCCCGCCCGGAGCGCGGCATCGCGATCTACAAGTCCACCGGCAGCGGGTTCCAGGACATCGTCATCGCGGAGCTCCTGCACGAACGCGCCGTCGCAGCGGGCCGCGGCACGCCGCTGCCGGTCGGCATCCTCACCATCCGCAAGTAGCCGAGACCCACAGAGCACGTAGCCCGAGACCCACAGAGAAGGAACACCATGGCCGAATACACCAAGGGCGAGAGCCGGGACTGGGCGCGTGAGCGCCTGGTCGGAGCGATCAACTGCACGATCCCCTCGTTCACGAACGACCTGACCGCGATCAACGAGACCGCCATCCGGCACGACGTGCGCCTGGCGAAGCAGCACGGGTTCATCGGCAGCCTCGGCGTCTCCGAGGTGAGCATCACCCTGCCGGAGTACCTCGAGTTCCTCGAGATCATGAAGGACGAGGCGAACGGCGAGATGGTGATCGTCCACCACGCCAGCTGGAGCAACCTCGAACAGAACATCGCCGCCGTCAAGGGCGCCGAGGCCGCCGGTGCGGAGCTCGTGCTGCTGTCGTACCCGCCGAACTTCTACCCGGAGTCCGAGCAGGAGATCTACGACTACACGAAGGCCGTCTGCGACGCCACCAACCTCGCGGTGATCCTCTTCCCCATGTTCCTCTGGGGCTTCAACTCCCGCATCCACCCCTCCGACATCCCCGCCCGCCTCATCCGCCGCATGATCGACGACATCCCGAACATCGCCGTCATCAAGGCCGAGGGCGGGGCGCCGAGCATCATGGGCACGATCGAGGCGTACCGGAAGTTCCACAAGGACGTCGTCATCTCCTGCCCGATCGAGGGCGACCTGCTCACCCTCGGCCAGCTCATGCCGATCCAGCTCTCGGCGACCAGCGACCACGAGTTCTGGGGGCCGACCATCCCCGAGGCGATGCGGCTGCTGCGCGAGGAGAAGTTCGACGAGGTCACCGAGCTCTACTGGCGGATGCACCCGGCGCGGAAGGCGAAGGGCGCCGTCGCCGCGCAGTTGCACGGCGGGTTCTTCATCGACCGGCAGGCGTGGAAGTTCCAGGGGTGGCTGCAGGGCTACAACGGCGGTCCGCTGCGCACGCCGACCCAGCGCATCCACGACCCGCAGATGAACATGCTGCGCAAGGGCCTCATCGACTCCGGGTTCGAGCCGAGCATGGACCCGTTCCGCGAGTTCTTCATCGGCCGCAACCCGGCCTGACCCTCACCGTGCGGTGTGCTCGGTCCCGGCATCCGGGAACAGCCACCGCACGGCCGTCTCCTGCAGGTGGGCGACGAACGCGTCGTCGTCCACCTGCGGCCCGACATCCAGGGCCCGCGGCAGCGCGATGCGCGCCATGAGCGCCGCGAACACGATGCGGAAGCACGCCTGCACGTGCTCGGCGTCCGTGCTCCGCAGTGCCGCCGGATGCTGCAGCATGAGGTCGGTGAACAGCTCGGCGGTCCAGCGGCGGGCGTCGTGGGTCCGGGCCGCGACCTCCGGATCCTCCTCTGCACGACGGGCGATCTCGCGCAGGAACGGCTCGTGCTCGAGCGAGGTCCTCGCGATCGCGGCGACGGCGCCGCGGGCGGCCTCCTGCGCCGGCGCGCCGGCCCAGCGTGCGGGATCGAGCGCGTCCATCTGTCGCGCCCGCAGCGGCGCGAAGCCGTGCTCGAACACGGCGAAGTACAGCGCCTGCTTCGTGCGCACCCGCGCGTAGATCGCCGGCGGACTGACACCCGCGCGCCCGCAGATCGCCGCGATGGTGAACCCCGCGTATCCGGACTCCTCCAGGATCGCGAGCCCCGCGTCCAGGATGCGGTCCCATGCGGCCTGCGTGCGCTCCTGCTGCGGCGGGCGCACCTCGAGGTCGGGTCGACGGGTCACCCCCACAGCGTAGTGACGCCGCCCCAACGAGCCCGGCCGATGGGTCACCCCCACAGCGTAGTGACGCCGCCCCAACGAGCCCGGCCGATGGGAGCCATCCCGGAGGCGGATGGCTAAACCGTAGTGAGCGCTATAGTTTCGACCTCGCGGCATCCGCCGCTCTCGACGAGGAGAGAAGAGAGGCCCATGACCACACCCGAGTTCCTGCCCGCCGTCCAGAGCGCGGTCGCGCCCGAGGTCGTCCGCGACGCGCTCGCCGAGATCGCGGCGGCGATCGGCGTCGACCGCGTCCTCGGGGCGGACGACGCCGCCGAGTACCGCGACCCGTTCCAGCCCGTCGCGTGGGACGCGTTCGCCGCCGCCGGCGTCGTCCAGCCGGAGTCCGTCGAGGAGGTGCAGGCCATCGTCCGCATCGCCGGCGCCCACGGTGTGCCGATCTGGGCGCAGGGTCAGGGCCGCAACAACGGGTACGGCGGCGCGGCCCCGCGCGTCTCGGGCGGCATCACCCTGAACTACCGACGGATGAACAAGGTGCTCACGATCGACGAGGACCTCGGTTACGCGCTCGTCGAACCCGGCGTCAGCTTCCAGGACATGTACGACGCGCTCGAGGCGAGCGGCTCGCGGCTCATGGTGTCCGTGCCCGACCTCGGGTGGGGGAGCCTCGGCGGCAACTCGCTCGACAACGGGCTCACCTACCTCCCGCTCGGGCGCGACCATCAGGCGGTCTGCGGCCTCGAGGTCGTCACGGCCGACGGCGACCTGCTGCGCACCGGCATGGGCGCCATGGACGGCAACGCCTCCTGGAACCTCTACAAGCGCAGCCTCGGTCCGTCGCTGGACCAGCTGTTCATGCAGTCGAACCTCGGCGTGGTCACCAAGCTCGGCATCTGGCTCATGCCCAAGCCCGAGGTCATCACGCACGTGCACATCGACGCGCCCCGCGACGAAGACCTCATCCCGCTCGTCGACATCCTCCGCGATCTGCGCCTGGACGGCACGGTCGACGGTGTCCCCTGCATCCTGAACACCCTCCTCATCGCCTCCACGATCGCGCCGCGCTCGCACTGGGACGACTCCGACCCGTCTGTGCCGCTCACCGACGAGGCGATCGACCGCATCGCCGAGAGGATCGGGATCGGCCGCTGGCACCTCCGCCTCGCGCTCTACGGCGACCGCCCCGTCAACGCGTACAACCTCGCCAAGGTCGAGAAGGCCTTCGGGGTCATCGACGGGGTCCGCATCCGTTCCACGACGACCGGCCCCGAGGAGTGGGCGTCGCTGCCCGACCCGTCCGACCGCGTGTACGCGGGTGTGCCGAACCTGGACTGGAAGGACATGGGCGGCTGGTACGGCGGCGAGCACGGCGGACACATGAGCTTCGCCCCCGTCGCGCCGATGGTGGGGGAGAAGGTCTACGAGCTGCACCGGTGGATGCGGGAGAAGTTCGAGTCCCGCGGCATCGACCACACCGCCGACCTCATCGTGGTCGGCGCGCGCGCCATGGCCAGCGTCAACGGCGTCACCTTCGACTACGACGACGAGGAGGCCACCGCGAAGGCCTACCGGACGATGCAGGAGCTCGTCGTCGAGGCCGGGAAGATCGGCTACGGCGAGTACCGCGCGCACCTGCAGTTCATGGACCTCGCCCAGGAGCAGTACGCCTTCAACGGCCACGCCTACCGCCGGTTCGTCGAGCGGATCAAGGATGCGGTCGACCCGCAGGGCATCCTCAACCCCGGCCGCCACGGCATCTGGCCGGCGGCGCTGCGCCCCTCCCGCTGATCCGGGACAACCCGCTTCCGCCGATGCCTGCCATGGGCGGAAGCGGGTGTTCCCGTTCCGGGTCCGCGACCCAGGATGAAGAGTCAGACAAAGGAGTTCCCCTATGCGTTTCGTCGATCTCTCGATGCCGCTCGATGACGTGGTCCCCGTCGACCCGCCCTTCCTCCGCCCCAAGATCGAGTACAAGGACCACATCGCCGGTCGCAAGGACATGGAGGCGATGTACGGCATCCGTCCGGACCAGCTGCTCGACGAGCAGGGCCTGGCCGCCGAGACCGTCACGATCACCACGCACGCGGGCACGCACGTCGACGCGCCGTGGCACTACCACCCGACCATGAACAACGGCGAGAAGGCCTGGACGATCGACGAGGTGCCGCTCGACTGGTTCTTCCGTCCGGGTGTGAAGCTCGACCTGCGTCACCTGCCCAGCGGGCACCTGGTGACCCCGGCCGACATCGACGCCGAGCTCGCCCGGATCGGGCACGAGCTGCAGCCGTTCGACATCGTCCTCGCGCACACCGTCGCCTCCGCCGCCTACGGCCGCGACGACTACATCGACACCGGCATCGGGTTCGGCCGCGAGGCGACCCTGCACCTGACCGGCAAGGGCGTCCGCGTGGTCGGCACCGACGCGTGGGGCTGGGACCTGCCCATCGTCGACAACCGCCGCGTCTTCGAGGAGACCGGCGACCCCGCCGTCGTGTGGGAAGGCCACAAGGCGGGCGCCGAGGTCGGCTACTGCCAGATCGAGAAGCTCCAGAACCTCGAAGAGCTGCCCGCCACCGGCTTCACCGTCGCGTGCTTCCCCACCAAGGTGCGAGGCGCGTCGGCGGGCTGGACCCGCGCGGTCGCCATCTTCGACGAATGATCCGCCGGGGCGACCGCCCCGCACGAACCACCTGAGAAAGGAACCACCATGGCCTTCGTCTGCAGCGCAACCTGGATCGCCAAGCCCGGCGAGGAGGACACCGTCCGCGACGCCCTCGAGAAGCTCTCGCCCGCCTCCCGTGACGAGCCCGGCAACCTCTACTACCAGGCCTACCAGAGCCCGGAGGAGCCGAACATCTTCCGCATCTTCGAGGTCTACGTCGACGAGGACGCCTTCAAGGCGCACGCCACCTACCCCCACTTCGAGCAGTGGGCGCTCGGTCAGGCGATCCCGGTCCTCGAGACCCGCCAGCGCGACTTCTACGAGACCCTGGACTTCTGAGATGGCGCAGTACGCCCGCTACGTGGGGACCAACGGGATGGTCCACACGGGGCGGCTGCAGCACGGCCGCATCCAGGACATCCCGGGCGACCCCGGCATCCTCGACCTGCTCACCATGCCCGAGGAGCGTCGCCGCGACCTCGACGTGCGGGCCGGTCGGATGCAGAAGCTCCCGATCCAGGACGCCACGCTCGCGGTCCCGGTCGAGCCGCGCGCCATGCGCGACTTCCTCGTCTTCGAGGCGCACATCGCGGGCATGAAGAAGAACGAGCCGGGTGACGGCAGCGTGCCGCCGCAGTGGTACGAGGCGCCGGCGTTCCTCTTCATGAACCCGTGGTCGGTCGTGCCGAGCGGTGCCGACATCCCGATGCCGCCGTTCACGAAGAAGCTCGACTTCGAACTCGAGGTCGCCATGATCGTGAAGAACACGGTGCGCGACGTGCCCATCGAGGAGGCGCACGAGCACATCGCCGGGTTCTGCCTGCTCAACGACTGGAGCGCCCGCGACATCCAGGGCAACGAGATGCGCGTCGGCCTCGGGCCCAACAAGGGCAAGGACTTCGCGAACACACTGGGACCGTGGATCACCACGCCCGACGAGCTCGAGCAGTACCGCGAGGGCGACCGCTACGCGCTGGAGATGTCCGTCGCGATCAACGGGGAGGTCGTCGGCACCGACAACCTCCGCAACATGTCCTGGTCGTTCGAGGAGATGCTCGTGCACGCCTCGCGCGACGCCTGGGTCGGCCGCGGCGACGTGCTCGCCACCGGCACCGCGTCGCAGGGCGCGCTCTCCGAGCGCTGGGCCCGCGCGGGCGGCGAGCTCGTCATCCCGCCGCTGCAGGTCGGCGACGTCGTGACGATGACCGTCCAGGGGCTCGGCACGATCGAGAACCGCATCGTCGAGACGGCGAGCCCCGGGTACACCGTGCCGCCGGCACGGCGCACCTACGGGCCCGACCGCCTCTGAGCCGTCGCCTCCGCCTCCTCGCACGCTCCTCGGTAAGCTGACCGGGGAGCGTGTGAGGAAGCGGAGGTGCACATGGGAGATCTCCGCGGCGTGGACATCAACCTCATCGTCGTGCTCGACGCCATCCTCACCGAACGCAGCCTCACGCGAGCCGGTGAGGCGATCGGCCTCACCCAGCCCGCCGTGAGCGGGGCGGTCGCCAAGCTCCGCAAGCTCCTCGACGACCCGCTGCTGGTGCGCAACGGCCGCACCTACGACCTCACCCCGCGCGCGCTCGCGCTCGAACCGGTCGTGCGCGCAGCGATGTCAGAGGTCGGTCGCACCTTCAACCTGCGGCCGTTGTTCGACCCGGCCACGAGCGACCGGCAGTTCCGCATCAGCGCGTCGGACTACGCGCTGTCGGTCATGACCGGACCACTGCTGCGGATGCTGGAGGAGCAGGCCCCCGGCGTCTCGATCGAGTTCTCGTCGCTGAACAACATCGAGCCGGTCGACCTCCTCCGTGAGGACGTCGCGATCGCCTCGGCGGCGCACGGCGTGCCCGGCAAACGCCAGTCCCTGTTCTCCGACGCGATGAGCTGCATCGTCCGCCGCGACCACCCGAGGCTCGTCGACGGCGCGCTCACGATCGACGATCTCCGCGAGACGCCGTACGTGAAGGTGGTGCTGGCCGAGCACGTGACGACGTTCTCGGACGACGCGCTCGCCGCCGCATCCGTCCACCCGCCGGTCGCCCGCACGGTGCCCGGGTTCCTGCCGGTGCCGTTCCTCGTGGCGGACACCGACATGTACGCGTTCGTGCCCACTCGCGTCGCCGACCGGTACGGCGCGCAGCTCGGGCTCGCGGTCGCCCGCACGCCGGTGCCGATCCCGACGCTCGTCGAGTCCGCGTTCTGGCACCCGTCCCGCAACGACGACCCCGCCCTGCGGTGGCTGCTCGGCATCCTCCGGGCGGTCGCCGAGCGCGTCGAGTTCGACGCGGAGGAGGCCGCCGAGGCGCTCGGGGCGTGAGCCCCGCCCGGCGATGACTGCCATCCCCGTCGCGGGGTTCACCGCGGCCGCCGGCGCTCCCTAGCGTGAGCGCATGCGTCCGCGCCGCGGACCGGAGGAGGAACGCCATGCCGTCCGTCGAGTCCAGCCCTCGCGTCGCGATCGTCACCGGCGCTTCGCGGGGCATCGGTGCCGCGATCGTCGAGCGGCTGCGCCGTGGCGGCGCGGTCGTGGCGAACCTCGACGTCATCGAGCCGCCCGCCGCACGCGAGGGTGTGCTCGACGTGCGCTGCGACATCGCCGACCCGGATGCGGTGGCCGCCGCCGTGCGGCGGGTCGCCGCCGAACTCGCCCCGCCGGCGGTCGTGGTGCACTGCGCGGCGTTCCAGATGACGGCGCCGTTCGACACGCTCGACCCCGCCGACTGGGAGCGCACGTTCCGCGTGAACGTCGACGGCGCGTTCCACCTCATCCGGGCCGCGCTGCCGTCGCTACGGGATGCGGCCGACCCGCGCATCGTCGTGATCACCTCGTCGAGCTTCTTCACCCCGCCCGCCGGCATGAGCCACTACATCGCCAGCAAGGGCGCGCTGACCGGACTCGTGCGCGCCCTCGCGACCGAGCTCGGCCCCGACGGGATCACGGTGAACGCCGTCGCACCGGGACTGACCCGGACGGAGAAGGCCGCGCAGGACGTCCCCGCCGCGCACTTCGACCTCGTCCGCAGCCGGCAGGCCGTGCCGCGCACCGGAGAACCCGACGACATCGCCGCCGCCGTGGCCTTCCTCACCTCGCCCGATGCCGCCTTCATCACCGGCCAGACGATCCTCGTCGACGGCGGCGAAGCGCGGAACTGAGACCGTCGCGGTTTCCCCTAGGCTCATTGCAGCCGGCGATGCCACCCATCACGTGCCCCACGTTCCCGAACCCTGCGTGGCCTGGTGTGATGAGGTGCTGGCATCGACGCCAGTACCCGACGAGGCGATGGAGCCGTGCCCGCGGCCCCGCGCCTCCTGACACAGCAGGAGTGTCTCGTGAGATCACCCAAGAAGTACGCGATCGCGGCTGCCGTCTTCGCAGCCGCCCTCTCGCTCACCGCATGTAGCACCGGTGACGCCACCGACGACGCGGCCGGCGGCGACAGCGGGGCCGAGCTCAGCGCCGAGGCCCAGGCTGCGCTCGACCGCGCCTACGAGGGCGTCGGCTCCGACCTCGCCGAACTCCCCGCCGTGACCGTCGAGGAGGGCCTGAACTTCTACGTCATGTCCTGCGGCGAGTCGAACCCCACCTGCTCGGCGCCCGCCGCGGCCATGGCCGACGCCGCTGAGACCGCCGGCTGGAACGCCACCATCGTCGACGGCAAGCTCAGCCCCGAGGGCTTCGCGACCGCGATCCGCCAGGCCGTCGCCGGTGGTGCGGACGTGCTCGTCCCGGTCGGCATCAGCTGCTCCGCCGCGCAGGCCGCCTTCCAGGAGGCGAAGGACGCCGGCGTCACCATCGTCGGCGGTGGCGGCGTGGACGACTGCTCGCCCCAGCTCTGGGACTCCGAGCGCCTCTGGCTCGAGGACGCACCGGTCCCCAGCCCCTTCATGGCGATCGGCATGCTGCAGGCCGACTACGTCTTCGGCAAGACGAACGGCGACCCCAAGACCGTCGTCGTCAACATGACCAGCAACCCCTGGGGCCAGCTGGTGACCGACGCCTACCAGGCCGAGCTCGAGGAGCTGGGTGCCGGTGAGGTGCTCGAGATCGTCGACATCTCCGACGTGGAGAGCGCGGACGGTTCGATGAACCAGAAGATCGTCAGCGCGCTGATGGCCAACCCGGAGGCGAACTCGCTCGTCATGCCGACCGACGGCTACCTCGTGGGCGGTCTCGCCGCCGCCATCGACCAGGCCGGCCTCGCCGACAAGATCATCTCCGTCGGCGGCTTCGGCTCGGAGGCGGCCATCGACATGATCCGCAACGGTCAGCCGGGCATCACCGCGACCATCGGCCAGGCGCAGATCTGGGAGTCCTGGGGCTCCGTCGACACCGCGATCCGCGCCCGCGCCGGCGAGGAGCCGGTGTTCATCGGTCAGTCGCTGCAGGCCGTGGACAAGGACCACAACCTGCCCGACGCGGGTCCGTACGACGGCTCGATCGACTGGAAGTCCAAGTTCCTCGAGGCGTGGGGCAAGTGACCAACACCTCGGCGAACCCGGGGGCGGCAGGGGTTTCCCCTGCCGCCCCCGGCGGTCCGGACCGCTCCGGGCTCGCGCTCCGCATCCGCGACCTCGACAAGAGCTTCTCCGGCACCCGCGCCCTGAACCACGTCTCCCTGAACGTCCGCCGCGGCACCGTCCACGCCCTGCTCGGCGGGAACGGCTCCGGCAAGTCGACGACCATCAAGATCCTCGCCGGCGTCTACGAGGCCGACGGCGGCGACCTGGAGATCTTCGGCGAGAACTTCGACCTGCAGGGGTACACCCCCGCCACGGCGCAGCGTGCGGGGCTGCGGTTCGTGCACCAGGACCTCGGCCTGTTCGACGACCTCTCGATCGAGGAGAACTTCGCCCTCGACAACGGCTACCCCCGCCGTGGCCCCGGCATCGACTGGAAGCACCTGCGTGCCCACGTCACCTCGGTGCTGCGCGAGTACGAACTCGACCTCGACCCCCGGACCCCGGTGCGGAACCTCCGCCCGTCCGACCAGACCATGGTCGCGATCGCCCGCGCCCTGCAGGACCAGGACGCGTCGCAGGAACTCCTGCTCGTGCTCGACGAGCCAACGGCCCGACTGGCCGCACAGGAGTCCGAGGTGCTGCTGGAGCGGGTGCGACGCCGCGCCGAGCAGGGACAGACCGTCATCATCGTGAGCCACCGCCTCCGCGAGGTGCTGGCCGTCTGCGACGACTACACCGTCTACCGCGACGGTCGCGTCGCCGGCGAGCTCGTCGCAGCATCCCCCTCCGAAGACGAACTCATCGAGATCATGGCCGGCCGCGCCGTGAAGGCGCTCCGCCCCACCGGCGAGGCGTCGCACGCCGACCGCAGCCCGGTGTTCTCCGTGTCGGGGCTGCGAGGCGGTCCCGTCCGCGGGATCGACTTCACCGTCCACAAGGGCGAGATCCTCGGACTCGCCGGCCTCGTCGGCTCCGGCCGCTCCAGCGTGCTGAAGATGATCTTCGGCGAGTACGCACCGGACGCCGGGACCATGACGATGTCGGGGGCCGACTACCGCCCGTCGACCATCGGCGACGCCATGCGCGCCGGGGTCGCACTCGTGCCCGAGGACCGCGGCGGCGAGGCGGCGTTCCCCGACCAGACCGTCACCGAGAACCTCGCGGTGGCCGTCTACGGTGAGAACTTCACCCGCGGGGTCATGCCGCGCGGGCGCGAGCACGGCGCAGCCGAGACCCTCATCGCGGACTTCGGCGTGAAGGTCGCAGGACCCGACGCGCTCTTCTCGTCGATGTCCGGCGGCAACCAGCAGAAGGTCGTGCTGGCCCGATGGATGCAGCGGAACCCGAAGCTGCTGCTCCTGGACGAGCCGACGCAGGGTGTCGACGTGATGAGTCGCGCCGACATCTACGCCATCATCCGCCGTGCCGCGGCGGAGGGCTGCGCGGTCGTCGTCGCCTCGAGCGACCTGGGTGAGATCCACGCCCTGTGCGACCGCACCCTCATCCTCAGCCGCGGGAAGATCTCCGACGAGGTCGCCGCCGGCACCCTCGACGTGGACGGGCTCACGAGCCTCGTGCTGCGCGAGAAGAACGTACCCGACGCCCCCACGGAGGCCCAGCAATGACCCAGACGAGCACCCCGCCGGCTTCGGCGACCGTCTCCATCCCGGTGAAGCGCACCCCGACGCCCCTGCGGCTGCTGGAGAACTTCGCCCTGCCGCTGCTGGCGATCGTGGTCTACGCGTTCTTCGCGTTCTTCCCGCTGTCGTCCGCGTCGTTCCCGACGATGAACAACCTCGCGGTGATCCTGGGCAGCCAGGCCGTGGTGGCGCTCATCGCGATCGCGGCGCTGTTCCCGCTCATCTGCGGCTACTTCGACTTCTCGCTCGGCGCGGTCGCGGTGATGGCGCAGGTCATGACCGCCGGCCTCATGTCGGTGTTCGGGCTGCCGCTGTGGCTGTCGATCGCGATCTCGCTCGTGCTCGGCACCCTCGTCGGCGTGCTGAACGGCTTCTTCGTCACGAAGCTGAACATGAGCCCGTTCGTCACCACCCTCGGCATGTCGATGCTGCTGGCGGGCCTCATGAGCTGGTTCACCGGCGGGCAGACGTTCGTGAGCGGCATCGACCCGGCACTCATCAAGTTCGGCTCGACGCGACTGCTCGGCATCCCGGTGGCGTTCTTCATCACGCTGATCGTCGCCGCCATCGCCTGGTACTTCTTCACCCACACCCCGTACGGCCGCTCGCTCTACGCGATCGGCTCGAACGCGACCGCCGCGAAGCTCGTCGGTCTGCCGGTGTCGAAGAACGTCTGGTGGAGCTTCATCATCGCCGGGTTCATCTCGGGCCTCGCGGGCGTGCTGCAGCTCGCCCGGGTCGGCAGCGCCACCGCCTCCGACGGCGGCGCGCTGCTCTTCCCGGCGCTGGCCGCGGTGTTCCTGGGTGCCACGGCGATCCGCCCCGGCTTCTTCAACGTGATCGGCACGATCATCGGCGCGATCTTCGTCTCGGTCTCGGTGAGCGGTCTCGCGCTCTCGGGTGCGAGCGGCTGGGCGTCGAACGTGTTCAACGGTGTCGCGCTGCTGGCGGCCGTGGGCCTGTCGACCTACCTCGGTCGCAAGCACCGCGCCGGCAAGTAGCCGCTCCCGTCCACCCCATTCGCCGAGCCACCCCCTTCTCTGCGACCCACCCCTCTTCCTGCTGCAGGAACGGGGGTGGCTCGCGGAAAAGGGGGTGGCTCGGCGTCGTCGTGCGTGGGCGGGCGGTCAGCGCGTGGCGGCGATGCGGGTCGAGAGCTGGTGCGCGTGCGCCAGCAGGATGCGGCCGAGCTCGGCGATCCGGTCGGGCGTGTACCGGAACTGCACGCCGGTGAGGCTCAGCGCCCACTGCGGGTCGCCGTCGCGGGTGAAGACCGCCGCGCCGAGGCCGTAGCTGCCCTCGACGATGAGGCCGGGGTTGATCGCGAAGCCGCGCTCCGCGGTCTCGGCGAGCCGTGCCCGCAGCCGCGGCTCGCTGTGCGCCGTCCCCCACCGCTCCGCCAGCTCGGGGTGCCGCTCGAGGTAGGCGTCCACATCGTGGGGTGGGAGGAACGCGAGGATCGCCAGCCCCGCCGACGCGACGCCCAGCGGGAACCGCACGCCCTCCGAGAGCACGAACGAGCGGATGGGGAAGCTCCCTTCCTCGCGCAGCAGGCACACGGTCTCGTCGCCGCGGCGGACGGAGAGGAACGCGCTCTCCTCGGTGCGCACCGCGAGCGAGCGCACGATGTCGCGCGCGGTCGCGGTGATGTCGTACCGGGCGGCGGCGACCGTGCCCATCAGGTACACCTCGGGGCCCACCACCCAGTTGCCGGACCGGGCGTCCTGGTCGACGAGCCCCTCCTGGCGGAGGGCACTGAGGATGCGGTGGGCCGTGGGTCGCGAGAGCGACGCCGCAGCCGCGAGCTCGCCGGTCGTGGCGCCCGCGGTGCCCGCGCCGGTGACGAGGCGGAGCAGGGTCGCCGCGCGTCGAACCGCCTGCGCGCCGGTGACGGTGCTCCTTGTCTCGTGTGTGTCCACGATGTGGACGCTACGCCGTCGCGGTTCCACATGGCAAACGCGGGGTGGGTGTTCCGCGGCCGCCGGGCGCAGGGTGGGATCGGGCCGCGAGGGCCCTGATCCGGCACGAAGGAGTTTGCGTGATCGACAAACAGGTGGCCTCCGCCGCGGAGGCGGTGGCCGACATCCCGAGCGGGGCGAGCCTCGCCGTCGGCGGGTTCGGCCTCTCCGGCAATCCCATGATCCTCATCGAGGCGCTGCTCGCCCAGGGCGCGAGCGACCTCAGCATCGTCTCGAACAACTGCGGCGTCGACGACTGGGGGCTCGGCATCCTGCTGAACGCCCACCGCATCCGCAAGATGACCTCGTCGTACGTCGGCGAGAACAAGGAGTTCGAGCGGCAGTTCCTCAGTGGTGAGCTCGAGCTCGAGCTCACCCCGCAGGGCACGCTCGCCGAGAAGCTCCGCGCCGGCGGGTCCGGCATCGCCGCGTTCTACACCCAGACCGGCGTCGGCACGCAGGTCGCCGAGGGCGGGCTGCCCCGCCGCTACGCCGCCGACGGCTCGATCGCCGTCGCCTCGCCGGTGAAGGACGTCCGCACGTTCGACGTCGACGGCACCGAGCGCGAGTACGTGCTCGAGGAGGCGATCGTCACCGACTTCGCGCTCGTGCACGCCGCGGTCGGCGACCGACACGGCAACCTCGTGTTCAACAAGGCCGCGCGCAACTTCAACCCGCTCGCGGCGATGGCGGGCAAGGTCTGCATCGCGCAGGTCGAACGGCTCGTCGAGCCCGGCGAGATCGATCCGGATGCGGTGCACCTGCCCGGTGTGTTCGTGCACCGTGTCGTCGAGGTCGGCACCGACATCGAGAAGCGCATCGAGAAGCGCACCGTCCGCACCGAGGGAGGGGAGTGAGCATGGGCCTCACACGCGAGCAGATGGCCGCCCGGGCGGCGCAGGAGCTGCACGACGGGTCGTACGTGAACCTCGGCATCGGGCTGCCGACCCTCGTGCCGAACTACGTGCCGGACGACGTCACGGTCGTGCTGCAGTCGGAGAACGGCATCCTCGGCGTCGGGCCGTACCCGACCGAGGACGCCGTCGACCCCGAGATGATCAACGCCGGCAAGGAGACCGTGACGGTGCTCCCGGGGGCCTCGATCTTCGACTCCGCGACGAGCTTCGGCATGATCCGCGCCGGCAAGATCGACGCCGCCATCCTCGGCGCCATGCAGGTCTCCGCCGGTGGGGACCTGGCGAACTGGATGATCCCGGGCAAGATGGTGAAGGGCCCGGGCGGCGCCATGGACCTCGTCCACGGTGCGGGCCGCGTCATCGTGCTCATGGAGCACACCGCGAAGGACGGCTCGCCGAAGATCGTGGACGAGTGCTCGCTGCCGCTCACCGGCCGCGGCGTGGTCGACCGCATTATCACCGACCTCGCCGTGATCGACGTGACCAGCGAGGGGCTCGTGCTCGTCGAGACCGCACCCGGCGTCACGGTCGACGAGGTCGTCGCGGCCACCCAGCCCGAGCTCGTCATCCGCCTCGAAACGAAGGAGAAGGCATGAACACCGACGACGTCGTCATCGTCGCAGCCGCCCGCACCCCGCAGGGCCGCCTGAAGGGCCAGCTGTCCTCGTTCACCGCGCCGCAGCTCGGGTCGCTCGCGATCAAGGGCGCCCTCGAGAAGGGCGGCATCCCCGCATCCGGCGTCGACGCCGTGCTGATGGGGCAGGTGCTCGCCGCCGGCAGCGGCCAGAACCCGGCACGCCAGGCCGCGATCGGTGCCGGCATCGGCTGGGACGTGCACGCGGGCTCGGTCAACAAGGTGTGCCTGTCCGGGCTCACGACCATCATCGACGCCGCCCGCATGATCCGCGCGGGTGACGCGACCGTCGTGGTCGCCGGCGGCATGGAGTCCATGACCCGCGCCCCGCACCTGCTGATGGGCTCGCGCGACGGGTGGTCGTACGGCACGGTCGAGGTGCTCGACCACATGGCCTACGACGGACTCACCGACGCGTACGACCAGGAGAGCATGGGCCTGTCGACCGAGCGGCACAACGAGCGCTACGAGCTCACCCGTGAGGACCAGGATGCGGTCGCCGCCCGCTCCCACCAGCGCGCCGCCGCGGCGTACGACGCCGGGATCTTCGACGCCGAGCTCGTCACCGTCGAGGTGCCGCAACGCAAGGGCGACCCGGTGCTGGTCACCCGCGACGAGGGCATCCGGCCGGAGACCACGGTCGAGACGCTCGCGAAGCTCCGCCCCGCGTTCTCGAAGGACGGCAGCATCACCGCCGGCAACTCGTCGCAGATCTCGGACGGCGCGTCCGCGGTCGTGCTCACGACGCGCGCCCACGCCGACGCCCAGGGCTGGACGGTGCTCGCCGCCGTCGGCGCCCCCGGGCAGGTCGCCGGCCCGGACAACACGCTGCATGCGCAGCCGGCCCGCGCGATCGCGAAGGCGCTGGAGAAGCAGGGCATCACGGCCGCCGACCTCGACCTGGTCGAGATCAACGAGGCGTTCGGCGCCGTCGTGGCCCGGTCGCAGCGCGAGCTGGGCCTCGGCGACGACGTCGTGAACCCGCACGGCGGCGGCATCGCCATCGGGCACCCGGTGGGCGCGAGCGGCAACCGTCTCGTCGTGCACGCGGTGCACGAGCTCGTCCGCCGCGGCGGCGGCACCGCTGCCGTCGGCCTGTGCGGCGGCGGCGGTCAGGGCGAGGCGCTCATCCTCACCCGCTGACCGCATCCCGCCCTCGCGGTCTCGAGGTCTCGCGGTCTCGCGGTGTCGCGGTGTCGCGGTGTCGCGGTGTCGCGGTGTCGCGGTGTCGCGGTCCCTGTCGCCGAGCCACCCCTCTTTCTGCGACCCACCCCCTTTTCTGCTGCAGAAGGAGGGGTGGCTCGCAGAAAAGGGGGTGGCTCGGCGTCGTCATGTTCGGTGTCGTGCACGCGGCGAGCGTCTCCGCGCCCCGCGCCGCGCGGACACAACTGCGGAGACGGTGCGCGACACGCCGTGCCCGCAGCATCCGTCCGCGGCGTGTCGGCGACGAACTCCGCAGTTGTGCACGCGGATGCTGCGCCCACCGCAGCCGCAGCCGCAGCCGCAGCCGCAACCGCAACCGCAGCCGCAGCCGCAGCCGCAGCAGCAGCCGCCGCAGCGGCAGCCGCAGCGCGGCCCGGGGTCAGCGCACCCCGCGCATGAGGGTCAGCACGGGCTTCACGCTCAGCAGCAGCGCGACCCCGAGGCCGATCGCGACGAGTCCGAGCACGCCGAAGTACGGCACCTCGTTCGCCGGGTCGTACAGCTGCGCGAGCGCGCCGGCGATCGCGGTGCCGAGCGCCACCGAGAGGAAGAACAGCGCGACCATCTGGGTGCGGAACACATGCGGCGCGAGCTTGGTGGTCACCGACAGGCCGATGGGGGACAGGAGCAGCTCCGCCACCGTGAACACGAACAGGATGCCGACGATCGCGAGGAGCGGGGTGGTGTTCGCCCCGCCGTCCGCCCACGGCAGGAACAGCAGGAACGCCGCGCCCATGATGATCGCCGCGAGTCCGAACTTCACGGGGGTCGACGGCTGCCGCTTGCCGAGCTTCGTCCACAGCGCGGCGAACACCCCGGACAGGATGATGATGAAGATCGGGTTGATCGACTGCACCCACGACACCGGCATCTCCCAGCCGAAGAGATCGCGGTTCAGCCGCTCGTCCGAGTAGATCGTGAGCACGGTGAACTGCTGCTGGTACAGCGACCAGAACCCGACGCTCACGATGAACAGCGGGATGAAGCCCACCACCCGGATGCGTTCGACCCGCTCGATCCGCTTCGACCCCAGGATCACCGCGAAGTAGGCGACCGCGGCGATCGCCGTGACCAGGATCACGACGTCGGCGAGGTTGTCGGCGCGGATGGCGCCGAGCAGCACGAGCGCGACGATCACGACCACGCCGGCGGCGGCGATGAGGATCCACCGCGTGTAGGCCGACCGCGGCAGCGGGTTGGGCACCTCCCGAGACGCCGCGGGGAGGCCGCGGCGGCCGATCGAGTACTGCACGAGCCCGATCGCCATGCCGACGGCGGCGAGCCCGAACCCCCAGTGGAATCCGAGCGTCGACTGCAGCAGGCCGGTCAGCAGCGGGCCGAGGAACGCGCCGAGGTTGATGCCGAGGTAGAACAGCGAGAAGCCCGCATCCCGGCGGATGTCCTGCTCGCCGTACAGCGTGCCGACCACCGCGGTGGCGTTCGCCTTCAACCCGCCCGAGCCGATCGCGACGAGGATGAGGCCGACCGCGACACCCGGGATCCCGGGGATCAGCGCGAGCGCGACGTGGCCCGCCATGATGACGATCGCACTGAAGAACAGCACCCGCTCCGGGCCCAGGACCCGGTCGGCGATCCAGGCACCGAGGATCGTCGCCAGGTACACCGACCCGCCGTACGCGCCGACGATGCCGGTGGCGACGGCCTTGTCGATCCCGAGGCCGCCCTCGCTCACCGAGTAGTAGAGGTAGATGAGCAGGATGCCCTGCATCCCGTAGAAGCTGAACCGCTCCCACATCTCCACCCCGAAGATGTGGGCCAGGGCGCGTGGCTGCCCGAAGAACCGGGAATCGGATGCTGCGGTGTCGTCTGCGTCTGCGGTGCGTACCTGGGTGCTCACTGACCTCAGGGTAGCGGCGCGGCCGACCCGCCCCGTGCACGGCCCGCCCGCACGAGTGCGCGGTCCGCCCGCACGGCGACGCACGGCCCGCCCGCGCACATGACGGCGCCCGACCGGAGCACACTGGGTGGGTGACCGACTCCGCACCCGTCCGCATCCGCATGATCGAGCACGTCGACCAGGTCCACACGGCGTCGGCGGTGCTCAGCGAGGTGTGGGGCGGCGACCGCACCGGCATGCCGCCGAACCTGCTCCGTGCCCTCGCCCACGCCGGCAACTACGCGGCCGCGGTGTACGACGGCGACCGCATGGTGGGGGCGTCCGTCGCGTTCTTCGCGGCCCCCGCCGAGCTGTCCATGCACTCGCACATCACCGGCCTGCTCGAGGCGTACCGGGGCAAGGGCATCGGACGGATGCTGAAGGCGCACCAGCGGGAATGGGCGCTCGCGCGGGGAATCCACCACATCACGTGGACCTTCGACCCGCTCGTCGCCCGCAACGCCCACCTGAACCTGGCCGTGCTGGGCGGGCGGGCCGCCGACTACCTGGTGGACCACTACGGCCCCATGGACGACGGGGTGAACCGGGGCGACGAGACCGACCGCATCCTCGTCGACTGGGACCTGACCACGCGCGTGCCCGCACCCGCCGCCGCCGACGTCGTCGCGGTGGTCGCCGTCCCCGACGACGTCGAGACGCTTCGCCGGACCTCGCCCGTCGACGCGGCCGCATGGCGTCGGCGGCTTCGCGACGAGCTCACCGGCCACCTTGCCGACGGGCTCCGGATCGGGGGTTTCGACGCCGACCGCGGCGGGTATCTGCTCGTGCGCGACTGAGTGCATGGCACACTGAACAGATGGAACGCACCGGCGCGGACGTGGCCACCGCCATCTCGAAGACGACTCCTGCCGCTCGCCGCCGTGACGCCGTCACGATGCACGACCTGCTGTGCGAGGTGACCGGCCGGGAACCCGAGATGTGGTCCGGCGGCATCATCGGCTTCGGCGCCTGCCATTACAAGTACCCCACCGGCAACCAGGGCTATTCGCCGATCATCGGCTTCGCGCCCCGGAAGACCGCGCTCACGGTGTACCTGCTGGACGGCGTCGGCACGTACGCGGCGGACCTCGCCGACCTCGGTCCGCACCGGACGGGGGTGGGGTGCCTCTACTTCCCCGACCTCACCGCGGTCGACCTCGACCGGCTGAGGACGATCCTCGACGCGTCGTACCGCAACATCCTCGCCGGCGGCTCCAGCGAGTACGCGGTCCTCACGCTCGTCGACTGAGCGGCGGTTCCGCACCGGCCGCCGGCGGTGACGCCCCGGCCGGTGACGCCGGCCCCGAGCCGCGCCGCCGGAGCAGACCCGTCGTGATCGCGACGCCCGCCAGCAGCACCACGCCCCCGACCACCTCGGTGACGGTGGGCGTCTCGCCCAGCACGACCCAGGCCGCGACGATGCCGACCGGCGGGACGAGCATCGTGAACGGCACCACGGCGGATGCGGGGTGCCGAGCGAGCAGCGTGTTCCAGATCCCGTAGCCCACGAGGCTCGCCAACCACGCGGTGTAGGCGGTGGACAGCAGCTGCGGCACGGTGAGGTGCGTGAGCGCGAAGCCGACCGCATCCGGCCCGTCGACGAGGAGCGACAGCCCGAGCATGGGCACCGGGACCACGAGCGCCGACCAGACCGTCATCGACAGTCCGGAACCGCGGCGGGCGGCTCCGGGCGCCCCGCCGGCCCGCCGGGCGATGACGTTGCCGAGCGCCCACGATGCCGCGGCCGCGATGCACACGAGGAAGGCGAGGACGGGGGTGTGCGCGCCGCTGCCGGCGCCCACGACCACGAGCCCGCCGACGCCGACCGCGACGCCGAGCGCCTGCCGCCCGGTCGGGGCCTCGCGGAGCGCGAGCGCGGCGAACAGCACGGTGAACACCACCTGGGCCTGCAGCACGAGCGAGGCGAGCCCCGCCGGCATGCCGAGCGCGAGCGCCGTGTAGAGGAGCCCGAACTGTCCGAGACTCATGCACAGGCCGATCAGGAGCACGTCGCGCATCCGTGCCGCGGGGCGGGGGACGAAGAAGACCGCGGGCACGATGACGGCCGTGAACCGCAGCGCCACGAACAGCGTGGGCGGCATCCCCTCGAGTCCCAGGTCGATCACCACGAAGTTCACGCCCCAGATGAGCGCGACGAGGACGGCTGCGAGCGCGGAACGGAGGGGCACGGGTCCATGCTGGCCGGACGCGACCGTGCAGCACCAGCGCACATTCCTTCACGCCATCCGGTGCCGGACGTGCATGATGGGGGCCATGATCGATCTCGCGGCCGTCGACGCGCTCCTCGCCGTCTCCCGTACGGGCACCGTGCACGGTGCCGCGGCCGAACTCGGCTTCACCCCCTCCGCCGTCTCGCAGCAGGTCAAGCGCCTGGAGCGCGACCTCGGGGCGCGGCTCCTCGACCGTGCCGGTCGTGGCGTCGTGCTCACGGCGGCCGGTCGGCGGGTCGTCGAGGAGGGGCAGGCGCTGCGCGAACAGGTCGAATCGCTCCGCTCGCGCCTCCACGACGCGCAGGCCCGGCCGACCGGCACGATCCGGCTCGGCACGTTCTCGACGGCCGCCCGCGGCATCCTGCCCGGGATCCTGGTCGCGGTGCGCGACCGGTACCCCGACCTGCGCGTGACGGTCCAGGAGCAGGACCCGTGGGATGCGGTGGCGGCGGTCGCCGCGGGGACGCTCGACATCGCGCTCGTCCACCACTGGGAGGGTGTCGGGCTGACGATGCCGCCGAGCCTTCGCAGCGAGGAGCTCTTCCGCGACGTCGCCGACGTCCTGGTCCCGGCGGGCGACCCGCTGGCCGGACGGCCCGCGGTCGTCCCCGCCGACATCCGCGACCGGATCTGGGCGTGCACCCCGGACGGCACGATCTGCCACGAGTGGTTCTGCCACATGTTCCGGGGTGAGGCCCAGCCGCCGCGCATCGACTACCGCTGCCTCGAATTCGCCTCGCAGATCGAGCTCGTCGCGGCCGGACTCGCGGTCGCCCTCGTCCCGCGGCTCGGCCGGGGGCGACTGCCGGAGGGCGTGGTGGCCGTGCCGGTGGAGGACCCGGTGCCCACCCGGCCGGTCACGCTCGTGTGGCGTGCCACCATGACCGAGGCCCCGGCCGTGCGCGCGATCCGGGAGCTGCTGCGTCCTCGCTGACGTCAGTGCACCGACGGCGGCAGCGCGAGCTGCGCGGCGACGAGCCCCTTGTCGCGGCTGATGATCTGCGCGCGCCCCGGCACCGACGGCACCGGCTTCACCCGGCCGATCAGCGCGCCCTCCTCCGGGTTGCCGCCGAGCAGGATGCCGGTGACACCGAGATCGGTGAAGCGCTGGATGATCGGGTCGTACGCGGCGCGGCTGGCGCCACCGGTCCGCCGGGTGAGGATGACGTGCAGGCCGAGGTCGCCCGCCTGGGCGAGGAGCGGCTGCAGCACCGCGATCGGGTTGCCCTGACTCGTGGCGACCAGGTCGTAGTCGTCGACGAGGATGAACCCCTCCGCGCCCTTCCACCAGCTGCGCTCCCGCAGCTGCTGCGGCGTGATGTCCGGGCCCGGGATGCGGCCGGAGAAGAACGCCGCGAGCTCCGACATGCCGCCCGACGCCATCTCGTGCGAGGTCAGGTAGGCGCCCAGGTACTGCTCCGGGATCTCGCCGAGCAGCGCCCGCCGGTAGTCGACGACGAAGATCTTCGCCTCGTCCGGGCCGTACAGCCGCGTGATCTCCTGCGCGACCCCGCGCAGGAACGACGACTTGCCCATGCCCGCGTCGCCGTAGAGGTAGAGGTGCGACTCGGAGCGGAGGTCCACGCCGAACGGTGCGAGCTGCGCCTCGTCGACGCCGAGCAGCAGACGGCGGTCGTCCGGTCCGGCGAGCGAGCGGAGCTCCTCGAGCGCGAGGTGCTCCGGCAGGAGCCGCAGCTTGGGCGCCGCCGGCCCCGTCCAGGCCTCCCGCATGCGGTCGACCATCTCGTCGACGCCGTCGACGAGACTCGCCGGGTCGCCGTCGCCGTCGATCCGCGGCAGGGCGGACAGCATCTGCAGCTTCGCCGCGCTGAGCCCGCGGCCGGGCTGGCCGGTGGGCACGTTCGCGGCCTGCTTGCGGTCGATCTCGGAGTCCGACGGGTCGCCGAGGCGCAGCTCGAGCCGTGTCTGGATGAGGTCCTTCAGGCTCGCCCGGATCTCCAGCCACCGGTTCGCGGTCACGATCACGTGCACGCCGAAACTGAGGCCGCGCGCGGCGATGGTCTGCACGCGCGTCTCGAGCGCCTCGTACTCGCCGCGGAGGGTCGCCCAGCCGTCGACCACGAGGAACACGTCGCCGTAGCCGTCGTCCACGAGGCCGCGGGCACGGCGCTGCCGGTAGGTGTCGATCGAGTCGACCCCGTTCGCGCGGAAGTACTGCTCGCGCGCGTCGATGATCGACTCCACCTCGGCGACCGTGCGGCGCACCGCCTCCGCCTCGGTGCGGGTCGCGACGCCGGCGATGTGCGGGTGGCGCTGCATGCCGGTGAAGCTGCCGCCACCGAAGTCGAGCACGTAGAACTGCGCCTCGAGGGGGGTCGTGGTGAGCGCGAGCGCGGAGACGAGCGTGCGGGCCATGGTCGACTTGCCGCTCAGGGGCGACCCGACGATCGCGACGTGTCCGGCGGCGCCGCCGAGCGAGACCACGAGCTGCTCGCGGCGCTGTTCGAGCGGCACGTCCACGATGCCGAGCGGCACGGTGAGGGCACCCGCCGCACGCCAGGCCGCCGACACCAGCCCGAGCTGCGGGTCCACCGCGAGGTCGGGCATGAGCTCGTCGAGGGTGGCGGGGTCGGCGAGCGGCGGCAGCCACACCTGGTGCGCGGCGGGGCCGCGACCGGCCATCCGGTCGACCGCGATCTGGAACGTCGAGCGCTCCTCCGCGGGCGCCGCCGGCTCCTCCTCGACGACCGGGGCCGAGGTCTCCTCGATCTCGGCGAGCGGCTGCGGTGCGGCGGTGAACAGCTCGATCTCCGTCGACGCGTCCGGTGCGTCGCCGGCGCGTTCGGTCCGGCGACGCAGCGTCGTCTTCGGGGTGCCGGAGACGTAGGCCGCCTTGAACTGCAGCAGGTTCTCGGTGTCGGCCTTGAGATACCCGACGCCCGGTTCCTGCGGCAGCGTGTACGCGTCGGGGGTGCCGATGATCGTGCGCGACTCGGCCGCCGAGAAGGTGCGCAGACCGATCCGGTAGGACAGGTAGGTGTCCAGCCCGCGGAGCTTGCCCTCCTCGAGACGCTGCGAGGCGAGCAGCAGGTGCACCTGCAGCGAGCGGCCCACGCGGCCGATGTTGATGAAGCTCTCCACGAACTCCGGCTTCGCGGCGAGGAGTTCCGAGAACTCGTCGGCCACGATGAGCAGGGCGGGCAGCGGCTCCAGGTCGGTGCGCCCGCCGCGGCGGGCCTTCTCGTAGTCGAGCACGTTCGCGAAGTTGCCGGCCGCGCGCAGCAGCTCCTGGCGCCGCACGATCTCACCCTGCAGCGCGTCCTGGAAGCGGTCGACGAGGGCGAGCTCGCTGCCGAGGTTGGTGATGACCGCGGAGACGTGCGGCATCCCGGCCATACCGGCGAAGGTCGCACCGCCCTTGAAGTCGACGAGCACGAAGTTCAGCTGCTCGGGGGAGTGGGTGAGCGCGAGTGCGAGCAC
This sequence comes from Microbacterium sp. GXF7504, assembly GCF_054798235.1. NCBI lineage: Bacteria > Bacillati > Actinomycetota > Actinomycetes > Micrococcales > Microbacteriaceae > Microbacterium > Microbacterium sp. GXF7504. The sequence goes on along the minus strand of NZ_JBSJZI010000001.1, from coordinate 648,310 downwards.
GAGCGTGCGCAGCACCTCGGACTTGCCGGAGCCGGTGGCGCCGATCATCACCCCGTGCGGGCCCATGCCCTGCTGCGCGGCCTCCTTGAGGTCGAGCACGAGTGGGGCGCCGTCGGTCGTCTGCCCGATCGGCACGCGCAGCCGGTCGCGTTCGAGCCTGCCCGACCAGGCGCGGTCGAAGTCGATCTCGCGCACGTCGGGGAGCCCGAGTAGCTCGACCAGTTCGCGCTGGCCCTGCTGCACCCCGGCGGTCTCCGCGAGCGCGGCCGGGTTCGACGAGAGCGGCATGAGCCGTCGCGCGGTCGCCTCCACCTCGGCGATGGATGCGGCGTCCGCCGTGAAGGGCACGCTGCCGTTCGCGAGGTCGATGAGCTCGGCCCGGGCGTCCGCGGCGTCGGCGGCGGGCAGCGCGATGCGCAGCACCGCCGGGTTCTCGAGCTCCGCCCAGCGGGAGGGCAGCTCCACCACGGTGACGCCCAGCATCCCCTCGTCGCCCACCACGGGGTCGCCGATCGGGAGGCGGACGCCGTCGACGACGAGCACCACGTGGGGGGTGGCGCCGCCGCCGCGACCGAACCGCGGCCGCTCGCGCAGGCTCGCGGGCAGGAGCTCCTCGAGCTCGTCGAGCGAGGACGCGAGGAGCCGGGCGGGCCCCAGGCGGTCCTCGCCGCGGGCCGACATGGCGTGCGGAAGCCACTTGATCCAGTCCCACGCCGGTTGCTGGTCGGCGCCGGCGAGCACCGCGATGACGACGTCCTCCGGGTCGTGCAGGGTCGCGATCCCCGCGAGCATCGAGCGGGTGAGCGCCCGCACCGCCTCCTCGTCGGGGCCGACCACCTCGATCTTCGCGTGATCGGTCAGCCGCACGCCCAGGGGCAGGTCGGGCTGGATCTCGTGCGTGAGCATGAACCGGTGCGCGGCGGATGCGGCGACCGGGTCGAGCTGGGCGAGCGGCGGCAGCTCGGGGGCCTCGAGCGTGACGCACAGCGGCTGGTCGGATGTGCCGATGCGGGTGAGGAGGAAGTGCTCGTCCCCGGGCTGGCGCTCCCACACGCGGGTGCGCTCCTCCGCGAGGAACGGCAGCGCGGACGGCGCGGGCGTGATCCAGGCGGCGTGGCGTCGCTGCTTCTTCGCCGCGGTGCGCACGGTCTCGCGCAGATCCGACAGGTACGCCAGGTACTCGCGCCGGTTGCCGAGCACCTGCGCGGTGCGCTGCGACCGCTGCCGCCAGCCGTTCACGGCGACGAAGCCGAGGGAGGACAGCAGGAACATGCCGCCCGTGATGAACCCGGTCGGGCCGGCGTTCGAGATCGTCACCATCACGATCGCGCCCACGCTGCCGAGCATCGGCAGCAGCGACGTGAGCAGGCTCGATCCGCCTTCGTTGGGCACGAGCTCCGGCGGCGCCTGCACGACGATGCGGCCGCTGGGGACGGCGGGCGGGGCGAGACGTGGTCCCTTGCTCACTCGGCGGCTCCCATCAGTCGGCTCACGGTGAAGGTGCGGTTCCCGATCCGGACCCGGTAGCCGTCGTCGACGCGGACGCGGAGTCCTGGCGGGACGGGGCGGGTGGAGCCGTCGTCGTCGACGAGCTCGGTGCCGTTCGTGGACTCCAGGTCGGTGACCCACAGGCCGCCGCGGTCGTACTCCAGCCGCAGGTGGTCCTTGGAGACGCTCGCGTCCGGGTCCTCCACCGGCACGAGATGGTCGGACTCCTCCGACCGGCCGGGGTTGCGGCCGAGCACGGCGGCGTGCCGCAGGCTCAGGCGTTCGCGCTGACCGGTGTCGAAGATGAGCAGCAGCGCGCCGGTCGCGTCGTCCGGCACCTGCGCCGACGGGGCGGATGCGGCCGGCCCGGCGGCGACCGGCACCGCCCCTTGCGGCGGTTGCTGCGGTGTGCCCCAGGCGGGCGCGGGCGGCGCGGGCGGTGCGGGCGCCGCCACGGGCTCCGGCGTCCGGGCGGCGATCGGGCCGCGGGCACCGGTGGAGGCGACCACCGCCGGGGTCCAGGGTCGGGCGACGACCGTGGGTTCGGGCGCCGACATCGGGGCGGCCGCCGCCACCGCGCCGCGTCCACGCTCGCGCGCGGTCGGCTTGGGCGGGGCGGCGACGACGACGGTCTGCGACGCACGGTCGGCCCACGAGCGGCGCGCACGGCCCCGGTCCCAGGCGCCCGAGGCCTCCACGATCCAGGCGCCCACCCCGAAGACGAGGCCGCCGAGCGCGACGAGCGAACCGCGGACGAAGGCGCGGCCGGCGCCGGGGGAGTACGGCGCGTCCTCGCGGCTGACCCGCAGCCGCAGCATCGCCTTGCCCGGACTCGTCCCGGCGCGCGACTGCAGGATCCACAGCGCCAGCACCGCCTCGGCGGCCAGCAGCATCCCGAACCACGGTGAGCCCGTGACGAGCCAGACGGCCACGCCGACGACGACCACGATCGCGGCGTCGATCGAGAACGCGGCGACGCGGGCGCCGACCGTGGCGGGCTCCCCGGTGAACTGCGGCGGCAGGCTCATGCCATCACCCCTCGGAGGACGTCGATGATGTCGGCGGCCAGGAGGCCGGCCGGCAGGGACAGCGCGACGGCGAGCCATTCGAAGGCGTCGCCGAGGCGCGACCAGAAGAGCGACCGTGCGCCGCGGGCGACCGGCACGACCGTGAACGCGACCGCGGCACCCACGGCGAGGCACGCGACCGCGGCGACCACGAGCGCGTCGGCGTCGACGATCCTCGTGAGGGCGAGCGCGGCGACGAGGACGACGACGGATGCGGCGGCCCGGGGGAGCCACCGCAGGACCGGCGCACCGTAGCGTCGGGCGCCGAGCAGCAGCGCGAGCACGGAGGTCGCGACGAGGGCGATGCGGCCGGCCAGGACGAGCGGGTCCGAGCCGTCGAAGCCGGGCAGCGCGGCGGGCGCCGCAAGGCCCGCGGCCGTGCACAGCAGCACGGTGCCGGCGATGAGCCGGCCGGTCGACCTGGCGACGAGGCGCTTGGCGTCCGACGCGCCGATGCCGTGCACCTCCTCGGGGAGCTGCTGACGCACGCTCCAGCGCGTGGTCTGGTAGCGCGCGTAGTCGATGAACAGCCCCGGCGGCACCTCCATGAGCCCGGCGAGCAGCACCCGGAGCGCCACCGGGGTGAGCCCGAGCGTGATCGCGGCGGCGCCTGCGGCGGGAAGCCCCGTGACGAGGGCGAGCCCCCACACGCCGGCGAGCACGAGCAGGGTCGTGGTCCCGGCGGTGAGTGCCGCGTGGAGGCCGGGCGGGCGGGCGACGAGGCCGAGCACGCCCGCGGTGACGGCGGCGCAGACGAGTCCGGCGAACACGGCGAGCACGTCGGCGGCCGCGGGCAGCTGCGGCACCGCGAGCGCGCCGGTGGCGAACGCGAGCGAGAGGAGGGCGAGCAGGGTGGCGGCCGCGCCCCTGCGGTCGTCGCGGGCGCGCCAGGCGTAGGGCACCCCGGCGGCGACGGTGGCGAGTCCGGTGAGGCCGGCGAGCCAGGTGTGCGCGGTCGCAGGGAGCGCGCCGGGGGCGAGGACCGCCACCGCAGCGAGCAGCAGCGCGACGGCGCACACCGTCCACCAGGCGGCGGCCGCATCCGTCCCCTCCCGGCGTGCGATCGGGCGCCCGCGCCGACGGGTGGGGCCCGGGGTGAGATCGACGAGTGCGAGGACCGCGCCGTCGGTGAGGTCCTCGGCGCGGGTGAGGGTGCTGACCTCGCGGCCGTCCGGCTCGAGGAGCACCTCCCGGCCGGGACGCACGCGCACACCGAGACGCGCGAGCGCCTCGGTGAGGGTGGCGTCGAGCGGCAGGCTCAGGTCGTGGCGGTCGGTGCCGTCGACGATCGCCAGGCGTCGCCGCTCCGTGAGCGTCCCCATGTCCTCACCGTCCCCCCGACAGCATCCCGATACCCGACGATCCCACGTCGGATGCGGCGCGGCCCCGGCCCGCGTCCGCGCTCACCGCTGGAAGAGCTTCGCGGACCGCTTGTCCGTCTCCACGTAGTCGTCGCCGATCCGCTCCGTCGCCTGCGCGATGTTCGCGAGCACCGTCTTCATGTGCGCGAACGTGAGCGACCACTCCCGCTGGGCCACGTCGTACGCGGCCTGCGCGGCACCGTCCCAGTTGCCGCGCAGCCGGGCGACCTCCTGTTCGAGGCCGGCGAGCACCGCCTCGATGTGCTGACTCTCCTGCTTGAGCGAGGCGGCGGCGGCGCTCAGCGCCGCGGGGGTCACCTTGAGATCGGTCATCTCACTCGCCTCCCATCATCGACCCGAGTCCGGAGATCGTCTGACGGTGGGCGTCCTCCACCGCGACCTGGTCGCCGTGCGTGGCGCGGAGCGCCTCCTGCAGATGCACGAGCGTCCGGTTGATCCGGTTCGCGCCGGTGGTCCACTCCGTCATGAGCTCACGGTAGGCCTTCGCGGCGTCGCCCGACCAGGCGGACTGCAGGTCCTCCAGTTCGTTGCGGACCCGGGCCGTGCTCGCGGCGATGTCGGCGTGCGCGCCGGACACCGCCTCGGCGCCGCGCAGCAGCGCGCCCTCGGTGGCTGAGATCTTCTTCGTCATCGCTCGTCTCCTCGTCCGCCCACGTCAGTCGCGGCCGCCCGCGCCCGCGTTCTCCGACAGCGGGCCGAACTCCTCGTCGTCCTCGAGTCGCGGGGCGATCGGCCCACCCAGGCCGCGACCGCGTCCGCGCTTGCGCTCCGAACCGGTGCCGCGGGCGCCCTGGGCGCCCTGGCCGCCGCCGCCCACCATGCCGCCGGGGCCGCGTCCGGCCTCCGCGCCGCCGGCGCCGCCCGCCGCGCCCGCCATGCCGCGTGCGCCGAGCAGGCCGCCCGAACCGGTGCCCGCGTTCGGGGCAAGTCCGCCGCCGCGCAGGCCGCCCGTGCCGCCGACACCGCCGACGCCGGCCATCCCACCGGCGCCGCCCGCCCCGGTGAGGCGCGCGATCGCAGCCGCGCCGACACTGGAGAGCTTGCCCAGACCGCCGAGCGCCGCCGCGCCGCCGGCCCCCGCGATGAGGCCGCTGGTCATGCCGCCGCCGCCGAGAAGGCCTCCGGCGCCACCCCCGATCCCACCGATCCCACCCGTACCGGGGGTGCCGGTCACGGGGCCCTCGGGGGTCGGGATGACCACGGGCACCCCGGGGGGACGGGGGATGGTGATGTCGGTGGGCGTCCCATTGTCGATGACCTGCCCGGTGCCGGTGATGACGGCATAGCCCGTCCCGCCGTTGCCGACCGGGGCGTCGTGGCCCGGGAACTGCGGGAAGCTGTCGGTGGGGATGCCGGGGCCGCCGGGCCCGCCGGGGCCGCCGGGACCACCGGGGTTCCGTGGGTCGTCGGCGTCGGTGAAGTAGGAGCTCGGCGGATCGGGGATCTCCGCGCGCGCAGCGTCGATCTCGGCGGTGACGGCGCGGACGGCCTCTCGCGCCTCCTCCTCGCGCTTGTTGCCGAAGAAGTTGTTGAGGGCGGAGATCGCGCCCTCCCCGACCACGACCGCGACCGGGCCGACCACGACCGTGGCGCCGATCTCGGCACCGCGGATGAGGGCGGTCTGCTCGGGGCTGAGCGAGCCGGCGCCGAGACGCTGCAACGCCTCCTTCGCGGTGGCCTGCGCTTCGTTGACCCGCGTGATCGCCTTGGGGAGGTCGTCGGTGAGGTAGTCGATGAGCTTCTGCGTCTCGGTGCGCGCGTCATCGAATGAGGCGCTCGCCTCGTCGCCCGCCGAACCGACCAGACCGGGCTCGGAGGAGACGGTCTTCAGCAGCGTCTGCAGCTGGTCGAGCGAGGTCCTCGCCTGCCCGGCGTGCGGGAGGTCCCACTCCTTGCCTTCGGCGATCGCCCGTAGCTGCTCTTCCCAGTTGCTCATTGCGTGCTCCTCGCTCGCTGGGTGCGGTTCTTCCTCGAGATGACGACGGTGACGACGACACCGGCGACCAGGACCACCGCGACCACGGCGATCACCGCCACCACCGCTCCGGACCCGCCGGTGTCACCGGCGTCGCCCGCGCCCGCAGCGGGTTCGCTCGACGGCTCCTCGGTGGGTTCCAGCGCCGCGGCGGCTGCGGCGAACTGCTCGTCGGTCGGCTCGCCGGTGGAGGCCGTCGAGTAGCTCTTGTCGAGCAGCGGGTTCACGTCGTCGTACTGCGTCGGATCCACCCGCAGCATGTGGCTCAGCGACGCGAGTCCGTAGCCGAAGCCGCTCTCGTCGTCGAACGCGAGCTCGTGGTCGTCCGCGCCGGTGTTGTGGATCAGCGACTGGAGCAGCTGGTTCCCGGTCGCCTCCGGGTACTTCTGCTTCGTCGCGGCCAGCATGCCCGCGACGAGCGGGGTCGCGAGGGAGGTGCCGCCGGTGTGCCCGACCGCGTTCCAGTCGCCGCCGGTGCCGAGGATGGAGAAGTCGAGGCCGGCGGCGACCACCGTGGTGCCGGAGACCTTGTTGGGGATGTTCCAGGTGGTGTTGATCGGCAGTTCGCGTTCGCGGTTCATCGCGTTGACCGCGACCACGCCCCGGTAGCCCCACGGGAAGAACTGGGCGGTGTCGAACTCGCCCGGGTTGGGCACCGCGCCGACGAGGACGATGCCGCGGGCCACGGCCTCGGCGACCACCTCGGCGTCGCTCGTCTCCTCGCCGACCAGGGGGCCCAGCCCGAAGGACATGTTCACGATGTCGGCACCGGCGTCGATCGCCTGGCGCAGGCCCCAGCCGAGCTGGCTGATGCCGCCCGCCTCGGGCGGCGTCTGACACGTGTTGTTCTGCGAGCCCTCCGGCTCGTTGCCGTACCCGAGGAAGAGCACCTCCGCATCCGGGACGATGCCGCGGATGCCGGCGGCGCCCTCGCCGTTCCCGACGAGCAGGGCGGTCGTGTTGGTGCCGTGCTGCGAGCCGGCGTTGAACTCCGTCGTGGCGGGCTCACGGCCCACGCACAGCGACTCGCCGACCGTCAGGTCGGCGTCCGCGAACACCGGCAGGTCGGGGTTGATCTGCGTGTCGATGACCGCGATCTTCACGCCCTCGCCGGTCCACCCCTCGGCGTGGTTCGTCTCGACCTGGTACAGGTCGTACCACCACTGGCCCTCATCGCCCGTGGTCGTGGCGGCGGCGGGTGCCGCCCCCGCGCCGAGGACCATGGCCAGGAGCGCCGCGCCCGTCGCCGTCGCGCGGGGGGTGCGCCGCGCCCGTGTGCGATGCCCGATCACAGGTCGTTCGCCGTGCCGCCGCCGTCGGCGCCGGACGCCGACGTCCCCGAGCCGGACGCGCCCGTCGACCCGGACGACCGGGACCCGCCGTTCCCGGGTCCGGTGGTGATGGCGGACTCGAGGAAGATCGTGGCCCGGGATGCGGCCTGGTCGCCCTCGGCATCCGTCTCGGCGAGCGATTCCGCGGCCGCGTTCAGGGTGTCGGCGTTCTGGGCGACGAAGTCGCGGACGCCCTCGATCATGGTCGCCAGGCGGAAGGAGACCTCCTTCAGCCGCGCCGTGCAGTTCTGCTGACCGGGGGTGCTGCCGCCGCCCTCCACCTCGCGGACCTCGCTCGAGGCGGGCAACTCGGCGGCCTGGTCCTGCATCGCCTTGATGTTCTTGGCGAGGATCGTCAGGTCGTACCCGATGGCTGCGACGTTGATCATCGTGCGTCTTCCCCCGTGGAGTGTGGAACCGGGTGCGGGCCGGGGTCGGATGCGAGCATCACGACCCCGGCCCGGCGGGATGTGTCGGTCAGAGTGCGAAGCGTCCCGCGGCGGACTTGTCGGTCGAGACGTAGCCCTGCGAGATCTGCTCGGTCTTCGAGGAGATCTGCTCGAGGAGAGCCTGGAGCGCGGTGAGCGACTGGGCCCACTTGCGCTGGGCCTCGTCGTAGGAGTTCTGCGCCTCACCGTTCCAGGAGGCGCGGAGCTTGCCGACCTCGGACTCGAGCTGCTCGAGCTGGGACTTGATCCCCGCGGCGCCGTTGCGGATCTGCCCGGCGAGGGCGATGACCTGCTCGGGGCGGACGGACATGGACTGCATATCGGAATCCTTTCTTCGCCTGCGCCGACGGCGTCAGGAGCCCATCATCGAGGTGAGGCCGGCGATGGTCTGCTGGTGCGACTCCTCGGACGCGGCCTGGTCGCGCTCGGTGCCCTTCAGCGCGTCCTCCAGCGAGACGAGCACCTCGTTGAGCTTCGTCGTCTCCTCGTTCCAGCGCTGCATGAGCTGGGTGTAGGCGCCGGCTGCGGCACCCGTCCAGAACCCGGCGACCTGTTCGATCTCGCCGCGCACCTTCTTCACCTGCTGGTCGATTCCCGCCTTCGCGGTGTTGACTGCCTCGGCGCCGCGCTTGAGCGCGCCCTCTTCGGCGGAGATCACATCTGCCACGACATCCCCCTCTTCCTGTGCGATGGGTCGTGATGGCCGCCGAGCATAACCTCGGGCGGAGCAGGTCGTCCGGGCCTACCGCGTTCCACGCTAGGTGTGGTAATTCCGCTGTGACGACGGAAAGGCCCGGTTGTGGATGAAAGTTCTCTCACGGAAGCCACATGTCCACAGGGTGGCCGCCCGTCGGCGAGGTGGCGCGGAGGCGGCGGTTTAGACTGACCGCTCGCACCGTGTCCGTCACCGCGTCCGGTCGAAACTCGAGGGGGATCCGCATCGTGGTCCAGACGATCGCCACGTCACGCTCACTGCTGCGGATCTCGATCCAGAGCGAGGGCAGGAGGCTCGACATCGGCGTGCCCGCCCAGGTGCCGCTCATCGAGTTCATGCCCGGGTTCGCCCGCCGGCTCGGGGTGCTCGACCCCACCATGACCACGAACGGCTACGCGCTCGTCACCGCGGACGGACGCACCCTCGACCCGGCCCAGGGCGCCGCGGCGCAGGGCGTGGAGGACGGCGACGTGCTCACCCTCGCACGCGGCGGGCTGGTCACCCAGCCGCGCGTGTACGACGACATCGTCGAGGCGGTCATCGACGCGACCGCCGAGCAGGCGCGGCCGTGGAGCCCGCAGGACAACGCCCGCACCGCGCTCGCCGCGAGTCTCACGCTGCTCGGCGTCTGCGCCGTGCTGCTCCTCGCCGTCGGTCCGGGGCTCGGTCTCGGCCCGCTCATCGCCGGGGGCGGAGCCGTCGTCCTGCTCGTGGTCGCGGCGGTCGTCGCCCGCATGGGCCAGCACGAGGCCGGGCACGGGCTCGGCATCGCCGCCGCCGTCTTCGCAGGCCTGGCCGGCTACCTCGCGGGCCCGGTCGGCGGCTCGCTCTGGGGTGCGCCGCTCGCGCTCGCCGGGCTCGCCGCGCTCGTGTGCGCCGGGGTTGCGATGGCGCTCATGCCGGCCGACGCCGAGGTGCAGCTCGTCCCGCTGGTCGTCGCGGCCGTGCTCGCGGTGTCCTCCGGCATCGCCGCGCTCATGCCCGGCGCCGAGGCCACGGTGTACGCGCTCACGATCGCCGTGATCGGCACGCTCGGCGGTGCACTGCCGTGGCTCGTGCTGAGCTCCACCCGCATCCGGGTGATCTCGCCGCAGAGCGACGCGGAGATGTTCGCCGATCCGGTGCCGATCGATCCCGAGGACGTCCGGCGCCGCGCGGCACGGGGGCGGCGGATGCTGGTGTGCCTGCGGCTCGCATCCGGGTTCGTGCTGCTCGCGGCCATCCCCCTCGTCGCGACGGAGGGTGCGGTCGGCGCGGCCCTGTGCCTGCTGGCCTCGCTCGTCATGATGTTCCCGTCGCGCCAGGCGTACTCGCGTGCCAGCGTGCTCGCGGTGATGGGCGTCGGCACCGCAGGACTCGCGGCGACCGGCCTCACCGTCGCCTTCGCCCAGCCGGACCTGCGGGTCGCGCTGACGGTCGTGGTCGCCGTCGCCACCGCGATCGTCGTCACGCTCACGATCCTGTCGCCGCGCGCCCGGATGCGGCTCACCCGCCTCGCCGACACCGCCGAGCTGGTGGTGCTCGCGCTCCTCCTGCCACTCGGCGCCGTCGTCGCCGGATGGGCCTGATCGCCGATGGCGACCAAGAGCGACCTCATCGAGGCGCAGAACTTCTCCCGCCGACGGCTCCTCACGGCGTTCGTCAGCGGGGCGCCCGGCGGCAAGGAGCTCGAACCGACGGCGCCGCTTCGCGCGGTCATCGCGGCGATCGCGCTGACGGTGGGCGTCGTGCTCGTCGGCGTGTTCTACGGACTCATCCGGCCGGGACTGCCCTCCGGCTGGGACAACGGCAAACTCATCCTCGTCTCCGACACCGGGGCGCGGTTCGTGACCATCGAGGGCGGGCTGCATCCGGTCATCAACACCGCGAGCGCCAGGCTGCTCCTGCCGGCGAGCGGGTTCGAGGTCATCACGACCGACCAGCAGAACCTCGCCGGGGTCAGCGTGGGCGAGACGCTCGGGATCGTCGGCGCCCCCGACGAACTCCCGGCACCCGACCGGCTGCGCAACAGCGGCTGGAGCGCGTGCGTGACGGACGACGTCGACCTCGCCGTGCGCGTCGGCGGCAAGGCCCCTCGCACGACCGACGGCGCGGTGGTCGTCGAGGTCGACGGCGACCGCTACATCGTGGCGGGCGACCGCGCGTTCCCGGTCGCGGCCGACGCCTCCGACGCGGTGCTCCGCGCCGCCGGCATCACCGCCCTCAGCCCGGTCGAGGTGTCCGCGCAGTGGCTCAACCTCTTCGTGGCCGGGACGCCGCTGGAACCGATCACGGTCGACGCCGCGGGGGAGCGGGTGGACGGAACCGACCTGCGCGTCGGCGACGTGGTCCACATCCGCAGCACCCCGGACGACGAGCGGCTCCTCGTGCTCCCGGACGGCACCCTCGCCGACCTCACCCCGCTCGCCTGGCGCCTCTACCAGCTGGGCGACGGCGCGGAGCTCGAGGGCGTGGTGGAGGTCAGCTCCTCCGCGATCGCCGACATCCCGTCGGCGGCCACCGCCGCCGGCGGCGCGGACTGGCCCGCCGACGGCTTCACCGCGCTGCCGGCCGAGCAGCGGCCGTGCGCCGTGCTCGACGGCTCGGTCCCCGGCGGCCGCACGCTCCTCGCCGGACAGGACGCGCAGACGCCGGTGGCCCCGGGCGTCGAGGTCGCTGCCGGTCGCGGCGCGCTCGTCGACGCCGGCGGCCGGGGCGACCAGCGCGCCGGCATCCTCACCCTCGTCGACGAGACCGGTACCGCGTTCCCCGTCCCGGGCGCGACCGAGGAGACGGTCAACCGGCTCGGGTACGACATGGACGACGCCGGCGCCGCGCCGCAGGGCTGGATCGCGCTGTTCCAGACCGGTCCCGCGCTGACGGAGGAGGCGGCAGGCACGTCGCCCGGCCGGGGCGACGACGGATGACCCGCAGAGCGGTCGCCGCCGGGGCGGTGCTCGGCATGCTCCTGCTCGGGATCGCCGTCCCCGCGCACGCGGAGACGAGCGGAGAGTGCGACGGGTCGACCCGCATCGACCGCGAGGCGCCCGCGCTGCAGATGCTGCAGCGCGACCTCGCGTGGGGTGTCACGCGTGGCGCCGGCGTCACGGTCGCCGTGGTCGACTCCGGCGTCGGCTCGAATCCGCACCTCACCGGGGCGGTGACGGGCGGGACGAACCTGGTCCCGGACGGCGCCGATCCCGCCGGACGGACCGACGACTACGGCCACGGCACCGCCATCGCCGGCCAGATCGCGGCGCGGGAGATCGCCGGATCGGCCGTGGTCGGACTCGCCCCCGAGGCCGCCGTGCTGCCCGTCCGCGTGTACGCCGGGGTCGAGCAGCAGCAGCGCGAGGCCGGGCTCGGGCCGACGACGGAACGGCTCGCACAGGGCATCCGGTACGCCGCCGACCAGGGTGCGCAGATCATCAACGTCTCGCTGAGCGCACCGGCCGCCGACCCGGCCGTCACCGAGGCCGTCGCGTACGCGACCGCGCGCGGTTCGCTCGTCGTGGGCAGCGCGGGCAACCGCGACGGCACGATCGCCGTCGACGAGGACGCCCGCGAGGACGGCCCCCGGTACCCGGCGGGCGACCTCGGTGCACTCGGCGTGGCGGCGTCCGACCTCGACGGCGTCGTCGGCGACGCGAGCATCCACGGCCCCCACGTGGCCGTCGCGGCACCCGGACAGATGGTGCTCACCACGGCGGTGACGGGTGGGGACTGCTTCTTCGCCCCCGACGTGCCGATGACGAGTTACGCGAGCGGGTACGTGGCGGCCGCTGCGGCGCTCGTGGCCGCCGCGCACCCGGACGAGACCCCCGCGGAATGGGCCTACCGGCTGCAGGCGAGCGCCGTGCGGGCCGACCCCGACGCGCGGGACGACGCCGCCGGATGGGGCGTCGTGCAGCCGTACGACGCGATCATGCTCGCGCCCGGCCCCGGCATCCGCGGTCCGGAACGACCCGACGGGGCGGATGCGGCGTCCGCCCGGGACGACGCCACCGCCGCGCCGCTCGTCGTGGCGGACCGCCCGCCCGCCGACGCGGCCGCGATCGCGTGGGGCGGGGCGGCCGCGGTGGGCGGACTCGTGCTGCTCGGCGCGGTCGGGGCGCTCGGCGCGGCGGCGGCGCGGCGGCGCGGGACGATCGGCACGACCCCGGCCGGCCGTGGCGGCCTCTACGGCGAGCCCGCGGCGGAGGACTGAGCTCAGCCGACGCGACGGAGGCGCAGCACCGCGTCACCGAGACGGAACCGCTCGGCGACCGGCGTCGCCACTCCCGCGGCGGGGGTGCGGCCCACATCCTCCGCGTCGCCGGCGAGCGTGACGCCGTTCGTCGAGTCGAGGTCGGTGACGGTCCACTCGCGACCGGTCCATTCCAGGCGTGCGTGCCGCTTCGAGACGGTCCGCGTGGTGTCGAAGACCGCGACGACCTGCGCGTCGCCCTCGGGCTGCGGATTGCGGCCGAGCACGATCACACGGGCGGTCAGCGCGACCGCGTCGCCGGTGGGGAGCACGAGCTCCCAGCCCGCGGGGGCGCGGACGATCGCGGTCGCGTCGTCGACCTCGGCACGGCGGCGGGCGGCCGCGCGGCGGGTGAGCGGCTGCGCGTCCTCGGCCGGCACGGCGGAGGCCGGAGCGGCGGAGGACGGCACGGGCGGCGCAGCGGCCGCCGCAGCCGGTGCAGGGGGTGCGGGCGGGGCGACCGGAGCGGGTGCGGATGTCGCAGGGGCGGCCGCAGCGGGCGCGGGCGCCACGGGGGCAGCCGGCGCGGGGGACGCCGCAGCCGCTGCGGTCGGCGCGGGGGCCGCCGGCGGCAGTGGCGGAGAGGACGGACGCTCCGCCGCCTGCGGGCGCGCGCCGGCACCGCGCGCGGGTGCGCGCGTCCCCGCGGGGACGGGCAGCGGTGTGCGCGCCTGCTCTCGCCGGGGTGCGGCGAGGAGGGTGGCCCACAGCGGGGGCAGCAGCACGGCGAGCGCGACAAGCCCGTCCGGGCGCTCGTCCGCGCGGCCGATCCGTGCGGCCGCGACCGCCTTGAGCACGATCGCGTAGAGGTTCACCAGGGGGACCAGCAGCAGCGCCGCCTTCACCGGGTCCTCGCGGCCGAGACGCAGTACCTCCGCCTCGTTCAGCACGGGGACCCAGGCACGCCACGGCTCGGTGTCACGGGCGGCGAACACCCGGCTGAGGGCGAGCGCGTACCAGACATGCCACGCGCCAACGATCGCGAGCGCGAACAGGGCGGCGCCCGCCCACAGGGTCACGGCGACGGGCGACATCACGGGCACGGTGCTCTCCTCGAACGGTGTGCCTCCGACGTTAGCGCGGACGCGCGCTCACCTGCGGGGGCTTGTGGGCAACCCGCGCCGGTGTCCGGGAAAGCCCCGGTCAGGCGCCCCGCAGCCGCTCCGCGAGGTAGGCGTGCAGGCCCTCGAGGGGCACCCGCTCCTGGCCCATCGTGTCGCGGTCGCGGACGGTGACGGCGTCGTCCTCGAGCGAGTCGAAGTCGACGGTCACGCAGAACGGCGTGCCGATCTCGTCCTGACGGCGGTACCGGCGGCCGATGGCGCCGGCGTCGTCGAAGTCGACGTTCCAGTGGCCGCGGAGGTCCTCTGCGACCTTGCGCGCCAGCGGCGAGAGCCGCTCGTTGCGGCTCAGCGGCAGCACGGCGACCTTCACCGGCGCGAGGCGCGGGTCCAGCTTCAGCACGGTGCGGGTGTCGGTGCCGCCCTTCGCGTTCGGCACCTCCTCCTCCACGTACGCGTCGACGAGGAACGCCATCATCGACCGGGTGAGCCCGAAGGACGGCTCGATGACGTACGGGGTGTAGGTCTCGCCCGACGCCTGGTCGAAGTACGACAGCTTCTGGCCGGACGCCTCCGCGTGGCTGGAGAGGTCGTAGTCGGTGCGGTTGGCGACGCCCATGAGCTCGCCCCACTCCTTGCCGGGGAAGCCGAAGCGGTACTCGACGTCGATCGTGCCGGCCGAGTAGTGCGCGCGGTCCTCCTCGGGCACGTCGTACCGGCGCATGTTCTCCGGGTCGACGCCCAGGTCGATGAACCAGTTCCAGCAGGCCTCGACCCAGTGCTTGAACCACTCGTCGGCCTCGGCCGGCGGGGTGAAGAACTCGATCTCCATCTGCTCGAACTCCCGCGTGCGGAAGATGAAGTTGCCGGGGGTGATCTCGTTGCGGAACGACTTGCCCACCTGGCCGATGCCGAACGGGGGCTTCTTGCGGCTCGCGGTGAGCACGTTCGTGAAGTTCACGAAGATGCCCTGCGCGGTCTCGGGGCGGAGGTAGTGGAGGCCCGACTCGTCGTCGACGACGCCGAGGTACGACTTCACGAGGCCGGAGAACGCCTTCGGCTCGGTGTACTGGCCCTTGGTGCCGCAGTTGGGGCACGGCACGTCGGCGAGGCCGTTCTCGGCGGCGCGGCCCTTGCGTGCCTCGAAGTCCTCGAGGAGGTTGTCGGCGCGGAACCGCTTGTGACAGTGCAGGCACTCCACGAGCGGGTCGGTGAACGTGGCCACGTGGCCGGAGGCCTCCCACACGCGCTTGGGGAGGATGATCGAGGAGTCCAGGCCCACCATGTCGCCGCGGCCGCGTACGAAGGTCTGCCACCACTGCCGGCGGATGTTCTCCTTCAGCTCGGTGCCGAGGGGGCCGTAGTCCCATGCGGAGCGGGAACCGCCGTAGATCTCACCGGCCTGGAACACGAACCCGCGGTGACGGGCGAGGGCGATGACTTTGTCGAGACGGGACTGCTCGGCCACGGTGGCTCCAATGGTCGGATGAGAGCGGGTGAGGGCGGCGCGGACGGGCGCCGCGGCATCCCACGATTCTACCCGTCGGCCTTTCGGCTCATCGGCGCAGGGTCTCGCGGGCGACCGTGAAGCCGTCCAGCGCGGCGAGGTCGATCTCGACGCCCAGGCCCGGGCCGGTCGGCACCCGCACGTGCCCGTCCTCGAGCACGGCGGGCTCGGTCACGATGTCGCGCGCGTAGAAGCGGTCGGATGCGGACACGTCGCCCGGGAGCGTGAAGCCCGGGAGTGCGGCCAGCGCGGCGTTCGCCGCCCGGCCGATGCCGGTCTCCAGCATCCCGCCGCACCACACCGGCACCCCCGCATCCCGGCAGAGGTCGTGGATGCGGACGGCCTCGAGGTACCCGCCGACCCGCCCGGCCTTGATGTTGATGACGGAGGTGGCGCCGAGCGCGAGCGCGTCGGCGGCGGCCTTCGCCGAGGTGATCGACTCGTCGAGGCAGACCGGTGTGCGAAGCCCCGCGGCGAGGGCCGCGTGGTCGACGATGTCATCCTCCTGCAGCGGCTGCTCGATGAGGAGCAGGTCGAAGCGGTCGAGTTCGGCGAGCACGTCGGCGTCGGCGAGCGTGTAGGCGGAGTTCGCGTCGACCTGCAGCGGGATCGCGCCGAACGCGTCGCGCACCGCGGCGGTCTCGGCGACGTCCCGTCCTGGCTTGATCTTGATCTTGATGCGCACGTACCCCTCGTCGAGGTACGCGCCGACCGTGCGCACGAGCGCGGCGGGGTCGGCCTGGATGCCGACCGAGACACCGCTCGGCACCCGGTCGTGCACCGCGCCGAGGTACTCACCCAGCGAGCGCCGCTGCGCGCGGAGCGCCGCGTCGAGCACCGCGAGCTCGAGCCCGGCCTTCGCCATCCGGTGCCCGACGAAGGGGCGGAGCGTCGCTGCGACGTCCTCCGGCGCGAGCGTGTGCGCGTCCAGGAGCGCCGGGACGAGCCAGCGCAGCGAGACGTCCCAGGCCGCCCGGGTGTACTCGCTGGAGTACAACGGGGCGGCCTGCGTGACGATCTCACCCCATCCGTCGCCGTCGGCGGTGAGGGCGCGCACGACGATCACCTCGCGCACCGTCTCGGTGCCGAACGACGTGGTGAACGGGCTCACCAGCGGGATGTGCAGCACCCGCAGCTCGACGCCCTCGAGCGTGACGGATGCGGCGGGCTCACGGATCGGCATGCCGTCACCCTAGCGACGCGCTCAGGGCTTCGCGGCCTTCGCCGCCGCCTTCGCCGCGCGCTTGGTCTCGCGCACCCGCGCGAGCGACTCGGGGCCGGTGATGTCGGCGACGGAGCGGTACGAGCCCTCCTCGCCGTACGCGCCCGCGGCCTCGCGCCACCCGGCGCCGGTGTAGCCGTACTGCTTGCCGAGCAGGGCGAGGAAGATCCTGGCCTTCTGGTCTCCGAATCCGGGGAGCGCCTTCAGCCGGCGCAGCACCTCCCGGCCGTCGGGGTCGCCGTCGGTCCACATCGCCGCGGCGTCGTCGTGCCAGTCCTCGGCGACCGCGGCGCACAGCGCCTGCACCCGCGCGGCCATGGAACCCGGGAACCGGTGCACGGCCGGGGTCTGCGAGAACGCGGCGGCGAAGGCCTGCGGGTCGGACGCGGCGATCTCGGCCGCATCCATCGTGCCGGTGCGCTCGAGGATCTTGCGGGGACCGGCGAACGCGGTCTCCATCGGCACCTGCTGGTCCAGCAGCATCCCGATGAGCAGGGCGAGCGGGTTCTCGGAGAGGAGCTCGTCGGACGCGGGGTCGTCGGTGATGCGCAGTGCCATGCCTCCAGCCTGGCACGCACCGGATACCGATGTGCGGTGTGTCGCGGCGGTCGGCCCGCCGGTCTCAGCCCGCGAGGTCCTGTGCGATGGTGTCGTCGTCGGCGGGCTCGTCGACCTCGATGCCGAGCAGCGCCTCCAGCGCCTGCACGTACTCGGCGGCGCGGCCGTCCTCGGCGAGCTCGTGCGCCCGCGTGGTGGGGGTGTGCAGCAGCCTGCCGACGAGGTGGCGGAGGGCCTGCTCGACCCGGCCGTCGTCGCCCTTCGCGCGGGCGCGTGCGATCTCCTCCTCGAGCACGTCGAAGGCGTGGCGGCGGAGCGCGGTGACCGCCGGGGCGACCGCGCGGCGCTCGCCGGCGACGAGGAATCGGCGGGCGGCGTCCTGCACGAGGGCGCGGGCCGCGTCCGTCGCCTGCAGCTCCTCGAGCGGCGCGTGCAGGCGGATGGTCTCCAGGTCCAGCAGCTCGGTCCCGGGGACGCCGGCGACGTCGGGGTTCACGTTGCGCGGCAGGCCGAGGTCGATCACGAGCCGACGCGGCACGGTCGTGCCGACGGGGCAGTGGGCGACCGCATCCGCCCCGCCGCCGAGGATCGCGGCGTCGAGCACCTGGTGCTCCGCGGTGGTGCAGGTGATGACGAGGTCGGCACGACGGGCCGCGGCGGGGTAGGACTCCGCCTCGACGAAGTCGATCGCGTGCTTGTGCGCGAAGCGCTCGCCGCGGCCGGAGGGGGAGTACACCGTGATGTCGGCGACGCCGCGGTCGCGGAGCGCCGCGAGCGTGGCGGCCGCGTACGCGCCGGTGCCGACCAGCAGCACCCGCAGCATCCCCCAGTCGGTGACGCGGCTGGACGCGAGGTCGAGGCCGAGCCGCACGAGCGATCGGCCGGCTCGGCCGAGCGCGGTGGTGTTCTTCACGTCGCGCTGCGCCTCGGACGCGCGCTGGAACAGGCGCTCGAGCTCGGCGGAGGTGGTGCCCTCGGCGCGGGCCTCGGTGAGTGCGCGCCGCACCTGCCCGGCGATCTCGCCCTCGCCGACCACGACGGACTCGAGCCCGGCCGCGACGGAGAAGAGGTGCTCGGCGACGGCCGGTCCGGCGATGACGCGGTAGGCGCCGTCGAGCTCGGTGGGGCTGACGCCGGTGGCGGACTCGATCGCCATGAGCGCGGCCTCGACCCCGACGGTCTCGGCGGCGGTCACCGGCTCGTCCATGTCGACGTAGGCCTCGAAGCGGTTGCACGTGGCGACGACCACCGCGCCCTGCACGCACTCGTGGTGCGACGCGATCATCGGCGCGATCTGTGCCGGGGGTGCGCTGAGCCGCTCCAGGAGGTCGAAGGATGCGGTCTTATGACTCGCGCTCACGCACAGCAGCACGGTCACCCAGTGTACGCCGCCCCCTCCTGCGCGGCCCCTGAACGGGCTCCCGGGCCGCGAGACTGCAACGTACCGCCGAGACCGCGGGGTTACCCCGCTGTCTCGGCGCGCAGATGCAGTCTCGCGGTCCAGGCGGGCCAGGCGGTCCAGGCGGGTCGGAGGAGGGCGGTGCGAGGATGGGGGAGTGTCCACCGCATCCCCGCTGCTGCGCGCACTGCGCGGCGAACGCCCCGAGCGCCCGCCCGTCTGGTTCATGCGACAGGCCGGCCGGTCGCTGCCCGAATACCGCGAACTGCGGGTCGGCACCCGGATGCTGGACGCCTGCCTGACCCCCGACCTCGCCGCCGAGATCACGCTGCAGCCGGTGCGCCGGCACGGCGTGGACGCGGGCATCTTCTTCAGCGACATCGTCGTGCCGCTGCGGCTCGCCGGTGTGGACGTGGAGATCGAGCCCGGCCGGGGCCCCGTCTTCGCCGACCCGGTGCGCACCGCATCCGACGTCGCCCGCGTCACCGCCGTCGACCCGGGCGAGGTCGCCGCAGCCGCCGGTCCGATCCGCGCGGCCGTCGCCGCCGTCGTCGCCGAGCTCGGCGACACCCCGCTCATCGGCTTCGCCGGCGCACCCTTCACCCTCGCCGCGTACCTCGTCGAAGGCGGTCCGTCGAAGGAGCACCTGCGCGCCCGCGCCATGATGCACGCCGACCCGGCCGCGTGGCACGCGCTCGCGGGCTGGCTCGCCGAGGTGTCCGCCGCGTTCCTGCAGGCGCAGACGGATGCGGGTGCCGCCGCCGTGCAGCTGTTCGACTCCTGGGCGGGGTCGCTGTCGGTGGCCGACTACCGCGCGTTCGTCGCACCGCACTCGCAGCGCGCGCTCGCCGGCGCCCGGGTGCCCCGCATCCACTTCGGCGTGGGGACCGGACACCTGCTCGCGGACATGCGCCTCGGCGACACCGCCGACGCCGTGGGCGTCGACTGGCGCACCCCGCTCGACGAAGCCGTGACCGTGCTCGGCGACGACGTGACCGTGCAGGGCAACATCGACCCGGCGCTCCTGCGCGCCCCGTGGGACGTGCTGTCCGCGCACGTGGACGACGTGCTCCGCCGCGGCGGCGCCGCCCGCGCGCACATCGTGAACCTCGGCCACGGCGTCCCGCCGGACACCGACCCGGCCGTGCTCACCCGCATCGTCGAGCGCGTGCACGGGGCGGGCGCATGACCGAGCTCGACGCCCTCGCCTCGCACGCCCACAACATCCGCGTCGCCGTCGTCGGCGGCGGCGTCGCCGGTCTCGTCGCCGCGCTCGAGTTCGGCAAGCTCGGCATGTCGGTCACGCTCCTGGAGGCGGGCGACCGCGTCGGCGGCGCGATCCGCAGCGCCGAGGTCGGCGGACTCCGGCTCGACGTCGGCGCCGAGGCGTTCGCGACCCGCGGCGGACACGTGCGGCGACTCCTGGCCGAGCTGGGGCTCGAGGACGCCGTGGTGGCCCCCGAGCCGCTCGGCGCCTGGGTCGCGGGCGTCCCGGGTGTGGGCGCGGCCCCGCTCCCGCGCGGCGGACTCCTCGGCATCCCCGAGAACCCGTGGGACCCGTCGGTGCGCCGCATCATCGGCTGGGGCGGCGCGTGGCGCGCCTACCTCGACCGGCTGCGCCCGCCGCTGACCATCGGCCACGACGACAGCCTCGGCCACCTCGTGCGCACGCGCATGGGCGAGAAGGTGCTCGACCGGCTCGTCGCCCCGGTCACCGCGGGCGTGTACTCCACCCGGCCCGACGACATCGACGTGGATGCGGCCGCCCCCGGCCTGAACGCCGCCCTCACCCGTGCGGGGTCGCTGAGCGGTGCGGTCGGCCAGCTGCGCGCGGGTCGCACCGCGGCCCCCGGCAGCGCGGTGGAGGGGATCGACGGCGGGATGACCCGCCTCGTCGACGCCCTGGCGGTCCGACTGCACGACCTCGGGGTCGACGTGCGTCTGGGCAGTCCGGTCCATCGGCTGGAGCGCGCCGCCGCCGGGTGGACCGTGCACCTCGCGGATGACGCGGTGCCGCCCGGCGCCGACGAGGCGGCGCGGCTCGACGCCGACGTCGTGGTCGTCGCGACCAACGAGCCGACCGCGCGACGCCTCCTGTCCCCGGTGGTGCCGGCGCTCGCCCCCGCGGCCGGCGCGCCGCCGGTCCTCGAGATCGTCACCCTCGTGCTCGACGCGCCGGAGCTCGACGGCGCGCCCCGCGGCACCGGCGTGCTCACGGTGCCCGGCGCGTTCGCCGCGAAGGCGCTCACGCACACCACCGCGAAGTGGCACTGGGCGGCACGCGCAGCCGGGCCCGGCGTGCACGCGGTCCGCGTCTCCTTCGGCACGCAGCAGGAGGCCCCGGTCACCGCGTCCCTGTCGGACGAGGACGCCTTCGCGCTCGCCCTCGAGGATGCCGGTCGGATGCTGGGCGTGCGGCTCGACCCCGCGCGGCTGCGCGGCGCGCACCGCCAGCGGTTCGAGCAGTCGCAGCCGGCGTCGGTGCGCGGCCGGGCGGCCGCGGTCGCCGCGGACCGCGCCGCCGTCCGCGCCGTGCCGGGTCTGGCCGCAGTCGGGTCGTGGCTGTCGGGCACCGGCCTCGCGCAGGTGATCCCGGACGCGATCGCCGAGACCGTCGCCGCCCGACGGTCCGCGCTCTGGGACGGTTCCGGCGCCGAGTGACGCCTCGCCGACGCGGCGTCGAAGGTCGCAGGGGACGCCGGGTTTGTCAACCGGATGCCGGTAGCGGCATATGGCACTACTGTGAGAGCCATCGTTCCGCTCCACCGACACCAGCGTGAGGAGACCCCATGAGGGGCAAAGCAGGACTCATCATCGGTCTGGCCGCAGGCTACGTGCTCGGCACGCGTGCCGGCCGCGAACGCTACGAGCAGATCAAGGGCGCGGCCCAGAAGGTCTGGAACCTCGACCCGGTGCAGCAGCAGGTCACCAAGATGGAATCCCTCGGCGCCTCCGCGCTGATGGCGCTGCCCACCACGCTGTGGAAGGGCGCGAAGAAGGTGACCGCCGCGGCGACCACGAAGGGCACCGTCGGTCAGCGCCTCGACGCCGCGATCGACGCGGGCGAGGATGCGGCCGAGGACGTCGCCGAGGCGGCGGAGACCACCGCGAAGGCGGCGACCTCCACCGCGAAGAAGGCGGCGTCGAAGGCGCGCTCCACCGACGCCGGGAAGTGACATGACCACACCCCGAGGATTCCGCGACAAGGCCGACGAGGGGCTGCTCACCCTCATCGGCGAGATCCCCGAGCTGGTGCGCAACCTCGTCGTCGCCGAACTGGACGCGGCGAAGAAGTGGGCCGCGGCGACCGCGAAGAACGCCGGCATCGGCGTGGGATGGGTGCTGGGTGCGCTGTTCATCCTGTTCTGGTCCATCCCCGCCCTCGGGACGTTCGTCATCGCCGGACTGTCGTCCTGGTGGCCGGTGTGGCTCTCGGCGCTCGTCGTGTTCGGCGCGATGCTCCTGATCGCCGTCGGACTCGCGCTCCTCGGCCTGCTCCGGTTCAAGCGCATCGGCAAGGGCAACCCCGTGGCATCCGTGTCCGAGGACGTCCGCGCCGTCAAGGAGGTCACCAGCGATGAGTTCTGAGCTTCCCGTCCCCCGCACCGCCGTGCCGCTCGGCATCACCGACCCGGTCGAGCGCGCCCGGGCGGAGCTGAAGGCCACGCTCGCGGCGATCGAGGTCAAGGGCAACCTCCCCAAGCGCGCCAACCGCGCCGTCGAGCAGAAGGCGGCCCGGTTCCGCCACTTCTCGCGGCAGAACCCGGCGGGCGCGGCGGCACTCGTGGTGGGCGTGGCGGCGGCCGTCGGCGTCGTCGTCTGGGGTGCCGTCCGCCTCTACACCCGCTGAGCGGAAACCGGCGCCGTTTGGCCGTTCCGCGCGCCGGGGCGAGACTGGGACCATGACCCATTCCGAGGACTCCGTCGCGCAGTACACGCTCTGGGCGGTCTTCCGCCGTGACCCGCACCACGCCGTCACGGAGACCGACGACACCGAACTCGCCGAACTCGTCACCCTCATCGAGCAGGGCGGCACCACCGTGCGCGGGTTCTACGACGTGAGCGGCCTGCGCGCCGACGCCGACCTCATGATCTGGCTGCACGGTCCCGAGGCCGAGGCGCTGCAGCGCGACCTGCGGCGCCTGCGCCGCACCGAGCTGCTGCGGCCGTTGCTGCCGACCTGGAACGCGATGGGCGTGCACCGCGACGCCGAGTTCAACCGCGCCCACGTGCCCGGCTTCCTCCGCGGGATCGCCCCCAAGG
The DNA here is from genome assembly GCF_054798235.1 of Microbacterium sp. GXF7504. NCBI lineage: Bacteria > Bacillati > Actinomycetota > Actinomycetes > Micrococcales > Microbacteriaceae > Microbacterium > Microbacterium sp. GXF7504. The sequence continues at coordinate 625,668 of NZ_JBSJZI010000001.1, read as the reverse complement.
ACTGGCTCGTCGTCTACCCGTTCGTCCGCAGCTACGAGTGGTACCTCCTGCCCGAGGAGGAGCGCCGCCGGATGCTGGCCGAGCACGGCCGCAAGGGCGCCGCGTTCACCGGTGTCACCGCCAACACCGTCGCGAGCTTCGCCCTCGGCGACTACGAGTGGGTGCTGCCGATGGAGGCGGACGAACTCACCGACCTGGTCGACATGATGCGCGATCTCCGCTACACCGACGCCCGCCGCCACGTGCGGGAGGAGGTGCCCTTCTACACCGGCCGCCGCATCCCCACCTCCGCGGTCCCCGAGGTGCTGGCGTGATCCGGCTCGGCACGCGCCGGAGCGCCCTCGCGACCGCGCAGTCGCAGCAGGTCGCCGACGCGCTGGCCGAGGCCGCGGGGGAGCCGGTCGAGCTCGTCCTCATCACCAGCGAGGGCGACGTGAACCGCGCCTCCCTGTCGCAGCTGGGCGGCACGGGCGTGTTCGCGACCCGGTTGCGCGAGGCGCTGCTGGCGGGGGAGTGCGACGTGCTCGTCCACTCGCTGAAGGACCTCCCGACCGCCCAGGCCCCCGGCCTCGTCATCGCCGCGATCCCCGAGCGGGAGGACGCCCGCGACGTCGTCGTCACCCGCGACGGGGTGCCGCTGCACGAACTCCCGGCGGACGCCGTGATCGGCACCGGCTCGCCGCGGCGCATCGCCCAGGTGCGCATCCGCAACCACCGGGTCCGCACGCAGGACATCCGCGGCAACATCGATTCCCGTCTCGGTCGGGTCCGGGAGGGGGAGCTGGATGCGGTCGTGCTCGCCGCCGCCGGGCTCTCCCGCATCGGCGGACTCGCGCGCGACCTGCACGGCGAACCGCTCGGACTCGCGGAGTGGCCCACCGCCCCGGGGCAGGGCGCGCTCGCGGTCGAGATCAGGGAGGACGCACCCGCCGAGCTCCGCGAGGCGGTCGCCGGGCTCGACCACCTGCCGACCCGGATCGCGGTCGCGGCGGAGCGCGCCGTGCTCGCCGGGCTCGAGGCCGGCTGTCACGCGCCCGTCGGGGTGCACGCGGAGGTCCGCGACGACCTGCTGCGACTGCGTGCGGTCGTCTACGCGCTGGACGGTGCCGCCCGGGTGGGGATGGATCGGACCATTCCCCTGATCGGCGGGTATGCTGAGTCCTCAGGCAGCGGCAATGGTGCGATTGCTGCCGGCGACGCGGACCCGGAAACGCGTGCTCGGCGCACCGGAGAAGACGTCGCCCGTGAACTGCTCGAACGCGGAGCAGCAGACGTCTCATCATGAAAGCCGACCTGATGCACGCAGATTCCACCCGGCACGACCCCAAGCCGCTCGCCGGCTGGCGCGTCCTGGTCCCCCGCGGGGGTCCGTGGGGCGACGGCGTCGCCGCATCCCTCCGCGCCCAGGGCGCCGTGCCCGTCGTGGCACCGTTGATCAACTTCGCGCCCACGAACGACATCGCCACCCTCGAGAAGGCCCTGGCCGACCTGGCCGCGGGCGAGTTCGACTGGCTCACCGTGACGAGCGCCACGACCGTGGACGTCCTCTTCGCGTACCGGGCGAAGATCCCCGCCTCGACCAAGGTCGCCGCCGTCGGTGAGACGACCGCCGCGGCGCTGCAGGCGGCCGGCTACCGGGTCGACCTCGTCCCGGACCGCGACAACTCGGCTGCGGGCATGGCCGATCAGCTCATCGAGCTGGAGCCGGAGCCCCGCGACATCCTGACCCTGCGCAGCGAGATCGCGAAGCCCGTGCTCACGAAGCGGCTCGTCGAGGCCGGTCACCGGGTCCGTTCGGTCGTCGCCTACCGCACCGTCGGGGTGCCGGTCACGGAGCGCATCGCGCACGACGTCGAGACCGGCCGCATCAACGCGATCCTCGTCACCAGCGGCTCGGTCGCCGAGCAGGTGTACCTGCAGTTCCCGAACATCCCCGAGGGCACCGTGATCGCGGCGATCGGTCCGCGCACCGCCAAGGACGCGCGCCAGGCGGGCCTCGACGTCGACGTGGTCGCCGACCGCCAGACCGTCGACGCCCTCATCGACGCCGTGTCGCACTTCGCGCTGCCGCACGCCGCGGACGAGTTCCGGCCGTGAGCTTCCCGGTCCACCGTCCCCGTCGGCTCCGGCAGTCCCCGGCGGTCCGCCGGCTCGTCCGAGAGACGCACCTGGTGCCGTCGCAGCTCGTGCTGCCGCTCTTCGTCCGCGAGGGGTTGACCGAGCAGATGCCGATCGGGTCCATGCCCGGGGTCGTGCAGCACTCGCTCGATTCGCTCCGCCGCGCGGCGACGGATGCGGCCGAGGCCGGTGTCGGCGGGATCATGCTGTTCGGCGTGCCCGCCGAGCGTGACGCCCGCGGCTCCGGCGCGGACGACCCGGACGGCATCCTCAACGTCGCGACCCGGGCCGTGCAGGCGGAGGTGGGCGACGCGCTCGTCGTGCAGACCGACCTGTGCCTGGACGAGTTCACCGACCACGGCCACTGCGGCGTCCTCACCGCGGACGGCGCGGTCGACAACGACGCCACGCTCGAGCGCTACGCGGCGATGGGGCTCGCCCAGGCGCGTGCCGGATCGCAGCTGCTCGGCCTGTCCGGGATGATGGACGGCCAGGTCGGCCACGTGCGCGCCGCGCTCGACGCCGAGGGCTTCACCGACACGCTCATCCTCGCCTACTCCGCCAAGTACGCCGGCGCGTTCTACGGCCCCTTCCGCGAGGCCGTCGACTCGCAGCTGCAGGGCGACCGCCGCACCTACCAGATGGACCCCGGCAACGCCCGGGAGGGCGTGCGCGAGGCGCTGCTCGACGTGGACGAGGGCGCCGACGTCGTGATGGTGAAGCCGGCGCTGCCCTACCTCGACGTGCTCGCCGAGGTGCGGGCGTCGGTCGACGTGCCCGTCTGGGCGTACCAGGTGTCCGGCGAGTACGCCATGATCGAGGCCGCCGCCGCGCACGGCTGGATCGACCGCCGCGGCGCGATCACCGAGGCGCTGCTGGGCATCCGTCGCGCGGGTGCCGACGCGATCCTCACCTACTGGGCCGTCGAGGCCGCAGCCTGGCTCCGCGAATCCCTCTGATGGAGGCCGACATGACCGACCGCAACGACGACCTGTTCGCCCGCGGGCAGGCGGCCATCCCCGGGGGTGTGAACTCACCGGTGCGCGCCTACGGCTCGGTCGGCGGCGCCCCCCGCTTCCTCGCGTCCGCCCGCGGCGCGACCGTGACGGATGCGGCCGGCACCGACTACGTCGATCTCGTCGCCAGCTGGGGTCCGGCGCTTCTCGGCCACGCGCATCCGGAGGTCGTGGCCGCCGTGCAGGAGGCCGCCGCCCGCGGACTGTCGTTCGGCGCCCCCACCGAGGGCGAGGTCGAACTCGCCGAGGTCATCGCCCGGCGCGTCCGCGTCGGCGACGCGGCGCCGGTCGACAAGGTGCGCCTGGTTTCGACCGGCACCGAGGCGACCATGACCGCGATCCGCCTCGCCCGCGGGTTCACCGGCCGCGACCTGCTCGTGAAGTTCGCCGGGCACTACCACGGGCACTCCGACGGGCTGCTCGCCGCGGCCGGGTCCGGCGTCACGACGCTCGGGCTGCCCGCATCCGCCGGCGTCCCCGCCGACATCGTCGCGCAGACCCTCGTCGTCCCCTACAACGACCTCGACGCGCTGCAGGCGGTGTTCGCCGAGCACGGCGAGCGGATCGCCGCCGTCATCGTCGAGGCCGCGGCCGCGAACATGGGGGTCGTCGTGCCGCTCCCCGGCTTCAACGCCGCCCTCGCCGACCTGGCGCACGCGCACGGGGCCCTCCTCATCCTCGACGAGGTGCTCACCGGTTTCCGGGTGCACCCCGCCGGGTTCTGGGGGCTGCAGCAGGAGCAGGGCGAGACGTACACCCCCGACCTCTTCACGTTCGGCAAGGTCGTCGGCGGCGGCATGCCGCTGGCCGCGCTCGGCGGTCGGGCGGAGATCATGGACCACCTCGCGCCGGTCGGCCCGGTGTACCAGGCCGGCACGCTCAGCGGGAACCCGCTGTCGGTCGCGGCGGGCCTGGCGACCCTGCGGCTGGCGACCCCCGAGGTGTACGCCCGGATCGACGCCGCTGCGGACGTGCTCGCGACCGCGCTCGGCGGCGCGCTCGAGACCGCCGGGGTGCCGCACAGCGTGCCGCGCGCCGGCAACCTGTTCGGCGTCGCGTTCGCGCCCGAGGTGCCGCACTCCTACGCCGAGGCGCTGTCGCAGGAGGCGTTCCGCTACCCGGCGTTCTTCCACAGCATGCTCGACGCCGGGGTGTCGCTGCCGCCGAGCGTGTACGAGGCGTGGTTCCTCACCGCCGCGCACGACGACGCCGCGCTCGAACGCATCGTGGCCGCGCTCCCGGCCGCCGCCCGTGCCGCCGCGGAGGCGGTCGCACCCGCCTGATCCCACCGCCTGTGGATAGCCGGATCGGGCCGCCGGCCCCCGGCTAGGCTCCCCTCAGCGAGGGCGGCCGCGCCCCGCGGGACCGAGGGGGCGACGAGCACGGCGATGGACACAGCGGGTGAACTCCTGACGGCGATCGGCGCGCAACTCCAGCGCGCCGTCGCACTCTCGGACGCCGTGACGGAGCTCGGCGCACAGTTCGCGAACCTGCGCGGCATCGGACGCACCGACGACGGCGAGGCCACCGTGACGGTCGACCAGCACGGCATCGTGCTCGACGTGCGGCTCTCCGACGACGTCGTCGACCACACGGGCGAGGAGATCGCCGGGTTCGTGCTCGAGGCCACCCGCCGCGCCATCGCCGACGTGCAGGAGCAGGGGGAGCCGCTGCGGGCGGCCGTCCTGCAGCCGCACGTGACGTCGTTCGACACGACCCTCGGCGACCGGCTCGACGCGTTGTACGACCGCGTCGCCGGCGCGGTCCGGGACCTCGACACGGATGACGGGGACCCGGGCGACCGGCGGCCCGATGGACAGGAGGACCGATGACGGAAGTGGACGTGCGGATCTCCGCACTCGAGGCGCACGGCAAGCGACTGGATGCGGTGGGCGAACGGATCGGGGACGTCTCCCGCAGCGCGCTGACCGCCATGTCGCTGCAGCCCCGGGCGTTCGGGCTCATCTGCTCGTTCCTCGTGCCGATCGTCTCGGCGCATCAGATGCAGGCGCTCGCCGGGTTCGCGGCGCTGGGCGCGGCGGTGCGCAGGGAGGGCGAGGCGATCGAGCGGACGTCGCAGGTGTACACCGAGGCGGACGCGAACCTGCGGAACAAGATCGACGGCCTGACCACCGTGGCGGTCTGAGATGGGCGCGTTCGAAGCGGTCCTGGACGCCACCCCGGTCGCCGGCAACATCGCCGCCGCCGCCGAGGACTTCGGCAGCGGCAACGCGGTCTCCGGCATCATCGACGTGGGCTCGGCGGCGCTCGACGTCGTGAGCGTCATCGCCAACCCCATCGCGACGCTGGCGTCCTCGTGCGCCTCGTTCCTCATGGACCACATGTCGCCGCTGCACGAGGAGCTCGAGGGGCTCACCGGCAGCCCCGACCAGGTGCGGGCGCTGGCCGAGACGTGGGACACCCTCTCGGGGTCGCTGCGCGAGATCGCCGGCGAGCACGCCGAGGCCGTCACCGCCCTACAGGCGGACTGGGAGGGCCAGGCCTCCGACACGTACGCGAAGACCGCGGCCGGCATCGAGGAGATGATCGACACCGTCGGCGCCTCCTGCACCGGCGTCGCGAACGGGCTGCGCGTGGCGGCGACGATCGTCGAGGTCGTCTACGAGATCGTGAAGGGCATCATCGCCGACCTCGTCGGCATGCTCATCCAGGCGGTCGCCGAGGCGCTCGCGACGCTCGGGCTCGGCATCCCGGCGATCGTGGGACAGTGCTCGGCGAAGATCGCGCAGCGGGTGCCGCAGGTCGCCAAGTGGGTCCAGAAGATCCAGGAGGCGATGATGGCCGTCGACCGCATCGTGAGCAAGCTCACCCAGTTCTGCCAGGTGTTCGAGGTGCGGGTCACCGCGATCGACACGGCGCTCGGCCGTGCCGCGACCCGGACGTTCGACGTCAGCGCGGTCAACCTCGTCAGCATCGTGCAGAGCGCCAACACGGCGGTGAAGGAGAACTGGTGATGTCCCTGCCCGACGGTTCCGTCCCGCCCGAGTACGCGGAGTACATGGCCGCCCGGGAGGAGCTCTACGCCGCGGCGGAGGAGCGTGCCCAGGCGGTCGCGCAGCTCGACGCCCGGCTGCGCGAGACGGGCGCGACGGCACGGTCGCCGCAGGGCGACGTGAAGGTGGCGGTGTCGTCGACCGGGCTGCTGGAGTCGCTGGAGATCTCGCCGCGCGCGGCCGCCGCGGGCGGGACGGCGCTCTCGCGCGCGATCATGACCACGCTCCGCGACGCGCTCGCCCAACTCGAGCGCAACGTCGAGGAGGTCGTGGTGGAGACGGATGCCGGTGCCGCCGGCGCGCAGACGCTCGCGCAGTACCGCGCCGGGCTCGCCACGCCGCTCGCCTCGCTCGGCGACGGCACCGATCTCCGCGAGGGCTGACCCCGCGACGGTTCGCCTGTCACCTCCTGCGGCTCGCGGCCGCACCATGCGACAGGTGAGCGGTCACGCCGGTGGTTCACCTGTCGCCTCGTGTCGCTCACGGCCGCACCATGCGACAGGCGAGCGGTCAGAGCGACTCGGCGAGATCCGCCTCGGTCTGCTGCAGCGCCGACTTCGTCTCGCGGAGCACCTCGGCGTAACCGGCGAGGTCACCCTGCATCGACCGCATCTGCGTCTCCCACCGCATCCGCGCCGCCCGGTAGGCCGTGAACGCGTCGCCCTCCCACTGCGTCTCCACCACGGCGAGCGTCGCATCCATGCGGTCGAGGGTCGTCCCGATCGCGGTGGCTGCGGCGGCGATGCTCGCCGCGGTCTGCGCCACACGCTCGAAGTCCATGGAGATGCGGTCGGTCATCGGTTCAGCCTCCTGCGCGGTGTGCAGTCATTCTCGCGGAACGGTCGTGCCGCCCGGTCAGGGCTGTGGAGAACCGCCCAGCAGCGTCGAGGCGACCGTCGGGATGTCGGGGCGTCGGGCCGGCCCGCCGATCTGCGCGTTCCCGACCCGGAGCCCCGCCGACAGGGTGCCGCCGCCGGGGGCGACGTCCCAGACGTCGACGGCCTCGCTGTGGCGGAGCACCACCATGCGCGGCGCCGTGGGGGCGTCCTGCCACGGGATCTTCGCGAGGCCGTAGCCCTGCCAGTCCGGCCGGACGAGGCGCGCCCGCAGGTCGAGGCCGGCACCGTCGGTCATGTCGAAGGGGAACACCCCGGTACCGGCGACGAGCGCGTCCGCACGGCCCCAGCATCCATCGGGTACGGCGGCCGTGATCGCCGCCAGCAGGTCGAGCCGGGCGCGGACGGCCGCCTCGTCGCCGCGCGGATGCCCGGTCGCGATCGCGACCCCGGCGCGCAGCACGACGGTCGTCCCGGCCGGGGCGGTCTCGAGCGCCGCACGGAACGCGGGGGTGAGGAGGTCGGCGGCGAACGCGGGGGTGAACCCCTCGACCCGCCAGCGCGGGCTCAGCCCGGTGGTCGTGATCGGGGGCAGCGTGAGGCCGAGGTCGGTCGTCGCCTGGCCGGACCCGTCGACGAAGCGGATCTCGGGGAGCGCCGCGGGCAGCGCCCGCCAGACGACGTTCGTCGTCACCCGGTTGCCACCGGGCGTGCCCTGGTTGGTCGTCGAGTACGCGTACCCGACCAGCCGGCCGGCGACGAACGGCGCAGCGTCGTGCGTGCCGTCGACGACGTCGGCCAACCCGGTCGTCCAGATGTGCTTGTGCGGGCGGACGGCGCGGAACACCGCCTCGCGGATCTCCGGCGCCGGGGGCTCCGCCGCATCCCGCCACCGCCACCCGTGCCGGGCGGCCGCCTCCTGCAGCTCGGCGCGGTCGCGCTCCCGTTCCCGCTTCCTCCGGCCGAACACCATGCCGCCAGCGTAACCGGGCGCGGGGTCGCGGCTGCGAGACTTGACGGGTGACTGTGGAGACCGCATCCGTCCGTGTCGTCGTGCTCGCCGGGGGCGTCGGCGGATCGAAGTTCACCCTCGGCGTGCGGGAGGCGCTGCGGCGCCGCGGCGCCCCCGCGGCGACCGCGATCGTCAACACCGGCGACGACCTGTGGCTCTCCGGCGTACGACTGCAGCCCGACATCGACTCGGTGCTGTACGCCCTCGGCGGGCAGAACGACACCGTCCGCGGCTGGGGGCGTGCCGGCGACACCGAGCGCGTCAACGAGGAACTCCAGGCGTGGGGCGCCGGGTGGCCGTGGTTCACGCTCGGCGACCTCGACCTCGGTACGCACCTGGCCCGCACCGGGTGGCTGCGCGACGGCCTCACGGTCACCCAGGTCGTGGAGCGGCTCTCGCGGCGGTGGGACCTCGGCGTGCGGATGCTGCCGATGACCGACAGCGAGGTCGACACCCACGTCCAGCTCGAAGGCGGACGCCGCATGCACTTCCAGGAGTGGTGGACGCGGCACCGCGCGTCGCTCGCGCCCGTCGCGTTCGAGAACCCGGGCATCGCGGAGTCGGCGCCCGCGCCGGGTGTCGTCGAAGCGATCGCGGATGCCGACGTCGTGCTCCTCGCCCCCTCGAACCCCGTCGTGTCGATCGGCCCAATCCTCGCCGTGCCCGGGATCCGGGAGGCCCTCCGCGACACCTCCGCCCGTGTCGTCGGGGTCTCGCCGATCATCGGCGGCAAGGTCGTCCGCGGCATGGCCGACGTCTGCCTCACCGCGATCGGCGTGGAGACCTCGGCGGCCGCCGTCGCCGCGCACTACGGGGCGCGTGGCGCCGGCGGGGTGCTCGACGCCTGGCTCGTCGCCGAGGAGGACGCGGATGCGGCCGCATCCGTCGACGCGCTCGGCGTCCGTGCGGTCGTCGCACCGCTCTGGATGCGGGACCTCGAGCGCTCCGCCGCGCTCGCCGAGACGGCCCTGCGCGCGTAGCGCACCGTATGGCGCCGGGCGGTCACGCGCCCGGTCTCACCCGTCGCCGTGTTCTTCGAGCACCCGCGCGTACCTGGCCCGGATCTCGTCCCCGCTCCGTTGCGCCTCGGCCTCCTCCTCCGGGGTGGGGGCCCGGCGGTCGATCAGCCCCGTTCGCAACCGGCCCCACGCCCACGCGCACGCCTCCGCCTCGTCGGCGAACACGCGAGGCGTGCCGTCATCCGTGGTGAGCGGCCGGACCTTCTCGCGGAGGTCGCCGAGCATGGCGGTGACCGTGCCGTCCCGCCGGGGCAGGAGGGACACCAGGACCGGGCTCGGGCGGCCGGACGTGACCCAGGCGAACAGGTACGGCAGGCCGGAACGGCCGACGTCCGGCAGCGCCGCGAGCCGCGCCTGCAGTTCCCGGTGGTCCACCGGGGCTCCGCTCCCGTCCGTCAGCGCGGCGCGCGTGTGCTCGCCGACGAGCGCCGAGACGGCCCGCAGCTGCGCTCCGGTGTCCACATCCCGTCGCAGCCCCGCTGTCGCCGGCACGGGAAGGGTCGCGCACCCCAGCGCGAGGTGCCGGTCGTGCGAGCCAGCACCGAACGCGGACGCCCAGGGCGTTCCGGCACGGGCGGTGACGAGCGTGGAGCCGCTGCCCTCCGCATCCGGGACCACCGCGCGCTCGTGTGCGGCGGCCTGCGCGAGCGCGGCGTCGAGCTCGTCCGGGCGCAGCGCCGGCAGGTCGCCGAGGAGGGCGGCCCGGTCCACGGCCTCGCCCGCAGCGGCCATGCCCTGCGCGACGGCGGCGTTCAGCCCGCCGCCGGCGTCGGCGACGACCACCACCCGGGGGTGCCCGGCGAGGGCGGCGGCGGTGTCCGCATCCGCGGTCACGACGACGACGCGGGCGACCGTCGCCGCCGCGCTCGCCGCCGCGACCGTGTCGAGGCCGATGGCCCGCACGAGCGCTTCGTCCGCACCGAGCCGGGACTTGCCGCGTGCCGCGGGCTTCAGCGGCACGATCACCGTCCAGCGGCGCCGCCCGAACTCCTCAGAAACGGCGGTTTCGGGGCCCGCAGAAGCCGCCGCACGCGGTTCTTGCGGAGTTGGGGATGTCCGTAACTCAGGCAGAACCGCATCCGGGCCCGCCGAATCGGCCGGAACCGCCGATTCCGCCTGAGTTGTGAACGGCGGCCCCGGCTCTCCGGGCTGCGCGGCGCCGGTCACCCGCCGAACCGGGCCCGGAGGCGCGGGAGGATCTCGGCGCCGTACATGCGCAGGAACTCCTCCTGGTCCTCGCCCGGGTCGTGGAACACGAGGTGGCGGAAGCCGAGGTCGACGTACCGCGCGATCCGTTCCACGTGCTCGTCCGGGTCGGTCGAGACGATGAAGCGGGATGCGGCGCGCTCGATGGGCAGCTCGTCGCCGCGGCGCTGCATCTCGATCGGGTCGTGGATGCCCATCTTCTCCTCGGGGCTGAGCGCGAGCGGCGCCCAGAACCGGGTCTTCTGCAGGGCGGTGTCGTGGTCGGGGTGGTACGAGACCTTCACCTCCATGAGGGTGTCGATCGCGTCCGCCGCGCGGTGCGCCTTCTCGAGCCCCTCCTGCAGTGCCGGCAGCAGGGTCTCCGAGTAGAGCTTCGGGTCCTTGCCGCTCGTGGTGATGAACCCGTCCGCGATGCGCCCGGCGAGCCGGGTGGCCGCGGGGCCGGCCGCGCCGATGTAGATCGGCACCGGGGTCTCGGGGCGGTCGTACACGGTGGCGTCGGTGACGTGCCAGAAGTTCCCCTCGAAGGTGACCCGCTCGCCCTCCCAGAGCTCGCGGATGAGGGTGATGGCCTCCTTCAGCCGCTGGAACCGCTCCGGCGGGTCGGGCCACTCGAGGCCGAGCGTGACCTCGTTCAGCGCCTCGCCGGTGCCGACGCCCAGCACCATGCGGCCCGGGTACATCACGCCGAGCGTCGCGAACGCCTGCGCGACCACGGCGGGGTGGTAGCGGAACGTGGGGGTGAGCACCGAGGTGCCGAGCAGGATGCGGCTGGTGCGCGCGCCGACCGCGCCGAGCCAGGGGAGGGCCGCCGGGGCGTGGCCGCCCTCGTGCATCCACGGCTGGAAGTGGTCGGAGATGAAGGCCGAGTCGAAGCCCATCTCTTCGGCCAGCACGGCGTAGTCGGCGAGCCGGTCGGGGGCGAACTGCTCCGCCGACGCCTTGTATCCGAAACGCAGGGGCACCGTCATGACTCTCCCTTCGCCCGCGAGGGGTCGCGGGGTTCCTCGGTGGCCGTGACGAACTCGTCGCCGCGGCATTCGTCCAGCATGGTCCGGAACGCGTCGACCGTGTCGGGCCACAGCAGTGTGAGCCGACCGGACCGTTCGTCGACGTACCAGTTGTCGCACCCGCCGGCGATCCAGGGGGTGGATGCGGCGGCCTCGTCGATGCGGGCGGTGTACGCCTTCTCGGCCTCGGGGCGCACCCGCAGCACGCCGCCGCGACGGTCGCGCTCGGCGAGCGAGCGGACCACGTACCCGGCCTGCGCCTCCGCCATGAGCACGGCGGAGTTGTGGCCGAGCGAGGCGTTCGGGCCGTTCAGCACGAAGAGGTTCGGGAAGCCGGCGACGACGGTCGACGCGAACGAGGTCATCCCGCCCGACCAGTGCCGGGCGAGCGTCTCCTGCTCGCCGGTGACCGTGTCGGCGTACGGCTGCTGCGAGCTGGCGAACCCGGACGCGAGCACGAGCACGTCGGCGGGGTGCCGCCGGCCGGTCGCCGAGACGAGCTCGCCGTCCTCGACCGAGACGAGCGCGGCGGCCTCGAGCGTCACCGCGTCGGAGGCCACGGCGGGGTAGAAGTCGTCCGAGAGCAGCACCCGCTTGCAGCCGAACGCGTAGGTCGGGGTGAGGAGCTCCCGCAGCGCCTCGTCGCCGACCTGCGCGTGCAGGTGCGCGAGCGCCTGCGCCCGGGCGGCCTCCGCCGCCTCCCGGTCGCCCGAGCGCGACGCGAACCGCGCCTCGCCCTCGCGGTACAGCTCGTCGCGGAGGGCGTGCAGCAGCGCCGGATGCTGCGCGAACCGCGCGCGCTCCGCATCCGTGTACCGCCGGGCGCCGCGCGGGACGATCCAGGCCGGGGTGCGCTGGAAGAGCGTCACGGCGGCGCCGCGGCGGACGAGCTCGGGCACGAGCTGCACGGCGGAGGCGCCGGTGCCGACGACCGCGATCCGCCGGCCGGCGACCCCGACGGTGTGGTCCCAGCGGGCGGTGTGGAAGATCGGGCCGGCGAACGTCTCGAGGCCGCGGATGTCGGGGATGCGGGGTTCGGTGAGCCGGCCGCAGGCGAGCACGAGGCTGCGCGTCTCGATCACCTCGGGACGGGGGCCACCGGTCTCCAGTCGCCAGCGGTCCTCGTCCCAGGTCGCCGACAGCAGCGGGGTGCGCAGCCGCAGGTGGGGGAGGAGGCCGTCGCGGGCGGCCACGTCGTCGAGGTACCGGCGGATCTCGCCGCCCTCGGCGTAGACGCCCGACCAGGACGGGTTCGGATGCCGGGCGAAGCCGTACAGGTGGCTCGGCACGTCGCACGCCACCGCCGGATACGTGTTGTCGCGCCAGGTGCCGCCGACCGCGTCCGCGCGCTCGAGGATGAGGAAGTCGTCGCGCCCCGCCTCGCGCAGGGCCATGCCCATGCCGAGGCCTGCGAACCCGGCGCCCACGATCACGACGTCGCGCATCAGTGCGTCGCGTCCGTCCGCGCGCCGCCCGGGTCGCGGTAGTCGGTGGTGCGCAGCCGCAGCGGCCGGAACAGCGGACGCACGAGCCGCTCCGCATCCGCCACAGGCAGCTCCTGGCCGTGCTCGATGCCGGCTTCGGGTCGCACCCGGCCGTCGAGGAGGGTGCCGCCGAGGTCGTCGCCGCCGCACTGCAGCAGCACGGCGCTGATCGCACGGCCGTGCCGGGTCCACGGGATCTGCACGTGCGGGATGCTGCCGGACAGGAGCAGGCGCGACACCGCGACCATGGCGCGGTGCTCGTCGAGCGCGGCGCGGCCGTCGACGAGGGGCACGCCCCCGAGCGGGCCGGGGAGGGGGATGGGTACGAACTCGGTGAACCCGCCGGTGCGGTCCTGGATCGCCCGCAGGCGGTGCAGATGGGCGATCCGTTCCGCGGTCGTTTCGGCGTGCCCGTAGAACAGCACGCTCGTGGAGCGGAACCCCGCCTCGTGCGCGGCGACCATGCCCTCGGTCCACCGGTCGACGTCGAGGTCGGTCGGTGCGACGATGCCCCGCACCCGCTCGGAGAGCACCTTCACGCCGGTGCCGGGCACGGTGCGCACACCCGCCTCACGCATGGCCGCGAGGGCGCCGGCGAGGCCGAGTCCGCCGCGGTCGGCGAGGTCCCACACGTCCTGCGGGCGGTAGGCGTGCAGGTGCAGGTCCGGGGCCGCGTCGCGGATCGTGCGGGCGATGTCGAGGTAGGCCTGCGGGTCCTCGTCCGGCCGCAGCATCCCCTGCACGCACAGCTCGGTGGCGCCGAGCCCGGCCGCGTCGCGTGCGACGGCGGCGGCGTCGGCGAGGTCGAACTCGTCCGGCGCGGCGGCCCCCGACCGGCGGAAGCCGGTCGAGGTGAGGTTGCGGTTCACGACGATGCTCACCGCCTCGCCGACGGTGTAGCGGCGCACGTCGTCGGCGATCGCGGTGAGCGCGTCGAGGTTGTCGCCGCCGGCCTCGAGAAGGGCCGCCCACTCGTGGTCGTCGAGCTGCAGCGGGTCGGCCGCGGCTCGTTCGGCGAGGGCGCGCACGCGGTCGCGCGCGGCGGATGCACCGGCCGTCGCCCGCCGCGTCGGACGCGCGGGCCCGGCCCCGGATGCGGTCGCCACCGCGCCGTCGCGGGCGAGGCCGGTCGCGGGGTCGGCGAGGGCGGCCACCGCGTCGTGCAGCACCGGGTCGATCCAGGCGTCCGCATCCCGCACGTACTCGGGGTGCGCGGTGAGGCGTTCCCGCAGCTCGTAGCCGAGGTCGGCGGTGCGCGCGGCGAGCTCGTCGACGTGCGGCCACGGGCGCTCCGGGTTCACGTGGTCGGCGGTGAGCGGCGACACCCCGCCCCAGTCGTCGATGCCGGCGCCGACGAGCAGGTCGAACTCCGCGGGGTCGGAGAGGTTCGGCGGCACCTGCACCCGCATCCGCGGGCCCAGGACGAGCCGGGCGGCGGCGACCACGGTCGCGTACTCGAGCAGGTCGGCGTCGGGGGCGTCCTGCATCGCGGTGCGCGGCTTCGCCCGGAAGTTCTGCACGATCACCTCCTGCAGGTGCCCGTGCCGCTCGTGCGCGTCGCGCAGGGCGATGAGCGACTCGGCGCGGTCGAGGGGCGTCTCGCCGATCCCGACGAGGATGCCGGAGGTGAACGGGATGCGGGCGGCGCCGGCGTCCTCGATGACCTGCAGGCGGACGGCCGGATCCTTGTCGGGGGACCCGAAGTGCGGCTGGCCCGGCTCCTCGAACAGGCGCCGGGACGTGGTCTCCAGCATCATGCCCATCGACGGCGCGGTGGGGCGGAGCGCGGCGAGTTCGGCCGCGGTCATGACCCCCGGGTTCAGGTGCGCGAGCAGCCCCGTCTCGGCGGTGATGAGTCGGGCGATGTGGCCGACGTAGTCGAGCGTCGAGGCGAAGCCGTGCTCGTCGAGCCAGGCGCGCGCCTCCGGCCAGCGCTCCTCGGGCCGGTCGCCGAGGGTGAGCAGCGCCTCCTTGCAGCCGAGCGCCTGCCCCTGGCGCACGACCTGCAGCACCTGCTCCGGCGACATGAAGACCGGTCGGTGCCGGCGCAGGAGCTGGCCCGGGGTGTCGACGAAGATGCAGTAGTGGCAGCGGTCGCGGCACAGCGTCGTGAGCGGCACGAACACCTTGCGCGAGTACGTGATGACGCCGGGGCGTCCGGCGAGGCGGGCACCTTCGTCGCGGAGCGCGGCCGCCGCGGCGAACAGCGCGTCGCGGTCGGTGCCGGTCCCGGTGACCAGTGCCAGCACCTCGTCCGCGGTGAGGCGGGCTCCCTCGCGTGCGCGGGCGATCGCCGCACGGACGTCGGCGGACACGGTGGTGACGGTCACGCTGCCAGTCTTCCACCGTGCCGGGTCCGGCGGCGCGTGCAGGGCGGATCCGATCGTTGCCGGTCTGTGAGCAAACACGGGCAGCGGCGCCTGCGGCGCGCTGGCAGACTGGACGCATGGTGACCCTGATGCTCGACTCGGCTGCGCTCGAGGTCGTGCTGTCGCCGGCCGAGAAGGCCCTCGCCCGGCGCCGGCGCGGACTGCTGATGCCCCGGTCCGAGATCACCCGGGTGCAGCTCACGGACGACCCGTGGACCTGGCTGCGCGGGGTCCGTTCGCCGGGCACCTACGTGCCCGCCACCCTCGCCGCGGGCACCTGGCAGTACGCCGGAGGCAAGGACTTCGCCCTCATCCGCCGCAACCGGCCGGGGGTCGTGATCGACCTCACCGGGCACGAGGAGTTCCAGCGGGTGATCCTCTCGACGCGGCACGGGCTCGCGCTCGTGCAGGCGCTCCGCCTCGAGGGGCACGAGGAGGCGGCAGACGTCGCCGAGATCGTGGCGAAGAAGCCGCGCGCCCCGCGTGCCGCCCGGCCGAAGCCCGCGACCGCCTGACCGGCTCAGGCGACGTCGCGGCGCCAGCTGGTGATGTGGCCGACGATGAGCAGCACGACGCCGTAGCCGAGGAGCACGAGCCCGCCGCCCCACCAGGGCAGCGCGTCGGGACCGGCGGCCATCGCGCTGAACAGGCTCGAGCCGACGAGCGCGTCGCCCGCGGCGCCGGGCAGGAACCGCGCCGCGTCGGCGACGCCCTCGACGAGGGACCCGCCGAGCCGCAGCAGCGGTTCGACGAACTGGGTGAACGCGAGGACCACGACGATCGCGGCGACCTGGTTGCGGATCACGAGACCGGTCCCGATGCCCACGAGCACCCACAGCACGTAGGCGATGAGGATGCGGCCGAGCAGCGCCCAGGTGTCGGTGCTGGTGAGTTCGGGGTCGAGGCCGAACAGCGCGAGCATGCCGGCGACACCGCCGACCGTGACGACGAGCGCGACCACGCCGTACACGAGTCCCATGACGGCGCCGGCGAGCACCTTCGCCCACAGCACGGTGCCCCGCCGCGGGGTCGCGAGGAACGTGAGGGTGAGGGTCTTGTGGCGGAACTCGCCGGTCACGAGCAGCGAGCCGATGAGGAGCGGGAACACGTAGCCGATCGTGGTGGCGACGGCGTACAGCATCCCGGTGGAGCCCTCGGGGAGCCCGAGCGCGGCGGAGCCGGTGAGCGCGCCGCTCGCGGTCGCGCCGAGGGCGGCGGCCACGCCCGTGGCGCTGAATCCCACGTACACGGCGAGCACGATCGCGAGCACCCACCAGATCGCGGTGGTGAACTGCTTCGTCAGCTCCGAGGAGGTGGCGCGGGCCAGGCTCATCGCTCGCTCCCTTCGGTCGGTTCCTGCGGTTCGTCGGCGGTCGGTGCGTCCGGCTCGTCGAGGAACGCGGGGGCGTCGACGACGTCCGTCGCAGGTTCGGGTGCGGGCGCCTCGGGCGCGGCCTCGGTCGGGGCCGGCTGATCGGAGGGGGTCTCCACGTCCGGGGCCTCGGCCGTGACGGGCTCCGCGCCGAGGTCCGCGGCGTCCTCGACGAGCGGCGAGGCCGGGTCGGGTGCGGCGGCCGGGCCCGCGGCGGCGACCGGCGCGGGCTGCGGCGCGACCCGCACGCCGTTGACGAGCTCGAGGAAGATCTCCTCGAGCTCCGGACCGCGGCGGGTGAGGAGCGAGAGCGCCACACCGGTGCCGGCGACGGCCGCACCGATCTCCGCGGGCTCGGCGCCCCGGACGGCGACGCCGCTGCGGAGCACCTCGGGCTCCCAGCCGCGATCGCGCAGGAGTTGCGTCAGGCCGGCGCGGTCGGGGGAGTCGACGAGGGTGGCGAACTCGCCCGGGTCGGCGAGCTCGTCGAAGGACCCGGCGAACACGAGGTGGCCGCGGCTCATGATGAGCAGCCGGTCGGCGGTCTGCTGCACCTCTCCCAGCAGGTGCGAGGAGACGAGCACGGTGCGCCCCTCACGGGCGAACATGCGCAGCAGCGTGCGCATCCAGGTGATGCCCTCGGGGTCGAGGCCGTTCGTCGGCTCGTCGAGCACGAGCACCCCCGGGTCGCCGAGGAGCGCCGTGGCGAGCGCGAGCCGCTGGCGCATGCCGAGGGAGAACCCGCCGACCTTGCGCCCCGCCACGTCGGCGAGCCCCACGAGCCCGAGCACCTCGTCGGCGCGGGAGCGGGGGATGCCGGCGGCCCGCGAGTACACCGCGAGGTGCCCGGCCGCCGTGCGCCCGGGGTGGAAGCTCGTCGCCTCCAACGCGGCACCCACCGTGCGCAGCGGGTCCTTGAGGTCGGCGTACGCCTTCCCGCCGATGCGGGTGCGACCCGACGTCGGGGCCACGAGGCCGAGCAGCATGCGCAGCGACGTCGTCTTCCCGGCGCCGTTGGGGCCGAGGAACCCGGTCACCGCGCCGGGCTCGATCGTCGCGGTCAGCCGGGACACGGCGGCGACCCTGCCGAAGGTCTTGCTCGCGTCCTCGAATTCGAGCACCTGGCCGTCGGGCATGTGGAACCTCTCCTCGGGGCGGTTGCCCTCCCATCCTGCCGGAATCGTGCCGCGCACACACGGTGGCGCGCTGCCCGGCGGTAACGTTGCGCCCGTGGGTGCGATGGGGGAGACCGGCGGCGCTGCCGCATCCGTCGACGGCGTGCGCGTGCGCACCGAGCGGTCGGTGGGCAGGCTCACCCTCGACCGGCCGCGCGCGCTGAACGCGCTCGACATCCACATGGTGCGTCGCCTGCAGGCCGCGCTGGACGCCTGGCGCGACGCCGTCGACGTCGACGTGGTCGTGCTCGACGGGGCCGGGGAGCGCGGGTTCTGCGCGGGCGGCGACGTCCGGTCGCTCGCCGAGCAGATCCGCGCCGGGCGCCCCGCCGACACGGTGCCGTTCTTCCGCGAGGAGTACGCGCTCGACGCGGCCGTCGCCCAGTACCCGGTGCCGGTCGTCGCGATCGCCGACGGCATCACGATGGGCGGCGGCATCGGCCTCGCCGGGCACGCCGCCATCCGCGTCGTCACGGAGCGCTCGCGGCTCGCGATGCCCGAGACCCGCATCGGGTTCACCCCGGACGTCGGCGGCACGCTGCTCCTCTCGCGCGCCCCGGGCCGGGTGGGGGAGTACCTGGCCCTCACCGGGAGGTCGATGGATGCTGCCGACGCCGTCTACGCCGGGTTCGCCGATCACCTCGTCCCCGCCGACCGGCTCGCCGACCTGCGGGAGGCGCTCGCCTCCCGCGCCGACCCGAACGGTCCAGCCGAGATCGTCCTCCTCTTCGACGAGACGCCGGGGCCCTCCGGGCTCGAGGCGGCACGCCCCTGGATCGACGACGCGTTCGCGGCCGACGACGTGCCCGCGATCCTCGACCGGCTCGACGCCCGGGACGAACCGGAGGCGGCCGCCGCGGCGGCGGACCTGCGGACGCTGTCGCCGACGGCGTTGACGATCACGCTCGAGGCGGTCCGCCGCGCGAGGACGCTGCCCGACCTGCGCGCCGTGCTCGCACAGGAGTACGGCCTGGTCGACTGGTTCGTGACCACCCAGCCCGACCTCGTCGAGGGGATCCGCGCGCAGCTCATCGACAAGGACCGCTCGCCGCGGTGGCGGCCGGCCCGCCTCGAGGACGTGCCCCACGACCTCGTGCAGCAGGCCTTCGCCCACGTCCCCGCGCAGGCGCTGTGGGGGTGAGCCGGATGCGTGGCCGCCGACCGCGTCGCCGCACGTTCTCCATCGGGGCGGCGCTCGACTGGTTCTTCTTCGTCTTCGCCGGTCTCGCGGCGATCTGGCTCGCCTCGCTGAGCCTCACCGAGACGTTCCGCGTCGGCTGGTGGGGCGTGCCGCTCATGGTGGTGTTCTGGCTGCTGCTGGCCTACCTCGTGCTGCCGCGACTGCACCGCATCCTCACCACCGTGTACGTGCCCGACTACTTCATCGGCCGCACCCGCACGAGCGACGGGCTGCTCGGCGACCCGGTGAACCTCGCGCTCATGGGCGGGCAGGAGCAGATCGAGCACGCGCTCCGGCAGGCGGGCTGGACCCGGGCCGACCCGGTGACCCTGCGGTCCTCGTGGCGGATCGTGACCTCCACGCTCAGCCGCCGCAGCTACGGCGAGGCGCCGGTGAGCCCGCTGTTCCTCTTCGGCCGCATGCAGGACTTCGCCTACCAGCAGGAGGTCGACGGCAACCCCGCCCAGCGCCACCACGTGCGGTTCTGGCGCTGCCCGGACGACTGGCTGCTCCCCGGCGGACGCCGGGTGGACTGGCTCGCCGCCGGCACCTTCGACACCGCCGTCGGGCTGTCCCTGTTCACGCTGCAGGTCACCCACCGCATCGACGCCGACACCGACATCGAACGCGACCACATCGTGCGCACCGTCACCGAGGCGGAGCCGGCCGTGCGGGTCGACGTCATCCGCGATTTCTCCACCGGCTACCACGCCCGCAACGGCGGCGGTGACAGCATCCGCACCGACGGCGACCTGCCCATCATCGACGTCCGGGGGGTGATGGTGTGACCGAGGAGCCCCGGAAGCGTCCCGCCTTCGAGTCGCCCGCGCGGCTCGCGCAGCGGCCGGAGGCCGACCCGACGATGAAGCGGCCCATCAGCACGGTCGCCGGTGCCGTGCTGGTGTTCCTGCGCGTGGCGGCGGGCCTGCTGTGGATGCTGGCGCTCACCCTGCGCTGGCCCGAGCTCGTGCACGCGGTCGACGCGCAGCTGGACGGGGTGTCGCTCGACGCGGACGAGCTGGGCCTCGGGCTCGGGGTCATCTGGGCCGTCGCGGGCGTCGTGCTCGGCATCGACCTCGCGTTGGGCGTGCTCATCCTGCTCGGGTTCAACACCCCGCGGGTGATCGTCATGCTGTTCGCGGTGGTCTCGACCACCTCCGCGTTCGTCGCCTGGTGGGCGACCGGGCAGGAGATCCACATCGACACGACGCTGCTCACGGTGGCGCTCGACATCCTCGTGCTGCTGGCGCTGTCCAGCCGCAGCGCCGCCGCCTACGCGCGGCGCAACGAACGCCGCTGAGGGTCGGCGCACAGGCCCGCCGCGTTAGCCTGGGACGTCGCCGACGGCAGGAGAGGAGCAGACGTGTTCGACAGCCCGCTCTCCGACTCCGCGTACGAGGTGCTCGGCGTCGCGGCCGATGCGAGCGACGAGGACCTCCGCCGTGCGTTCCGGCAGCGGCTGCGGCAGACCCACCCCGACACCGGCGGCGACGCGGCCGAGTTCGTGCGCGTGCAGCGGGCGTGGGAGCTGGTCGGCACCGTCGAGGCCCGGCTCGCCTACGACCGCGGCCACGGGTTCTCGGTCGACCCGGACCCCGACCCCGCGCACTGGCGTCCGCCCGCCTCGCGCACCGACACCCGTCCCCGCGCCCGGTCGGCCGGTCACCCCGGCGGCTGGCGCCGCGAGCGCTACCTGACCCTCATGCGAGAGTGGGCCGGTCGCGGCGTCGACCTCCCCGACCCCTACGACCCGGGCCTGCTGCGGTCGGCGCCGCGCGAGCTGCGGCGCCTGCTCGCCGACGCGCTCGCCGAGGAGGCCACCGCCCGGGTCGTCGCCGACCTCGGCATGGGGTACACGGTCTGGCACGACGTCGCCACGGGCGACCCGGACGCGAAGCTCGACCACGTCGTGCTCGGCCCGAGCGGCCTGTACGGCGTGCTCAGCGAGGACTTCGGCGGACCCGTCGGCTTCCGCCGGGGCGAGATCGTCGGCCCGGCCGTCCCGGACGCACCGGTCACCCGGCTCACCGGCGGGATGCGGCACGTCGCGCGTGCCGGCAAGGTGCGCTTCGGCGGCGGGATCGTGGTGCTGCCCGACGAGGACGTGCCCCAGGCGATCACCGAGCTCGGGAAGGTGCGGGGCCTGCCGATCGTGGTCGCCGGGCGCTCCGCGCTGTCGACCGTGCTCCGTCGCGGCGTCCCGGGCGCGCGGGACATCGGCGGCAACGAGGTGTTCGACATCCGCACCCGGCTGGACCAGACCGTCCGGTTCGTCTGACCGCCCGCGGGTAGCGTGGGACCGTGGACCCCGCGGCCTGGACCTTCGCCATCCTGGCGCTCGCCGTCGTGGCGTTCCTCTCCGGCCGCATCCCGCTCGAGGTGGTCGCGGTCGCGGTGCCGGTGGCGCTGTGGGCCACCGGTGTCCTCACCCTCCCCGAGGCCTTCGCCGGGTTCGGCGACCCGACCGTGCTGTTCATCGCGAGCCTGTTCGTCGTCGCCGCCGCCCTCGAGGCGACCGGCTGGACCGCCCTCGCCGGCCGGGCGGTCGTGGCCAGGGCCGGCCGGCGGCGCACGCCGATCGTGCTGCTGCTGGCGCTGCTCGTGGCGGTGCTGACCGCGTTCATCAGCATCAACGGTGCGGTCGCCGCGCTCGTGCCGGTGGTCGCCGTCATCGCCCGTCGCGCCGGGCTCCCCGCATCCCAGCTCATGATCCCGCTCGCGTTCATCGCCTCGGCGGCGTCGCTGCTCACGTTGACGGGCACCCCGGTGAACGTCGTCGTCTCCGAGCTCGCCGTCGATGCGGTCGGCCGTGGCTTCGGGTTCTTCGAGTTCGCGCTCGTGGGTGTCCCGGTGCTGCTCGCCACGGTCGCGGTCGTGCTGCTCCTCGGGCCGCGGCTGCTCCCCGCGCACCCGACACCGCCGGTGCGCACCGCGCCCAGCGGCCGGGAGGGCGAGACGCTCTCGCTCGTCCCGGAGGTCGTCCGCACCGGCGCCATCCGGCTGCCGCGCCGCCGGGGCGTGTGGGCGCGCGACCTGCAGCGCGGTGCGCGGCGCACGCTCGTGATCGCGGTCGTCATGATCGTGCTGCTCGCGACCGGACTGGTCCCGCCCGTGATCGCGGGACTCCTCGCGGCGGGTGCGATCGTGCTCACCCGCGTGCTGGCGCTGGAGCAGCTGTACCGCTCGATCTCGTGGACGACGCTCGTGCTCATCGCCGGGATGATCCCGCTGTCCGCCGCGTTCCTCTCGACCGGTGCCGCCGACATCGTGGCGGTCTGGATCCGCGCGCTCGTCGGCGACGGCGCCCCGCAGGCGGCGCTGCTCGTGCTGTGCCTGGTGGTGTTCGTGCTGGGGCAGTTCATCTCCAACGTGGCGACGGTGCTCATCGTCGCCCCGGTGGCGGGTGCGCTCGCCGAGGGGATGGGGGTGAGCCCGCTCACGTTCCTCATGGGACTCACGGTCGCCGGCGCCGCATCCTTCCTCACCCCGGTGGCGACGCCCGCGAACCTCATGGTGATGGCGCCCGGCGGCTACCGGTTCGGCGACTACTGGCGGCTGGGTCTGCCCCTCATGCTCGTGTTCCTCGCCGCCGCCGTGCTCTACGTGCCGCTCGTCTGGCCGTTCTGAGCGCACCCTCATCGCGTGGCAGGGTGGAGGCGTGATCACCGACGAGGCGCGCGCCTTCCTCCGCGAGTACCACCTGGCCACCCTCGCCACGGTCGGCCGGCACGGCCGCATCCATCAGGTGCCGGTCGGCATCACCTGGGAGGACGGGATCGTCCGGGTGATCGGCAGCCGCGGCACGCAGAAGTTCCTGAACGCCGAACGGTCCGGGCGGGCGAGCGTGTGCACCGTCGACGGGGGTCGATGGCTCACGTTCGAGGGGTCGGCCCGCGTCGTGGCCGATCCGGATGCGGTCGCGCACGCCGTCGCGCTGTACGCCGCGCGCTACCGGCAGCCCGCGCCGAACCCGCAGCGCGTGGTGCTGGAGATCACGGTCGAGCGCGTCCTCGGGTCGCCTGCGTTCCGCGCCTGAAGCGGCTCACACCAGGCCGAACAGCTCCAGCGGGTGCGTCAGCCGCCACCACGGGCTCGGGCCGGTGACGTCCGCCGCCAGCAGCAGTTCGACGCTCGCGCTGTCGCGCGGCCCGGTCGCGGTGAGGGAACCGACGACGTCGCCCTCCGTCCGGGCGTCGCCGAGCGAGAACACCGTCTCGGTCGTCGCGGCGGTGCCGTTCCACAGCACGACGGACGCGTCCGCGGCGGTGACGATCGCGATCGGGTCGCCCCACCGTGTCTCGACCTGTCCCACGGTCGTGCCCACCGGCACGCTCGGCACCGGCTGCAGCTCCTGCTCGAGCTGGGCGAACAGCGCCTGGGTCGCGGCGTCCCGGGTGTCGTTGTCGGGCTGGCCCTGCACATCGGCGTAGACCCGGACGACGGTCTCACCGACCGTGATGTCCTTCGCCGACAGCAGGTTGTACGCGTCGAGCGTGCCGGTCTTGATGCCGACCACGCCGGGGTCGGCGAGCAGGCGGTTCGTGTTGTCCACGATGCCCGCGCCGGGGAGCTCCACGGTCTGGGTGCGGACGATCTCGGCGATGACCGGGTTCGCGAGCGCGCGCTTGCCGAGGGCGAGCAGGGCCTCCGGCGTGCCGATGTTGGCGGGTTCGATGCCGGTCGGCTCCACCACGCGCACGCCGGTGATGCCGCGCTGCGCGAGCCAGTTGTTCGCGGCGGCGGCGAAGACCGCGTCGGTCGGCCAGTACGTCTGGGCCAGCCGGTCGGCGTAGTTGTTGGCCGAGCCGATCAGCATCCCCTGCAGCATCTGGTACATCGTCAGGCTGCCGCCGACCGGCACGTCGAGCGCGGACTCGCCGCGTGAGAGGTACCCGCGGTAGGCGGTGCGGTCCGCGGCGGTGAACTGGAAGGAGCGGCCCTGCTCGCCGGGGGTCAGGGGCTCCTGCTCGAGCACCAGCAGCGCGGTCACGATCTTCGTGATGCTCGCCATCGGCGCCGCGTCGCCGCTGGAGGCGACCGCGGGACCGACGCCGTCGGCGACGACCGCCGCGATGCCCTCGGCCGGCCAGGCGGGCGTGGCCGGGGCCGCGGCCACCGGCTGTACCGAGATCGCCGAGACGGTCGGGGCGACCGCGTGCAGCGGCCACGCGAGCAGGGTGCCGCAGTAGGCGACGACGATCGTGAGGATGAGGCCGAGCGGCACGAGCACACCCGGGCGCCATGGGGACCGGCGCGGTGCGCGGGCGAGGAGGTCTGCGGCCACGGGCGTGTAGCCGCCGGTCTGCGCCGTGAGCTGCAGCTGCGGCGTGGTCCGGGCGAGGACGTCGCGCTCGTCCACCCAGGACAGCGCGGTCGGGGGGATGACGACCGGCACCGGGGGCTCCGCCGCGGCGGCGGGTTCGGGTTCCTCCTCCGGCACGGGCTCGGATCCGGGCGCGGACCCGACCTCGGTCTCCGGTTCCGGCACCGCCTCGGGCGCCGCCGCGGGCTCGGGCTCCGGTTGCGCCGGGGCGACGGCCACGGGGGCGGTGTCGGGCTCCGGGTCGGCCTGCTCGTCCGCATCCGCGGGCTCCGGGAGCACCGCGGGCTCGACCGGGACCGGCTCGGGCGTCGGAACGGACGCGGTGACGGGGTCGCCGGATGCCGGAGCGGTCGTCTCCTCGTCGGCGGTGAGCGCCGCGGCCGCCACGAGCAGCGGCACGGCGGAGGCGTCGTCGACGGGCGGGGTCGGGACCTCGACCGAGGGGGCCTTCCGTGCTCGCAGGTCGCGTCGGGTCGGTGGCGGGCCTTCGAGCGTCACCCGCCTAAGGTATCGCGCCGGTGTCTATACTCGGCACCACACCCACGGGAGTCCGGTGAGCCGGGCTGAGAGGAAGCGATCCACGCTTCGACCGTCGAACCTGATCCGGATCATGCCGGCGCAGGAAGGAGCACACATGCACGCGTCCACAACCACGTCCGCGCCCACTCGGGGCCGCTTCCGCTGGCGGGTCGTCGACATCGTCGTCGCCAGCGTGGTCGGCGTCGCCGCCGGCGTCATCTTCTGGGTCTGGGGGCAGGCCTGGACCCCGCTCAGCACGGTGCTGGCGTTCCTGCCCGGCCTCGAGGGCCTGCTGTCCGGCGGCTGGCTGTTCGCCGGCGTGCTCGGCGGTCTCATCGTCCGCAAGCCGGGTGCCGCGCTGTACACCGAGGTCGTCGCCTCCGTCGTGTCGATGGCCGTGGGCACCCAATGGGGCTTCCTCACATTCGTGTGGGGCGTGCTCGAGGGGCTCGGCGCCGAGCTCGGCTTCGCGATCCTGCTCTACGCCAACTGGCGGATGCTGGGCGCGCTCGTCTCCGGGGCCCTCGCCGGCCTGTCGGTCGGGCTCCTGGACACCACCTTCACCTCCATCGCCGCCTACGAGTTCGGGCCCCGCGCGATCTACCTGGTGTCCGCGATCGTCAGCGGTGTCGTGATCGCAGGCTTCGTCTCGTGGTTGCTCGTCCGGGCGCTCGCGCGCACCGGAGCGCTCGACCGGTTCGCCGCGGGCCGGGAGGCCCGGGCGGTCGATCGCGCCGACGCCGCGTGAGCGGCGCCCGGGTCGAGGCGCGCGGATGGGGGTGGCGGCACGCCGGCCGCCGTCGGTGGGCGGTCTCCGGGCTCGACCTCGAGATCGAGCCGGGGGAGCGCATCCTGCTGCTTGGCGCCAGCGGCGCCGGCAAGTCCACCCTCCTCCGCGGCCTCGCCGGGGTGCTCGGCGACGCCGAGGACGGCGAGGGCGCCGGCGTCCTGACCGTGGACGGGCGCGACCCGGCGGCCGCGCGCGGCCGGGCCGGCCTCGTGCTGCAGGACCCGGACTCCCAGGTCGTGCTGGCGCGGGTCGGTGACGACGTCGCGTTCGGTTGCGAGAACCTCGGCGTCGGGCGGGACGAGATCTGGCGCCGCGTCGACGCCGCACTCGACGCGGTCGGACTCCGGGTGCCCCGGGAGCATCCGACGACGGCCCTCTCCGGCGGGCAGAAGCAGCGCCTCGCACTCGCCGGGGCGCTCGCGATGTCGCCCGGACTGCTGCTCCTGGACGAGCCGACCGCGAACCTCGACCCCGTGGGTGCCGTGCAGGTGCGCGACGCGGTGACGGATGCGGCGGCCCGCACGGGCGCCACGCTCGTCGTCGTCGAGCACCGGGTGGCGCTGTGGGCCGACCACGTCGACCGGGTCGTCGTCATCGACGCCGCCGGCGGGGTGCTCGCCTCGGGGTCGCCGAACACGGTGTTCGCCGACCACGCCGAGACCCTCACCGCCGCCGGCGTGTGGGTGCCGGGCGTCCGGCCCGTCGTGACCGTGCGAGCGCGCACCGATCCCGCCCCCGCACTCCTCACCGCCGCCGCGCTGTCGGTCGGGCGCCGCGACTTCGGTGAACGGACCCCGCGGGTGGCCGCGAGCGGCATCGACCTCACGCTCCGCCGTGGCCGCACGCTCGCGATCACCGGCCCGAACGGTGCCGGCAAGTCCACCCTCGCGATGACCCTCGCGGGCCTTCGCGAACCCGTCGCCGGCACCGTCGTCGCCGACCCGGTGCTGCGCGGCGGCGCGCGGGCGGAACCGCACCGGTGGCGCTCCCGGGAACTCCTCACCCGCATCGGGATGGTGTTCCAGGAGCCGGAGCATCAGCTGCTCACCGGCCGCGTGCGCGACGAGCTGGCCGTCGGCCCCCGCGCGCTCGGACTCGGCGAGGCGGACATCGCCGCGCGGGTGGACCCCCTCCTCGATCGCCTCCGGCTCGGACACCTCGCCGAGGCGAACCCCTTCACGCTCTCTGGTGGGGAGAAGCGCCGCCTGACGGTGGCCGCGGCGATCGTGACGGAGCCGGCCGTACTACTGCTGGACGAACCGACCTACGGCCAGGACGCCCGCACCTGGCGTGAGCTCGCCGACCTCATCGACGGGCTCCGTGCGGCGGGGACCGCGATCGGCATGGTCTCGCACGACCCCGAGCTGGTCGGACTCCTCGCCGACGAGGTGGCGGAGGTGGGCGCATGAGCCTGTTCGTGCTCGACGTGCGCCGCAGCCCGCTCGCCCGGGTGAACTCGGTCACGAAGCTCGCCGCGACCCTCGTCCTCTCCGTCACCCTGCTGCTGTCGATCGATCCGGTCTCCGCCGGGGTGACCCTCGCGGCGACACTGCTCCTCCTCCCGTTCGCACGGCTGCCGTTCCGGCAGGTGTGGATCCGGGTGCGCCCGGTCGTCGCGGCCGCGCTCATCGCCGGCGCCGCGACCGTGCTGTACGGCCGGGTGTCCGGCGCCGTCTTCTTCGAATGGGGGCTCGTGCGCGTGAGCGAGGGATCGCTCGAGCTCGCCGCCGCGATCGTCCTCCGCGTGCTCGCGATCGCCGTCCCGTCGATCCTGCTGCTGGCCACGACCGATCCCACCGACCTCGCCGACGGGCTCGCGCAGCTGCTGCGGCTGCCCGCCCGATTCGTGCTCGGCGCGCTCGCGGGGCTCCGCCTCGTCGGGCTCCTCGTCGCCGACTGGCGCGAACTCGGGATGGCCAGGCGGGCGCGCGGCGTCGCCGACACCGGCCGCATCCGCCGGTTCCTCGGGCAGGCGTTCGCACTGCTCGTGCTCTCGATCCGCCGCGGCACGAAGCTCGCCACCGCGATGGAGGCCCGGGGGTTCGGGGCGGAAGCGCCGCGCACCTGGGCGCGACGGTCCACGGTCGGCCGGCGCGATGCCGTGCTGCTCCTGCTGGCCGTGGTCATCGCGGCGGTCTCGGTCGCCGCCGCAGTGCTCGCCGGCACCTGGACGTTCGTGTTCAGCCTCTGAGGTTCACCCGTCGAGCTCCCGCAGCAGCCGGGCCGGCGCCGTCGCCCGGTACGAGGCGTCGATGAGCTCTGCGACCTCGTCCCAGTCCGTGCCGGTGTCGAGGTCCAGCCCCAGCCAGCCGTGCGGGCCGAGGTACGCGGGCACCCAGAACCGCGGATCCTGCCGGAGCGCCGGTTCGTCGTCCGCATCCGGGCGCACCAGCACGGCCGAGTCGTGTCCCTCCCACGTCCCGTCCACCCGGCGACTGCCGCCGAACCAGCAGAACGTGCGGGCGGTGGCGAAGTTCGGGCGGCCATGGCTCACCCGCTCCCACGCGCCCGGGTAGGCGAGGCACAGCGCACGGACCCGGTGGAGGGCCGGATCGTCCGGATCCGCCATGAAGGGGTGGGCCACGTGCTCATCCTGCCCCGGTCCACGGTCGTCCGGTACCCCGCTCCCGTGCGGCACTGAGTGCCCCGTATGCTGACACCGGATGCCGAGATTCGAAGGAGAACGCATGGACATCACGGGAGCCTCAGCCCTCGTCACCGGAGGTGCGAGCGGCCTCGGGCACGCCACCGCCGCAGCCCTCGCCGCAGCCGGCGCGATCGTCACGATCGTGGACCTCCCCTCCTCGCCGGGTGCCGAGCGCGCCGCCGAGCTCGGCGGGTCGTTCTTCCCCGCCGACGTCACCAGCCCCGACCAGGTCGCCGAGGCCGTCGCCCAGGCGGCGACCGCCGGGCCGCTGCGGGTCGTGGTCAACTGCGCCGGCATCGCCCCGCCGGCCAAGGTGCTCGACCGCGAGGGCAAC
Source organism: Microbacterium sp. GXF7504 (assembly GCF_054798235.1). NCBI lineage: Bacteria > Bacillati > Actinomycetota > Actinomycetes > Micrococcales > Microbacteriaceae > Microbacterium > Microbacterium sp. GXF7504. The sequence continues at coordinate 597,244 of NZ_JBSJZI010000001.1, read as the reverse complement.
CCCACGCCGCTCGCCGATTTCGAGAAGCTCGTGAAGGTGAACCTCGTCGGCACGTACAACGTCATCTCGCAGGCGGCCGCGGCCATCGCCCGCACCGAGCCCACCGCCGACGGTGACCGCGGCGTCATCGTGAACACCGCCAGCGTCGCCGCGTTCGACGGGCAGATCGGCCAGCCCGCCTACTCCGCCTCGAAGGGCGGCGTGCACGCCATGACGCTCCCCATCGCCCGCGAGCTCGCCCGCCACGGCATCCGCGTCGCCACGATCGCCCCCGGCATCATGGAGACCCCGATGCTGAAGGGTCTGCCGCAGGCCGCGCAGGACTCCCTCGGTCAGCAGGTGCCCTACCCGCAGCGGCTCGGCCGCCCCGAAGAGTACGCGTCGCTGGTGCTCGAGATCGTCCGCAACGGGTACCTGAACGGTGAGACCATCCGCCTCGACGGTGCGATCCGGATGGCGCCGCGGTGAGCGACCCCATCCGCTACCGGGTCGAGGACGGCCTCGCGCACATCACCCTCAACCGGCCCGCCAGCCTCAACGCCTTCGACGACGTGCTCGCCCACGAGTGGGCGCGGGTCACCGTCGACGCCACCACGCGGGACGACGTCGGCGCGATCCTGCTGGATGCGGCGGGCCGGGCGTTCTGCGCCGGCGGCGACGTGCGGGCCATGGCCGAGCGGATGGAGTCCGGTGCGGACATCCACCGGCTCGCGCAGGTGATCAACACCGGCATCCGGGCGCTCGCCGAATCGTCGATCCCGGTCGTCGCCGCAGCCCACGGCACGACCGCCGGCGGGGGACTCGGCATCCTCCTCACCAGCGACTACGCGATCGTCGGGGCCGACTCGCGCATCGGCAGCCTCTACGCGAACATCGGCCTCACCCCCGACCTGTCGGTCTCGGCCCACCTCGCCCGCGCCGTCGGGGAGCGTCGCGCCCTGCAGCTCGTGCTGCAGGACCGGATGCTCACCGCCGACGAGGCGCTCGCCTGGGGACTCGTCGCCGAGGTCGTGCCCGGCGACGACCCGGACGCCATCGCGGATGCGGTCCGCGCCCGGGCGGCCGAGGTCGCGCGGTTCTGGCTCGCCGGCGCCGCCGGGGCGTACGGTCAGGCCAAGCGACTCATCCGGTCGAGCGCCGACCGGGTGTTCGCCGACCAGCTGGCGGAGGAGGCGCGGTCCATCGGCGCCGCCTTCGACGGTCCCGAGGCGAAGACGCGGGTCGCCGCGTTCGCCGCAGCATCCCGCCGACCGAAGGAGCAGGCATGAGCATCGAGGCACCCCTGTCCGGCAAGACCCTGCTGATCTCCGGCGGCAGCCGCGGGATCGGCCTCGCGATCGCCCTGCGTGCGGCGCGGGACGGCGCGAACATCGCCCTGCTCGCCAAGACCGGCACCCCGCATCCGAAGCTCGAGGGCACCGTGTTCACCGCCGCCGCGCAGATCGAGGAGGCGGGCGGCCGGGCACTGCCGATCGTCGGCGACGTGCGCGACGAGGACGCCATCACCGAGGCCGTGCTGAAGACGCAGGGCGAGTTCGGCGGCATCGACGTCGTCGTGAACAACGCCAGCGTCATCGACCTCTCCGGGTCGGGCGAGCTCAGCACGAAGAAGTACGACCTCATGCAGGACGTCAACGTGCGCGGCACCTTCCTGCTCTCCCGCGCGGCGCTGCCGGCGCTGCGGCACTCTGCCAACCCGCACATCCTGTCGCTGTCGCCGCCGCTGAACCTCTCACCGCGGTGGCTCGGCGCGCACACCGGGTACACGCTCGCGAAGTACGGCATGACGATGGTGACGCTCGGGCTCGCCGCCGAGTTCGCCGAGGCCGGCATCGCCGCGAACACCCTGTGGCCGCGCACCACGATCGCCACCGCCGCGGTGCAGTACTCCCTCGGCGGCGAGCGGATGATGCGGGCCAGCCGCACGCCGGAGATCTACGCCGACGCCGCGTACGAGGTCGTGACGCAGCCGTCGCGGGAGTACACCGGCCACACGCTCGTGGTGGAGGACGTGCTCGAGTCCGTCGGCGTCACGGACTTCTCGCGGTACGCCGCCGTGCCCGGCACCCCCGACTCTGAGCTCTTCCCCGACATCTTCCTCGACTGACCTGCGCGCTCGCGTCTCAGGCGCGCAGGCCCGCCTCCAGGATCGCCATGAGGCGGGGGACGAGGCGCGGTGCGGCCTCCTGCACGGCCTGCGGCTGCGGCCGGGTGAGCATGCCGACCGCGACGACGAGCTCGAGCGCGTCGAGGTCGACCCGCACGAGCCCGCTGCTGCGCGCGGCGGTGAGGAGCATCGACACGCGCGCGAGCGCGCGGTCCTGCGCGGCCCGGACCTCGGGTGAGAGCGCGCCCTCCGCGATGTGGTGCGCGAGCGCGTCCGTGAGTGCGCCCAGGTCTAGTTCGACGAGGCGCTCGAGGAACCCGTGCCACGCGGCGTCGGGGTCGTCGTCGAACCGCCCGAGCTGCGTCGCCGCCGCGTCGTGGATGTCGGCGAGGATCGCGAGTGCGACCGCGTCCGCGAGCTCGGCACGCGAGGAGAAGTTGCGGTAGAGCGTCGCGATCCCGACCCCGCTCGCTTCGGCCACGGCCTCGAGGGCGATGCCCGCGCCGTGCGCGGCGAAGAGGGAGCGTGCCTCGCGGACGATCGTCTCGCGTCGGCGTACGGCATCCGCGCGCATGGATCCCCCTCTCGTGGTGCCACCCATGGTGCCCCGAAAACGGATGCGGCGGCGACTCCCAGCTTAAGTGGAGGAAAGTCCTCCGTATAATCGGAGGAACAACCTCCACTTTGATCCGGGAGCACGGCATGACCACCACCACCGAGACCACCCCTGCGGAGCCCGCCGCCGCATCCGCCCGGCGGACGCCGCCGCGCTGGGTCATGCTCGCGGGGCTGACCGCCGGGCTCGGCGTCATCCTCGTGGTGCTGCTGCTGGTGTTCATCATGCCGTCGCTGAAGAGCGGCCCCCATGGCCTGCCGCTCGGCGTCGTCGGCGCCCCGGCGGTCGTCGAGCAGGTCGAGACCGGCCTCGAGTCCGCAGCGCCCGGTGCGTACACGACCGAGTCCTTCGCGTCCGAGGGGGCGCTGCGCAGCGCCATTCAGGACCGCGACGTCGTCGGCGGCGTCGTCGTCGACCAGGACGGCGTGCACACGCTCGTCGCGAGCGCCGGCTCCGCCGTCATCTCGGCGACCGTGACCGCGACCGGGGAGGCGCTCGCCGCCGCCACCGGTGTCGAGGCGAGCGTGACCGACGTCGTGCCGCTGCCGGAGACCGACCCGTCCGGCGTCGGCATCGGCGGGCTGGCGTTCCCGCTCGTGTTCGGCGGCATCGTGCCCGCCGTCGCCTTCCGCAAGGTGTTCGCCAAGAGCCTCGGGTGGGCGGTCGCCGGTATCGTCACGTTCGCCGCGGTCGGCGGCGTGGCGGTCGCGGCCGTGCTCGCGTTCCTCTTCGGCAGCATCGCCGCGAGCGCGTTCTGGCCCGTCGCCGCCGCCATGGCCCTCGGCATCGCCGGCCTCGCACTGCCCCTCGCGGGACTGCAGGAGCTCTTCGGCGGCAAGGGGTTCACGATCGGCGCGATGGTGATGATGTTCGTCGGCAACCCGCTCGCCGGCATCTCGACCACGGGTGCGTGGCTGCCGACCGGCCTCGGTCTCATCGGGCAGCTGCTGCCCCCGGGGGCTTCGGGCACCCTCGTCCGCTCCGCCGCCTACTTCGGTTGGGCCGGCGGCCTCACCGCCGGGCTGACCCTCGCGGTCTGGGTGCTCGCAGGCGTGCTGCTCCTCGTGGTGGGCGCCGCCCGCTCGCGTCGCCGCGCGGTCCTCGAGGTCGCACAGGCCGCCTGACCCGCCTGCCGCGGCGTGCACAACTGCGGAGTCCATGCCGGACACGCCGGGTGCACCGCATCCGCGGTCGGCGTGTCGGCGACGATCTCCGCAGTTGTGCTCGGGGGCCGGCGGCGGGATGCGGCGCATGCGCTCGGGCTGGGGCGGTGGGATGCGGTGCATGCACGGGGCGGGGGCGGCGGGATGCGGGACATGCACGGCGGCGGTCGGTGGTCCCGCTCACACCGCGGGCAGGGGCGTCGTCCACCGGGCGCACAGGTGCCCCGTCCTAGCCTTGAAGGATGTCGTTCTCCGTCCATCGCCCCGGCCGGTTCGGCGCCGACGGTCGATTCACCGTGGAGCAGCCGCAGGAAGAGGAGCCGCTGTACCTCAGCGACGTCCTCGACGAGACCGGGACCGACGGCCCCGAGTCCGGGCCCGTCGACGTCGCCGACCCCACCTCCGACGCGGACGCGCAGGCCGCCCCGGAGCCGGTCGACGAGCCGCAGCCCGAGCCCCGCACCCGCGCCGCGCGCACCCGCCGGCCGCGTCGCCGGATGCCGCTGTCACGCCGGCTCGCGATCCTCGGCGGCGCCGACGGCGAGGTGCTCGACGACGTGCCGGTGGAGACCTCCCGGTTCGTGCAGATGTTCTTCGTGCTCGTCGGCACCGCCCTGGTCTCTGCGATCTCCATGTTCTTCGCCCTCATCACGGGCGTGCGCGTCGCGGTCTGGATCGCGGTGCCCCTCGCCCTCGTGTGGGCGCTCATCATCTTCAACCTCGACCGGTTCCTCACCTCGACGATGCGCTCGACCCGGAACCTCTGGCGCCTCCTCGGACTGGCGTTCCCCCGCGTGATCATGGCGGCGCTCATCGGCATCGTCGTCGCCGAGCCGCTCGTACTGCAGATCTTCCAGAACGACATCGCGCGCGAGGTCACGACTGTGAACGTCGCACAGGCGCAGTCCGACCAGGAGGCCGTCGCGAACGGCCCCGAGAAGCAGGCGCTCGACGCCGCCGCCGAGCGCGTCACCGAGCTCGAGAACCAGGCGGCGACGGGCATCGTCGCCGGCACCTCCAGTACGTCCGCCGCATCCGCCGCCGCGCAGGCGAACATCGACCAGCTCACCGAACAGCTCGCCGCGCAGCAGGCCGTCATCGACCAGGCGCGGGCGGTCTACCAGTGCGAGCTCACCGGTGAGGGCGCGGGCACCGTCCCGGGCTGCACGGGTGTGCCCGGTCAGGGTGCCAGCCTCCAGGCCGCCCAGTCGCAGCTGACCCAGGCGCAGGCCACGTACGACGGCATCGCCGCCGAGCTGTCCACCGCGACCTCCGGCCTCGCCGCAGCGAACGCGGAGGGCACCGAGGCCGCGGCCGGTGCGGCCGAGCGCAACAAGGCGCAGGCGCAGGACCAGCTGCCCGCGGCCCGCGACCAGTACGACGCGGCGCTCGCGGCCTACAACGCCCGGGCGGCGACGGTCGCCGACACGAACGCCGGCGCCATGGGGATGCTGAGCCAGCTGGGTGCGCTCGCCCGGCTGTCGGAGCGCGAACCCGCCCTCGCGTGGGCGCACTGGCTCATCGCGGCGCTGTTCTTCATGATCGAGCTGCTGCCGGTGCTCGTGAAGGTGCTGACGAGCTGGGGCGACCCGTCGCTGTACGAGAAGGCCGACGCCATGCGGCGGCAGGTCGCGCTCGACCGGGTGAAGGCCCGCACGTGGCGCGAGCGGGCCTCGATCGTCACCGACGAGGCGACCGCCTGAGTCGGTCCAGGCGCGTGCGCGGCGGGTTCGGGCAACCCGGGCGTCAGCCCAGGCGCTTGCGCAGGAACACCTGGTCGCTGCCCTCGCCGGGCACCCGCTCGCTCTCGCGGTACCCCTCCCGTTCGTAGAGGCGGAGGTTCGCTTCGCTGAGCGACCCGGTGAAGAGCTCCGCCTCGGTGCAGCCGGCGTCGCGGCCGCGCTCCTCGAGCGCCGCGAGCAGCAGCGATCCGATGCCCTCGCCCTGCTGGTCGGGCGCGATCGCGATGCGGCCGATGAGGAGGAGCCCGCCGTCGGCCTTGGCCCGCGCCGCGCCGACGATGCGGTGACCGAGGACGGCGACGCAGCCGAGGTTGTCCTCGAGCTCGCCGCGCACCTCGTCCAGGGTCTGCGTGAACACCGGCATGTCCACGTCGCCGTAGATCTGCGCCTCGGAGACGAACGCCGCCCGTTGCAGGGTCAGCACCTCGCCGGCGTCCTCAGGCTCGATGGGGCGGATGCGCACGTCGTTCACGGGCAGCACGCTAGCGGCCCCCGGCGCACCGCGGCGGGGACTTGACGTGGCACGGAACCCCTACGGTGGGATGGTGCGAACCCCTTCCCGACGATGCCGGAGCTGACCGCGCTCGGCTGGGTGCTGCTCGCCCTCGCCGCCGTCGTCATCGGGCTGTCCAAGGCCGCGCTCCCCGGCGCGGGCACCGTCGCGGTGGCGCTGTTCGCCGCGGTCCTGCCGGCGAAGCAGTCCACCGGCACGATCCTGCTGCTGCTGATCGTGGGCGACGTGTTCGCGCTGTGGGCGTACCGGCGGGAGGCCGACGTGCGGACGCTCGTCCGCCTCATCCCGGCGGTGGCGGTCGGGATGCTGCTGGGGGTCGTGTTCCTCGCGTTCGCCGGCGACGACCTCGTCCGCCGGGCCATCGGCATCCTGCTGCTCGCCGTGGTCGGATTCACGCTGTGGCGCCGCAGGGCGAAGCCGGCCGCATCCGACGATCGTCCGCATCGGGTGGCGGGTGCAGTGTACGGCGGGCTCGGCGGGTTCACCACGATGGTCGCGAACGCGGCGGGGCCGGTCATGTCGATGTACTTCCTGTCGATGCGGTTCCCGGTGCTCGCGTTCCTCGGCACGAGCGCGTGGTTCTTCGCGGTGGTGAACGTGGCGAAGGTGCCGTTCCTCATCGGGCTCGGCATGATCACCGGGCCCGGACTGCTCATCGTCGCCGTGCTCACGCCCGTCGTGGTCGCCGCCGCGTTCGTCGGCCGGCGGATCGCCCGGCGGATCGACCAGACCCTATTCGAACGGCTCGTGATCCTGCTCACCGTGCTCGGTGCGGTGTACCTGCTGCTGCCGCTGTGAGCGCCCGGCATCCGTCCAGGCCGCTCGCGTACCCTTGAAGGCATGACCGACTCCTCGCCCGTGCGCACCACGAAACCCCGTCAGGTGCGCCCCCGGACCGAGGGGTGGTCGCAGGCGAAGGATGCCGAGGGGCGGCCGCTGCTGCAGTTCGCGAGCCCCAAGCGCGGCAAGCCGCCGGTGCACCTCGCCGACCTCACCCCCGAGGCGCGGGTCGAGAAGGTCAAGGAGCTGGGCCTGCCCGGCTTCCGCGCCGGCCAGCTCGAGAAGCACTTCTTCACGCACTACACGTCCGACCCGGCCGAGATGACCGACCTGCCCGCCGGCAGCCGCGACGAGCTCGTCGCCGGGATGCTGCCGCCGCTGCTCACCGAGGTGCGGCGCCTGGAGACCGACCGCGGCGACACGATCAAGTTCCTCTGGAAGCTGCACGACGGCGCCCTCGTCGAGTCGGTGCTCATGCGCTACCCCGGCCGCATCACGCTCTGCGTCTCGAGCCAGGCCGGATGCGGCATGAACTGCCCGTTCTGCGCGACCGGCCAGGCCGGGCTCACCCGCAACATGTCGGCGGCCGAGATCGTCGAGCAGGTCGTGCGCGCGAACCGGCTCATCCGCGACGGCGGCCTCGGCGACCCCCGCAAGGTCGGGCACCCCGACGAGCGGGTCACGAACATCGTCTTCATGGGCATGGGCGAGCCGCTCGCGAACTACGCGCGGGTCATGCACGCGGTGCGCGTGATGACCGACAAGAAGCACGGCCTCGGCATGAGCGCCCGCGGCATCACGGTGTCGACGGTCGGCCTGGTCCCGGCGATCCGCAAGCTCGCCGACGAGGACATCCCGGTCACGTTCGCGCTGTCGCTGCACGCGCCTGACGACCACCTGCGCGACGAGCTCATCCCGGTGAACTCGCGCTGGAAGGTCGACGAGGCGCTCGACGCCGCCCGCGCCTACTTCGACAAGACCGGTCGCCGCGTCTCGATCGAGTACGCGCTCATCAAGGACATGAACGACCACGCCTGGCGCGCCGACCTGCTCGCCGAGAAGCTGAACGCGCGCGGTCGCGGCTGGGTGCACGTGAACCCCATCCCGCTGAACCCGACGCCGGGCTCCGTGTGGACCTCGTCCGAGCCCGACGTGCAGAACGAGTTCGTCCGCCGGCTCAACGACGCCGGCATCCCGACGACCCTCCGCGACACCCGCGGCAAGGAGATCGACGGCGCCTGCGGCCAGCTCGTCGCCACCACCGAGGACGAGGCGGCCGCCGCGGCGACCGCCACCGCCTGACCCGTTCGCGGTCTGCCGTCCGTGGCCGTCCGGGTGCGGCGCCTCGCAGCCGTGGCGCGCCGCATCCCGGTGTGCCGCATCCCGGTGCCCCGCATCCCGGCGCCCCGCACCCCCGGTGTGCCGCGTCCCCGGTGCCCCGCATCCGAATCAGGTGTTTCGGCGGACGCAGGCCGAACCGGGGTGCGTACGGCCTGCGTCCGCCGAATCACCTGATCCGGTATCGGTTGTGCGCGTGATGCGCCAGGGGCTGGCCGGATGCCGCCGGGCGACGTGGACTCGGACCCGGTGCCCGCACCCGGCGGGCGCCCGGAGAGGAGTCATCCCATGACCGGACAGTTCAGCGGCAAGGTCGCGCTCGTCACCGGCGGCGCCTCGGGCATCGGCAAGGCCGTCGCCCTCGCGCTCGCCGAGGAGGGGGCGGACGTCGTCGTGGTGGACCTCCGCAAGGACGCCGCACAGGCCGTCGTGGACGAGGCCGAGGGCCGGGGCGCGAGCGGGCTCGCGATCGGCGCCGACGTCTCCGACCCCGCGTCGCTGAAGGATGCGGTCGCCGCCGCGGTCGACACGTTCGGCGGGCTGCACCTCGCGGTCAACAACGCCGGCATCGGCGGGCCGCAGGGGTTCCTCGGCGACTACGACGACAGCGACGGGTTCGCCGCGTACCGCACCCTCATGGGCGTCAACCTCGACTCGGTGTTCTACGGGATGCGGTACGAGATCCCGGCGGTCCTCGCGGCCGGCGGCGGCGCGATCGTCAACGTCTCGTCCATCCTCGGCCTCGTCGGCGAACCGACCGCGGCGCCGTACACGACGGCGAAGCACGGGGTCGCGGGCATGACGAAGGCCTCCGGTGCCGCCTACGCCGGGCAGGGCGTGCGGATCAACTCGGTGCATCCCGGCTACATCGAGACGCCGTTGCTCGACGCGATGCCGGCCGAGGCCAAGGCAGCGCTCGTCGAGAAGCACCCCGCCGGGCGACTCGGCACGGCCGAGGAGGTCGCCGACCTCGTGCTGTACCTGCTGAGCGACCGGGCGTCGTTCGTGAACGCGGCGCAGTTCACCGTCGACGGCGGGTACACCGCCGTCTGACCCGACCCGGCCGCCCCGGTCATCCCGCGTCCGGATCAGGTGATTCGGCGAGAACAGGCCGAATCGACGCGGGAACGGCCTGATTCAGCCGAATCACCTGATTCGGGCGAGCGGGATGCGGGGGCACCCCCGCGTGCGGCGCACCGCCCCCCCGCATCCGAATCAGGTGATTCGGCGAGGACAGGCCGAATCGGCGCGAGAACGGCCTGATTCAGCCGAATCACCTGATCCGGGCGAGCGGGATGCGGCGGGGCGGCGGCGACCCGCGCGGGTGGAGGGGATGCGGCGGGGCCGGCGTTTGCCCGGGCGGATGCCGCCGATAGCCTGGGCGGTGCGGTCGGGGAGACCGCGAAACGGGGGCGGTCGTGGACATCGGGATCTTCGTCTGGTCGGTGGCGGTCATCGCCGTGTTCTCGCTCGTCGCGGGCTGGAGCAGCCGCCGGCTGCTGGAGACCCCCGTGGGCTGGATCCGGTCGGTGCTCACTGCGGCCGTGGTGTTCCTGGCGCTGAGCCCGGTCGCGTCCTGGGCCCTGCAGCATGCCGGGGTCATGGAAGACGGCCGGCTGGTGGTCGACGAACCGCTCGCGATCGTCTTCCTCGCGCTCACCCTCGGCTGGATCTTCGCGATCGTCGTCATCGTCCTCGTGGCGCTCGAGGTGCTCTGGCCCACCCGTCCGGCGGTGAACCCGGTGACGATGATCCGCGACGCGTTCCGCCGCCGCGACCGCGCGCGCCGCTACGCGCAGATCGTGTCCATCGCGTCCCGCCACGGCCTCGTGGCCTACCGTCGGCGGCACAGCGGCGACGCCGACGAACTGCCCGCCGCGCTCGTGTCGGCCATCAACGACGCGGGCGTCACCTTCATCAAGATCGGCCAGGTGCTCTCCGCCCGCGACGACCTGCTGCCGCCTGAACTCATCCGCTCCCTCGCCACACTGCAGATGGAGACCGTGCCCATCCCGTGGCCCGAGGCGAAGGCCGCGATCGAGGCGCAGCTGGGCACCCCGATCGAGCGGGCGTTCGCCGAGATCGACGAGCGGCCGCTGGCCGCCGCATCCGTCGCCCAGGTGCACGCGGCGACCCTGCACACGGGGGAGCGGGTCGTCGTGAAGATCCAACGGCCGAGCGCCCGCGCCCAGGTGGCCACCGACCTCGACATCGTGGAGCGGCTCGCCCGCGACGCCGAGCGGCACACCGCCTGGGGGCGCGACTACGGCACGGTGGCGCTCGCCACCGAGTTCAGCCGGGCCCTGCGCGAGGAGCTCGACTACCGGGTCGAGGCGGCCAACACCGAGATGCTCCGCGGCGCTGCGGAACGTTCCGGCGGGCTCGCGCTGCGTGTGCCGAAGGTGTACCCGCAGTACACGACGGCGCAGATGCTCGTGCAGGAGCGCGCGGAGGGCGTGCCGTTCACGCGGGTGGATCCCGCATCCCTCGACCCGGACGAGGCGCGCCGCATCGCCGACGGCGTGCTCGACGCGGTGTTCGAGCAGATCGCGGTGCGAGGCGTCTTCCATGCCGACCTGCACCCCGGCAACCTCATGCTCGGCGACGACGGCTCGGTGACGCTCATCGACTTCGGCTCGGTCGGCGTGCTCGAGAAGAGCATGCGCCGGATGCTGCTGCCGCTGCTGGTCGCGATGGCCAACGAGGACGACGTCAGCGCCACCGACGTCGTGCTCATGCTCGTCGCGCCGCCGCAGGACGGCGTCATCGACCAGGCGTCGCTGCAGCACGACATCGGCGTCATCCTCACCCGCGTGCACAACACCCGGGTCGACGAGAACGTCTTCCGCGCACTCGTCGACGTCATGCGGCGGCACCGGCTCGCGCTGCCGCCGGCGCTGCTGCTCGTCTTCCGCACCCTCGCCTCGCTCGAAGGATCGCTGCGGCGGCTCGTCCCCGGCTACGACATGGTCGGCCGCGCCCTCGCCCGCTCGCCGCACTTCGCGCGTGAGATCGGGTCCGCGCAGTCGCTCGCGCTGTCCGCGCAGACGCACGCGGCGCTCTTCGCCGAACAGCTGCGGCGTCTGCCGCGCCGCATCGGCACCATCACACAGCAGCTGGAGGACGGGACGCTGCAGGTGCGGCTGCGCACGTTCGACGACCGGGGCGAGCGCTCCTGGGTCGAGACCCTGGTCGGACGCGTCACCACGACGCTCGTCGGGATCGCGCTCATCCTCGTCGCCGTGTTCCTCACGGTGACCGGCGGCGGCCCGCAGCTGACGCCGGAGGTGCCCGTCTTCGCGTTCCTCGGCGGCGTCGTCGGCCTCGGCGGGCTGCTGCTGCTCCTGCGGAGCCTGCGTGTCGCGTTCGTCCGCCGGCGCGACGGCCGCTGACCGTCCCCGCAAGCCCGGCCCGGGTGTCCACCGGCGCCGCTAGCGTTGGGGGATGGTCAACTATCGGTATCTCGGCAACAGCGGGTTCAAGGTCTCGGAGATCACCTACGGCAACTGGATCACCCACGCGTCGCAGGTCGGCAACGAGCAGGCGATCAAGACGGTCCACCGCGCGCTCGACCTCGGCATCACGAGCTTCGACACGGCCGACACGTACGCGAACACCGCCGCGGAGGAGGTGCTCGGCGAGGCGCTGAAGGGGCAGCGCCGCGAGTCGCTCGAGATCTTCACCAAGGTGTACTGGCCCATCGGCCCGATGGGACCGAACGACGCCGGACTCTCGCGCAAGCACATCTTCGACGGCATCAACGGGTCGCTCCGCCGCCTCGGCGTCGACTACGTCGACCTGTACCAGGCCCACCGCTACGACTACGAGACGCCGCTCGAGGAGACGATGCAGGCGTTCGCCGACATCGTCCGCCAGGGCAAGGCCCTCTACATCGGCGTGTCCGAGTGGACGGCGGAGCAGCTCCGCGCCGGTCACGCCCTCGCCACCGACCTCGGGTTCCAGCTCGTCTCCAACCAGCCGCAGTACTCGGCCCTGTGGCGCGTCATCGAGGGCAAGGTCGTCCCCACCAGCGAGGAGCTGGGCATCTCGCAGATCGTGTGGTCGCCGATGGCGCAGGGCGTGCTGTCGGGCAAGTACCTGCCCGGGCAGCCGCTGCCGGAGGGCTCCCGCGCCACCGACGAGAAGAGCGGCGCCGCGTTCATCAAGCGCCTGCTGCGCGACGAGGTGCTCGAGGCCGTGCAGAAGCTCAAGCCGGTCGCCGAGCAGGCGGGGCTCAGCCTGCCGCAGCTCGCGATCGCGTGGGTGCTGCAGAACCCCAACGTCTCCGCCGCGCTCGTCGGGGCGTCGCGTCCCGAGCAGCTCGACGACACCGTCAAGGCGTCCGGCCTCGTCCTCGACGCCGACACCATGGCGGCCATCGACGAGGCGCTCCTGCCGGTCGCGGTGACCGATCCGGAGAAGACGTACGAGGTGTCGCCGAAGACCCGCCCGAACGCATGATCCACAGCGCCGGCCTCCTCCTGTACCGGCTCGACGGCACCCGCCTCGAGCTGCTCATCGCCCACATGGGCGGGCCCTACTGGGCGAACAAGGAGGCCGGTGCGTGGTCCGTCCCCAAAGGGGAGTTCGACCCCGACACCGAATCGGCCCTGGAAGCGGCGACCCGCGAGTTCCGCGAGGAGCTCGGCATCGACCCGCCCGAGGGGCCCTTCGCGGAGCTCGGGACCTTCCCGTACTCCTCGGGCAAACGCGTCACGGTCTTCGTGGCCGACGGCGCCGCGCTCCCGCTCGAGCACGTCGCGTTCGGCGAGTTCGAGATGGAGTGGCCGCCCCGGTCGGGCAAGCGCGCCACGTTCCCGGAGGTCGACCGGGTCGAATGGACGACCCCGGATGCTGCGCGCGAACGCCTCGTGAAGGGGCAGCGCCCGGCGGTCGACGCCCTCGAACGGGCGCTCGCACAGGCATGACCGGCGCAACGCCCGACCTCGAGCGGTACCTCGCGGCCGTCGAGCACCGGCTCCGCTCCCGCCCCACCAGGACGGTCGAGCCGGAGGACGTCGAACTCGCCGTGTTCACCGTGCTGGACCGTGAGGCCCTCGCGCTCGACGCCTGGCATGCCGCCCGCGTGGTGGGGGACGCCGTGCGCCCGGCCGTCGCGCGGCTCCTCCGCGAACGGTTCGGGAACCGCAACCCGCTGCGCGGCTGGACCGTGCTGCTGTGCGTGCCGCAGCTGCTCGCCGCGGCGTTCGGCGCCGCGATCGCCCTCGGCGTCGCGCCGGCGCCGGGGTGGGTCGCCGCGCTGCTCCTCGCGCTCGCCGGCGGGTGCGACCTCGCCGCGCTCCTCGGGACGCGGTTCCGGCCGCGGCACCGGCTGACCTTCCGCAACGAGACGGCCGCGACGGTGCTCGTCGCGCTCGCCACCGCGGCGGGGGTCGCGGAGGGCGAGCCCGCCGTCGCGGTGTCCGGCGGCGTCGCGCTCGTCATCGCCGCCGCCTCGCTCATCGCGCTCGCGGTCTGCCGCCGGCGCGACCCAGAGGGGGCGAACGCCCTCAACGCGGCCCTGCCCACGGCGACGCTCGACGTCGCCCCGCAGGTGCGCGCGGGGGAGGCCCGCGTGCTGGCCGAGCTGGCGGCACGGCTGCCGGACGACGTCGCCGCGCTGGCCGTCCGCATCCGGACCGCCGCGCTCGCCCGCGAACGGGCGGCCGGCCGCGCCGTCGCCCCCGTCGACGAGTCGGCACCGGCGGGCGGCTTCATCGTGGCGCGACTCGCGCGCACGACGCTCCGGCCGCCGGCGGGCGAGGTCGCGGACTGAGCCACGGGTCTTGCCGCTGCCCAGCCTCTTCGAGGGCACGACCGGCTGACGCGCTGTATACGCTGAAGCGCGGGCGGCCGGGACAACTCGCCTCGCCGTCGGGTTTGTGTATACACTGACCGCGACGGGCGAGACACGAGGGGGCAAGGATGCGCGCCAGCGACCGGGCCTACCGCGCCCTGCTCGCCGAGATCCAATCCGGTGCGCTCGCGGCCGGGACGGTGCTCGGCGAGACCGAGCAGGCCGCGCGCCTCGGTGTCAGCCGCACCCCGCTCCGGGAGGCGATCGCACGGTTGGCGGCCGACGGCCTCGTGCAGCAGCAGTCCCCCCGCGTCACGGTCGTCGCCCCCATCGACGGCGACGACATCGTGGCCCTGTTCGAACTCCGACGCGCCCTCGAGGAGACGGCGGCGCGCCTCGCCGCCGGGCGCGGCGACCGCGCCGCCTTCGCCGAACTCGCGGCGGAGTTCGCCGCCGCATCCGTCGTCGGGGAACAGGCCCGTGAGGCCTACTACGGTCTCATCGCCAGGTTCGACGCGGAACTCGACCGCGCCGTCGCCAACGACTACCTCACCGGGGCGCTGCGCACCGTCCGCACCCACCTCGTGCGGGTGCGCCGACTCGCCCGCCACAAGCCCGAGCGGCTCGCCGCCTCGGTCGGCGAACATCGACTCATCGCCGCGGCCATCGCCGCGGGCGACGCAGACCTGGCGTCCCACGCCACGCACGTGCACCTGCACAACGCCCTGACGAGCATCCTGGACTCCCTGGATGCGTCGTCGGACACATCCGAAGGAGCAGCATGACCGTCACCCACCACCTCCGCGTCCACCGGAGCGAAGAGAACCTGGCCCGCGAGGACCAGCTCGCGTGGAAGATCGCGGAGGTCGCCGCCGACCCGGTCGACGTCGAGCCCGAGGTGGTCGACATGATCATCAACCGCGTCATCGACAACGCCTCCGTCGCCGCCGCATCCCTCACCCGGCGTCCGGTGAGCGCAGCCCGCCAGCAGGCGCTCGACCACCCCGTCTCGGTCTCCGGCGACGGCGCGACGGTCTTCGGCTGCGCCCTGGAGCGCCGCAGCAGCCCGGAATGGGCGGCGTGGGCGAACGGCGTCGCGGTCCGCGAACTCGACTACCACGACACGTTCCTCGCCGCCGAGTACTCCCACCCGGGCGACAACATCCCGCCGATCGTCGCGGTCGCGCAGCACGTCGGCGCAGACGGCGCCGCGCTCGTCCGCGGCATCGCCACCGGGTACGAGATCCAGATGGACCTCGTGCGCGCGATCTCGCTGCACAAGCACAAGATCGACCACGTCGCCCACCTCGGCCCGTCGGCCGCGGCCGGCATCGGCACGCTCCTCGGTCTCGACCCGGAGACCATCTACCAGGCCGTCGGGCAGGCGCTGCACACGACCACCGCCACCCGTCAGTCGCGCAAGGGCGAGATCTCCACCTGGAAGGCGCACGCCCCCGCCTTCGCCGGCAAGATGGCCGTCGAAGCGGTCGACCGCGCGATGCGCGGCGAGACCAGCCCGAGCCCCATCTACGAGGGCGAGGACGGCGTCGTCGCCTGGATGCTGGACGGCAAGGACACCTCGTACGACGTGCCGCTGCCCGCCCCCGGCGAGCCCAAGCGCGCGATCCTCGACTCCTACACGAAGGAGCACTCGGCCGAATACCAGGCCCAGGCGTGGATCGACCTGGCCCGGAAGCTCCACGGCGAGCACCCGGAACTCACCGACCCGGCGAACGTGACCTCGATCGTGCTGCACACCAGCCACCACACGCACTACGTGATCGGCTCCGGCGCGAACGACCCGCAGAAGTACGACCCGCAGGCCTCGCGCGAGACGCTCGACCACTCGATCCCGTACATCTTCGCGGTCGCGCTGCAGGACGGCACCTGGCACCACGTCGACTCGTACGCCCCCGAGCGCGCCGGCCGCGAGGACACCGTCGCGCTGTGGCAGAAGATCACCACCGCCGAGGACCCGGAGTGGACCCGCCGGTACCACTCCGAGGACCCGGACGAGAAGGCGTTCGGCGGTCGCGCGGAGATCACCCTCGCCGACGGCTCCACCCTGGTCGAGGAGATCGCCGTCGCGGACGCGCATCCGCTCGGGGCCCGGCCGTTCGCCCGCGAGGACTACATCCGCAAGTTCCGCATCCTGGCCGAGCCCGTGCTCACGGCGGAGGAGATCGAGCGGTTCCTCGCACTCGCCGAGCGCCTGCCCGAGCTCACCGCCGACGAGGTGCGGCAGCTCACGATCGTCGCGAAGCCCGGTGTGCTCGCCACCGCGCCCGCGCCGAAGGGGCTGTTCTGATGCTGTACAGCGGCACCCCGGCGCACGAGAAGCGCCGCCTGTTCCGTGAGCGGCTCGCCTCCGGTGAGCTGCTCCGGTTCCCCGGCGCGTTCAACCCGCTGTCGGCGCGGCTCATCGAGCGGAAGGGCTTCGAGGGCGTCTACATCTCCGGCGCCGTGCTCTCCGCCGACCTCGGGCTCCCCGACATCGGCCTCACGACGCTCAGCGAGGTCGCCGGGCGCGGTCAGCAGATCGCGCGGATGACCGAGCTGCCGGCCCTCATCGACGCCGACACCGGTTTCGGCGAGCCCATGAACGTCGCACGCACGGTGCAGACCCTCGAGGACGCCGGGATCGCCGGCATGCACATCGAGGACCAGGTGAACCCGAAGCGCTGCGGGCACCTGGACGGCAAGGCCGTCGTCGACCTCGGCACCGCGACCAAGCGCATCCGTGCCGCGGTCGACGCCCGCCGCGACGGGAACTTCCTCATCATGGCCCGCACCGACGTGCGCGCCGTGGAGGGGCTGGATGCGGCCGTCGACCGTGCCAAGGCGCTCGTCGACGCGGGGGCTGATGCGATCTTCCCCGAGGCCATGCGCACGCTCGACGAGTTCGCCGCGATCCGGGCGGCGGTGGACGTGCCGATCCTCGCCAACATGACCGAGTTCGGCAAGTCCGACCTGTTCACGGTCGACCAGCTCCGCGACGTGGGTGTGAACATCGTCATCTGGCCGGTGTCGCTGCTGCGCATCGCGATGGGCGCGGCCGGCCGGGCACTCGACACGCTCGTCGACGAGGGGCACCTCACCTCGAAGCTCGACGAGATGCAGCACCGCGCCGACCTGTACGACCTGGTGGACTACGAGCAGTACAACCACTTCGACACGAACGTCTTCAACTTCGAGATCACGAAGGAGTGAGCATGACCGACATCGACATCAAGAAGGGGCTCGCCGGCGTCACGGTGGACTACACCGCGATCAGCAAGGTGAACCCCGAGACGAACTCCCTGCTCTACCGCGGCTACCCGGTGCAGGAGCTCGCCGGCACCCAGTCGTTCGAATCGGTCGCGTACCTGCTGTGGCACGGCGAGCTGCCGCAGGCGCACGAGCTCAGCGAGTTCGAGACGTTCGAGCGCACCCACCGCGACCTCGACGACCACGTGAAGGCGGCGATCGACCTGCTGCCGCTCGACGCGCACCCGATGGACGTCGTCCGCACCGCCGTGTCGGTGCTCGGCGCGAGCGACCCGACGACGCCCGACAACTCGCCCGCATCCGACCTCGCCAAGGCGAAGCTGCTATTCGCGAAGATCCCGGCGATGGTCGCGTACGACCAGCGCCGCCGTCGCGGTGAGGAACTCGTGCCGCCGCGCGGCGACCTCGACTACTCGCGCAACTTCCTCTGGATGACCTTCGGCGAGGAGCCGAGCGACGTCGTCGCCGAGGCGTTCAACGTGTCGATGATCCTGTACGCCGAGCACTCCTTCAACGCGTCCACCTTCACCGCGCGCGTCATCACCTCCACCACCTCCGACCTGTACTCCGCGGTCGTCGGTGCGATCGGCGCGCTGAAGGGCGCCCTGCACGGCGGCGCGAACGAGGCCGTCATGCACATCTTCGACGAGATCGGCACCGCCGGGAACGTGAAGCCGTGGCTCGACGACGCACTCGCGAACAAGCGCAAGATCATGGGCTTCGGCCACCGCGTGTACAAGAAGGGCGACTCGCGCGTGCCGACCATGAAGGCGGCGCTCGACACCCTCATCGAGCACTACGACGCCCGCGACCTCGCCGCGCTGTACGACGCGCTCGAGGCGGACTTCGTCGGGCGCAAGGGCATCTACCCGAACCTGGACTACCCGTCCGGGCCGGCCTACCACCTCATCGGCTTCGACACCCTCACCTTCACGCCGCTGTTCGTCGCCGCGCGGGTGACCGGCTGGACCGCGCACATCCTGGAGCAGACCGCGTCGAACGCGCTCATCCGCCCGCTGTCGGCGTACAACGGACCCGACGAGCGGCACATCGAGGGGTACGTCGCGACCGAGGCCGAGCGCGAGGCGGCCGAGCGGCCCGCCGAGCAGGTCGGCTGATGGCGGCCACGTACGAGACCCTGCTCGTCGAGACCCGCGGCCGGGTCGGGTGGATCACCCTCGACCGGCCGGAGGCGCTGAACGCGCTGAACTCGACCCTCGCGACCGAGTTGGGCGCCGCCGCATCCGCGTTCGACGCCGACCCGGGCATCGGCTGCATCGTCATCACCGGCAGCGAGCGCGCGTTCGCCGCCGGTGCCGACATCAAGCAGATGGCCGACAAGGGTCAGCTCGACATGGCGTACGACAGCCCGCTCGCCGGCCTCGAACCGCTCGCGCGGCTGCGCACCCCCGTGGTCGCCGCCGTCGCCGGGTTCGCGCTCGGTGGCGGCTGCGAGCTGGCGATGATGTGCGACGTGATCCTCGCCGCCGACACCGCGAAGTTCGGCCAGCCCGAGATCAACCTCGGCGTCATCCCCGGGCTCGGCGGCACGCAGCGGCTCACCCGCGCCGTCGGCGCCTACAAGGCCGCCGAGCTCGTGCTGACCGGCCGGACCATGGGCGCCGAGGAGGCGGAGCGTGCGGGGCTCGTGTCGCGGGTGGTCCCCGCATCCGAGCTGCTCGACGAGGCGGCGAAGGTCGCCGAGACGATCGCCTCGAAGTCGCTGCCGGTGCTGTACGCCGCGAAGGAGGCCCTGCGGGTCGCGCAGGAGACGACACTCTCAGAGGGCCTCCGGTTCGAGTCGCAGGCCTTCGCCGGCCTGTTCGCGCTGGAGGACCAGAAGGAGGGGATGGCGGCGTTCCGCGAGAAGCGGGCACCCGAGTTCCGCCACCGCTGACGACCTCGCGTCCGCACACGACGAAGCGCCCGGGACGACGCCCCGGGCGCTTCGTCGTTCGGATCAGAACGTGGCGGTGTCCGGGTCGGCGCCGACGCGCTGTCCCCGGTCGATCGCGCTGATCGCGGCCATCTCGTCGTCGCTCAGCTCGAAGCCGAACACGTCGAAGTTCTGCGCCATGCGCTCCCTTGTCGACGACTTCGGGAAGACGATGATGCCCTCCTGCAGGTGCCAGCGGATGACGACCTGGGCCGACGAGACGCCGTGCGCCGCGGCGGCGGCGGTCACCGCGGGCTCGCCGAACAGGTCGTACTTGCCCTGGCCGAGCGGGCCCCACGCCTCCGTGCGGATGCCGAGCGGCTCCTGGAAGCCGCGCAGCTCGCGCTGGGCGAAGGCCGGATGCAGTTCGATCTGGTTGACCGCCGGCACGGTGCCGGTCTCGTCGAGGATGCGCTGCAGGTGCGGGCGGTGGAAGTTCGAGACGCCGATCGAGCGGGTCAGACCCTCCGCGCGGAGCTCCTCCATGACGGTGAACGTGTCGACGTACCGGTCGAGGTCGGGCCGGGGCCAGTGGATCAGGTAGAGGTCGACGTGGTCGAGGCCGAGCTTGCCGAGGCTCTCCTCCAGCGCGGGCCGGGAGGTCTCGGTGCCCTGCTCGGAGTTCCACAGCTTCGTGGTGACGAACAGCTCGTCGCGGGGGATGCCGGATGCGGCGATGGCGCGCCCGACGCCCTCCTCGTTGCCGTACACGGCCGCGGTGTCGATGTGGCGGTAGCCGACCTCGAGCGCCTCGCCGACGATGCGCTCGGTCTCGGCGGGGTCGACCTGGAAGACGCCGAAGCCGAGCTGGGGGATGGTGTTTCCATCGTTGAGTGTGATGAGGGGAACGGTCATCACACCAGCATCGCATCGATTCGATGCCCCGGGTGCGTCCGACGCCGTCAGCGACCCGGGAGGCGGCGGAGGAGGGGGCCGAGCACCGCGCGGATGAGCCCGACAAGCCCGAACGGGACGAAGAACGCGAACAGGATGAGCACGACCCCGTAGGTCGCGCCGGTCGCCGCGGGGCTGATCGACGAGGTGAACGCCGGCACGAACTGCACGAACAGTGCGCCCAGCACCGCCCCGGCGACCGTGGCGAGACCGCCGACGACGATGAGCGTGACGAAGGAGATCGACATGAGCAGGCCGAAGTTCTCCGGGCCGATGAATTCGAGCAGCATCGCGTAGAGCCCGCCCGCGACCCCCGCGTACGCCGCCGACGTCGCGAACAGGCGCGTCTTGGTCTGCCACGTGTCGACGCCGAGGGTCTCGGCGACGAGCTCGGCGTCGCGCACCGCCACGAACGAGCGTCCGAGCCGCCCACGGGCGAGGCGCCGGGTCACGACGACCGCGACGAGGGTCAGCACGAGGGCCAGGTAGTAGACCCACTGATCGTGCGCGAGGGGGAGCCAGGCCGGCGGGTCGCCGTCGATCCGGATGCCCTTGCTGCCACGGGTGAGCGGCTCGAAGATCCGGATCGCGGCCGGGGTCGCCATCGCCAGCGCGAGGGTCACGAGGCCCAGCTGCAGGCCCTTCAACCGCAGCGCCGGCAGGCCGATGAGATAGCCGACGACGAACGGGAGCACGGCCGCCAGCACAAGGGTGGCCGGATGCGGGAGCCCCGCCGCGCCCCCGACGGCGACGCTGTACGCGCCGAGCGCGAAGAACGCGGAGTGGCCGAGGGAGACCTGCCCGCCGTACCCGACGAGGAGGTTGAGCCCGAGACCGACGATCGTCCAGATCATCACGAGCGTGATGTTCATGTTGATGTAGCTGGGGTTCCCGAGCGGGATCACGACGAGCACGGCGAGCAGCGCGATCGTCGCGGTCACGGTGAGCCAGCGCGGCGCCCGCAGCGGCGGCCGGGGACGGCGCAGCCACTCGGACACCGAGCTGCGCGTCCGGTTCGCGGCCATGAGGGAGCGGATGGGCGAGGTGACCTGGGTCATGCGCGCACGACCTCCTTCCGGCCGAACAGGCCCTGCGGTCTCGCGAGGAGGACGACGATGATGATGAGCAGGGCGACGAGCATCTTGATCTCCGATCCGACCTCGGGGATGTACGCACCGGCGAGGTTCTCGACGACCCCGACGATGATCCCGCCCACGAGCGCCCCGAGGGGCGAGCCCAGCCCGCCGAGCGTCGCGGCGGCGAAGGCGTAGATGAGGACGGGCGCCATCATCCCCGGATGCAGGAACAGCTCCGGTGCGACGAGGGTGCCGGCGAGGGCGCCGACCGCGCCGGCGATCGCCCACCCGACGGTCATGGTGCGACCGGTGGAGATGCCGCTGAGCTCGGCGGACTCGGGCGCGGAGATCGCGGCGCGCATCTTCAGGCCGACGCGGGTGAGGTTCAGGAGTGCGGCCAGCAGGAGCGACACCACGAGCACCGTGGCGACGATGCCGAGGTCCTGACGGGAGAGTGCGATCCCGCCCCACGTCATCGACCCCGACCCGAACAGGGCGGGCATCTCGCGGGTCTGGTAGCCCCAGATCCAGCCGATGACGGCGCCGAGCGCGATCATGAGCCCGAGGCTGACGATGAGCAGCGCCAGGTGCTGGTGCCGGCGCACGAGGGGGCGGAACATGACGCGTTCGATGCCGGCCGACAGCAGCGCCGAGACCGCCATGGACACCAGCAGCGCGATCCAGATCGGCACGCCCCAGACGGTCAGCTGCCAGGACAGGTACGCGCCGAGGAGCGCCAGCTCGCCCTGCGCGAAGTTCAGCGTCCGTGATGCCCGGAACACGAGCACGATGGCGAGCGCCAGCGCGCCGTAGACGGCGCCGGTGGCGATGCCGTCGATGAGTTGCTGCAGGAACATTCAGACCCCCAGGTAGGCGCGCCGCACCTCGTCGTCGTCGCGGAGCTGCGCGGCGGTGCCGCGGAGCGTGATCCGCCCGTTCTCCATCACGAGCGCGTCCTCGGCGATGTCCAGCGCGAGTTGCGCGTTCTGCTCGACCACGAGCAGTGTCGTGCCGCGTTCGCGGCCGATCCCGTCGAGGGTCGCGAACAGCTCGGCGGTGATCTTCGGCGCGAGGCCGAGGGAGGGTTCGTCGAGCAGCACGACGCGCGGCGCCGACATGAACGCGCGCGCGATCGCGAGCAGCTGCTGCTCCCCGCCGCTGAGGCCCGACGCGGGACGGTTCGCGCGCTCGGCGAGCCGCGGGAACCGCTCGAGCCACACGGTCGCCTCCTCGGCGACGGTCCGGCGCGGGCGCATCGTGCCCCCGGCGAGCAGGTTCTCCCGCACCGTGAGGTCGCCGAAGGTGCCTCGGCCCTGCGGCACGTGTGCGATGCCGGCGGCGGCGATCCGATGGGGCGGCGTCCCGGTGATCTCGGTGCCGTCGAGCCGGATGCTGCCGGTGACCCGGCACATGCCCGAGAGGGTGCGCAGGGTCGTGGTCTTGCCGGCGCCGTTCGCGCCCAGGATGACGAGCCGCCCGCCCTCGGGGATCTCGAACGCGACGTCCCGGAGCACGGTGACCGGGCCGTAGCCGGCCTCGGCGATCTCGACGGACAGCATGCTCATGCGGCACTCCCCAGGTAGGCGGCGACGACCTCGGGGTCGCGGGCGACCGTCTGCGGGTCGCCCTCGGCGATGAGCCGGCCGAAGTTCAGCACGCACACGCGGTCGCACACGCTCATGACGAGCCCCATGTGGTGCTCGACGAGCAGGATCGCGGTGCCCCGCTCGGCGGCGAGACGGCGGAGCGTGGTGCCGAGCTCGAGCACCTCGGCGTGGATGAGGCCGTTCGCCGGTTCGTCGATGAGGAGCAGGCGCGGCTCGCTCAGCAGCGCGCGGGCGAGCTCGACCCGCTTGAGCGTGCCGAACGGCAGCGACCCGACGGTGCGGTCCGCGACCGCGGTGAGACCGAGTTCGGCCAGCAGCACGTCGGCGCGGTCGCGCATCGCCCGCTCGGTCGCGGCGATCGACGGGAGCGCGAGGGCGTGCGCCCACCATCCGCCGCTCGTCGAGTGGTAGGCGCCGGCCAGCACGTTCTCCCGCACGGTCTGCGAGGCGAGCAGTCCGAGGTTCTGGAACGTCCGCCCCACGCCGAGTCCGGTGATGCGGTGCCGCGGCAGTCGGGTCACCTCCGTGCCGGCGATGCGGATGCTGCCGGACTGCGGGCGGTACAGCCCGCTGATGCAGTTGAACAGGCTGGTCTTGCCGGCACCGTTCGGGCCGATGAGCCCGACCACCTCGCCGTCGGCGACGGTGAAGCCCGGCCCGTCCAGCGCCTGCAGTCCGCCGAACGACAGGCGGACGTCGACCACGTCGAGCAACGCCATGCTGGATCCCTTCGGAAGGGCGGGGGCCCGGCCGGGACCGGACCCCCGCGGTGTCAGTCGCCGACCGTGTAGGTCGCGTCGGTCAGATCCCAGGTCTCGCCGTTGAACTCCTGAATGCCCAGGGTGCGGTAGACGTACGGGTAGTCCGGCGTCGTGGTGATCGGCAGCGGCGACAGGTCGAGCTCGACGTCCGTCAGGTTCCGGGCGGACTCGAGCAGGTCGGCGCGGGTGCAGCCGTCCATGTTCACGAGCGCCGCCTCCAGCAGCTGCGCGGTCGAGTACCCGACGCCCGAGGGGGCGAACAGCGCGTTGATCTCGTCCGGGTGCTTCGCAGTGAACTCGGTCCACGCGTCGAAGCCGGCGTCGCCCGCCTGCGACAGGTCGGTGACATCCTTCGTGTACGCGATGGAGATCGCGCCGTCGGCGGCGCCGGGACCGGCGGGCTTGAGGAACACGTTCGCGTCGGACACGGTCGTGCTGAGCACCGTCTGCGCGTCCCAGCCGAGCTCGGCCTTCTTCTTCAGCGACTGGGTCGAGAACGCGCCGGTCGTCCAGTTCAGGAACAGATCGGCGCCGGATGCGGCCAGCGCACTGATCTGCGAATCGACCGACGCCGCGGTCTGCTCGAACGACTCCGTCGCGATGATCTCGACGTCGCTGCCGGCGAACTCGGCCTCGAAGGCGGCCTTCACCGACTCGCCGAAGTCGTCGTTCTGGTAGATCAGCGCCGCCTTCGCGCCGGGGAAGTTCTCCTTGATGTACGACGCGAGCGCCTTCACCTCGAAGCCGTACTGCGGCAGGTACGCGGTGACCCAGTCGTTCCCGGACTCGAAGATCTCCTCGACGGCGTCGGCGCCGGTGCCGGTGAACAGGTTCGGAACCCCCTCTTCGAGCACGTAGTCGGCGGTGGCGATCGCAGCCCCGGTACCGAGCACGCCGGCGAGCGCGAACACGCCGTCCTGCTCGACGAGGGTGCGCACGTTGGTCGCCGCCTTGGCCGGGTCGTAGCCGTCGTCGAGGTAGATGATCTCGACGTCGCGCTGCACGCCGTCGGCGAACTCCAGTCCGCCGGCGGCGTTGATGTCGTCGAAGTACAGCTTCATGACCTCCGAGATGGCGCCGTAGGCGGCGGCCGGGCCGGAGAGCGCCATGCTGTTGCCGATCTTCACCTCGGTGTCGGTGAAGCCGGGGTCGCACACGGCGGCGTCGGCCTCAGCGGACGGGTCGGCGGCCGCCTCACGGCCGGCGCAGCCGCTGAGCGCCAGCGCGGCCAGGGCGATCCCGGCGACGGCGGTGCCGCCGATCCGGGCGTTTCGGGTACGCGGAACGAGCATCATTCCTCCTCGAATGACGGTGACGGGTTGCAGGTGGTGCGATGGTGCGCGGTCAGGTGGTGCGAGGGTGGTGCGGGTCGTCGACCGTGACCGGGCGGTCGACGACCTTCTCGAGGACGAAGTGGTAGAGCGAGCCGTCGGGCCCCTCCGCACCACGTCCGGTCATCACGCCGAGCACCTGCGTCGGCGAGAGTCTGGTGAAGCAGTCGATGATCGGGCGCCGGTCGTAGACCATGGCGGCCGTGGCGACGCCCCGGTGCACGACGGTGCGGAGCGTCGCGCCGCCGCGGGCGGCCGCGACGTCGGCGATGAGCGCGCCGTCGCGCTCGCACACCAGGGGCACCACGTCGTCGGGGCCCCGGAAGAGCTTGCCGAACCACGACGACTCCGTGAGCAGCCGGTGCGTGGGATGCTCGGGGCTGAGCCCGTGCCCCCGCCACAGGCCGCGCAGCGCCTCCGGGTCGACCGGCGGCAGCGAGCGCCAGAGCGCCGCGAGGTCGTCCTGTCCGAGCGCGGTCTCGGCCAGGAGCGCGTCGAGCCCCGCCGCGGGCGCGGCCCGCGGCGCGGGCCGCGGCGCCATCTGCAGCACGGCCTTCACGACGCGGCCGGCACGGGCATCCTCGACGGCGTCGGCGATCGCGTCGAACGGGTACGTCGTGATGAGGCGTTCGACCGGCAGCCGGCCGGTCCGCCAGAGCGCGGCGAGCAGCGGGATGTCGCGGGTGATGTCGGCGTCGCCTTCGATGACCCCGGTGACCGTGCGGCCCCACAGCAGCCGGGTCTGCGACAGGTCGACGCGGTTGGCGCCCGGGTGCAGGGCCACGGTGGCGCACACCCCGAGCGGGGCGAGGGCCGCGAGCGCGGTGTCGAGCGCGGCCTGCGAGCCGACGGTGTCGATCACCGCGGAGGCGTCGAGCGTCCGCGCCGGCAGTTCGGCCGGGGCGTACGCCTCCGTGGCGCCGAGGCCGAGCGCGAGCAGGCGCCGCTCGGCGGACGGCTCGCTCACGACGATGCGGGCCGTGCCGCGGTGCGCGGCGGCCATGACCGCGGCGAGCCCGGTCGTGCCGGCCCCGAGCACGAGCAGCGTGTCGCCCGGTCCCGGGCGCAGCACGTTCAGCACCGTGCCGGCCCCGGTGAGCACACCGCATCCGAACGTCGCCGCCACCTCCCACGGCACGTCGTCGTCGATGCGGACGGCGTTGCGCTCGCGCACCACGACGTGCGTCGACCACGACGACTGCGCCATCCAGCCGGTCGTCACCGCGTCCTCCCCGGCGGTCGCGTCCGTGGGCGCGTCGTAGTTCAGCGGTGCGAAGCGGGCGCAGGATGCGGGGTGGCCGCGCCGGCAGGCGTCGCACTCGCCGCACGAGTCGAAGCTCAGCACCACCCGGTCGCCCTCCCGCAGCCGGGAGACGCCGGGTCCGACCGCGGTGACCACGCCCGCGCCCTCGTGCCCGAACACCGCCGGGAAGCGGTCGCCCGCGCCGCCGGCCATGCCGAACAGGTCGGTGGGGCACACCCCGGAGGCGGCGACGGCGACGAGCACCTCGCCCGCCCCCGGGGCGCGCACGGTCACGTCCGTGAGCGCGACGGATCCGCCGCGCTCACGGACGAGCGCGGCCACAGCGGCGGTCATGCCCCTACGCCGGCGACAGCTCGCGGTCCGCTGCGCGCAACGCGACCTTGTTGACCTTGCCGCCGGCGTTGCGGGGCAGGGCGGGCACGATCACGAGGTCCTTGGGCTGCTTGAACCTCGCGAGCTTGTCCGACAGCCACTCCTGCAGCTGCTCGATCGTGAGCTCCTGCTCGGGGCGCAGCGCCGCCGCGGCCACGGGGACCTCGCCCCAGCGTTCGTCCGACCGGCCGTACACGGCGACCTCGAGGAACGCGGGGTGGGCCGCCAGCACGTTCTCCACCTCGGCGCAGTACACGTTCTCGCCGCCGGAGATGATCATGTCCTTCTTGCGGTCGACGACCCAGACGAACCCCTCCTCGTCCTGCCGGACGAGGTCGCCGGAGTGGAACCAGCCGCCGGCGAAGGCCTCGGCCGTCTCCTGAGGCTTGCGCCAGTACCCCTTCATGAGGTTCGGCCCCCGGTAGATGATCTCGCCGACCTGCCCCTGCGGCACGTCGCGCATGTCGTCGTCGACCACCCGGTACTGCACCGTGGGGATCGGGCGACCCACGGAGCCGAGCTTGCGCAGCGAGTCCTCGCCGCTGAGCGCGCAGGTGATGGGCGACATCTCGGTCTGCCCGAACACGGCCACGTTGGTCGCCTTGGGGAAGCAGTCGCTCATCTGGCGCAGCAGCGTCTCGGAGGCCGGCGCGGCGCCCCAGCTGATGATCCGGAGGTGCAGGTCGCGCTCGGGGATGGAGGGATCCGCGCAGATCGCCTGCCACTGCTGCGGCACGTTGAACACGATGGTCGCCTTCTCCCGCTCCCAGGCGTCCAGAAGCTCGCTCGGGTTGAACGCGCCGAGCGGGTGGATGACGGTCGGGATGCCGAGAACGAAGTTCGGCGAGATCGAGCCGAGCCCGGCGATGTGGAACAGCGGCGCGGTCATGAACGAGATGTCGCTCTCGTCGAACGTCTGGTTCACCCGCACCAGGGTGAGCGCCTGCGCGAAGAGGTTGCCGTGATCGAGCATGGCGCCCTTCGGGCGGCCGGTCGTCCCCGAGGTGTACATGATGAGGCAGGTGGTGTCCTCGGGCACGTCCGGGAAATCCGCCGCCCCGACCGGCTCGGCGATGAGGTCGGCGTACGACTCCTGCCCCTCGGCCGCCTCGCCGATGACGATGACGCGCCGGATGCGGTCGGTGATCTGCGCCACCGCGCCGACGAGCGGGGCGAGCGCCTGCTCGACGACGAGCACGTCGGCATCCGCGTCGTCGACGATGTAGGCGATCTCCGGCGGGGTGAGCCGGACGTTGATCGGCACGGCCATGGCGCCGAGGCGGTTGATGCCGAAGACGGCCTCGACGACCTCGGGGCGG
Source organism: Microbacterium sp. GXF7504 (assembly GCF_054798235.1). Taxonomy (NCBI): domain Bacteria; kingdom Bacillati; phylum Actinomycetota; class Actinomycetes; order Micrococcales; family Microbacteriaceae; genus Microbacterium; species Microbacterium sp. GXF7504. The sequence continues at coordinate 569,360 of NZ_JBSJZI010000001.1, read as the reverse complement.
TTCAGGGTCAGCAGCAGCACCCGGTCGCCGAATCCGACGCCGCGCCGCTGCAGGGCGGCGGCGAACGCGTCCATGTGCTCGGCAGTCTCGCGCCAGGTGGTCACCTGGCCGAGGAACTTGAAGGCGGTGGCGTCGGGCTTCATCTCGGCGTGCGTGGCCACCTGGTTCATCCAGTGGTTGCGGCGGACGGACGCGGGGATCGACGGGAACTCGGTCATCTGTCACCTCGGCGTGTTCTCCCCGGCGCACCGTCGCGCCGGGTGATGTGGTGACGAGTATGGCACCGGGAAGGCGTGCTTGTCACGCTTTTTGTTAACGGCAATTCACCTTCCGGCCACGGATGCGTCCACGCCGCGCCGCCGGATGCGCCCACGCCGCGCCGCGCCCCTCGCGGAGGGGTAGTGTCGTGCGCATGTCCGCTCCACTCGCCGAGCGTTCCCGCCCCAGGGACCGCAAACGCCGCATCGAGGAGGCGGCCGCGCTCGCCTTCGCGCAGCACGGGTACCACCAGGTCGGCATGAGCGATGTGGCGGCGGCCGTCGGCATCTCGGCGCCGGCGCTGTACCGGCACTTCCCGAACAAGTACGCGCTGTTCGCGCGCACCGCGTTCCTGGTCGCCCACCGGCTCGTCGAGGAGACGGCCGCCGACGCGGATGCGGACCCGGCCGGGCCCGACGAGGCCCGGGAGGTGCTGGAGCGCCTGCTGAACGCGGTGATCGCCACCACCATGGAGCTGCGGGCGGTCGGCGGCATCTACCGCTGGGAGGGCCGCTACCTGGAGGCGGCGGACCGTGCGCGGCTCACGGCGGAGTTCGACACCCTGCGCGCCCGGTTCATCGCACCGCACGCGCGCTACCGGCCGGCGGTCCCCGACGCCGAGCGCGAGGTGCTCGTGTGGGCCGCGCTCGCCGCGGTCGCCAGCATCACGGCGCACCGCACGGTGGTCGCCGCCGCCACCATGCGGCGGCTGCTGCACGACGCGGCGTGGCGGGCGCTCGACGCCGATGTGGCGGCCGCGGCCGCGCCCTCGCCGTCCGCCGCGCACGACCTCGGCGCGCGCCGGCGCGAACGCCTCGTGGAGGAGGCGATCTCGCTGTTCGCGGCGCGCGGGTACCACGACGTGACGATCGAGGAGATCGCCTCGGCGGCAGGGCTCACCGCATCCGGGGTCTACCGGCATTACGAGGGCAAGTCGGCGCTGCTGCTGGAGGCGTGCAGCCGGGCCGCGGCGCGGCTCGAGGACGGGATGCGGCACGCCCGCGACGTCGCCGGCTCACCCGCCGAGGCCCTCGGCCTCCTCGCCGCGGACTACGTGCGGTTCAGCGTCGAGCACCGCCAGCTCATGCGGGTCTACGCCGCCGAGGTCGGCAGCCTCGCACCCGACGAGCAGCGACGCCTCCGCGCGCTGCAGCGCACCTACGTCGGGGAATGGGTCGAGCTGCTGCGCAGCGCCCGTCCCGACCTCGGCGCCCGTGAGGCGGCGGTGCTCGTGCACGCCGCCCTGAGCGTGGTGGCGGACGTCGGCCTGCTCGCCGGCATCCGCCACCAGGACCTCTCCCGGGCCACCGAGCACCTCGTCCTCCGGGTGCTCGGCCTCTGACTCAGCGGCCCTTGCCGTGGAGCATCGGGATCATCCGCTCCACGGTGTGCATGTCCTTCTCGCTCCGGTCCAGCGTCAGCAGGTGCAGCATCCCCTTGCCGGTCTGGCGGGCGATCGACTTCGGCACACTGAACTCCCGCAGGCCGTCCGCGCCGTGGATCCGGCCGAAGCCCGAGCCCTTCACGCCGCCGAAGGGCAGGGCGCCGATCGCGGCGAACCCGAGCACCGAGTTCACCGTGACCACACCGGCACGCAGCCGCGCGGCGATGCGCTCGCCGGCCGCGCCGTCGCGGGTGAACACCGCGGCCCCGAGGCCGTACGACGTCGCGTTCGCGCGCGCGATCGCCTCGTCCATGTCGGCGACCCCGTTGACGACCACGGTGGGGCCGAACGTCTCGTGCTGCACGGCGTCCGAGTCCTCCGGCACGTCCACGAGCACGACCGGGCCGATCCGTCGGCCCTCGACCGATCCGGTTCCGCCGAAGACCGCGCGGCCGCCGCGTGCGACGGCGTCCGCGATGTGGGCCGCGACCACGTCGGGCTGGCCCGGGTGGGTCATCGGCCCGTAGGCGGGCGTCGCCGCATCCGGTCCGACCCGGCCCGCGCGCTCGACCACCTTCGCGACGAGCGGCTCCTGCACGCGGCGGTCCACGTACACCCGCTCGACGCCCACGCAGGTCTGCCCGGCGTTGCCGAAGGCGCCGAACGCGATGAAGTCCGCGGCCGCGGCGAGGTCGGCGTCGGCCGCCACGAGCAGCGCGTCCTTGCCGCCGCACTCCGCGACGAGCGGGGTGAGGGTCTCCGCGGCGGCGGCCATCACCTTCTTCGCGCTCGCGGTCGAGCCGGTGAACGCGATCTTGTCGACGCCGGCGCGCACCAGGTGGTCGCCGGTCGTGCGGTCGCCGGTCACGACCTGGAACACCGGGCGGTCGCAGACCTCGCGCCACTTCGCGGCGATCCACTCGGCGGTGCCGGGGGTGAGCTCGCTCGGCTTGAACACGATCGCGTTGCCGGCCGCGAGGGCGTACGAGATCGAGCCCATAGGCGTGTAGAACGGGTAGTTCCACGGGCCGATGACGCCGACGACGCCGAACGGCTCGTACCCGAGCGACGCGCGCTGGTTGTAGTTGGCCAGGCCGGACTTCACCCGGCGTCGCTTCAGCACGGGCTCCGCGTGCTTGGCCGCCCAGTCGAGGTGTCCGAGGGTCAGCATCACCTCGAGCAGCGCATCGCCGTCGGGCTTGCCGGTCTCGGCCGCGATGACGCCGGCGAGGTCCTTCGCGGAGCGGGCGATCGCGCCCTTCCAGGCGAGCAGGACGCGCTTGCGGCCGGCGTAGCCCTGGGCGGCCCACCAGGCGGCCGCGTCCTTCGCGGCGGCCACGGCGTCGGCGACGGCCGCGCGATCGGCGATGGGGTGGCTCGCGATGACGGTGCCGTCCCGCGGATCGGTCGTGATGAGGTCGGTGGCGGGGTGTTCCCCGGCGGTCAGGGTCATGGTCGGGTCCTTCGCTCGTCGTCGAGTGAGAAGTGAATGGGGATTCACGCTACTCCGACCTCCGGGGCGGAACAAGGGAGATGTCGGTCGGCGGCAATTTTCGAATGACCGTTAGAATGTCGTGCGGAGGTGGCGATGGCCCGCACAGCACCGTCGAAGTCGGCGCGCACAAGGGAGCGGATCCTCGACGCGGCCGCGCAGGTGCTCAGTCGCAAGGGGTACGCCGGCACGCGGCTCGTCGACGTCGCCGAGGCCGCCGGTGTGCAGGCGCCCGCGATCTACTACTACTTCGCCTCCCGCGACGACCTCGTCGAGGAGGTCATGTGGGCCGGTGCGCACCGGGTGCGCAAGCACGTGGAGGAGGCGCTCGCGGCGCTGCCCGACGGCACGCCGGCGCGCGACCGCATCCTCGTCGCCGTCGACGCGCACCTGCGGTACGAGCTGCAGATCAGCGACTACACGACCGCATCCGTCCGCAACGCCGGCCAGGTGCCGGAGCATCTGCGGGTGCGGCCCGCCGCGGAGGAGGGGGCGTACAGCCGCCTCTGGCGCGACCTGTTCCGCGAGGCGCAGGATGCGGGGGAGCTGCGACCCGGACTGGACATCAACGTGTTCCGGCTGCTGCTGCTCGGTTCGATGAACTGGGCGGTCGAGTGGTGGAACCCCCGCACCCGCTCGTTCGACGACCTGGTCCGCGCGACGCAGGACATGGTCCGCCACGCGACCTTCGCCGCCCCCGCCGACTGACCCTCCGGGCGACGTGCGCGGCGGGCACCCGCCGCATCCGCGGACACAACTGCGGAGTCGGTCGACGACACGCCGGTGACGGATGCCGTGGGCTCGGCCTGTCGCGCGCGATCTCCGCAGTTGTGCACGCCGCGAGGGCGACGGATGCTGCGCCCCGCCCGCGCCGCCCGCGCCGCCCCCCGGGCGCCGAGCCACCCCCTTCTCGTCGAGCGACCCCTTTATCGCCGCAGGAAAGGGGGTGGCTCGGCGGAAAAGGGGTGGCTCGGCGATGACTTCCGCTGTGGCCCGCCCGCCGCATCCGCGGACACAACTGCGGATTCGGTCGACGACACGCCGGTGACGGATGCTGTGGGGCCGGCGTGTCGCGCGCGATCTCCGCAGTTGTGCACGCCGCGAGGGCGACGGATGCTGCACCTCAACCCGTGCAGCACGCCGCGAGGGCGACCGGCGCGGGGTCAGGCGAAGAGGGACAGGCGGGAGGCGAACACCTCGCGGGCCTCGGCGACCGTGCGGCGCACGACCTCGCCGGCGGTGGGGATGTCGCGGATGAGGCCCTGCACCTGCCCGACGGTCCAGATGCCCGCGTCAAGGTCGCCGTCCTCGAACACCTTGCGGCCGCGGGCGCCGGCGACGAGCGGCTGAACGTCGGGGAACTGCCCGCCGTCGGCGAGGATCCGCACCACCTCGTCGCTGACCGCGTTCTTCGCCACCCGCGCCGTGTTGCGAAGGCTCCGGAAGATGAGGTTCGTGTCGAGTTCGGATGCGGCCACGATCCGTTCCTTGACCGCCTGGGCGATGGGGGACTCGACCGTGCACATGAACCGGGACCCCATGTTGATCCCGTCGGCGCCGAGGCTCAGCGCCGCCGCGAGCCCCCGCCCGTCGGCGAACCCGCCGGACGCGATGAACGGGATCGACAGCGCATCGGCCGCCGCCGGGATGAGCACGAGCCCCGGCACGTCGTCCTCGCCGGGGTGCCCCGCGCACTCGAACCCGTCGATCGACACCGCCGTCACGCCGACCTTCTCGGCCTTCAGGGCGTGGCGCACCGAGGTGCACTTGTGGACGACCCGCACCCCGTGGTCGCGGAACATGTCCATGTGGGGTTCGGGGTTCGCGCCCGCGGTCTCGACGATCGTGACGCCGGCGTCGATGATCGCCCGGCGGTACTCGTCGTAGGGCGGCGGGTTGATCGAGGGCAGGATCGTCAGGTTCACCCCGAACGGCTTGTCGGTCAGCGCCCGCGCCCGCTCGATCTCGCGGACGAGGTCGGCCGGGGTGGGCTGCGTGAGCGCGGTGATCATGCCGAGCCCGCCCGCCTCGGACACGGCGGCGGCCAGCTCCGCGCGGCCGACCCACATCATCCCGCCCTGCACCACCGGGTACTCGATGTCGAGCGCCTCGGTGAAGCGGGTGCGCAGCCGCGGGGCGGCCGTGACCTCAGACATACTCCTCGCCCTTCTCGGCGCGGGCGACGAGGGATGCCGGCGGCTCGAACCGCTCGCCGTAGGTCGCGGCGAGTTCGCGGGCGCGGACGACGAAGCCCGGCAGGCCGCCCGGGTACTGGTTCACGTACTGCAGCACGCCGCCGGTCCAGGCGGGGAACCCGATGCCGTAGATCGAGCCGATGTTCGCGTCGGCGACCGAGGTCAGCACACCGTGGTCGAGGCAGTCGATCGCGTCGAGCGCCTCGGCGAACAGCATCCGTTCCTGCAGGTCCTTCAGCGGGAGCACCGTGCGACCGCTGCCGTACTTCTCCCGCAGGCCCGGCCAGATGCCGATGCGCCGGCCCGACTCGTCGTAGTCGTAGAACCCGCCGCCCGCCCGGCGGCCGGGGCGCTCGACGTCCTCGACCATCCAGTCCATGACGGCCTCGGACGGATGCTCCACCCACACCTTGCCCTCGGCCTCCTCGGCGGCGCGGGTCTCCAGCCGGATCTTCCGCGAGAGCGAGATCGTGAGCTCGTCCAGCAGCTGCAGCGCACCGGCCGGGTAGCCGGCCTGCAGCGCCGCCTGCTCGACGGATGCCGGTTCCACGCCCTCGCCGACCGCGGCCACGGCCTCGGCGATGAACTTGCCGATGACCCGCGAGGTGAAGAACCCGCGGGAGTCGTTCACCACGATCGGGGTCTTCCGGATCTGCCGGACGTAGTCGAAGGTCTTGGCGAGCACCTCGTCGCTCGTGTTCGCGCCGCGGACGATCTCGACGAGCGGCATCTTGTCGACGGGGGAGAAGAAGTGGATGCCGATGAAGTCGGGGCGCCGTTTCACCCCTTCGCTGAGGAGCGTGATCGGCAGGGTGGACGTGTTCGACCCGAGGACCGCGTCGGGTTCGACGGTCTCCTGGATCTCCTGGAACACCTGCTGCTTGATCGGCACCGACTCGAACACCGCCTCGATGACGAAGTCGACGCCGGCGAAGTCGGCCGGGTCGCCGGTGGTCGTGATGCGCGAGAGCAGGGCCTCGCTCTTCTCGGCGGTGGTCTTGCCGCGGGCAAGCGCCTTCTCCTCGAGCCCGCGGGCGTAGTCCTTGCCCTTCTCCGCCGCTTCGACGCTGACGTCCTTCAGCACCACGTCGATGCCGGCCTTGGCCGACACGTACGCGATCGCGGCGCCCATCATGCCGGCGCCGATCACGCCCACCTTGCGGGCCTGGTAGGGCGGGATGCCGCCCGGCCGGCTCTTGCCGGAGTTGATCTCCTGCAGGTCGAAGAAGAACGCCTTGATCATGTTCTTCGCGACCTGCGTGTGGGTGAGCGAGACGAGGTAGCGGGTCTCGATGAGCGACGCCGTGTCGAAGTCGACGTAGGCACCCTCGACCGCGGCGGCGAGTGCCGCACGGGGTGCGGGCATCGGCGACCCCTTCAGCTGCTTGCGCAGCAGCGCCGGCAGTGCGGCGAGGGTGCCGGCGACGGAGGGTGACGTGGGGGCGCCGCCCGGGAGGCGGAAGCCCTTCTCGTCCCACGGCTTCACGGGTGCGGGGTTCGCGGCGATCCAGGCGCGCGCCCGGTCCTCGAGTTCGGCGAGCGGTGCCACCTCGTCGACGATGCCGACCGCCAGCGCGTCGTCCGCGCGGAACCGGGTCGCCGGCAGGATGACGTCCTGCAACGCCTTCTGCAGTCCCAGCATCCGCACGACGCGGGTGACGCCGCCGCCGCCGGGGAGGAGGCCGAGCGAGACCTCGGGGAGGCCGAACTGCGCGCCGCGCGCGTCGCCCGCCGCGATCCGGTGATGGCACGCGAGGGCGACCTCGAGTCCCCCGCCGAGGGCGGTGCCGTTCATGGCGGCGACGACGGGCTTGCCGAGGCGCTCGAGCCGCCGGAGCAACGACTTCACGTGGTCGATGTGCGCGGTCTCCTCGGCCGAGCGGGACGGGTCGGCCGCGCGCAGCAGGTTGAGGTCGCCGCCGGCGAACCAGCTCTTCTTCGCCGAGGCGAGGATGACGCCGGTGATGGTGTCGCGCTCCGCCTCGAGGCGGTCGACGGTCGCCTCGAGGGCCGCGACGAAGTGGGGGTTCATCGTGTTGACGGCGCTGTCCGGGTCGTCCATCGTCAGGGTGACGACGCCGTCGGCATCCTGTGCCCAGTCGTATCCGGTGTACACGGCGGTGTGCTCGGTGATTGCCATTGCTCTTCCTTCAGACGCGTTCGATGACGGTGGCGATGCCCATGCCCGCGCCGACGCACAGCGTGGCCAGGCCCCGCTTGAGGTCGCGGCGCTCGAGTTCGTCGAGCAGGGTGCCGAGGATCATGGCGCCGGTGGCGCCGAGGGGGTGGCCCATCGCGATGGCGCCGCCGTTGACGTTGACCTTCTCGTCGGGGATGCCGAGGTCCTTCTGCCACTTCATGACGACCGCGGCGAAGGCCTCGTTGAGTTCGAACAGGTCGATGTCGTCGACCGTGAGCCCAGCCCGCTCGAGCACCTTGCGGGTGGCCGGGGTGGGGCCGGTGAGCATGATCGTGGGCTCGGATCCGGTGACCGCGGTGGCGACGATGCGGGCGCGCGGCGTGAGCCCGGCGCGCCCGCCGGCCTTCGCCGACCCGACGACCATCAGCGCGGCGCCGTCGACGATGCCGGACGAGTTGCCCGGGCCGTGCACGTGCTCGATGCGCTCCACCCAGTGGTACTTCTGCAGCGCCACCGCGTCGAAGCCCGCCTGCGCCCCGAGGCCGGCGAAGCTGGCGGGCAGCTGCCCGAGCGATTCGACGGTGGACCCCGGCCGACGGTGTTCGTCGTGGTCGAGCACGACCACGCCGTTGACGTCGCGCACCGGCACGATCGACCGGGCGAACCGGCCCTCCTGCCACGCCGTCTCCGCGCGCTGCTGCGAGCGTGCCGCGTAGGCGTCGACGTCCTCCCGGCTGAAGCCCTCGAGGGTGGCGATGAGGTCGGCGCCGATGCCCTGCGGCACGAAGTAGGCGTCGTAGTTCGTCGTCGGGTCCTGCGCGTACGCGCCGCCGTCCGAGCCGATCGGCACCCGCGACATGGACTCCACGCCGCCGGCGAGGACGAGGTCCTCGAACCCCGACGCCACCTTCTGGGCGGCGAGGTTGACCGCCTCCAGGCCCGAGGCGCAGAACCGGTTCACCTGCACCCCGGCGACGGTCTCGGGCAGGCCCGCGACGATGGCCGCGGTCCGCGCGATGTCGCCGCCCTGCTCGCCGACGGGGGAGACGACACCGAGCACGATGTCGTCGACGTGGGCCGGGTCGAGGCCGGGGTTGCGCTCGGTGATCGCGTCGATCAACGTCACGACCAGGTCCACGGGCTTCACCGAGTGCAGGGCACCGCCCTTGTTCTTGCCGCGGGGGGTGCGGACCGCGTCGTAGATGTAGGCATCCGTCATCAGAGTGCTCCTAAAGTCCCAGGTCCCGGCCGACGATCTCTTTCATGATCTCCGTCGTGCCGCCGTAGATGGTGGTGATCCGCGCATCGAGGTAATCCTGTGCGATGCGGTACTCCTGCATGTAGCCGTAGCCGCCGTGCAGCTGCAGGCAGCGGTTCACGACGTCGACGTAGTGCTCGGTCGTCCAGTACTTCGCGGCGGCGGCGTCGACGGGCGAGAGGGCCCCTGCGACGTGCTGCTTGATCGCCTGGTCGACGAAGGCGCGCCCGACCGCGGTCGTCGTCGTCATGTCGGCGAGTTCGAACCGCGTGTTCTGGAACGAGCCGATCGGCTGCCCGAACGCCTCCCGGCCGGTGACGTACGCGATCGTCCGCTCGAGCACGCCCTCGGTGGACGCGACGGCCGCGGCGGCGATCGACAGCCGCTCCTGCGGCAGGTTGCGCATGAGCCCGGCGAAGCCCTCGCCCTCCGCGCCCAGGAGGTTCGCGGCCGGCACCCGGACGTCCTCGAAGACGAGCTCGCTCGTGTCCTGCGCGTGCAGTCCCAACTTGTCGAGGTTGCGGCCGCGGCTGAACCCCGGCATCCCGTCCTCGACGACGAGCAGGCTGAGTCCGCGGTGGCGGTCGGGGGAGGTGCGCACGGCCACCGCGACGAGGTCGGCGTTCTGGCCGTTCGAGATGAAGATCTTCGACCCGTTGACCACGTAGTCGTCGCCGTCCCGCACGGCGGAGGTGCGGATGCCGGCGAGGTCGCTGCCGGTGCCGGGCTCGGTCATGGCGACCGCGACGATCTTCTCCCCGGCGGCGATCCCCGGGAGCCACCGGGCCTTCTGCTCCTCGTTCGTGAGGTCGGTGAAGTACGGGATCACGATGTCGTTCGACAGCGAGATGCCGGCCATCCCGCTCGAGACGGGGGTGCGGGCGAGCTCCTCGCCCATGATCGCGTTGAACCGGAAGTCGTCGGTGCCGCCGCCGCCGTACTCCTCGGGGATCGCGTACCCGAGGATGCCGGCCTCGGCCGCCTGCGTGAACAGCGAACGGTCGACCTTCCCCTCGCGGTCCCAGCGTTCCGCGTGCGGTCTCGCATTGCGTTCGACGAACTCCCGCACGATCTCGCGGAACTGCTCGTGCTCTTCTTCGTACAGGTCGCGGGTCAGCGCCATCGCTCTCGCCCTTCCCGCCGCTTCGTCGCGGCTCGTTTTTATTATGCATTAGAATTCTGCCGACGCAAGTCCGAAGCGGATGCGGCAACACCGGCGGTGCCGGGCACTATCTTTGAATCGGAATTCAACGTGTCATCGAAGGAGATGCCATGACGGAAGCAGCTTTCTCGGGGCGGGTGGCGCTGGTCACCGGCGCCAGCCGGGGCATCGGCCTCGGCATCGCACGGCGGCTCGTCGACGGGGGTGCGCAGGTGTGTCTCACCGCCCGTCACGAGGACGCGCTGGCCGAGGCGGTCGCGGGGCTGCCCGCCGGCTCGGCGATCGGCGTGGCCGGTGCCGCCGACGACCCGGCGCACCGCGCGGAGACGTTCGAGCGGATGCGGGAGGCGTTCGGCGGGATCGACATCCTCGTGAACAACGCCGGCATCAACCCCGTCTACGGCCCGCTCGTCGACCTCGACCTCGACGCCGCGCGGAAGGTCCTCGACGTGAACGTGCTCGGCACCCTCGCCTGGACGCAGGCGGCCGTGCGGCAGGGACTCGGCGACCGGCCCGGCGCCGCCGTCGTGAACCTCTCGTCGGTCACCGGCGACGTCCCCTCCCACGGCATCGGCTGGTACGGCGTGAGCAAGGCGGCCGTGAGCCACCTGACCCGCACCCTGTCGGTGGAGCTCGCACCCCGCATCCGGGTGAACGCGGTCGCCCCCGCCGTCGTCAAGACGACGTTCGCGCGCGCGCTGTACGAGGGCCGGGAGGAGGAGGTCGCGGCCGCCTACCCGATGGGTCGCCTCGGCACCCCGGAGGACGTCGCGGACGCCGTCGCCTACCTGTGCGGCGACGGTGCCGGCTGGGTCACCGGGCAGGTGCTGACCCTCGACGGCGGGCTGCTGAACGCGGGCGGCACGGCATGAGCGCCGACCTCGCCCGCCGCACGCGGGCGTTCATCGGGGAGACGGTCGTGCCCGCCGAGCCCGGGTGGGGCGAGACGCTCCGCGACGACGTGCTCGCCGACCTCCGGGCCAAGGCGCGCGCGGCGGGGGTGTACGCGCCGCACGCGGCCGTCGAGGTCGGCGGGCTCGGGCTGCCGCTGCGGGAGTGGTCGCCCGTCTTCCAGGCGGCCGGCTACTCGCCCATCGGCCCGGCCGTGCTCAACTGCATGGCACCGGACGAGGGCAACATGTCGCTCCTCGAACGCGTCGCGACGCCGGCGCAGCAGGAACGGTACCTCCGCCCGCTCGTGGCGGGGGAGGTGCGCTCGTCCTTCGCGATGACCGAGCCGCATCCGGGCGCCGGGTCCGACCCGGCCGCGCTGCGCACCACCGCCCGCCGCGTCGACGGCGGCTGGGTGCTCGACGGCGCCAAGCGCTTCATCTCCGGCGCCGAACTCGCCGCGTTCGCGATCGTCATGGCGCGCACGGGGGAGGGGGCGGATGCCGGGGCCACGATGTTCCTCGTGCCCTTCGACGCCCCGGGCGTCATGGTCGGCCCGTCGATCGGCACGGTGGAGGCGGCCATCGCCGGGGGACACCCCCACGTCGCGTACCGGGACGTGTTCGTCCCGGACGAGGACGTGCTCGGCGAGCCCGGGCAGGGGCTCCGCTACGCGCAGGTGCGGCTGGGGCCGGCCCGCCTCACCCACTGCATGCGCTGGCTCGGGCTCGCGCGGCGGGCGTTCGACATCTGTCTCGACCGCGCGAACGAGCGGGAGCTGTTCGGGGAGCGCCTCCGCGACCTCGGGGTCGCGCAGTCGCTCGTCGCCGACAGCGCCATCGACATCGAGACCTCCGACGCGATCATCGACCGCACCGCCCGCGCGCTCGAGGACGACCCGCGGGCGGGGGCCGCGCTGTCGTCGATCGCGAAGGTGCACTGCTCCGAGGCGATCTGGCGGGTCATCGACCGTGCCGTGCAGCTCTGCGGCGGCGACGGCGTCAGCTCGGGGCTGCCCCTCATCCAGTACCTCAACGAGGTGCGCCCGTTCCGCATCTACGACGGCTCCAGCGAGACGCACCGCTGGGCGATCGCGCGGCGGGCGGCGAAGGCCCGTGCCCGCGCGACCGGGGCGACCTCGTGAGTGAGATCGTGGCCACGAGCGCCGTGGCGGCGCAGCTGCCGCAGCCGCCGCTGCTCGTGCTCGAACCGCTCCGCGCGTACCTGCGCGACGTCGGGTTCGCCGTGCCGACGCTCCAGGCGACCCGCATCGGCGACGGGCACTCGAACGTCACGTTCCTGCTCGACCTCGGCGACCGCCGCGTCGTCCTGCGCCGCGGCCCACGCCCGCCGTTCCCGCCCTCGACCCACGACATGGTGCGGGAGGCGCGCATCCTGCGGGCGCTCGGCGAGGCGGGGGTCCCGGTGCCGAGCGTGCTCGACGTGTGCGAGGACGAGGCGGTCCTCGGCGTGCCGTTCTACCTCATGGCGCACCTCGACGGGCTCGTCGTCACCGACGCGATGCCCGCCCTGCTCGACGCGCCGACCGACCGCGAACGCCTCGCCTACGCCGCGGTCGACGCGCTCGCCGCCCTGCACGCCGTCGACGTCACCCGGCCCGCGATCGCCGGCATCGGGCGCCCTGACGGATACCTGCGCCGTCAGGTGGACCGGTTCGCCGGCCTCTGGCCGGCCGTCTCCCGGCGCGCGATCCCCGCCGTCGACACCATGGCCGCCTGGCTGGCGGACCACCTGCCCGACTCCGCCCGGGCGAGCGTCGTGCACGGCGACTACCGCATCGGCAACCTCATGTACGCGCCGAGTGCACCCGCATCCGTGCTGGCGGTCCTCGACTGGGAGATGGCGACGCTCGGCGACCCGCTCGCCGACCTCGGCTACTTCGTCGCGACCTACGCCGAACCGGGTGCACGGGCGACCCCGCTCGAACTCACGCCGGTGACCCGCCTGCCCGGGTTCCCGACGCGGGACGAGCTCGTCGCGCGCTACGTCGAGCGCACCGGCGCCGACGTGTCGGCCCTCGACTGGTACCGCGCGCTCGCCCTGTTCAAGGCCGCGGTCTTCTGCGAGGCCATCCACACGCGCTGGCTCGACGGCGAGACCCCCGGCGACGCCTTCGGCGCATCGCTCGCGCAGGGTGTGCCCGCGCTCCTGCGGGAGGCCGCCGACGCCGCGGGCATCGCCGTCGACCTCCGCCCGGCGGTGCTCCCGTGACGGATGCTGTGGGGAAGCGACAGGCCGCACCCGGCCCGGAGGGGGCCCGCTTTGGCTCCCGTCGACGATCGACTTCGGGCGCGCGCGGACGCTCCATAGCGTGTTCGGTGAATGCTCGTGAACTCAATAGACTCGCAACCGGCGTGAGGAGTGCTACGTGAAGATTGTCGTGCTGGTCAAGGAAGTCCCCGACACCTACGGAGACCGCAAGCTCAACCTCGAGACCGGACTCGCGGACCGCGCCGCGAGCGAGGCGGTGCTCGACGAGATCGGTGAGCGCTCCCTCGAGGTCGCACTGTCGTACGCCGACAAGCACGCGGGCACCGAGGTGGTCGTGCTGTCGATGACGCCCGAGTCGGCGGCGGCGACGGTGCGGAAGGGCCTCGCGATGGGCGCCGCGTCGGCCGTGCAGGTCGTCGACGAGCAGCTCGCCGGCGCCGACACCGTCCTCACCGCGGAGGTGCTCGCCGCCGCGCTGCAGCGCACCGGGTTCGACCTCGTGATCGCGGGCAACCAGTCCACCGACGGCTCCGGCGGCGTCGTGCCGGCCATGGTCGCCGAGCTCCTCGGGGTGCCGCTCGCGTCGGGCCTGAACAGCGTGGAGCTCGCCGAGGACGCGGTCGCCGGCGAGCGCGCCGTGGAGGGCGGCACGCAGCGGGTGAAGGCGGCCCTGCCGGCGGTCATCTCGATCACCGAGCGGCTCCCCGACGCCCGGTTCCCGAACTTCAAGGGCATCATGGCGGCGAAGAAGAAGCCGTTCGAGACGCTGACGCTCGCCGACCTCGGCATCGACCCGATGGACCCGGCCGCGGCCCGCTCCATCATGCTCACCGTGAACGAGAAGCCGGCCCGCGCCGCGGGCGTGAAGATCGTCGACGAGGGCGACGCCGGCCAGAAGCTGGCCGACTTCCTGGCCGAGAACCGCCTGGTCTGAGGGGTGTGGAATGACTGATTTCGCGAACGACTCGATCCTCGTCCTGCTGGACGTGACCGCATCCGGTGCACTGGCGAAGTCCGCCGCCGGCCTCCTCGGCGGCGCATCGCAGGTGGGCACCCCGGTGGCGCTCATCGTCGCGGAGAACGCCGACGCGCTCGCGCAGGAGGCCGCCGACCTCGGCGCCGCCGCCGTGCTGACCGCCGCCCCCGGCGACGGGCTCGGCGTGGGCGCGGTCGACGCGCTGGCCGCGGCCGCCGCGCTGGTGCAGCCCGACGCGGTGCTCGCCTCGCAGTCGCTGGACGGTCGCGACGCCGCGGCCCGGTTCGCCGCGCGGTCGCGTGCGGCGCTGGCCGTGGATGCGGTCGGCCTCTCCCGCGACGACCTCGGCGTGGTCGCGCACCACTCCGTCTACGGCGGCTCGTACAACGTCACCGCGTCGTCCACGTTCGGCGCACCGGTCATCACGGTCCGGCAGGGCGCGATCGACGCCCGCGCCGAGGCGAAGCCGCTCGTCGTGCACCCGCTCGAGATCGCCGCGTCCGGCAAGCCCGCCGCATCCGTCGAGTCCACCGACGCGGTCGAGGCGGTCTCGACCCGCCCCGAGCTGCGCGGTGCGGCGAAGGTCGTCTCCGGCGGCCGTGGCCTGCAGTCGGCGGAGAAGTTCGCGCTCGTGGAGCAGCTCGCCGACGCGCTCGGCGCCGCCGTGGGAGCGTCGCGCGCCGCGGTCGACGCCGGCTACGTGCCGCAGTCGTACCAGGTCGGCCAGACCGGTGTGTCGGTGTCGCCGCAGCTGTACGTCGCGCTCGGCATCTCGGGCGCGATCCAGCACAAGGCCGGCATGCAGACGGCGAAGACGATCGTCGCGATCAACAAGGACGCCGACGCCCCGATCTTCGACATCGCCGATTTCGGCGTCGTCGGCGACGTGTTCACCGTCGTGCCACAGCTCATCTCTGCGCTCGAGGCGAAGAAGGCGTAACCCGTGGCGACCTACGCACGCACCCTGCGGCGGGGTCTGCCCCGCACGCCCGGCGGCGCCCCCTGGCCCCCCGAAGGCACCCCCGTCCCCGGCGCGGATGCGGCTGAGGCCGAGCCCGTGGCTGCCGCTGAGGCCGTGGCGCCGGCTGCGGCTGGTCCCGCTGCTCCGGCGGCCGCGCCGGCGGCTGCGCCCGCTGCCGGGGCGCCTGGTGCCTCACCTGTCGCGAACGGTGCTTTCGAGGCGCAGATCGCGACAGGTGAACAGCCTGCCGCGAGCGCCGCGCCCGCGGGGGGCGGCGCGCCGGTCGGCGTGACGCTGCGCCGGGGCCTGCCGCGCGTCCCGGGCGGCGAGCCGTGGCCGCCCGCATCCGCAGCCCCCGCTCCTGCCGCTGCCGCAGCGCCGACTCCTGCCGCTGCCGCGCCCGCGGCGACGGCGCCGGCTGCCGCGGCCGCGCCCGAATCGGCCACCCCTGGTGCGCCCACGGCTGCGCCGGTCGCGGCCCCCGCCGCATCCGTTCCGGCCGCGGACGTCGCCGTGCGCCGCGGGCTGCCGCGCACACCCGGCGGCGAGCCCTGGCCGCCCGCCGACTTCGTCCCGCACATCGCCGTACCCGCTTCGCCTGTCGCTTCCGGCGGTGCGGAGCCGCAACAGGCGACAGGTGAACCGGCTCCGGCCGGCGCGCCGGGCGCTGCGCCGGTCGAGGCGCCCGCACCGGTCGAGGCACCCGTGCCCGCATCCGCGCCGGTCGAGGCACCCGCGTCCGCGCCCGCGGGGCAGGAGCTCGCGCCGGCCGCATCCGTCGCCGCGCAGCCCGAGCCGTCGGGGCCGCTGCCGTTCACGCCGTCGGTGTTCCCGGGGAAGTACGCCTTCACGCGCCCGGCGCCGGCGCCCGAGCCGGAGCGGATCGGTCCGTTCACGAAGGCGCAGTGGGCCGGCGCGGTCGTCGTCGGCGGGCTCGGCCTGCTGTTCGCGGCGGCGATGGTCGTGCTCGCGGTGCGGTGGCTCATCTCGCTCGAGCCGCTGCAGGACTTCCTCGCGACCTACCCGGGCGAGTACCACCTGCCCGAGGCTGCGCCCGTGGGGCTGCCGGCGTGGATCGGGTGGCAGCACTTCTTCAACGTGTTCCTGATGGTGCTCATCATCCGGTCGGGTCTGCGGATCCGCAACGAGAAGCGGCCGGACGCGTTCTGGACGCCGAAGTGGAACAGCAAGCGCAAGATCAGCCTGACGATCTGGTTCCACCAGTCGCTCGACATCCTGTGGCTGGTCAACGGCGTCGTGTTCGTCGTGTTGCTGTTCGTGACCGGCCAGTGGATGCGGCTCGTGCCCACCAGCTGGGAGGTGTTCCCGAACGCCGTGTCGGCGGCGCTGCAGTACGTGTCGCTGGACTGGCCGACCGAGAACGGCTGGGTGAACTACAACTCGCTGCAGCAGCTGGCGTACTTCACGACCGTGTTCATCGCGGCACCCCTCGCGGCGCTGACGGGTGTGCGCATGTCGGGCATCTGGCCCAAGAACGCCGCGGCGCTGAGCAAGGCCTACCCGATCGAGTGGGCCCGCGCGGTGCACTTCCCGGTGATGCTGTACTTCGTCGCGTTCATCATCGTGCACGTCGCGCTCGTGTTCGCCACCGGGGCCCTCCGCAACCTCAACCACATGTACGCGGCGCAGGACGCCGTGAACTGGACCGGGTTCTGGATCTTCGTCGCCTCGATGGTCGTGATCGCCGCATCCTGGGTCGCCGCCCGGCCGCTGGTGCTCGCCCCGATCGCCCGCCTCTTCGGCTCCGTCAGCTCCCGCTGACCCGTCGCAAGGACCGCAAGGACCGCGAGACTGCATCCTGTCGCCGAGACAGCGGGGTAACCCCGAAGTCTCGGCGGTCAGATGCAGTCTCGCGGTTCGGCGTCAGCGTCGGCGGGTCAGCGGACGAGGCGGGCGATGCGGTGCGCGGTGCGCTCGAGGGCGGTGGCGACCGCATCCGTGTCGAGATCCTGCGTGAGGTAGATCACCGCGAGTGCGGCGGGGGCGTGCGCGCCCAGCGGCAGCGGGACCGCGACCGACGAGACGCCCACGATGATCTCGTCGTGGCTCGTCTCGTAGCGGAGGGGCGGATGCTGCTCGGGCCGCAGCTGCGAGCGGATCACCCGGCCGGGCGCACCCGCGTCGATCGAGTGCCGACTGCCCGGACGCTGCGCGAGCGTCGCGCCGTCGCGCCGGGGCTCGGACGATGTGAGCGTCACGGCCTCCGCGCCGTCGTAGGTGACGATGCACACGGTCATGCCGAGGTCGTCGGCGAGGGCGGCGAGCTCGGGCGCCGCGACCGTGGCGAGATCGCCGGAGACGCCGCGGGCGAGGGAGACCACCTTCGCGCCGACGTGCAGGAGCCCGGCGCCGTCGCGGACCACGAACCCGAGGTCCTCGAGGGTGCGCACGAGCCGGTACGCCATCGAACGGTGCACGCCCAGGAGGTCCGCGACCTCGGGCACCGACAGCGGCGTCGCTGCCTCCCCGATCAGGGTGAGCGCGGTCAGCCCGCGTGCGAGCGTCTGTGAACCGGTCTCCGCCACAGCAGCCTCCTCGTTGCCGGAACCTCGTCGTCGAGGTATCGTCTATTCCGATACTTGTAACAGTGTAGCAACTATAGAGACACATTCGAGGAGGAACGATGCAGATCCATCACCGCGGCTACGAGGCGGGCGACCCGCGCATCAAGCCGGCCGCAGGGCACGGGATCGACCGCCCCACCGAGATCCCGGACGAGATGGACGTGCTCATCGTCGGCACCGGCCCCGCCGCATCCGTCGTCGCCGCACAGCTCTCGCGCTTCCCCTCGGTCGCGGTCCGCGCCATCGAGAAGCGGCCCGGCCGGCTCGAGGTCGGCCAGGCCGACGGCATCCAGGCGCGCTCGGTCGAGACCTTCCAGGCGTTCGGCTTCGCGAACGAGGTCATCGACGAGGCGTACCGGAACGTCGAGATGTGCTTCTGGAAGCCCTCCGCCGACGACCCGACCAGCATCGTCCGCTCCTCCCGCGCGCCCGACGACGCCACCGGGATGAGCGAGTTCCCGCACATCTACGTGAACCAGTCGCGCATCCTCGACTACTTCCTCCGCGACGCCGAGCGCGCCCCCGGTCGGGTCGTGCCCGACTACGGCGTCGAGTTCGTCGGCTGTGAGATCGACCCCGAGGCCGCGTACCCGGTCTCGGCCCGCATCCGGTACGTCGCCGGCCCCCGCACCGGTGAGGAGCAGGTCGTGAAGGCGAAGTACCTCGTCGGCGGCGACGGTGCGCGCAGCGCCGTCCGCGCGGCGCTCGGCCACCGCCTCCACGGCGAGGCCGCGCTGCACGCCTGGGGCGTCATGGACGTCATGGTCAACACCGACTTCCCCGACATCCAGGTGAAGTGCTCGATCCAGTCGCACGACGAGGGCAACATCCTCCTCATCCCGCGCGAGGGCGAGTACCTCGTGCGCATGTACGTGGACCTCGGCGAGACCGACGAGAAGGATGCGGGCAAGGTCCGCTCCACGCCGATCGAGGCCATCATCGAGAAGGCGAACCGCATCCTGCGTCCGTACACGCTCGACGTGCGCGCGGTCGTGTGGTGGTCGGTGTACGAGGTCGCGCACCGCATCACCGACGGGTTCGACGACGTGCCGCCGGAGGAGGTCGGCGTCCGCCACCCGCACGCGTTCATCATGGGCGACGCGTGCCACACCCACTCTGCGAAGGCCGGGCAGGGCATGAACGTGTCGATCCAGGACGGCTTCAACCTGGGTTGGAAGCTCGCCGCCGTGCTCGAGGGCCGCGCGCCGGAGTCGCTGCTGGACACCTACGCCGAGGAGCGGAAGGTCGTCGCGCAGAACCTCATCGACTTCGACAAGGAGTGGTCGTCGCTCATGGCCAAGCCGGTCGACGAGTGGGAGGACCCGGCCGAGCTCGAGCGCTACTACGTGAAGACGATGGAGTTCCCCGCGGGCTTCATGACGCAGTACACGCCGAACCTCATCACGCTCGACGACCGGTACCAGCACCTCGCCCCGGGCTTCCCCGTCGGCAAGCGCTTCAAGTCGGCGGAGGTCATCCGCCGCGCCGACAACCGCTGGCGGCACCT
Source organism: Microbacterium sp. GXF7504 (assembly GCF_054798235.1). Classification (NCBI taxonomy): domain Bacteria; kingdom Bacillati; phylum Actinomycetota; class Actinomycetes; order Micrococcales; family Microbacteriaceae; genus Microbacterium; species Microbacterium sp. GXF7504. Next base: position 550,319 of record NZ_JBSJZI010000001.1, on the reverse strand, counting down.
CGGTCACACCCACGAGGCGGACGGCCGCTGGCGCGTGTACGTCTTCGCGGATGCTGCCGCCCCGGCGCTGGAGGGCACCCCGACCGCGGAGTTCGCGGCCTGGTGGCAGCACGACCCGGCGTCGCCGCGGGTGCGGTACACCCCGCTCGACGGCGACTCGGACGCGGTGTTCGACACCAAGGTGATCTACCGCCAGGACTACACCGAGGTGGAGCCGCACCAGGTGCCGGACGCGTTCAAGCCGGTGAAGGCACCGTTCGGGCTGGTCGACATCAACCAGATCTTCTCGGCCGGGCACGGTCGCGACATCCACCGCGACCGCGAGATCGGCGACGAGGGCGCGATCGTCGTGGTGCGTCCGGACCAGTACGTGGCCGCGGTGCTGCCGCTGTCCGCGCGCGACGAGCTGTCCGACTTCTTCGCCGGCAACATGGTCGAGCCCGAGCCGGTCGCCCCGTTCGAGCCGGTCACCCTGATCGCGCAGCGCACCTCGCTCTGACGGACCGCGAGACTGCATCTGCGCGCCGCGCTGTCTCGGCGCGCAGATGCAGTCTCGGCGATCATGACGACGGCGCGCGCGCGTGCGCGGCGGCGGTCAGCCGTCAGCGGACGAAGCGCACCTCGGTGAGCGTCTCGCCCAGGAACGGCTCGGTGTGGGTGGCGCCGTCGAGCGTGAACCCGTTCCGCTTGTAGAACCCGTGCGCGCGGGGGTTGTCCTCCGCGACCCACAGGTACGCGGGCTCGTCCTGGTCGATCGCGGCGTCGAACAGCCGCTGGCCGAGGCCGGTGCCGTGGTACTGCGACAGCATGTACAGGAAGTACAGCTCGCGCGTGCGCGGGGCGTCGCGGTCACGGGCGGGGCCGGAGCCCACGAACCCGACGATCTCGCCGTCCACGAGCGCGGCGCTCATGCGGAATTCCGGGCCCTGCAGGGCCCAGTGGGTCCAGAGTTCCGCGAGTCTCCTCGGTGAGACCCGCTCGAGGGCGGCCTTGCTGATCAGGTGGTCGTACGTCTCGTGCCAGCACTGGGCGTGGACACGACCGAGGGCCTCGGCATCCACGTCGCGCACGGGGCGGACGATGACGTCAGCGGTCATTTCGGCGTTCATGCGCAGACTCTACGCGGACCCCCGTGGGTCGCGAAATCGGGTCGGGCGCGACCTATCCTGAGGGGCATGGGACGGGCGAGGGCGACGGTCAAGGACGTGGCCGCCCTCGCGGGCGTCTCGCCGAAGACGGTCTCGAACGTGCTCACCGGCGTCATCCCGGTGCGGGCCGAGACGCGGGAGCGGGTCGAGCACGCGATGCGCTCGCTCGACTTCGTGCCGAACCTCAGTGCGCGGGGGCTGCGCAGCGGGCGCTCGGGGACGATCGCGGTCGCGCTGCCCGACCTCGCCACCGCGTACTCCGCGGACCTCCTCCACGCGATCGTCGAGGCGGCGCACGAACGTCGCCTCGCCGTGCAGATCGAGGAGACCGCCGCCCGGCCGCAGCGCGAGCAGGACCTGCTGTCGCGGGCACGGGCCCACCTCGTCGACGGGCTGATCCTCAACCCCGTGCGACTGGAGGACAGCATCGTCGACCACGCCGAGGAGCTCCCGCCGACCGTGCTGATCGGCGAGGTCGAGCACCACCGCACCGACCGGGTGCGGATCGACAGCCGGCAGGCGGCGAAGGACGCCGCCGCGCACGTGATCGGATGCGGCGCCCGCCGCGTGGCGGTCATCGGCGGCGTGACCGGGGCCGACGCCGCGACCGCGACGAGCCGCCTGCGGCTCGCAGGGGTCCACGACGCGCTGGCGGAGGCCGGGCTTCGGCCGGATCCCGCGCTGGAGATCGACACGGAGCCGTGGGACATGGCCGGCGGTGCGGCGGCCGCATCCGAGCTCCTCCGGCGCGGGGCGGCGTTCGACGCCGTGGTCGCGTTCACCGACTCGATCGCGGTGGGGGCCGTGCACGCGCTGCACGAGGCGGGGCTGCGCGTGCCGGACGACGTGCTCGTGACCGGGTTCGACGACGTCGAACTCGCCCGGTTCACCTCGCCCGCGCTCACGAGCGTGGGCTTCGACCGTCGTGCGTTCGCGGAGGCGGCGGTGCGCCTGCTCACCGAGCGCATCGAGGACCCGACGGCCCCGCCGCGCGAGGTCACGGTGCCGCACACGTTGCATGTGCGGGGGAGTACCCGCCGGGCCTGATCCGCCGACCTGTGGAAACCTTCCGCGCGCGATTACATCGATGTAACGTGGTCGCACCGTTCCCCCCACGGATGTGTCACGAAGGAGTGACGATGACCGCACCACCGGTGTTCTCACGGCGACAGTTCCTCGCCCTCGCCGCCGCGCTCTCGGGCACGGCCGCCCTCGCCGCCTGTGCGCCCGCCGGCCCCGGCGGACCCGACGCGCGCACCCTGCAGTTCTGGCACCTGCTCTCGGGCGCCGACGGGGTGACCATGTCGGGGCTCATCGACGAGGTCAACGCGGCGCAGCGCGACTACCGCGTCCGCCCGACCGTCCTCGCGTGGGGCGAGCCGTACTACACGAAGCTCGCCATGGCGGCGGCGGGCGGTCGTGCCCCCGACGTCGCGGTCATGCACGCGTCCCGCGTCGTCGGCTACGCCCCCGGCGGACTGCTCGATCCGTGGGACCTCGACCGGCTCGCCGGCCTCGGCGTCGACGCATCCGCGTTCCCCGCCGCGATCTGGGAGAAGGGGTTCGCGGGTGACGACCTGTTCAGCATCGCCCTCGACGCCCACCCCTTCGTCATGATGTACAACACCGACCTCTGCGACGCGGCCGGTGTACTGGATGCGGACGGTCGGATGCTGCCGGTCTCCTCGCCCGACGAGTTCCTCGAGGTGGCACGCGCGGTCGCGGGGGTCTCGGAGAAGTACGGTCTCTCGTTCGGCTACCTCGGCGACGGCGCGCAGATGTGGCGCCTGTTCTACACCCTGTACACGCAGCACGGACTGGAGATCGGGCTGCCCGACGGCGGGCCGATGGAGATGGACGACGACGCCGGCGTCGAGTCGCTGCGGTTCATGCAGCAGCTTCTCGACGGCGAGATCGCCGCCCGGCAGAACGACTACCAGTCGGGCATCGCCGAGTTCGCGACCGGCAAGAGCGGCATCTTCCTCACCGGCGTGTGGGAGCTGCGCACGATGCAGGAGCAGGGGCTCCCGTTCGACGCGTCCATGATCCCGACCCTGTACGGCACACCCGCGGTGTACGCGGACTCGCACGCCCTCACCCTCCCGCATCAGGAGCGGCCCGACGAGCGGTCGCGCGAGCTCACCTACCGGTTCGTGGCCGACCTGCTCAAGGGCTCGTTCGGCTGGGCGGAGGCCGGCCACATCCCCGCGTTCCTCCCGGTCACGCAGTCGCCCGAGTACGCCGACCTGCTCCCGCAGGCGCACTACGCCGAGGCCGCGGAGCTCGTGCGGTACGACCCGTCCGCGTGGTTCACCGGCCCCGGCTCGCAGTTCTACGCCGATTTCGGCGCCGCCGTGCAGAACGTCCTGCTGCGCGGGGACGATCCGGCCGAGGCGCTGGAACGATTCCGCCGCGGCATCGACCGCAAACTCACCACGCCGAACCCGGCCGACCCCGACGGGAGCCGCGCATGACCGCCACCCTCCCCGCGGACCGCGGCACCCAGGTGCTGGACCCTGCCCGCAGCACCCGTCGGTCGTCGATCAGGCGACGCGAGTACGGCGTCGCCTGGCTCTTCCTCGCGCCGTTCCTGGTCGCGTTCTTCCTCTTCCTGGTGTGGCCGCTCGTCCACGGGCTCTACCTGAGCTTCACCGACCAGTCGCTCACCGGTGCCGGCGGCCGCTTCGTCGGCGTCGACAACTATGTCGAGGCGCTCGGCGACCCGACGATGTGGCGCTCACTCGGCAACACCGCGTGGTTCACCGTGCTCTCCACGATCCCGCTCGTGCTCCTCGCGCTCGTCATGGCGCTGCTGGTGCACCGCGGGCTGCCCGGACAGTGGCTCTGGCGGCTGTCGTTCTTCATGCCCTACCTGCTCGCCTCCACCGTCATCTCGCAGATCTGGGTGTGGATCTTCAACCCGCAGATCGGCGCGGCGAACGGGGTGCTCGAGTGGTTCGGCCTCGAACCCCTGGCCTGGCTGCAGAACCCCGACACCAACATGTACGCGATCGTCATCGCGACGGTCTGGTGGACGGTCGGGTTCAACTTCCTGCTCTACCTCGCCGCGCTGCAGAACATCCCGGAGCAGCAGTACGAGGCCGCATCCCTCGACGGCGCCGGCGGCTGGCGGCAGCTGTGGTCGATCACCCTGCCGCAGCTCGGGCCGATCACCGTCCTCATCGCGATCCTGCAGGTGCTCGCCTCGCTGAAGCTGTTCGACCAGGCGTACCAGATGCTCGGCGGGGTGGCGAGTGAGACCACCCGCTCCATCGTCCAGTACGTGTACGAGACCGGGTTCGTGAGCTACCGCTTCGGGTACTCGGCCGCCATCTCGTACGTCTTCTTCGCCATCATCGTGATCCTGGGCGTGCTCCAGGCGCTCACGATGCGCCGCCGAGGGGAGGAGCGGGCATGAGCACCGCCACGCAGACCCGCACCCTGCTCACCCAGGGCCGGAAGACGACCCGTGGTCGGGCCGGGCACACCGGTGGCCGCCGCATCCGTCCGGGCGGGGTGCTCGCGCTCCTCGTGCTCATCGTGCTCGCCGTCGGCTGGCTGCTGCCGTACCTGTGGGCGGTCGCCACCGCGTTCAAGACCGAGACGGATGCGGCCGCGGGCGGCACCGCCTGGATCGGCGAACACGGGGTCACCCTGGACGCGTTCGCGTCGATCCTCGCGCAGGGGAACGTGTGGATCTGGGCGGGGAATAGCCTGTGGACCTCCGCCGTGATCACGCTGCTGACCCTCGCGATCTCTGCGCTCGCCGCGTACGCGTTCTCCCGGCTCGACTTCCCGGGGCGGAAGGCCCTCTACGCGGTCGTGATCGTCTCGATCGTGATCCCGCCGCAGGTGCTCATCATCCCCCTGTTCCACGAGATGCTCGCGTTCAACCTCGTGGACACCCCGTGGGGGCTGATCCTGCCGCAGATCGTCGTGCCGCCGATGGTGTTCATCCTGAAGAAGTTCTTCGACGCCGTGCCGATCGAGCTGGAGGAGGCGGCGCGGGTCGACGGCGCCGGACGCCTCCGCGTCTTCTGGTCCATCGTGCTGCCGCTGTCCCGCGGCATCATGGGCGCCGTCGCGATCTTCGTGTTCATCACCGCCTGGAACAACTTCCTCTGGCCGTTCCTCATCATCAACGACACCTTCCTCATGACCCTCCCGGTCGGACTGCAGACCGTGATCAGCGCCTACGGCGTGCAGTACGCGCAGGTGATGGCGCAGGCCGTCCTCGCCTCGCTGCCGCTCATCGTGGTGTTCCTGGTCTTCCAGAAGCAGATCGTCCGGGGCGTGGGGACCACCGGGTTCGGCGGGCAGTGACCCGTCCGCATCCCACCGCCGCATCCGCCCGCAGACCGTCCATCCCCCGAGGAGAACCATGACCCGCGCCCGCATCGTGATCGACCGCGACTTCACCGTCGCCGACGTGCCACGCCGGCTGTTCGGCTCGTTCGTCGAGCACATGGGCCGGTGCGTCTACACCGGCATCTTCGAGCCCGGCCACCCGCAGGCGGACGAGCGCGGGTTCCGCCGCGACGTGCTGGCCCTCGTGCGCGAGCTCGGCCCGACCGTCGTCCGCTACCCGGGCGGCAACTTCGTCTCCGGGTATCTGTGGGAGGACGGCGTCGGCCCGGTCGAGGACCGGCCCCGTCGGCTCGACGGCGCCTGGCACACGATCGAGACGAACGCGTTCGGCCTGCACGAGTTCGTCGAGTGGGCGCGCGAGGCGCAGGTCGAGGTCATGGAGGCGGTGAACCTCGGCACCCGCGGTGTCGAGGAGGCACGGGCGCTCGTCGAGTACGCCAACCACCCCGGGGGCACGTACTGGTCCGACCTGCGGCGCCGGAACGGCGCGGCGGAGCCGTTCGACATCCGCCTCTGGTGCCTCGGCAACGAGCTCGACGGTCCCTGGCAGATCGGGCACAAGACCGCCCACGAGTACGGCCGGCTCGCGCAGGAGACGGCGAAGGCCATGCGGTTCGTGGACCCCGACCTGGAGCTCGTCGCGGTCGGCTCCTCGAACCGGCAGATGCCGACCTTCGGATCGTGGGAGCACACCGTGCTCACCCACGCCTACGACGAGGTCGACTACATCTCGATGCACGCCTACTACCAGGAGCACGACGGCGATGCGGCGTCGTTCCTCGCCGAGGCCGTCGACATGGACGCCTTCATCGACGGCGTCGTCGCCACGATCGACGCGGTGAAGGCCGCCGGCAAGCACCGCAAACAGGTCGACATCTCCTTCGACGAGTGGAACGTCTGGTACCAGCACGGCCTCGACACCGACGACCAGCCGCACCAGGTCGCCCGCGGCTGGCGCGAGCACCCGCGCCTCATCGAGGACACCTACTCGGTGACGGATGCGGTCGTCGTCGGCACCTTCCTCCACTCCCTCCTCCGGCACGGCGACCGGGTGAAGATCGCGAATCAGGCGCAGCTCGTCAACGTGATCGCCCCGATCCGGTCCGAGGAGGGCGGCCCCGCCTGGCGGCAGTCGATCTTCTGGCCGTTCGCCCGCATCGCCGACCTCGCCCGCGGCCGCATCCTGCGCCTCGCCGTCGACTCCTCGCAGACGCACACCGCGAAGTTCGGCGACGTGGACACGGTCGACGCCGCCGCCACGTGGGACGAGGAGCACGGCCGGGTCGCCCTGTTCGTCGCCAACCGCTCGCTCGACGACGCCGCCGACCTCACCCTCGAACTGCGCGGACTCGGCGTCACCGGGATCGAGGGCGCCGAGGTGCTCACCGTGCCCGAGGGCGCCGACCGGACCGCCGCCAACACGCAGGACGCACCCGACCACGTCGGGCTCGTACCGCTCCAGGGTGTCGGCGTGGAGGACGGGGTGCTGCGCGCGAGCCTGCCCCCGCTGTCGTGGGCCGTCATCCGTCTCGGCGTCGAACGGGCCTGACCCGACTGTCGCCCATCGACAAACGAATCCGGGTGGGGACGGCGCGTCAGTACGATCCATCCCCGTGAACGTGATCTGGCGCACCCTCCTCACCCTCTGGCGCTCCCGCCGCCGTCACCGGCGCGAGGGGGACATCGACCTGCTCGCCGTCGGCCGCATCCGGCTGACCACGCTCCCTACCGATCTGGACCTCGTCCGGCACATGAACAACGGCCGCTACCTGTCGCTGTTCGACCTCGGCCGGTTCGACATGCTCGTGCGCACCGGCATCTGGGACGTCATGGACCGCAACGGCTGGTACCCCGTGATCGCCAACCAGACCATCACGTACCGCAAGTCCCTGCACCTGTGGCAGCGGTTCGACGTCGAGACGCGGGTGGTCGCCGCCGACGACCGCGCCGTCTACATCGAGCACCGCGCCGTCGTCGGCGGCGAGATCTACGCGCAGGTGCTCGTGCGCGGCCGCTTCCTGCGCAAGTCCGGCGGCGTGCTCCGCATGTCGGAGATGTTCGAGGCGGTCGGCGCCGATCCCGCATCCGTCCCGCAGCCGGAGGAGTGGATGCTGCGCTGGGCCGACGACGTGTCGCTGCCCTCGACCCGGCAGCCCGCGCCGAGTGTCTGGGACTGACCCCGCCCGCGCCGCACCCCCGCCGGCTCCGGCCCGGGCGACCGCCCCGGACGTAGGCTGATCGCATGGCCGACGCGTCCGACGACCGCACCGTGGAATCCCCCCAGACCGCCGCCGCACCGGAGCGTGCGCAGCAGGCGGTCGAGCTCGCGCGGCGGTGGGTGCGCGAGTCGGCCGAGGTGCAGGCGGATGCTGCCGCGCAGCGCCTCGCGGGTGTGCTCCGCGACCCGAACGGCCTGCCGTTCACGATCGGGTTCGTCGACGGCGTCATGCGCCCGGAGAGCCTCAGTGCCGCGGCCGCGCAGCTGCGCCGGATCGCCCCGCTCGTGCCCGACTTCCTGCCGTGGCACCTGCGCTCCGCGGTGCGCGCCGGCGGCGTCGTCGCGCCCGCGCTCCCCGCCCCCGTCGTCCCGATCGCACGCCGCGCCCTCCGCGAGATGGTCGGCCACCTCGTCGTCGACGCCCGCCCCGAGAAGCTCGGCCCCGCGATCGCGAAGCTCCGCGAGTCCGGCGCCCGGCTGAACCTCAACCTGCTCGGCGAGGCCGTGCTCGGCGACGAGGAGGCCCGACGCCGGCTCGCCGGCATCCACGACCTCATCCGCCGCCCCGACGTCGACTACGTCTCGGTGAAGGTGTCCGCGATCGCCGGCCGCATGACCATGTGGGCCTTCGACGAGGTCGTCGACGACGTCGTCGCCCGGCTCCTGCCCCTCTACCTCGACGCCGCACAGGACGGCACGTTCATCAACCTCGACATGGAGGAGTACCGCGACCTCGACCTCACGATCGCGGTGTTCACCCGGCTCCTCGAAGACCCGCGCCTGGCGCGGCTCGAAGCCGGCATCGTGCTGCAGGCCTACCTCCCCGACGCGCTGCCCGCACTGCAGGAGCTCACCGCGTGGGCGACGCAGCGGGTCGCCGACGGCGGCTCATCGATCAAGGTGCGGCTCGTGAAGGGCGCCAACCTCGCCATGGAGCGGGTGGATGCGGTCATGCACGGCTGGCCGGTCGCCACCTACGACAGCAAGCTCGACACCGACGCGAACTACCTGCGCTGCCTCGACTGGGCGCTCACGCCCGAGCACACCGCATCCGTGCGCGTCGGCGTCGCCGGACACAACCTCTTCGACATCGCCTACGCGTGGCTGCTCGCGGGCGAGCGCGGGGTGCGCGAGCGCATCGAGGTCGAGATGCTGCTCGGCATGGCCCAGGGCCAGGTCGGTGCGGTCGCCGCCGAGGTCGGCCACGTGCTGCTGTACGTGCCGGTCGTGGCGCCCGACGAGTTCGACGTCGCCATCAGCTACCTGGTGCGGCGCCTGGAGGAGAACGCATCCAGCGACAACTTCCTCTCCGCCGCGTTCGACCTCGCCGAGGACGAGTCCCTCTGGGAGCGCGAGCGCGACCGGTTCCTCGCCTCGGTCGAGCGCGCCGCCGATCCGGCGCTGCGCGCCGGCCCGCGTCGTACCCAGGACCGCGTCGGCGCCGACACCGCCGAGCCCGCGATCCTGCGCGAACCCGCGACCGACGACGAGGCGCAGGGACTCACCCAGGCCGTGCTCGGCATCGCCGCGGCCGCCGCGGACGACGACCCCGACGACGCGCGCATCGTGTTCGGCGGCGCGCAGTTCGTCGAGACCGCCGTGTTCTCGCCGCGCGAATCCGGCGAGAAGGCGACCGGCGCCCCGGGCTTCCGCAACAGCGCCGACTCGGATGCTGCGCTGCCGCAGAACCGCGAGTGGGCGCGCGCGATCCTGGACCGGGTCGAGACCTCCGCCGCCGGCGACGCCGTCATCGGGGAGGCACGGGTCACCGAGGCCGACGAGCTGGAACGCGTCATCGACGCCGTGCGCGACGGCGCCGTCGCCTGGGGCGCGCTCCCCGCCGCCGACCGCGCCGTCGTGCTGCAGCAGGCTGCGCGGGTGCTGGAGCAGCGACGCGGCGTCCTCATCGAGGTGGCCGCATCCGAGACCGGCAAGGTGTTCGCCGAGGCCGACGTCGAGGTGAGCGAGGCGGTCGACTTCGCGAACTACTACGCCGCCACCGCGCGCGAGCTCGACCGGGTGCAGGGCGCCGTGTTCCAGCCGTCGCGGCTGACCGTCGTCGCCCCGCCGTGGAACTTCCCGCTCGCGATCCCCGCCGGTGGCGTGCTCGCCGCGCTCGCCGCGGGCTCCGGCGTCGTGTTCAAGCCCGCCCCGCAGGCCCGGCGCTGCGCCGCGGTGATCGCCGAGGCGCTGTGGGACGCGGGCGTGCCCCGCGACGTGCTGCGCCTCGTCGACATCGAGGAGGGCGAGCTCGGGCGTGAGCTCATCTCCCACCCGCAGGTGGACCGCGTCATCCTCACCGGCTCCTGGGACACCGCCGCGCTCTTCCGCTCCTGGCGCCCCGACCTGCCGCTGCTGGCCGAGACGAGCGGCAAGAACGCCATGATCGTCACCCCCTCGGCCGATCTCGACCTCGCCGCCGGCGACCTCGTCCGCAGCGCCTTCTCCCACGCCGGTCAGAAGTGCTCGGCCGCGTCCCTCGCGATCCTCGTCGGACCGGTCGGCCGTTCGCAGCGGTTCGCCCGGCAGCTCGTGGATGCGGTGACGTCGCTGCGCGTGGGCCCGCCCACCGACCCGCGGGCCGAGGTCGGGCCGCTCATCGAGGCGCCCACCGGCAAGCTGAAGTGGGCGCTGACCGAACTCGACCCCGACGAGAAGTGGGTCGTGCAGCCGCGCGAGCTCGACGGCGGACCGGAGTACGCGGGCCGGCTGTGGACACCCGGCATCCGCTCCGGCGTGCAGCCGGGATCGCGATTCCACCGGGAGGAGTTCTTCGGGCCGGTGCTCGGCATCATGCACGCCCCCTCGCTCGCCGCCGCGATCGAACTGCAGAACGCCGTCGACTACGGGCTCACCGCCGGGCTCTACACGCAGAACCCGGACGAGCTGCGGTTGTGGCTCGACGAGGTGCAGGCCGGCAACCTGTACGTCAACCGGGGGATCACCGGCGCCATCGTGCAGCGGCAGCCGTTCGGCGGCTGGAAGCGTTCCACGGTCGGCGCGGGCGCGAAGGCGGGCGGCCCGAACTACCTCGTCGGCCTCGGCTCGTGGCGGCCGACGAACGCCGGCGCGCCCTCGCCGACCCTGCACCTGCGCGGACTGGACTCCCGCATCACGACGATCATCGAGGCCGCGCAGCCCTCGCTGGACTACGAGCGGTTCGAGTGGCTCAGGCGGGCCGCGCTCTCGGACGCGGTCGAGTGGGACCGCGAGTTCGGGCAGGTGAAGGACGCCTCGAAGCTCCGCGTCGAGCGGAACCTCTTCCGCTACCGGCCGGTCGACGTGGCGGTGCGCGCGGTGGCCGGCGCGGACCTGCAGGAGGTGCTGCGCGTCGTGGTCGCCGGCATCCGCTCGGGGTCCGGGTTCCTGCTGTCGACGGCGACGGGCCTGCCCGCTGCGGTGCGCCGCGCGCTCGGCGACGCCGGGGTGTCGGTCTCGGTCGAGTCGGACGGCGACTGGCTGCAGCGGATGCTCGAGCGCGCCGACCGCCCCTCGCGGGCGCGGCTCATCGGCGACCCCGATGCGGTCGCGGGCCTGCGCGCCGCGCTCGCGGAGGCGACCGAGGGCGACCCCGACCTCGCCGTGTACGACGGCGCGGTGACGACCGCCGGCCGGCTCGAGCTGCTGCCGTTCCTGCATGAGCAGGCGATCTCCATCACCGCGCACCGCTACGGCAACCCCGACCCCTGGTCCGCCGAGGTCATCTGACGCGGCGCGCCGCCGCATCCGCGTCTGTGCACGGCCCGCCGCGTGCGTCCCGCGCGCGTGCACAACTGCGGAGTCGGCACCCGACACGCCTGTGAATAACAGCGCTCCGTGGCGGCGTTCTGACTTCGCTACGTGACGTGTCTACAGCAGCTCGGTTCTCGCAGGGCTCAGGTCGGGGCTGGGCCGCCTTGCTGGAGGGATGCTCGTCGGTGGGACTTCAGAGTTTTGCGCAGAAATGTCGCTCTCGGACTAGTTGCCATCACGCAGAAGAGGTCACAGCTGCGATACCGGTGCGTGCGGATGGCGTGACAGGTGCTGGATGCATCACAGTCGTACGTAGGCGGCGCCTGCCCATTGTTGTTGAGCGAGGTAGCCCACGGCCGCGGCAACGGTTGACACCCCCTCGAGCAAAGAATCAGCGTCCACGTCTTCTCGGCTCATGCTGTTCTGACACGCCAGCACCTGTACGCCCGCACTGCGGATCGTTGCGACGAGATCGTCTCGATAGGCACCGTCCGCGACCAGGCCCCGCACCGCGCCGCCCTGGACGACGAGCTGCACGATGCCGTCGGGACTGAGATCGTCAACGGCGTTTCGGGCAACGCGCAGCGCGGCGGTGAGAACCGCGGCGTCCTCGGCGAAGACGTGGATGACGAGCGTGTTTCGCGTGGTCATCAGGCGAGGGAGAGGAAGAGCTTTTCCAGCTCGTCGGGGTTGGTGACGTTATCCGCCTCCGGCGTGGTCATGCAGTCGCGAAGAGCGGTGGAGATGACGAGGAAGCCGGCCCGATCCAGAGCTTTAGAGACGGCGGAGAGCTGCTGAACGACGTCGCGGCAGTGTGCGTCGTTTTCAACGGCGCCGATCACCGCGGCGAGCTGTCCTTGCGCACGCTTCAGACGGTTGAGCACCTTTCGCTTCGCCTCCTGATCGTGCAGCAGCGAGTCAGGGCCTTGCGGGTCACTGCCCATGAGCGGTTCCTTCCGTCGAGTTGACAACAACTATACCCCCCGGAGTATCCTGGGCGTCCAGGTTCAGATATACCCCCTGGGGTATCACCGGAAAGGGAGAGAACATGTGTCGAGCTACGAAGTGCCGGACCTGTGGGAAGACGACGTGGGCGGGCTGCGGCCAGCACGTGTCTTCGGTACGCGCGTCGGTGCCCGCGTCGCAGTGGTGCAATGGCAACCACACGCGCGGTGAGGTGCAGGCTGCACAGTCGAAGCAGGGCGGGTTCTTCTCGCGCCTGTTCGGGCGGTGACCGACGATGGCCACCACTGAGCTCACGAACGAGACCTTCGGCCCGGCCGTCCAGGCAGACGGGATCGTCCTCATCGACTTCTGGGCGGCCTGGTGCGGCCCGTGCCGCTCGTTCGCTCCGGTATTCGAGGCGGCGTCGGAGAAGCACCCCGACATCGTGTTCGCGAAAGTGGACACCGAAGCGGAAGCTGAGTTGTCCTCGGCTCACCGCATCACCTCGATCCCGACGCTGATGGTGATCCGCGATGGCGTGCTGGTGTACAAGCAGCCCGGTGCTCTGCCTGCCCCGCAGCTCGAGCAACTGATCACCAAAGCCCGCGAGCTGGACATGGATGATGTCCGCCGCCAGATCGCGGCTGCCGAGACGGCTGCCTGACCGTGTGCGCTCAAATCACCTGCCCCTCCTGCGGCAAGCCCACGTGGGCCGGCTGCGGCCAACACATCGACGACGCCCTCGCCGACGTTCCCGAAGACCAGCGCTGCACCTGCGCGCACTGACCCCGCGAAAGCAGATCCCCGTGCTCCTCGAACGCTTGTATGACGACGACCTCGCGCACGCCAGCTACCTGATCGGTTGCCAGCGGAACGGTGAAGCGATTGTGGTCGATCCCCGCCGCGACGTGCAGGTCTATCTCGACCTCGCCGCGAAGCATGGCATGACCATCACTGCCGTCACCGAGACTCACATCCACGCCGACTACCTCTCCGGCACCCGCGAACTCGCTGCCCGCACGGGAGCGACGATGTACGTCTCCGCCGAGGGCGGGCCCGACTGGCAGTACGGTTCCGGATTCGATGACGCCACCCGGATGGTGCACGGTCAGCGCATCACCCTCGGCAACATCGCCCTCGAAGCAGTGCACACCCCCGGCCACACCCCCGAGCACCTTTCCTTCCTCGTCACCGATGGAGCCGCCACCTCCGACCCGGGCTACTTCCTCAGCGGCGACTTCGTCTTCGTCGGCGACATCGGCCGCCCCGACCTGCTGGATGAAGCCGCCGGCGGTATCGACACCCGCTTCCAGGGCGCGCGCGATCTGTTCGCCAGCCTTCGCGACCGTTTCCTCACCCTCCCGGACTACGTCCAGGTGCTCCCCGCACACGGGTCCGGCTCGGCCTGCGGCAAGGCCCTCGGCGCTGTCCCCACCTCCACGGTCGGATACGAGCGACGCTTTGCCTGGTGGGCACCGTACCTGGCCGCCGGCGACGAGCAGGGCTTCATCAACTCCCTCCTCGATGATCAACCTGATGCGCACGCCTACTTCGCCCGGATGAAGCGGCAGAACCGCACCGGGCCCGCTCTGCTGGGCAAGCTCGCACCGCTGCCGCAAATCGACGCCTCCGACCTGTCCGCTGCGCTGGAGGAAGACAGCGTCATCCTCATCGACACCCGCCACCACGCGCAGGTACACCAGGGCACCGTGCCCGGCGCGCTCAACGTCCCCGGCGAAGCGAAAGCCGCCAGCTACGCCGCCTGGGTCTACGACCCTGAGACGGAAACACGCCCCCTCGTCATTCTGGCCGACTCGACTGACGCGGCCGGGCGGTTCCGCGACCACCTGCTGCGGGTGGGGATCGACGCTGTCCACGGCTTCACCGACACCCTCGACGGACTGCGGCTCGTTCAGCCGAAGACCATCGCCCCCACGGACATCGACCAGGTGGAGCACGCCCTCCTGCTCGATGTGCGCAACCGCACCGAATACAACGCGGGACACATCCCCGGTGCCGCCCAACTCTCCGGCGGTCGCGCTCTCTGGCACACCGATGAGCTCCCCAGCTCGGGCGTCATCCTCACTTACTGCCAGAGCGGCGTCCGCAACAGCGTCGTCGCCAGCGCCCTGCGTCGAGCCGGTCACGACGTCATCGAGATCGACGGCAGCTACCGCGCCTGGCTCGCCGCAACGGCGCAGCCCGCCGCGAACGCCGCCTGACCCCTCGAGGAGCCCGACTGACCTTGCCCATCATCACCGCGATGATCCTCGCGACCGTGGTCGGCGTCGCGCTCGGGCTCCTCGGCGGAGGCGGCTCAATCCTCGCCGTCCCCGTCCTCACCCTGATATTGGGCATGGGAACGCGAGAGGCGATCGCGTCTTCGCTCTTCGTGGTCGCAGTGACCAGCGCCATCGCCGTCCTGATACGCGCGCGAACGGGGACCGTGAAATGGGGGGTCGGTGTCGCGTTCGGGGCGACAGGGATGCTCGGCGGGCTCGGCGGTGCATCTCTGGGGCGGTTCGTGCCCGACTCCCTCCTCGCCATTCTCTTCAGCGGCATCATGATCGCCACGGCACTCGCGATGATCCGCGGCCGTCGCACACCCGCCCCACCCGAGCGACCTCGCGCGCGCAGCTCTCATGTCCTGCGCGTCGTGATCATGGGGGTGTCTGTGGGGTTCCTCACGGGGCTGCTCGGGGCGGGAGGTGGTTTCCTCATCGTCCCCGCGCTGCTGATCTTCGGTCTGCCCATCGCCGCGGCCACCAGCACATCACTCCTCGTCATCGCACTGAACTCCACCGCAGGACTCGCCGCACAGGTGTTCGCCACCGCGATCCCATGGGAAACCGTTCTTCCTTTCACCGCCTTCGCCGTTGTCGGCTCCGTCGCCGGGATGCTGCTCGCCAGAAAGTTGTCCGCCCCCACGCTCCGCAAAAGCTTCGGCTTCTTCGTCCTGGGCGTGGGCATCATCATGCTCACAGCGACGATCCTGCGCCTCGCACCTCTTCTATGACCCTCCGGGAATCGCTCATGTCCGTCACCCCCGCTGTCGTCCTCCCGCGCGTTGGTGCCCTCATCGAGGGCTACCAGGGGCCTGTCATCGATGAACGTGCGGTCCGGATCGCGGCCGGTCTCCTGCTGACGCTCGGACTTCTCGCCGCCACCGCCGCACTCGCGTTCGGGACGACTCGCCCGCTGCAGATGTTCGGAATGTTCTTCCTGCTCGACATGCTGACCCGTCTCCTCGTCAGTGATCGGTTGTCGATCACCCTGGCGTTGGGACGACTCGCGAGCCGCTCCCACTTCCCGCGCTGGGTCGGCGCCCCGCAGAAGGCCTTCGCGTGGTGGCTAGCCGTCGGCATCGCCACAGTCTCATGCGTCGCGCTGGGCTCCGGCGCTATCCCCCTCCAGGGGGTACTCGCCCTGTGCGGTGTCTGCTTCATCCTCCTAGCCCTGGAAGCGATCTTCGGCTGGTGCGCGGGCTGCCACCTCCACCGCCGTCTCAGCCGACACCCCACACATCACTGCGCCGACCGCTCCTGCAACCTCTAACCCCAAACCCCCGAAAGGACCCCATGCGTCGCTTCGCCCTCGTTACAGTCACCGCACTCGTCGCCGCCTTCGCGCTCACGAGTTGCACCGCGCCGACCACCGCCCAACCTGCGGTTAGCTCGGATGCGATCGTCATCGACGTCCGCACACCCGCCGAACACGCCGAAGGGCATCTCGATGGGGCACTCCTGCTCGACGTCACCGCCGGCGAGCTGCAAACGGCAATCCCTGACCTGGACCCCCACGCCGACTACGTCGTCTACTGCCGTTCAGGTCAACGCGCCGCAGCCGCCGTCGACCTCATGGAGGACGCAGGCTTCACCCAAGTACGCAACCTCGGCTCGCTCGCAGACGCCGCAGCCGCGACGGGGCTACCGGTCGTTCAGACCGATTGAACCCTTCACCCACGCTCCAACAGCGGAGGATCGGCGCGCGCCTCAAAAACCAGTAGCTTTCTGAGACGCCGGACCAAGTGGCCCTCGACAGCGCCCCTTTGCCCGAAATCTCGGGATGCGCGTCGTCTCAGAAAGGCGTCTCGCCATAATTCGTCTCAGCAGGGGTCATAAAGGGTGTTTCCGAGTCAGAATGGGCTCGTGAGGCTTCTCGGATACACGCGCGTGAGTACGTCGAGTCAGGACGCGCAGCTGCAGCTCGACGCGCTCGTTGCTGCCGGGGTGCAAAAGCGCGACGTCTTCGCGGATGTCACCTCGGGGAGCAAGACCGCGATCGAGCGGACCGGGATGAAGAAGCTCCTCGAGTACGCCGAAGACGGCGACACCGTCGTCGTCTGGCGAGTCGACCGCCTCGGCCGCTCCCTGATCGACGTGCTGAACACCGTGAATCTGCTGCGCGAGCGCGGCGTGCAGGTGCGGTCGATCTCGGATGGCATCGATCCGTCGACGTCGACGGGCCGGCTGATGTTGAACATGTTGGCCACGCTCGCGGAGTACGAGCGGGAGCTCATCGTCGAACGGGTCAACGCCGGCATCGCAGCCGCCCGAGCGAACGGGACCCGGTTTGGCCGGCCTCTGTCGGACCCGGTCGTGATCGCGGACAAGCTCGCGATTGCCGCGGATGCGCGAGCGCGCGGCCGCACCGCCGAGGACGCCGCTCGTCTCGTCGGGTGGAGTCGCGCGACGCTCTACCGCCATCAGCAGGTCCATGCGGCCCGCGAGAGCGCAGCGATGTAGCGGCTCATGGACGGCCTCGAGCGGTGGCGGATCCTCCGACTTCACGTCGAAGATCAGATCCCCCTCGCGGCCCTCGCCCGCGAGAGCGGCATCGGCACGCGGACGCTCCAACGCTGGCATCAGCTCTACGAGAAACACGGGCTCGCAGGACTCGACGACACCGCACGAAGAGACAAGGGCAGCCGACGCACTGACCCCGCAACCGTCGCCGCCATCGAGCGGCTCGCCCTGACCCGGCCTCGTCCGTCAATCGCGACGCTGCATCGACTCATCGTCGAAGAGTGCCTACGCGAGAGTAGGCCGGCGCCGAGCTACGCGACCGTCCGAGAAATCGTGCAGGCCCTCGACCCCGCACTCGTCACCCTCGCGTTGGAGGGTCCCGCGTCCTACCGCGATCGTCACGAGCTGGTGTTCCGCCGTCGCGCACAACGGCCGAACCAGATCTGGCAGGCCGACCATACCGAACTCGACATCCTCATCATCGGCGCGAACGGGAAGCCCGACCGGCCCTGGCTGACAACCGTCATGGATGATCACTCCCGCGCGATCTGCGGATACATGGTCTTCACCGGAGCGCCCTCGTCACTGAACACCGCGCTCGCGTTGCGGCAGGCGATCTGGCGAAAGACCGACCCCGCGTGGGCGATGTGCGGAATCCCCGATGTGCTGCACGTCGACCACGGCTCCGACTTCACCAGCCACCACCTCGAACGCACCGCCATCGAGCTGCACCTACGGCTCATCTTCTCGACCGTCGACAGGCCCCAGGGGCGCGGCAAAATCGAGCGATTCTTCGGCACCATCAACACCGAAGTCCTCCCAACCCTCCCCGGCCACCTCGGCCCCGGGAACCGCAACCCGCAGCCCGTGCTCGACCTCCCGGGCCTGGACCGAGCGATCGGCGCCTTCATCGCGACCTACAACCAGCGCACCCATCAGGCGCTCGGCATCTCCCCACGCGACGCATGGGTCGCGGACGGCTGGATACCCCGCATGCCCGACACCCTCAACGAGCTCGACGGCCTGCTGCTCACCGTGCCCACGCATCGGACCGTGCAACGAGACGGCATCCACTTCCAAGGCCAGCGCTATCTCGCGACCACCCTCGCACCGTTCGTCGGACACGCAGTCACCATCCGCTACGACCCCCGCGACCTCTCCGAGATCCGCGTCTACGACCACGGCACCTTCATCTGCGTCGCCGTCGACGAAGCCCACCCCAACACCCGCCTCAGCCTCCGAGACATCGAAGCCGCCCGCCGCGCCCGCCGCCACGAACTCCGCCGCACCATCAACGACCGCATCCCCACCATCGCCCACCGCGAAGAACCCCACCTCGCGGACTCGACCCCGCCCAAGAAACGACTCCGCACCTACGAGGAGGAGTGATGACCCAGAGCTTCATCGTCACGAAGGAACACCGCCGCTTCACCGAGTTCGCGAACGCGGTGAAGAAGGAACGCACCATCGGCATCTGCCACGGTGACGCTGGAGTCGGAAAGACCAACTCCGCCCGCCGCTACGCCAACTGGGACACCCTCCAGCCTTTCATCACCGCGTGGGGCCCGAGGAGCGAGGACGACGCGAAACACTACGCGCTCGCGCATCGCTCCCGCACCGTGTTCTACACACCCGAGGTCCTCCCGCGACCCAGAGACCTCATGGGAGACATCAGCAGATGGCGTGTCAAAGTCGGCATCTGTATCGACGAGCACCTCCGCACCATCGGGAAAGTCACCGGAGTGAACACCGCCGACACCACACGGTGGGTCGAACTGCTCATCGTCGACGAAGCCGAGCGCCTCACGCCCACCGCGCTCGAGCTGCTTCGCGACGAACACGACCGTACCCATCTCGCGATCATCTTGATCGGCATGCCCGGCATCGACCAACGCTTCCGCCACTACCCCCAGCTCTACAGCCGCCTCGGGTTCTCCCACCGCTACCGCGCCCTTGGCCGAGACGAACTCCTCTTCGTCCTCGACCGACACTGGACACGCCTCGGACGCACCCTCAACCCAGACGACTTCACCGACGCCCAAGCCGTCGCCGCCATCGAACGCATCACCCGCGGAAACTTCCGCCTCCTCGAGCGCTTGTTCCCCCAGATCAACCGCATCCTCAAGATCAACGAACTCGAGACAATCACCGACGACGTCGTCGAAGCCGCCGCCAGCGTACTCGTCATCGGGAGCTGACCGGCGCCACCGAACGATCACAGAACACCGCCATCAAGCGAGCAACTCCACACGACACGCCGCGCCCGGCCGACGGTTCCCCGGCGTGTCGCGCACGATCTCCGCAGTTGTGCACGCCGCGTCGCGGCCCCGCGCGGGGCGGGGGCGGAGCGGATGCGGGGGTACAACGTTGTAGGGTGGCGGCACTGGAGGTGGGGCGATGGCGGCGACGCTGCATGACGTGGCGCGGCTCGCCGGCGTGTCCATCAAGACCGTCTCGAACGTCATCAACGACTACCCGCACGTGCGCGCGGCGACCCGGGAGAAGGTCGAGCAGGCGATCGCCGAGCTCGGCTACACGCCGAACCTCACGGCGCGGAACCTGCGCTCCGGGCGCACCGGCGCGATCGCGCTGGCGGTGCCCGACCTGGGCCTCAGCTACTTCGCCGAACTCGCCGCCGACATCATCGAGGCCGCGGAGCGCGCCGGCATGGTGGTGCTCGTCGAACAGACCGGCGGCGACCGCCATCGCGAGCTGGAACTCCTCCGCAGCCCCCGCCTCAAGCTCACCGACGGGCTCATCTTCAGCCCCCTCGGGATGGGGCAGGAGGATGCGGAGCGTCTCGCCGTGCCGTACCCGCTCGTGCTCCTCGGCGAGCGGATCTTCGACGCCCCCGTCGACCACGTGACGATGCGCAACGTCGAGGGCGCGCGCGCCGCGACCGAGTTCCTGCTGGACGCCGGCCGTCGCCGGATCGCCGTCGTCGGCGCGCACGACGGCGAGGTCATCGGCTCCGCCGGGCTCCGCCTGCGCGGCTACCGGGAAGCCCTGGATGCGGCCGGCATCCCGTACGACGACGAACTCGTCGGCTACACCACCCTCTGGCACCGCTCGAACGGCGCCCGGTCGATGCGGGAGCTCCTCGAGCGGGGCGTCGACTTCGACGCCGTGTTCGGCCTGAACGACACGCTCGCCCTCGGTGCGATGCGGGTGCTCCAGGAAGCGGGCCGACGTGTCCCCGAGGACGTCGCGGTCGTCGGATGGGACGGCCTCGACGAGGCGGCGTACTCCATCCCGTCGCTGACCACGGTCGACCCCGGCCGGCCCTGGATCGCGCGGGAATCCGTCCGCATCCTGCAGGAGCGCATCGCCGACCCGGCGTCCGGGCGCACCCCCCGCCTGCACCTCGCCGACTTCCGCATCGAGCACCGCGAGTCCACCGGCGCCTGAACGTTGCGCGTCCACCGGCGCCTGACCCCGGCACCGGTGCGGGCGTCCCGTGCGGGCGTCCGTCACACCTCTTGACAGCGCCCCGTCGCATCCGCATCATGTCATTTACAACGTTTACTTTCCAACGTTGTAAAGACTGATCTCGATGTGGAGCGGACCGCGTCGATGTCGGTCGCTCGAGACAACGCCGTCCGCAGCACGAGAGGAACACAGCCGATGAAGACCAAGGTCCTGTCCGGGGTCGGCGCCGTCGCCGTCACCGCAGCCGCCCTCACCGGATGCAGCGGCGGCGCCGCCGAGGCGTCCTGCACGAACGAGATCCTGCAGCCCGACGCCACCCAGGTGAGCGTCTGGGCCTGGTACCCCGCCTTCGAGCAGGTCGTCGACCTGTTCAACGAATCCCACGACGACGTGCAGATCTGCTGGACGAACGCCGGCCAGGGCAACGACGAGTACACGAAGTTCTCCACCGCGATCGAGTCCGGCAGCGGCGCACCCGACGTCATCATGCTCGAGGCCGAGGTGCTCTCGAGCTTCTCCATCCGCGACGCGCTCGTCGACCTGTCCGAGTACGGCGCCGGCGACGTGAAGGACGACTACACCGAGGGTGCGTGGAAGGACGTCTCCAGCGGCGACGCGGTCTACGCCATCCCGGTCGACGGCGGCCCCATGGGCATGCTCTACCGCCAGGACATCCTCGACCAGTACGGCATCGCCGCCCCCACCACGTGGGACGAGTTCGCGACGGCCGCGCAGCAGCTGAAGGATGCGGGCGCCCCCGGCGTCCTCGCGAACTTCCCGCCGAACGGCCGCGCCTTCACGCAGGCGCTGTTCGCGCAGGCGGGTTCCGTGCCGTTCGCGTACGACAGCGCCGAGCCGCTGGAGATCGGCATCGACGTGAACGACCAGGGCTCGAAGGACGTGCTCGCCTACTGGGAGGACCTCGCCGCGCGCGGGCTCGTCGCGGTCGACGAGGCGTTCACCGCCGACTACAACACCAAGCTCGTCGACGGCAGCTACGCCATCTACGTCGCCGCCGCCTGGGGCCCCGGCTACCTGCAGGGGCTCGAGGGCACCGACGACGCGGCCGTCTGGCGCGCCGCGCCGATCCCGCAGTGGGACACCGCGAACCCGGTCCAGGTGAACTGGGGCGGCTCCACCTTCGCCGTCACCTCGCAGGCGAAGGACAAGGAGGCGGCCGCGGTCGTCGCGAAGGAGATCTTCGGCACCGAGGAGGCGTGGAAGATCGGCATCGAGCAGGCCGCGCTGTTCCCGCTGTGGCGGCCCGTCCTCGAGTCGGACTACTTCCGCGACCTCGAGTACCCGTTCTTCGGCGGGCAGCAGATCAACAAGGACGTGTTCCTCGACGCCGCCGCCGGCTACACCGGCTTCACGTTCAGCCCCTTCCAGAACTACGCCTACGACCAGCTCCAGGAGGAGGTGACCGCGGTCGTCGTCGACGGCGAGAAGGATGCGGCCACCGCCCTCGACGACCTGCAGGCGACGCTCGAGACCTACGCCACCGAGCAGGGCTTCGAGCTGCAGTGACCCGCCGGGACGGGCCGGTCCCACCGGCCCGTCCCGCCCGACGGAAGGCATCCCCATGACCGCTCCCGCAGCGACGGCCGCCCCCGCGGCGGCGCCGCCCGCCCGCAGGCGAGCCAGCGGCATCCGGCGTCGACAGCGCGTCGGCTGGCTGTTCATCACCCCGTTCCTCGTGGTGTTCGCCGCGTTCCTGGTGTTCCCGCTCATCTACGCGTTCGGGATGAGCATGTTCAGCTCGACCCTCGCGACCGGGACGAAGTTCGTCGGCGCGGCGAACTACCTCAAGGCGTTCACCGACCCGCTGTTCCTCGGCGGTCTCGGCCGCGTCGCCCTGTACGCGCTCGTGATGATCCCGGCGCAGCTGCTCGTCGCGCTCGTCGCAGCGCTGCTCCTGGACAGTCTCGCGAGCCGCCTGGCGAAGCTGTCGCGGCTGCTGATCTTCGCGCCGTACGCGATCCCGGTCGTCATCGGCGCACTCATGTGGAGCTTCCTCTACAGCCCGCGGTTCGGCCCGGCCGGCACGATCTTCGGCCTGTTCGGCCTCGACGCGCCGAACTTCCTCGCCAGCGGCACCATCTTCGGCAGCCTGGTGAACGTCGTCACCTGGCAGTGGGCCGGGTACTACATGATCGTCATCTACGCCGCGCTGCGCTCGATCGACCCGGCGATCTACGAGGCCGCGCGGATCGACGGCGCGAACGGCTGGCAGATCGCCACACGCATCAAGGTGCCGATGATCGCGTCCTCGATGATCATGGTCATCACCTTCGCGCTCATCGGGACGCTGCAGTTCTTCACCGAACCCACGGTGCTGCGCTCGATCGCGTCGGGCGCCCTGCCCGCCGACTACACGCCGAACATGTACGCGTTCGCGCTCGCGTTCAGCTACAGCCAGTTCAACTACGCCTCGACGATCGCGTTCTCGCTCGCCGCCGTGGTGTTCGTCGGCTCGTTCCTCTTCCTCTTCCTCACCCGCAAGCAGAACGGACTGAAGTGATGGCCGCCATGCCCACCGCCGCCACCGCGGACCACACGCGGGCCGTCGTCACCGCAGGCGCACGCCCCGACCGGCGCGAGCGCAGCCGGCAGCGCCTTGCCACCCAGGGCGGCCGCCGCATCGGCTCGCACGTGCTGCTGGTCGTGCTCGCTCTGTACTTCGTCATCCCGATCTGGTGGCTCTTCGTCGCCGCGACCAAGAGCACCGGCGGCCTCTTCTCCAGCCCCGCGTTCTGGTTCGACGACCCCGCACAGTTCTTCACGAACGTCGCCGGGCTCTTTCAGCATCAGGGCGGCATCTACTGGCGCTGGCTCGGGAACTCCTTCCTGTACGCGTTCGTCTCCGGCATCGGCGCCACGATCGTCGCGGTGCTCGCCGGCTACGGCTTCGCGATCTACCGGTTCCGGGGCCGCGGGGTCGTGTTCGGGATGATCCTCGGCTCGGTCATGGTGCCGCTGACCGCCCTCGTCATCCCGCAGTTCATGCTGCTCAGCCAGTACGGGCTCATCAACACCGGGTGGGCGGTCATCCTGCCCTCCCTCCTGAACCCGTTCGGCGTGTACCTCATGCGGGTCTACACGCAGGACGCGGTGCCGGACGAACTCCTCGACGCCGCCCGCATCGACGGCGCGGGGGAGTGGCGCACCTTCACCACGATCGTCGTGCCGCTGCTGCGTCCCGCGATCGTGACCGTGCTGCTGCTGTCGATCGTCGGCACCTGGAACAACTTCTTCCTCCCCCTCGCCATGCTCACGAGCCCCGAGACCCTGCCGGTCACGGTCGGCCTCAACCGCTGGCTCGCGCTCTCCAACGCGGGGGCCGGCGGCGAGCAGGTGTGGAACCTCATCACCTCCGGCGCGTTCATCTCCGTCGTGCCGCTCCTCCTGTCGTTCCTGCTCCTGCAGCGCTACTGGCAGGGCGGACTCACCCTCGGCAGCGTCAAGTGACCGCATCCGCCGCCTCCCCGATCCCCACCACAGAAAGCAGTCAGATGCCCAACGCCCACCTCACCGTCGACCCCCGGTTCTCGATCGGGCCCGTCCGTCGCAAGCTGTTCGGCGGGTTCGTCGAGCATCTGGGCCGGCACGTGTACGACGGCATCTACGAACCCGGGCACCCCAGCGCGGACGCCGAGGGCTTCCGCACCGACGTCATCGACCTCGTGCGCGAGCTCGGCGTCGACACGATCCGCTACCCCGGGGGCAACTTCGTCTCCGGCTTCCGGTGGGAGGACTCGGTCGGCCCGAAGGAGCAGCGTCCGCGCCGGCTCGACCTCGCCTGGCACTCGACCGAGACGAACGAGGTCGGTCTCCACGAGTTCTCCTCGTGGCTCGAGAAGGTCGGCAGCGACCTCATGCTCGCCGTGAACCTCGGCACCCGCGGCACGCTCGAGGCGATCGATCTGCTGGAGTACTCGAACATCCGCGGCGGCACGGCGCTCAGCGAGCAGCGCATCCGCAACGGCCGCACCGAGCCGTTCGACGTGCGCATGTGGTGCCTCGGCAACGAGATGGACGGCCCCTGGCAACTCGGCCACCGCTCGGCCGACGACTACGGCAAGATCGCCTCGCAGACGGCGAAGGGGATGCGGCAGCTCGACCCCGACATCCAGCTCGTGGTCTGCGGTTCCTCCAGCGCCCACATGCCGACCTTCGGCGAGTGGGAGCGGGTCGTCCTCTCGCACACGTACGACGACGTCGACCTCATCTCCTGCCACGCGTACTACGAGGAGCGCGGCGGCGACCTCGACAGCTTCCTCGCCTCGCCGGTGGACATGGACCGGTTCATCGAGACCGTGGTCGCCACCGCCGACCACGTGGGTGCGGTGAAGAGCAGCAACAAGCGCATCGACATCTCGTTCGACGAGTGGAACGTCTGGTACATCGAGCGGTTCCACGGCGTCGACAAGATCGAGGGCATCGACAACTGGCCGGTCGCACCGCGGCTGCTCGAGGACGTCTACTCCGTCGCCGACGCGGTGGTCTTCGGCGGGCTGATGATCTCGCTGCTCAAGCACGCTGACCGCGTGGCCAGCGCCTCCCTCGCGCAGCTCGTGAACGTGATCGCCCCGATCATGACCGAGCCGGGCGGCCCGGCATGGCGGCAGACGACGTTCTTCCC
This sequence comes from Microbacterium sp. GXF7504, assembly GCF_054798235.1. Taxonomy (NCBI): domain Bacteria; kingdom Bacillati; phylum Actinomycetota; class Actinomycetes; order Micrococcales; family Microbacteriaceae; genus Microbacterium; species Microbacterium sp. GXF7504. Next base: position 525,092 of record NZ_JBSJZI010000001.1, on the reverse strand, counting down.
GTTCTCGATCACCTCCCGGCTCGCCCGCGGCGAGGCGCTGCGGCTGCCGCTGGAGTCGCCCACCTACACGACCGAGGCGTACGGCGAGGTGCCGCTCGTCGACGCGGTCGCGACCCACGACGCCGAGGCCGGCCGCAGCGCGGTGTTCCTGGTGAACCGCAGCCGCACCGAGCCGCTGACGGTCACGGTCGACGTCGCGGCCCTCGGCGCGGTCGGGGTGCTGGAGTCGCACACCCTCAGCGACGACGACGTGTATGCGAAGAACACGCTGGAGGACCGCGAGCGGGTCGCCCCGCATCCGAACGACTCCGCGAATGTCGCCGACGGCGTGCTCACCGTGACGCTCCCGCCGGTCTCCTGGACCGCGCTCTCGCTCGGCTGACCCGGACACAACTGCGGAGATCCCACCCGACACGCCGGGCCCGTCCGGGCCGCCGACGGCGTGTCGGGGACGATCTCCGCAGTTGTGCACGCGCGGGCGGGTGCCCCGCGGGCGCGACGGATGCGGCGGCGCCGCTGCTCGGACGGTTCCGGACGGTGCGTGACACAATGGATGCGGCGTGCCCGGGCCGCCGGCTTCCCGAAGCTCCGCCGGGCCAAAGGACAGCGTCCGCCGCGTCCCGAAGGAGCCGACTTGTCCGACTCGACAGCCCCCACCCGCGTCCAGCAGCACCGTCGTTACCTGATGTGCCGGCCGGAGCACTTCACGGTCAGCTACACGATCAACCCGTGGATGGAGCCGGCGAACCCGACCGACACCGCCCGCGCCGTCGCCCAGTGGCAGACGCTGTACGACACGTACCTGGAGCTCGGCCATGAGGTCGAGCTCATCGACCCGATCGAGGGTCTGCCCGACATGGTCTACACCGCCAACGGCGGCTTCGTGATCGACGGCGTCGCGTACGGTGCGAAGTTCCGTTTCGACGAGCGCGCGCCCGAGGGGCCGGCCTTCATGCGCTGGTTCGCGGACAACGGCTTCGAGGTCGTCGAGCCGGTCGAGGTGAACGAGGGGGAGGGCGACTTCCTGCTCGTCGGCGACACGATCCTCGCCGGCACCGGCTTCCGCTCCACCGACCACAGCCACCGCGAGGTCGGCGACGTGTTCGGCAAGGACGTCGTCTCGCTGAAGCTCGTCGACCCGCGCTTCTACCACCTCGACACCGCCATCTCCGTGCTCGACCCGGTCGAGGGCGACGGCGGCGTGGAGCACGCGAACATCGCCTACCTGCCGGGCGCGTTCGACGAGGCCGGGCAGCGGATCCTCGCCGAGCGGTTCCCCGACGCCATCCGCGTCTCCGACGCCGACGGCGCGGTGTTCGGCCTGAACTCCGCGAGCGACGGCCGCAACGTTCTCATCTCCCCCCGGGCGACCGGTTTCGCCGCGCAGCTGCGCGAGCGGGGCTACAACCCGGTGCTCGTCGACCTGTCCGAGCTGCTGCTCGGTGGCGGCGGGATCAAGTGCTGCACGCTCGAGCTGCGTCGCTGAAAGGGCCCATCATGACCACCCCGTCCCTGGACACCGCCACCATCGGCATCATCTCGGCCGAGGAGCGTCACCTCGCGCACAACTACCACCCGCTGCCGGTGGTCATCGCGCGCGGTGAGGGCTCCTGGGTCACCGACGTCGAGGGCAAGCGCTACCTCGACCTGCTCTCGGCGTACTCCGCGCTGAACTTCGGCCACCTGCATCCGGCGATCGTGTCGGTCGCGCAGGAGCAGCTCGGCCGCCTCACGCTCACCAGCCGTGCGTACCACAACGACAAGCTGGGGCTGTTCGCCGACGCCCTCGCGGAGCTCTGCGGCAAGGACCTCGTGCTGCCCATGAACACCGGCGCCGAGGCCGTCGAGACCGCGATCAAGACCGCGCGCGCGTGGGCGTACCGCGTGAAGGGCGTGCCGGCGGATGCGGCGAAGATCATCGTCGCCGCGGACAACTTCCACGGCCGCACCACCACGATCGTCGGCTTCAGCGACGACCCGACCGCGCACGACGACTTCGGTCCGTACGGTCCCGGGTTCACGCTCGTGCCGTTCGGCGACGCGGACGCCCTCGAGGCCGCGATCGACGAGCACACCGCCGCCGTGCTCATCGAACCGGTCCAGGGCGAGGCCGGCGTCGTCGTGCCGCCCGAGGGCTACCTCCGCCGGGTGCGCGAGGTGACCGCGGCGCGGAACGTGCTCTTCATCGCCGACGAGGTGCAGTCCGGTCTCGGCCGCACCGGGTACACCTTCGCGTGCGAGCGCGAGGGTGTCGTCCCCGACGTGTACGTGCTCGGCAAGGCCCTGGGCGGCGGCATCCTGCCGGTGTCCGCGATCGCCGCCGACCGCGAGGTGCTCGGGGTCATCCGTCCCGGCGAGCACGGTTCGACCTTCGGCGGCAACCCGCTGGCCGCCGCCGTCGGGCTCCGCGTGGTCGAGATGCTCGCGACGGGCGAGTTCCAGGAGCGCGCCAGGGCACTCGGCGAGCACCTCGAGGCGAAGCTGCAGGCGCTCGTGGGGGAGGGCGTCACCGCCGTCCGCACCGCCGGGCTCTGGGCGGGCGTCGACATCGACCCCGCCGTCGGCACCGGCCGCGAGGTCGCCGAGCGGCTGCTCCGTCGCGGCGTGCTCGTCAAGGACACGCACGGCCAGACGATCCGCATCGCCCCGCCGCTCGTCATCCGCGCGACCGAACTCGACTGGGCCATCGAGCAGCTCCGTCTCGTCCTCCAGGGCTGACCCGGCGGCCGACGCATCCGCCCGACCGCGCATGTCCCAGTTTCTGCCGGTATGGCGTGCGCAAACCGGCAGAAACTGGGACACGTTCTGCAGAAACCGGGACATGCCGGCGGGCCGGGGCGGCGGCCCCGGCGGCGGACGGATGCGGCGGGCCGCGGTCAGCGGACCGTCACGATGACGGTGTGCCAGCCGGTCGCGCCGTCCGGGGCGGGCGGCGCCGTCGCCTGCGTCTGCGTCTCGCCGTCGGCGTTCGTCGCCCGGCAGCGGATCGTGTGGCTTCCCGACGACGCCCGCCACGGCAGCATCCACTGCACCCAGGTGTCGTCCGAGATCGCGGGTGCCAGCGTCGCCTGCTGCCACGGGCCGTCGTCGACCTGCACCTCGACCGCGGCGACACCGACCCGCTGCTGCCAGGCGACCCCCGCGAGCACGGTGTCCCCGGGGTCGATCGTCACCCCGGAGCGCGGCACGTCGATGCGGGACTGGAGTTTGATCGGCCCGCGCTCGGACCAGCCGCGCGTCGTCCAGTAGGCCGTCGCGTCTGCGAAGCGCGTGACCTCCAGGTCGACGACCCACTTCGTCGCGGACACGTAGCCGTACAGCCCCGGCACGACCATGCGCACCGGGAACCCGTGCGCGAACGGCAGCGGCTCGCCGTTCATGCCGACCGCCAGGATCGCCTCACGCCCGTCGGTGAGCGCTTCGAGCGGCGTGCCGGCGGTGAAGCCGTCCTGCGAGGTGGAGAGCACCATGTCGGCGCCCGGGTCGGGTTCGGCGCGGGCGAGGAGCTCGCGGATCGGGTACCCGAGCCAGCGGGCCGTGCCGATGAGGTCGCCGCCGACGGTGTTCGACACGCACGCGAGCGTCGTGATGCTCTCCTCGAGGGGCAGCGCCAGCAGCTCGTCCCAGGTGAGCGTGACCTCGCGGGCGACGAGCCCGTGGATGCGGAGCCGCCACTGCGCGGGATCGATCTGCGGCACGTTCAGCGCGGTGTCGATGCGGTAGAAGTCCGCGTTCGGCGTGAGGAGCGGGGTGATGCCCGGCACGTCGAGTTCGGCACCGGCGGGGATCGTCACGGTGTTTCCCGCGCCCGGGAGCCGGAGGGCGTCGCGCACGGCGGCGACGGCGCGGCTCCCCGCCCGCAGCGCCGTGCCGCCGACCGCGGCGAGCACGCCGATGCCTGCGGCGGCGACCGTCCACACCAGGAAACGTCGCCGGTCGGGATCGTGCGTCCGCGGATCCGTGGCGCGATCGTCCCCGGTCCGATCGTCCGCGTCCGGCTCGCCGCCGGCACCGTCTTCCTCGGGTGCGACCTGCAGGGGTGCGCGCCGCAGGAGCCACCCGAGCGCGAACATCGCGCCCGCCGCGGCGACGACCGGCGAGAGCCACGACAGGAATCCCGCATCCGCGCGCGTCACGGCCGCTGCGACCCCCACGATGCCCACGAGTGCCAGGATGCTGCGCCCCCACGGCGGGCGCAGGCGTTCGACCAGTCCGGCACCGGCGCCCACCAGCAGCAGCACGAGCGCGACGCCCACGATGAGCGCCACCTTGTCGGCGGTGCCGAAGAGGGCGATCGCGGCGTCCTTCGCCCAGGCCGGGGCCGCGTCGATCCCGGCCGCGCCCACGGCGGAGACCGGGCTCGTGCCCGTCACGACCCCGACGAGCTCGCCGAGCCCGCCGCCGAAGACGACGGCGGCGACACCCGCGACGGCGGCGGCGACCGCCCGTGGACGGGCTGCAGGTGGCATGCGGTGATCGTACGCGCCGGAATCGACCTCGAGGCCGGCTTGCCGGGACCACTGTCGCGGCCCGCCCTCCGAGGCGGATCACGCGGGCGTCCTCCCGGGACGCGGAACACCGGTGGCCCGCACGCCCCGCGCCTTCCAGACTCGAAGCGGGCGGCTCGCGCAGTCGGCGCCCGCACGGTCGAGCAGCGAGGGAGGGTCACCGTGACCAAGGTGGCGATCGTGGAGTTCCGCATCCGTCCCGAGAAGCTCGGGGAGGCCAAGGAGCTCTTCACCCGGATGCTGGAGACCTCCGGCGCGTTCGACGGCTGCGAGCGACTCGACTGGCTGGTCGACCGCGACGACCCGACCTCGTGGACGCTGTACGAGCACTGGTCGTCGTGGGAGGCGGAGCAGGCCTACCGCGACTTCCGCGCCACGACGGGTGCCGTGCCCGAACTGGGCGGACTGCTCGCCGGGCCCCCGCGACTGGTGCGGCTGGAGCCGATCGAGCGCTGATCCGTGGCGGTCACTGCGCGGACGGCGGCGACGAGGAGACTGACACCGGGCCTGCTGGTGCTCCTCGGGGCGTTCATGACGGTGAACCCCCTCACCGCGAGCACGTACCTGCCCGCGCTCGGGAACCTCGTCGCGGACCTCGGCGCGACCCTCGCCGGCGGACAGCTGGTCTACGCCGGGTTCCTCATCGGCGTCGCGGGCGGGCAACTCCTGGTCGGGCCGATCTCGGATGCGTACGGGCGCCGCGTCGTCCTGCTCGGCGGACTGGGCATCCTGGCGGTGACGGGCGTCGCCGCCACCCTCGCGCCGAGCATCGAGCTGCTCGTGTCGGCCAGGGTCGCGCAGGGCCTCGGCACGGCCGGGGTCGTCGTGGTGTCCCGCGCGGTGGTGGCCGACACCGCCCAGGGCAAGGCCGCGGCGCGCGCGTACAGCATCCTCATGGGCATCGTCGCGGCCGGACCCTTCGCCGCGCCGCTGCTCGGCACCCTGGCACTCGACCTCGGCGGCTGGCGCGCGGTGTTCGTCCTCCTCACCGTGCTGTCGGTCGTCGCCTTCGTGGTGGCCTGGCTGGCCGTGCCGGAGACTCTCACCCGCGAACGCCGATCGGCGCTGCGGTTCACGACCGTCGCGGGCAACTCCCTCCGGTTCCTCCGGGACCGCGCCTTCATGGGCAGTGCGCTCGCGATGGGGTTCGCGTTCGCGGGGATGTCGGTGCACTCGGCGGCCTCGTCGTTCATCGCGCAGGACATCCTCGGCACCGGGCCGTGGGGCTTCGCGGTGCTGTACGCGGCGTACGCCGGCGCGATCCTCATCGGCGGTTTCGTGAACGCGTTCATCGCGGGCCGGGTCGGGCCCGTCCTCGCCGGCGCCGGTGCGCAGACGGTCGCGATCGCCGCGGGCGTGGTGCTGGTGTGGTTCGCCTGGTTCGGGCCGTTCACGCTCGCGACCTACGTGCCGACGATCATCGTCGGCGCTGCGGCCGCGTCCGCGATGCTGTCGAACTTCAGCTCGCTCACCATGGCGCGGGCGGGGTTCGCCGCCGCATCCGGGGCCGCGCTCATGGGGGCGCTGCAGTACGGCCTGGCCGCGGGTCTCGCCCCGCTCGGCGGGATGTTCGGCCCCGGCACCGCGGTCCCCGCCGCGGCCGGGATGCTGGCATGCCTCGTCATCGCGGTGCTCTGCGCCGCGTACGCCCACCACGCCGCACGCACGAGGGGAGACCACCCCCGGATATCGCGGACCCGCGCGGGACACAAGCGAAACACCGGTGCAACACCCCGTGCGTAGGGTTGTGGCATGGGTGACCTCTTCGAGGGCTACGGCTCCGCGCTCGGGAAACGCAAGACCCCGCAGGGGCTGCCGCCGTTCGACGAGATGTTCGGCGCGGAGATCGGGTCCGGCGACTCGGTGGCCTCCCGCGACGCGTACCGCGAGCTGTACCAGGCGCTCGCGAAGATGACCCAGGAGGAGCTGCGCGGACGCACCGAGTCGCTCGCCAGCTCCTACCTCGCCCAGGGCGTCACCTTCGACTTCGCCGGCGAGGAGCGGCCGTTCCCGCTCGACGCCGTGCCGCGCGTCATCGACTACGCCGAGTGGAGCGAGATCGAAGCCGGTGTGAAGCAGCGCGTCCGCGCGCTGGAGGCGTTCCTCGACGACGCGTACGGGCGCCAGAACTGCGTGCGCGACGGGGTCGTGCCTGCCCGGCTCATCGCCTCGAGCCAGTACTACTACCGGCAGGCGGTCGGCATCCACTCGGCCAACGGGGTCCGCATCCAGGTGTCGGGCATCGACCTCATCCGCGACGAGCACGGGAAGATGCGCGTGCTCGAGGACAACGTGCGGGTGCCCTCGGGTGTCAGCTACGTCATCTCGAACCGCCGCGTCATGGCGCAGACGCTGCCGGAGCTCTTCGTCTCCATGCGGGTGCGGCCGGTCGGCGACTACCCGAACAAGCTGCTCGCCGCCCTCCGGGCGTCCGCCCCGCCCGGCGTCGACGACCCCAACGTCGTCGTGCTCACGCCGGGCGTCTACAACTCCGCGTACTTCGAGCACACGCTCCTCGCCCGCCTCATGGGCGTCGAACTCGTCGAAGGGCGCGACCTGCTGTGCTCGGGCGGGCGGGTGTTCATGCGCACCACCCGCGGCCCGAAGCGCGTCGACGTCATCTACCGCCGCGTGGACGACGACTTCCTCGACCCGCTGCAGTTCCGCGCCGACTCGATGCTCGGTTCCCCCGGACTCATGCTCGCGGCGCGCATGGGCAACGTCACGATCGCGAACGCGGTCGGCAACGGCGTCGCCGACGACAAGCTGCTCTACACCTACACGCCCGACCTCATCCGCTACTACCTGTCGGAGGAGCCGATCCTGCCCATCGTCGACACCTGGCGCCTGGAGGAGCCGGACGCGCTCGAGGAGGTGCTCGACCGGCTCGACGAACTCGTGGTGAAGCCCGTCGACGGCTCGGGCGGCAAGGGCCTGGTCGTCGGACCCGACGCGTCGCGGGCCGAACTCGACGAGCTGCGCACCAAGCTCCGCGCCGACCCGCGCGGCTGGATCGCGCAGCCGGTCGTCATGCTCTCCACGATCCCCACGCTCGTGGAGGACGGGATGCGGCCGCGCCACGCCGACCTCCGGCCCTTCGCGGTCAACGACGGCGACGACATCTGGGTGCTCCCCGGCGGCCTCACCCGCGTCGCCCTCCCCGAGGGGCAGCTCGTCGTGAACTCCAGCCAGGGCGGCGGCTCGAAGGACACCTGGGTCGTCGGCGGCGCCGCACCCGGCCACGTCGAGTACGGCCAGGGGCACGGGCTCGCCGGCCTCGTCGCCGACCAGGCGTCGACCATCACGCAGGCGATCCCGATCATCACCGACGCCGCATCCGAGCCCGAGCCCGAGCCCGAGGAGGTCTCGCACGCGCCGCAGGAGCGGCCCCGCAGCCGCTCCGAGCAGCAGGAGCAGCAACAGCAGCAGCGCACGCGGCCGGAGGGAGGTGCGGCATGCTCCTGAGTCGCATCGCCGAATCGCTCTTCTGGATCGGCCGGTACATCGAGCGCAGCGACGGCACCGCCCGCATCCTCGACGTGCACCTGCAGCTCCTCCTCGAAGACCCGTGGATCGACGAGGACACCGCCTGCCGGTCGCTCCTGGCCGTCATGGGGTCCGCGCCGATCGAGGACGACCGTCAGGTCTCACGGCAGGACGTGCTCTCCCGCCTCGCGGTCGACCGCACGAACCCGTCGAGCATCGTCTACTCGCTCACGGCGGCCCGCGAGAACGCGCGCCGGGCCCGCGAGATCGTGTCCACCGAGCTGTGGGAGTGCCTCAACACGACCAGCACCCGCATGCCGCGCCGACTGCAACTCGAGAAGGTGCACGACTTCTTCCAGTGGGTGCGCGAACGCGCCGCGCTCGCCGTCGGCGTCGTCGACAGCTCCACCAGCCGCGACGAGGCCTGGCAGTTCTTCACCCTCGGCCGGTCGATCGAACGCGCCGACATGACCGCGCGCCTGCTCGCCACCCGGTCGCTCACCGAGGCCTCCGGCCCGAGCTGGACCACGATCCTGCGCTCCTGCGGCGCGTACGAGGCGTACGTCCGCACCTACCGCGGCATGCCGAGCGCGCGCAACGCCGCGGAGTTCCTGCTGCTCGACCGGCTCTTCCCCCGCTCGATCATCCACTCCATCTCGGTCGCGGAGGACTGCATCGGCGCGATCGACCCGACGGTCGACCGGGTCGGGCACTCGAACCAGGTGCGGCGGGCGCTCGGCCGCATCCGGAACGACCTGGAGTACCTGCCGATCAGCGAGATCCTCGAGGAGCTGCCCACCCACATGCTGCGGGTGCAGAAGGTGACGCGGGAGGCGTCGGACGCGATCCGGCAGCGGTTCTTCCCGACGCAGGCCGAACCCACCTGGATCGGGGAGATCTCATGAAGCGCCTCCGCATCGAGCACGAGACCGGGTTCGTCTACGAGCACGACGTCGCGGCGTCGTACAACGAGGCCCGGATGCTGCCGGGCACCACCGACAGCCAGTTCGTGCTGAGCTCGTCGCTGGACATCGAGCCGTCGACGTCGGTGAACAGCTACGTCGACTCCTTCGGCACCCGGGTGAGCTCGTTCGACGTGCTCTCGCCCCATCGGGAGCTGCGGATCACGGCGCGCTCGCTCGTCGAGGTGCGCCCGCGGCCGATCGTGCACTCCGGCATCACCTGGGACCGGCTCGCCGCCGAGGCGGCCCGGTCGGTGTCGACCGTGGAGCACCTGTCGCAGACCGCGCGGACCCTGCCGCATCCGGAGGTCGTCGAGATCGCCCGCGCGATCGCCGAACGGCACGACGACCCGGGGCCCGCCGCGCACGACGTGTGCCTCGCGATCGGGCAGGCGGTCGAGTACGTGACCGGTGTCACCGGCGTGCACTCGACGGCGGCCGACGCGTGGGAAGCCCGCAAGGGCGTGTGCCAGGACATGGCGCACATCGCGATCGGGGCGCTCCGTGCGATCGGGATCCCGGCGCGGTACGTGTCCGGCTACCTGCACCCCAGTCCGAACCCCGAGATCGGGGTGCCGGTGGAGGGTGAGTCGCACGCCTGGGTCGAGTGGTTCGCGGGCGAGTGGACCGGGTTCGACCCCACGAACAACACCGAGATCGGCGACCGCCACGTGCTCGTCGGCCGCGGCCGCGACTACACCGACGTGCCGCCGCTGCGCGGGGTCTACAGCGGCGGCGCCAAAGCCGCGCTGCAGGTGAAGGTCACCATCACCCGCGAGGCCTGACCCGCGCCGGGCGCCCCGCGGTGCGCGACGCGGTTGCGCTGCGCGGTTGCGCGACGCGGTTGCGCTGCCCGGTTGCGCGACCCACCCCCTTTTCTGCGAGCCACCCCTCTTCCTGCAGCAGAAAGAGGGGTGGCTCGCAGGAAGAGGGGTGGCTCGGCGGGATGCCGCGCGTGCTGCGCGGACGCGCGTGCGCGCGTGCGCGGGCGAGCGGGTCAGTCGGCGCGCGGGGCGTCGGGCGGGGGCTCCGGCAGCGGTGGGGCGTCGGGGGACGGGACGCCCTTCGGGGCCGGCGGCAGGTGCTCGCCCTCGCCGGCCGCGATGCGGGTGAGGTCCTCCGCATCCAGCCGGTGATGCTCGTGCCCGCTCATGCGTCGCCCTGTTCCTCCGCGCCCTGGGCCTGCGAGGAGGCGATCTCGTCCGCGTCGGCGTTGGGGCCGGCCGTGGTCTCGGCGTCGGCGAGCGTCGCCTCGCCGTTGCTGCCGGTGTCGGCGTGCTGTTCCGCGGATGCGGCGGCCTCGCGCACCTCGTCGGTCACCGCGTCGGTGGGCGGGGCGTCGTCGGGGCGGGCGTCGTCGTCGTGGCGGGACTGCGCTGCGTCGCTCATGGGGGATCCTTTCGTCCCCGCCATCCTCGGTCGCGGCGGGCGCCGGCACGAGAGGCTGGACACGCGTCGCCCGAGCGGATAGCCCCCACCGAAGCCACCGGCGACCCACTGTCGCCGCGCGCTGCCGCATCCGGGCCGCCCGCCCGTCCGCCCGCATCCTCCGCCGAGCCACCCCGCAATCTGCGACCCACCCCTCTTCCTGCAGGAGAAAGAGGGGTGGGTCGCAGGAAGAGGGGTGGGTCGGCGATGGGGAAGGGGGTCAGCGGGCGCGGGCGCGGGCGTCCGCGTCCTCGTCCACGGTGGGGACGGGGCTCGTCGCGGCGGCGATCTCGTCGCTGAACTCCTCCGGCGCGGGGCGGACGACGCGCACCGGGACGGTCTCGTCGACCGCCAGCCGGAACCTGCTCGTCGGATGCCGGCGCACGCGGCCGCTCGCCAGCATCCAGGTGAGCCCGATCGCGCAGGCGAGCAGGCCCGCGACCGCGCCCAGCACGATCGCCGCGCGGGGGCCGAAGGCGTCCACGACCCAGCCGGCGATCGGGGCACCGATCGGGGTCGACCCCATGATGACGGCCATGTACAGCGCCAGCACCCGGCCGCGGACGGCGGGGTCGGTCGTGGTCTGCACGTAGCCGTTCGCGGTCGTGAGCATCGTCGTGGTGGCGTAGCCGACGAAGACGAGCAGCGCCGCGTACAGCGCGTAGGTGGGCATCGCGGCCGAGACGAGGGAGGCCACGCCGAAACCGCCGACCGCGAGGATCACGACCCGGATCTTCGCCCGGTCGCGCCGCGCCGCCATGAGCGCGCCGGCGAGCGAACCCACCGCCAGCGTCGAGCTCAGCAGTCCGTACCCGTCGGCCTGCTGGCCGAACTCGAGCGCCATCGTCGAGGCGAAGATGGGGAAGTTCATGCCGAACGCGCCGACGAGGAACACCATCACGAACGTGACCATGAGGTCGGGCCGTTTCGCCACGTACCGGAAGCCGTCCGCGAGGCGTGCCGCCCCGGTGCGCCGCACCCGCGGGACGAGCTCGTCCCGCCGCATGACGTTCAGCGCCACGAGGAGCGCGAGGAACGTCACCGCGTTGATGAGGAACACCCAGCCGGTGCCGACGAGCACGATGAGCACACCGCCGATGGCGGGGCCCAGCAGCCGGGCCGTGTTGAACGACGCGGCGTTCAGCGCGACGGCGTTCGAGGCGTCCTGCTGACTCACCACGTCGGTGACGAACGCCTGGCGTGCCGGGGCGTCGAAGGCGTTCGCGACGCCGAACGCGGCGGCGAACGCGAACATGAGCGGCAGCGTCATGACGCCGGTCAGCAGCAGGATGCCGGCGGCCACCGCCAGCAGCATGAGCGCGGACTGCGTCGCCATGAGGAGCTTCCGGCGGTCGAACCGGTCGGCGACCCAGCCGGTCACGCTCACCAGCACGAGCGGGGGACCGAACTGCAGCGCCATCGTGACGCCCATCGCGGTGGCGTCGTTGTCGGTGAGTTCGGTGAGGACCACCCAGTCCTGGGCTGTCGCCTGCATCCACCCGCCGATGTTGGAGACGAGCGCACCGACGAACCAGATGCGGAAGTTGAACAGGCGCAGGGAACGGAACATGCTCATCGCTCGGCCACCTGTCGCATGACGGGCACGGCGGCGACGAGCGCGCTGCGCTGCGCAGGCGTGAGCTCGGCGAGGGCGTCCTCCAGCCAGGCGTCGCGCCGGCGCTGGGTCTCCTCCATGAGTCGGCGGCCGGCGTCGGTCACCTCGATGAGCACACGGCGGCGGTCCTCCGCATCCGGGGTGCGGGTGATGTACCCGGCCTCCTCGAGGCAGTTCACGGTGCGGTTCATCGAGGGCGGGGTCACGCGCTCGCCGTCGGCGAGCTCGCCGAGGGTGCGCAGGCCGCCCCAGAGGAGGGCCGCGAGCACGGCGAGCTGGCTGTCGGTGACGGTGTCGACGACGCGCTGGGCACGGAGTCGGCGGCCGAGGCGGAAGGTCGCGAGGCGGAGGTCGGCGGCGAGGGTCGGTGAGTCGGCTGCATCCATATGTTTCGTTAGCCTAACAAACGAACCTGAACGCCGCCGGAACCGCGAGTGGGCAGTCGCGGCGGGTGTTCCGGTGCCGGAACCCGCCACGAGTGCCCACTCGTGCGAGGTCGCTTACAGGCGCGACCAGGCCTCCGTCAGGACGCCGCGGAGGATCTGCTCGATCTCGGTGAACTCCTTCGGGCCGATCGTGAGCGGCGGCGCCAGCTGGATCACCGGGTCGCCGCGGTCGTCGGCGCGGCAGTACAGGCCGGCGTCGAACAGCGCCTTCGACAGGAAGCCGCGCAGCAGCCGCTCGGCCTCGTCGTCGTCGAAGGTCTCCTTCGTGGCCTTGTCCTTCACCATCTCGATGCCGAAGAAGTAGCCGTCGCCGCGCACGTCGCCGACGATCGGGAGGTCCTTCAGCTTCTCCAGCTCCGCGCGGAACAGCGGCGAGTTCTCGCGGACGTGCTCGTTGAGCCCCTCCTCCTCGAAGATGTCGAGGTTCGCGAGCGCGACGGCGGCCGAGACCGGGTGCCCGCCGAACGTGTAGCCGTGGTAGAACGTCGTCTCACCGGTGCGGAACGGCTCGTACAGGCGGTCGCTGATGATGGTCGCGCCGATCGGCGAGTACCCGCTGGTCATGCCCTTCGCGCACGTGATCATGTCGGGCACGTAGCCGTAGGCGTCGCACGCGAACATGTGGCCGATGCGGCCGAAGGCGCAGATGACCTCGTCCGAGACGAGCAGCACGTCGTACTTGTCGCAGATCTCGCGGACGCGCTGGAAGTAGCCGGGCGGGGGCGGGAAGCATCCGCCCGAGTTCTGCACCGGCTCGAGGAAGACCGCGGCGACCGTGTCGGGGCCCTCGAACTGGATCATCTGCTCGATGCGGTCGGCCGCCCAGACGCCGAACTGCTCGGGGTCGGTGGGGGCGCCCATCTCCTCGGCGCGGTAGATGTTCGTGTTCGGCACGCGGAAGCCGCCCGGGGTGACCGGCTCGAACATCTCCTTGATGGCCGGGATGCCGGTGATCGCCAGGGCGCCCTGCGGGGTGCCGTGGTAGGCCACCGAGCGCGAGATCACCTTGTGCTTGCCGGGCTTGCCCTGCAGCTTCCAGTAGTACTTCGCGAGCTTGAAGGCGGTCTCGACCGCCTCGCCGCCGCCGGTGGAGAAGAACACCTTGTTCAGGTCGCCCGGTGCGTAGTCGGCGAGCCGGTCGGCGAGTTCGATCGCGGCCGGGTGGGCGTAGGACCACAGCGGGAAGAACGCGAGCTGCTCGGCCTGCTTCGCGGCGACCTCGGCGAGGCGCTTGCGGCCGTGACCGGCGTTGACGACGAACAGGCCGGCGAGGCCGTCGAAGTACTCGCGGCCGCGGTCGTCCCAGATGCGGTGTCCCTCGCCGCGGACGATGACCGGCACGCCGTCGCGTTCCAGCGTCGACTGGCGGGAGAAGTGCATCCAAAGGTGCTCGCGCGCCTTGGTCTGGAGGGCTTGGTGGTCGTAGGTCGGGTCGGTGGACATCGGTATCACCCCTTCGCGCCCGAGACTACTGCACCGGATGGAGTTTCTGCACCATCCGGACGGTACCCCGGGTGCGCCGAGACCACACCCATCCCGCGAGACCACATGCAACTGGATGTGGTCTCGCGCGGAAGGCGTGGTCTCGGCGAGGGACAGGGGAGGGGGGTCAGGATGCGGCGGGGGCGTCGATCGAGACGGCGACCGTCCGCGGTTCGTCACCGGTGACCTCGTGCACGGCGCCGGTGAAGGTCACCACGGCCTCGGTCTCGCGCACGTCGCACGAGGGGCCGACCCACAGCTCCACGGCGCCCGGCTCGACGATGCGGCGGAGGTCGCGGCCGGTGAACGCGAACCGGGACGCGGGCACCTCGAACACGACCTCGCGCTCCTCGCCGGGGGCGAGCTCCACGCGTGCGTAGCCGATGAGCTGCGCGACCGGCCTGGTGACCGAGGCCACGGTGTCGTGTGCGTACAGCTGCACGACGTCGGCGCCGGCGCGCTCGCCGGTGTTCCGCACCCGCACCCGCGCGGTGAGCGGCTCGCCGGCAGGCACCTCGGCCGGGACGTCCAGGTCGCTGCGGACGAACGACGTGTACGACAGCCCGAACCCGAACGGGCGCACCGGGGTGCTGTCGGCGCTCGTGATCTCGTGCGCGCCGCCGAGCACCGGATGCAGGTAGGAGAACGGCTGCGCCCCGGCCGAGCGGGGGAGCGAGACCGGGAGCCGCCCCGAGGGGGTGGCGTCCCCGGCGAGGAGGGCCGCCAAGGCAGTGGCGCCCTCCTCGCCGGGGAAGAAGGACTGCAGCGCCGCCGAGACCGGCGCCGCACCGTCGAGCGCCCAGCCGATCGCGTAGGGGCGGCCGGTGAGCAGGACCAGCACCACCGGGGTGCCGGTCGCGACGACCGCCTCGACGAGCTCGCGCTGCACGCCGGGCAGCTCCAGCGACTCCACGTCGTTGCCCTCGCCCACGGTGCCGCGGCCGAACAGGCCCGCACGGTCGCCGACGGCGACGATCGCGACGTCGGCCTCCCGGGCCGCGGCGACCGCCGCGTCGAACCCGGATCGGTCGTCGCCCTCGGCCTCGCAGCCGACGGCATGGGTGATCGCCGCATCCGGGAACCGTGCCGTGAGCGCCTCGCGCAGGGTGGGGATCTCGAACCCGAACGGTGTGCCCGGGTGGTGCGCGAGCACGTGGTTCGCGAACGAATAGCAGCCCATGAGCGCCTCGGCGCTGTCGGCGTTCGGGCCGATGAGGGCCAGGCGGGCGGGCGCGGCGAGCGGGAGCACCCCGTCGTTGCGCACGAGCACGACCGACTCCTCGGCGAGGCGCCGGGCGAGCGCGCGGTGCGCGGGGGAGTCGAGGTCGACGGCGGGCGGGGCGGTGTCGAAGTCGGCGTCGAAGAGGCCGAGCTCCTCCTTCTGCGCGAGCACGCGCGCGACCGCGCGGTCGACGAGCTGCTCCGGCACCCGGCCGTCACGGACGAGCTCGGCGAGCGCCGGGTACGCGTCGGCGCCGGGCAGCTCCACGTCGATGCCGGCGGTGAGCGCCAGCGCGGCCGCGTCGCCGCGGTCGGCGGCGATCCGGTGCATGGTCTCGAGGAACGCGACCGAGAAGTAGTCCGAGACGACGACGCCGTCGAAGCCCCAGGTGTCGCGCAGCAGCTCGGTGAGCAGCTCGGATGCGGCCGCCACCGGCACGCCGTCGATCTCGGCGTACGAGTTCATCACCGAGCGGGCGCCGCCGTCGCGGACGGCCATCTCGAACGGCGGCAGGAAGACGTCCTGCAGCTCCCGGCGTCCCACGTGCGCGGGGGCGTGGTTGCGGCCCGCCTGCGACGCGGAGTAGCCGACGAAGTGCTTCAGCGTCGCGTGCACGCCGGCGTCCTGCAGGCCGCGGACGTACGCGGTGCCGACCGTGCCCACGACGTACGGGTCCTCCGCGATGCACTCGTCGACCCGGCCCCAGCGCGGGTCGCGGATGACGTCGAGCACCGGGGCCAGGCCCTGGTGCACGCCGAGGTCGCGCATGGACCCGCCGATCGCACGGCCGACCTCCTCGACGAGCGCCGGGTCGAACGAGGCGCCCCACGCGAGCGGGGTCGGGAACGTCGCGGCCTGCCAGGCGGCGAGGCCGGTCAGGCACTCCTCGTGCACGAGCGCGGGGATGCCGAGCCGGGTCTGGTCGCGGAGGCGGCGCTGCTGCGCCCACAGCCACTCGGCGCGCTCGGCCGGGTCGACCGGGCGGGTGCCGTAGACCCGGGTGAGGTGTCCGATGCCGTGGGCGGTCGCATCCTCGTACCGGTCGGAGGTCGCCATCTCGCCCGCCATGGGCGCGACGACCTCGCCGCCCTGGTCGACCCAGAAGCCGACGAGCTGCGCGAGCTTCTCCTCGAGGGTCATGCGGCCGAGCAGGTCTGCGACCCGGGGGGAGGAGACGGGCACCGCCTGCTGCGGTGCGCGGTGGTCGATGGTCACGGGGTCAGCCCTTCACGGCGCCGGTCAGACCGCCCACGATGCGTCGTTCGAACAGGCTGAAGAACACGAGCGCGGGGATCATGGACAGCGAGGTGAACGCGAGCACCTTGGCGGTGTCGACGGAGTACTGGGAGGCGAACGCCTGCGTGCCGAGCGGCAGCGTGAACGACGCCTCGTTGTTGAGGATGAACAGGGGGAGCATGTAGGAGTTCCAGCTGTTGACGAACGCCAGGATGCCGACGGTGATGACGGCGGGCAGCGACAGCGGGAGCACCATGCGCCAGAAGAAGCCGAGCCGGCTGCATCCGTCGATGGATGCGGCCTCCTGCAGCTCGTTCGGGATGGCGCCGAGGAACGGCACCAGGATGATGATCGTCATCGGGAGCGCGAACGCGATCTGCGGCACGATGACGCCCGCGAGCGAGTTCATGAGGCCGAGGTCGCGCACCAGGATGTACAGCGGCGTGATCGCGACGGTCATCGGGAACATCAGTCCCGCGGTGAACAGGGCGTAGACGGCGCCGCGACCGCGGAAGTGGTAGCGCGAGAGGGCGAACGCCGCCATGAGGCCGAGGGCCACGACGAACGCGGTGGTGGCCAGGCCCGCGACGGCGGAGTTGCCCGCCATCCGCCAGAACGCGGGGTTCACCAGCACGTCGACGTAGTTGCTCCACTGCCACGCGACCGGGAAGCCCGACGGGTCGACCGTGATCTCCGAATTCGTGCGGAACCCGCCGAGGATGATGTAGACCACCGGCGCGAGCATCGCGATGATCAGCAGGACGGCGACCGCGTAGACCGCGAGGTCGGGGCCCCGGCGACGGCCGGCCGCGGCGCGCTTCGGCGTGCGGGTGCCCGGTGCGACGAGCGTCATGGTCGCGCTCACTTGACACCTCCGGTGACGGCGCCGGCGGTGTCGCGGCGCAGGACGTAGCGCTGATAGAGCAGCGCGATGATGAGGGAGATGAGGAACATCACGACGGCGACGGCGCTGCCGTAGCCGAAGCTGCCGGCGTTGCGGCCGTTGGCGACCATGTAGGTGGCCATGGTCGAGGTGCCGGCGGTGGAGGCCACGTACTGGCCCCAGATGATCCACACCAGGTCGAACAGCTGCAGCGAGCCGATGATCGACAGGAACGCCCAGATGCGGATGGTCGGTCCCATGAGCGGCAGCACGATGTGCCGCTGGATCTGCCAGTAGGACGCGCCGTCGATCGCGGCCGCCTCCGACAGCTCCTCCGGGATGCCCTGGAGACCTGCGAGGAAGAGGATGACGGCGAAGCCGACGTACTTCCAGGTGATGATCACCATGAGGGTCCAGATGGCCACCGACGGGTCGGACAGCCAGTCGGCGCGGAACATGCCGAGCCCGAGTTTCTCCAGCATCCCGTTCAGCGCGCCGTTCGACTGGAGCATGAGGCTCCATCCGAGGCCGACGACGACCTCGGAGATGACGTACGGCACGAAGATGAGCACCCGGATGACGGATTGGAACCGGAGCTTGCGGTTCAGCAGGAGGGCCAGGCCGAGGGCGAGCGGTCCCTGCAGCACGAGGGAGAACACGAGGATGAAGGCGTTGTGGCCCAGCGCCTCGTGGAAGTCGGGGTCGGTGAGGATCGTGATGTAGTTGCGCAGTCCCACGAAGTCGGTCGGCGTGCCGTAGCCGGACCAGCTGAAGAACCCGTAGAACGCGGCCATGATCACCGGGAAGATCACGAACCCGACGAACACGATCAGGGCGGGGCCGAGGAGGATGAGCAGCTCGGCCCTGGCGGCCCAGTTCCGGCGGCGCCGGCTCTGGACGGGGCGCCCGGCCGGGGGCGGTGTGGTGCCGCCTCCGGCCGGGGCCGGGCTCCCGGTCACGTCCACGCCAGGCTCGGTGAATTCGCGTACGGAAGCCATCGACGTCCTCCGCTCAGGACTTCGCGGCGGCCGCGTTCACGGCGTCGACGATGTCCTGCGGGGTGCCCTTGCCGGCGAACATGTCCACGACCGCGACGTTCAGCGCGTTGCCGATGTTCTGGCCGTAGAGGGTGTCCAGCCACACCGACACGTACGGGGCGTCGTTGTAGGCGGCGAGGATGTCCTGCAGCGCCGGGTCGGTGACGACCGACTGCGCCTCGGTGGAGGCCGGGAGGGTCTTGAACGCCTCGGCGTAGGCCTCCTGGTTCTGCTTCTCGACGATGAAGTTCAAGAAGTCGACGCACTCCTTGGGTGCGTTCACCCAGCAGGAGTAGCCGTCGACGCCGCCCATCATGGCGCCGGGCTCGCCCTGGCCGCCCGGGACCTCCGGGAACGGGAACCACTTCAGGTCGGGCAGCGGCTTCTTGTCGGGCGTGAGGTCGGCGATCACGCCGGGGTTCCACGCGCCCATGAGCTCCATCGCGACCTGGTGGTTGGCGAGCAGGCCCGCCGACGAACCGGCGCTGCCCTGCGCGGGCGTCGTCAGGAAGCCGTCGTTGAACGGCTCGGTCTCGAGGAACGCCTGCAGGTTCTCGCCCGCGGTGAGCCAGCACTCGTCGTCGAAGCTCCGGCTCTCCGCGGCCTCGTTCAGCACGTCCTGCGAGCAGGCGCGGAGCGCGAAGTTGTAGTACCAGTGCGCGGCCGGCCAGGCGTCCTTCGCACCGACGGCGAACGGCGTGAGCCCGGCGCCGGCGAGCTGGGTGTCGACCGAGACGAGCTCGTCGATCGTGGTCGGGGTGGCCGTGACACCGGCCTGGGTGAACTGGTCCTCGGAGTAGTAGATGCCGGAGGGGAGGATCGCCACGGGCATGCCGTAGTTCTTGCCCTCGACCTCGAACGCCGACAGCGCCGCCCCGACCGCATCCTTCGACGCGGAGGTGATGCCGTCGGTGAGGTCCATGACCTGTCCGGCCTTCACGATGTCGGCGAGCTTGCCGCCGCCGCGCGCCATGAAGACGTCGGGGGCGTCGCCGGCGTTGAGGGCGGTCTGCAGCTTGCCGTCCATCTCCTCGTTCTGCACGGCCTGGATCTCGACCTTGATGCCGGTCTCCTCCTCGAAGGCGGCCGCGGTCTCCTCCCAGTAGGCCTTGCCGTCGCCGGTCGTGGAGTTGTGCCAGAAGGTGAGCGTGCTGCCGTCGCCGCCGCTGTCGCCCGAACCGCCGCTACAGCCGCTGAGCGCGAGGGCTCCGACGGCGAGGACGGCGGCGCCGGCCAGGATCGTCCTGCTGTTCATGTGATGTCCAACCTGTTCTCTTCATCGAGGGCATCCACTCGGGATGCTGCGGTGGAGCACGACGGTCGGGCGTCTCTGCCTCGACGACGCGGTGTCGTGCGCTGCTCCGGTGCGAGTCCGGGTGCCAGTCAGTGTCGCAACGCCCCGGAAGTGTGTCAAACGTTTTCGAAATCATTTTCCATGGGGCTATGCTCTGGCCTCATGACCCGCCGCCCCACCATCCACGACGTCGCCGCCGCAGCCGGCGTCTCGGTCGCGACCGTCTCCAAGGCGGTCAACGGCCGCTACGGCGTCTCGTCCGAGACCAGCGCCCGGGTGATGGCGGCGGTGGAGGAACTGGGATACGAATCGAGCCTCGTGGCCAGCAGCATGCGGTCCCGCACCACCGGCGTGATCGGCGTGCTGGTGGCCGACTTCGAGCCGTTCAGCGCCGAGGTGCTGAAGGGCGTCGCGCGCGGCCTCGCCGACACCGGCTACGACCTCATGGCGTACAGCGGCGCGCACCAGCACGGCACCGGGTGGGAGCGGCGGTCGCTGAGCCGGCTCTCGGGCACCCTCATCGACGGCGCCATCATGGTGACCCCCACCGTGGTGAACGTCAGCGCCGAGGTGCCGCTCGTCGCGGTCGACCCGCACACCGGCGGCGGGGGGCTCCCCACGGTCGAATCCGACAGTTACGGCGGCGCGCAACAGGCGGTGCGGTACCTCATCGAGCTCGGCCACCGCCGGATCGGCTTCATCGCCGGTCGCCCAGACCTGCGCTCGGCCGCCGCCCGCGACGCGGGGTACCGGGCCGCGCTCGCCGACGCCGGCATCCCGTTCGATCCCGCGCTCGTCGGTGTCGGCCGGTACGAGGAGGACGTCGCCCGAGAAGCCGCGAGGCGGATGCTGACCCTGCCCGACCGGCCGACCGCCATCTTCGCGGCGAACGACCTCTCGGCCCTCTCGATCGTCGGGGTCGCGCACGACCTCGGGCTCGAGGTGCCCGCCGACCTGTCCGTGGTCGGGTTCGACGACGTGCCCGACGCATCCCGCGCCGACCCCGCGCTGAGCACGGTCGCGCAGCCCATGCAACGGCTCGGGGCGGCCGCCGCGACGCTCATCATGCGGCTCATGCGCGGTGAGGTGCCCGAGGCCACGCACATCCGGCTGCCTACCCGACTCGTCCCGCGCGCCACCACGGCGCCCCCGCCGCATCCGCTCACGCGCCGGACGCGCTGAGCCGCGGGGCGTCCGGACGGCCGCCGGCCGACGACCGCCGCCTCCTCCGGCGGGGGCCCGGGCCCGACTCCCGCCACCCACCACCCGCCCGAGCCGACCCGAAGGAGCGTCATGGGCCGTTACCGCAATCCCGTCCTGCCCGGCTGCCACCCCGACCCGAGCATCTGCCGGTTCGGCCACCGGTACCTGCTGGTCACCTCGACCTTCGAGTACCTGCCGGGCCTGCCGATCCACGCCTCGACGAACCTCGTCGACTGGGAACCCGTCGGACACGCGATCCACCGCGAGGGGCAGCTCGACCTCGCCGGCCTCGACTCCTCCAGCGGCCTGTACGCCCCGACGATCCGTGTCGCCGGCGACCGGCTCGTCGTCGTGTGCACGGTCGTCGGGCCCGAGGACGGGTCGTGGACCGGGCGTACCGGGCACTTCGTGGTCACGGCATCCGATCCGGCAGGCCCGTGGTCCGACCCGGTGTGGATCGACGGCGTCGGCGGCTTCGACCCCTCGATCACGGTCGACGGCGAGCGGGTCTGGCTCTGCGGCACCCGCGAGACCGAGCCGTCCGCCTGGCGCGGGCAGACCGAGGTGTGGCTCGCCGAGCTCGACCTCGACACCGGGGCCCTGCTCGGCGAACCGGCGCCGATCTGGACGGGCTCCAGCACCCGGGCGGTCTGGGCCGAGGGTCCGCACGTGCTGCCGGCACCGGGCGGGGGCTGGATGCTGCTGGCCGCCGAGGGCGGCACCGACGTCGACCACGCGGTGTGCGTGGCGTACGCCGACGAGATCACCGGTCCGTACGTCGGTGACGGCGGCAACCCGCGGCTCACCCACCGCGACCTCGGTGCCCGCGTCCCGATCACCGCGGTCGGGCACGCCGACCTCGTCGACGCGCCCGACGGGCGCACCTGGGCGGTGGGGCTCGCCCTGCTCCCGGTCGACGGCAGGCGCGGCCTCCTGGGTCGGCGCACCTGGCTCGCTCCGGTGGCGTGGGAGGACGGACGACCCCTGTTCGCGCCTGGGACCGGCCGCATCCTGGCGGAGGTCGAGGTGGACGGCGTGCCCGATCAGCGGCCCTGGCCGGACCGCATCCGCGACGACTTCGACGCCCCCGGTCTCGCGCCGGACTGGAACGCGGTCGGGCGGCTGCCGCAGGCGGTCGCCGACCCGGCCGCGCGGCCCGGGCACGTGCGGGTGCGCGGCGGCGACGAGCCGACTCTCGTGGGTGGCGCGCCGGGCTTCCTCGGGCGGCGGCTGCCGTCGGAACGCACCGAGGTCACGGCCGTCGTCGAGCCGGTGGCGGATGCGGCGCCCGACCGTGCCGGGCTGCTCCTGCGCGTGTCGGAGACGCAGCAGTTCGAGCTCGCGGTCGACGCCGCCAACACCGCCGCGGCCGTCCGCACGGCCGGTGGGCGCAGCGAGCGGCTCGGCGAGGTGCAGGTCGGGCCGGGCCCGCATGAGCTGCGGCTCGAGGTGCACGACCTCACGGTGCGTGCGCTCGTGGACGGGGTCGAGGTCGCGACGGCCGATGTCGGCGGGCTCGCGCCGCTGCCCCCGCGCGGGTTCGTCGGCGCGTGGGTGGGTCCGTTCGCCGTGGGCGACGGCGCCGTCGACGTCGAGCACGTCGAGCTCGTCACCCGCTGACGCCTGCGCACAACTCAGGCAGAACCGGCCTCCGGCGCGAGTGGGACCGGTTCCGGGGCTCGTTCTGCCTGAGTTGTGAACGTGCGTGCTGCCCGAACTCCTCAGATTTGGGGTGTGCGGGGGCCTGCGGGCACGGTGCGGGCTGGAACTGAGGAGTTCGGGACCGGTGGTCGCCGCGTCCGGCCGGCGGCGGTGCGCTCGCGCGCTCGCGCGTCCGCGTGCACAACTGCGGAGATGACGGCCGACACGCCGGTGCTCCGGCCCGGCGGCGCGGCGTGTCGGGTGCGAACTCCGCAGTTGTGCACGCCGAAACGCGGCACGCCGCACGGTGCACGCCGAAACGCCGCACGCCGCGCGCCGCGTGCCGCGCGGGGGCGTCCCGGGGGATCGGGGACGACCGCCCCTGGCCGGGTGGGACGCGGGCCGCGAACAGTGGATGCGGGTGCACCGGGCGCCCGCACGGCGTTGCCGTGCCGACACGGAATCCTGCCGATGACCTCCCACCTCACCCGACCCCTCGTCCGCGTCCTCGGGATGCTGACGGCCGCCGTCATGGCCGCGACCCTCGCGCTGGTCGCGATGCCCGCCCCCGCCCACGCCGCCGGCACGTACGACAACGTGTACTTCGGCGAGGGCGATCCGCGGACGGTCGCCGGCCCGAACGGCATCATCCGCGCGAACGGATGGATCCAGTCGATCTCGATGTGCGGGTTCGGCGGCACGAACGACTTCATGCACCCCGTCGCCGACATCTACCTCGTCGAGACCGGGTCCGCCACTCCCGGCGCCAGACTGGCGCAGGCCGACGGCACGAAACCCGCCACGGTCATCGGCTTCGGCTCGTCGGGGATGTTCCTGGAGGAGCCGCTGGCGGTGACCGGCCCGCAGGGCAAGCTCGGCGAGGGCGTCTACGACGTCGTGATCGACCACTGCCAGGACGGTGAACTCCACTCCGTCGACCCGGTCTTCTCCGAGGCGGTCACGGTCCGGTTCCCGGCGGTGCTGCCGCCGTACCGGGACGACATCGGCAACATCAAGCGCGCCGCGTCCGAGTCGGCGAAGACCTGGCTCATGACGAACGCACTGCTGCGGGTGATCCAGGCCGTGAGCAACGTCAAGGATCCGAAGACCCTCGCGGAGGCCGTCATCCAGTCGCCCGGGTGGATCCTCGACCTGCTCAACGACTACAAGGCCGAGACGAAGCGGCTCCGGTTCCCGTCCGGCGGCGTCTCCGACCCGCTGCAGAGCGCCGTCAACCTCGCCGCGTCGCAGATGGCGAACTACCTCGCCATCGCGGAGGACCCGCCGGACCACGACTACGCCCAGCCGACCGTGCTGCCCCCGATCACGACCGAACCGGTGACCGCATCCGACCCGATGCGCATCGCCGCGCAGCAGCTCGTCGCACCGGCGGCGACCGAGGCCTCGCTCGCCGAGGCGTTCCTGCATGCGCTCGAGCGGTACCAGGGCGCGACCTACGCCGCCGACGCCGAGTGGGCCCTCATCCACGCGCGTGAGCTGCAGCAGCTGGCGACCGCCCTCGCCGGTGCGGGGGAGCAGTCGCGCGCCGCGGCCGAGGCGATGCGCGACGGCTTCGGCGACCTCACCGGCTACGACCGGACGCTGCAGGCGATGGTCGTGGAGGCGGGACGCCTGCGCACCGAGTCGTGGACCCCCGAGCAGCGGCGCACGCTCCTGGAACTCGGCCTCACCACCGAGCAGATGGTCGAACTCCAGAGGGTCATGTCCGACACCAGTGTCATCGGCACGGGTCTCGCGCGCACGGTCGACGACCTGCAGGAGACCACGGATGCGCTCATCGCGGCGCAGACCGCCACGATCGACGAGATGCGCGCCTACGCGGAGCGGATGGCCGACGTCGTCGCTCGCCTCGAGGCGCAGGCGATCCCCAGGATCGCGCCGGAGGCCGTGGCGGGCGGTCCCTACACGGGTGTCGCCGGCGAGCCGGTCTCCCTCGATGCCGGCGGGTCGCGCCCCGGCGCGGGCGGCGACATCACCGTGTACGACTGGGACGTCGACGGCGACGGCGTGTTCGGCGACCTCACCGGTGCGAACCCGACCTACATGCCGGCGGTCGACGCCCCGGGCGTCGTGGGTGTGCGGGTGACGGACGAGGGCGGTCGGACGGCCGTCGCCTACGCGCCGATCACGGTCGACCGCGGCGACCGCCCCGTCATCGACCGCCACATCTCGACGTTCCACGAGGCGCAGGTGGGCGTCCCCTTCAGTCTGACCGTGCCGTTCAGCGGCGGCAGCCCGCAGTGGCTCCTCGACGGCGAGCCGGCGGGCACGGACGACGTGTTCTCGTTCACCCCGACCGCCGAGCAGCACGGGGTGCTGCTTCTCGACCTCGTCGTCACGGCGCCGAACGGTGCCCGCGCGGTCGAGAACTGGACGCTGACCGTCGTCGAGGCGGATGCGGACGGCGACCGGTGGTCGCGGGCCACCGACTGCGACGACACCGACCCGCTCGTCCACCCCGGCCGCACCGAGATGCCCGGCAACGGGATCGACGACGACTGCAGCGACGCGACCTCGGACCGTCCGTTCGACGGCATGACCGGGGCGGTCGCGTCCTGGGGCGAACCGCCGGCGGCCGACGCGGCCACCCTGGGGCGTCGCGCCGGCAACGAGGAACTCGCCCGGACGCCGTCCGACGTCACCGGCCTCACGGACATCCGGATGGTGCGGGCCGGTGCGCGCATGGGACTCGCGCTCTCCGACACCGGCGCGCTGTGGGCCTGGGGGCACGGCGCTGCGGGGCAGCTCGGCACGGGGACCACTGCGAACGCGGCCACACCCCGCCCGGTGGTCGGGCTCTCGGGGGACGGCCAGCTCGGTGTCGACGGTCCCGCCGTCCTCGACGCGGACACCGACGGGATCGGCATCGCGCTCCTCGCCGACGGGACCGCCGCCGCGTGGGGGCCCAACCGGGACGGCGCGCTCGGCACCGGCAGCACGCGGGGCTCCGAACCGGTGCCGGCCCTCGTCCGCGGTCCGGACGGTGCGCTCCAGGGGGCGACCGCGGTCGCGTCCGCCGGGACGTTCGCCGCCGTCGTGCGCGACGGTGTCGTCCACGTCACGGCCGGCGCGTGCGGCACCGACCCCGGGACGGTGGCCCAGCCGGTGGCGCTGCCCGGAACGGCGGTCTCGATCGCCGCCGGCGCCGGACACCTCCTCATCGCGCTCGACGACGGTCGCGTCTACGGCTGCGGTGCGAACACGGACGGGCAGGTCGCCCCCGGGGCCGCCCGCATCGACGACCCGGTGCGGATCGACCTCCCCGAGGACGCGGCCGGCCCGGCCCGGCTCGCCGCCGGAGACGGGTTCTCGCTGCTGCTGGATGCGGCCGGCGCGCTCTGGGCGTGGGGATCCGACGACGCGGGACGCCTCGGCGACGGCGACACCGCCGGCGCGCCGGGCCCGGTGCGGGTCGCGCTCCCCGACGGCGCCGCCGTGACCGGGGTGGACGCGGCGAACGATCGGGCGGCGGTGACCCGCGCGGACGGGACGCTGCTCACCTGGGGCGCGGGGGTGGACGTACCGACCCCGACCGCCGCGCCCGGCGCCGTCGTCGACGTGGCCCTCGGCGAGACCGGTGTCGTCACGTACGCGGTGATGAGCCGCATCCACCCGACCATCGCCTGGGGGACCGCGGTGAGCACCGCGGCGGGCCCCGGCCTCGTCTCCGAGATCCCGCCCACCCTGACCGCCCTGCCGCCGTTCCGCGACGTGCGCACCGTCGGTGGCGCGAGCTACGGGCTCGCCGCCGACGGGAGCGTCTGGTCGTGGGGCGCGGCCGCGTACCTCGGTGCCGGTCACACCGGCCCGGGCGGCACGCCGCGTGCCGTCCCGGGTCCGGTGCTCGGGGTCGGCGGCGCCGAGGGCTCGCAGCTGCGCGCCCGGGCGCTCGCGGTCGCCACCGGCGACAGCACGAAGGGTGCCGCCGTCCTCGACGGCGGGCAGGTCGCCGTCTGGGGTGCACCCGGCGGCGCCGCGGGTGACGGGAACCCGAACGGTTCCCGGCCGCATCCCACGCTCGTGCTGAACCCCGAGGGCACGGCGCCGCTCACCGGCGCCGCCCAGGTCGCGCTCGGTGTCAACGGCAACCTCGTGCTGCTCGAGGATGGCCGGGTCTTCGGGTTCAGCGGCGGTTCCCCGGACCCGTGCCGGCCCGCGGGGACCGCGAACCGCTCGCTGACCACACGCGAGGTCACCGCGGCCGGCGACGACATCCGACAGATCGCGGTCGTGGGCCACTCCGGGACGTCGCTGTTCCTCACCCGCGACGGCGAACTGCGCTCGTGCGGCGTCTCCGCGACGATCGGCCGCATCCCGCCGCCAGGCACCACCGGCACCACGATCGGGCAGGTCGAGGGGATGGGGCCGGGCGAGGTCGCGCAGGTGTCGGCCGGGGCGCAGGGCGTGCTCGTGCTCAAGACCGACGGCACCGTCTGGGGGTGGGGACAGGACGACATGTGCTCGCTCGGCTGCACCGAGGGGCAGTCCGCGTCGGGCACGCAGCGGCGCCTGCCGCAGCAGATCCACCTGCCCGAGGGGCCGCGCGTCGTCTCGGTCGTGCACACGACGCCGCTGAGCTTCGCGATCCGCGAGGACGGCAGCGTCCTCGGCTGGGGACGCAACCTGAACGGGCAGGTCGGGCTCCCCGACGGCCCGGACACGATCGCCGAGCCCACCGTCATCCCCATGCCCGACGACCGGCCGGTGAGCGCGATCACCTCCGCCATCAGCTCGGACCTGGCCAAGAGCCTCGTGCTGGCGCTCGTGGGTGATCCGCTGCAGCGGCTCGCGGAGGAACGCGGCGTCGGGATCGAGGCGTCCGTCGCCGACGCCGTGGTGGCCGAGGGCGGCACCGCCCAGGTGGCCGTGACGCTGAACCATCCCGCCCGCATCGACCTCGTCGTCGGATTCTCGAGCGTCGACGGCAGCGCGGTCGGCGGACGCGACTACGAGCCCGTCCAGGGGCAGGTCGTCATCCCCGCGGGATCGACCACCGCGACGATCGAGGTGCCCACGACGGACGACGACGTGCACCAGCCCCGGCTTGAGCGGTCCTTCCAGGTGCAGCTCACCGAGGTGCCGGGGTGGGCGGCGATCGGCCGCGCCGCGGGGAGCGTGTCCGTCACCGACGACGATCCGGAACCCGTCGCATCGATCGGCGGCGGGAGCGCGACCGAGGGGGACGGTGGGAGCCGCGACGTCGTGCTGACCGTCTCGCTCGACCGGCCGAGCACGGATGCCGTCGAGCTCGGCTGGCGCACGGTCGACGGCACCGCGCATGCGAACGGCGACTACATCGCCGGGGACGGCACCGTGACCCTGCCGCCCGGGCAGACGTCGGTCACGATCCCGGTCGGGGTGAACGGCGACACGGTGCTCGAGCCGGAGGAGACCTTCTCGGTCGAGCTCGTCGAGGCACACGGCGCACAGCTCGGCGCGGACACCGCGGCCCAGGTCGCGATCGTCGACGACGAGCCGATCCTCGTCGAGGCCGGTGACCGGACCGTGGCCGCCCCGGTGGACGACCCGCTGGTGATGCCGATCACGATCGCCACCCCGCAGCTGCTGCCCGGCGAGACCGTCACCGTGCCGTGGGTCGTGACCGCGCCCTGGCAGGAGGGCGACCCGACCCCCTCGCACGTCGTCGGCGCCGGGACCGTGGAACTCTCCGCCGCAGAGCCGGCCGTGGTCGTCGAGGTGCTCGTCGAACCCGCCGAGCGCGAGGGGCCGCAGCACTTCTTCATCGACGTCGCGGGGGCGACGGCCCCCTCCGGGCGGGCGGTCCTCACCGGACGCGGCATGGGGACGGTGCTGCCGTCGCCGGAGCCCGAGCCCGCCGTCGACCTCACCGGGCCCACCGAGCTGAGCGAGGGGACCACGGCGACCTACCGGGCATCGGGTTCCGGTGGGTCCGGTGAACTCGCGTTCGCGTGGGACCTCGACGGCGACGGCGAGTACGACGACGGCACCGGTGCCGAGGTGGACGTCCCGTTCGCCGCGTTCGGGGAACGGCGTCTCGCGGTGCGGGTGACCGACGCCCGGGGCCTCGAGGCCACCGCATCCGTCGCCGTCACGGTGGTGAACGTCGCACCGACCGTCGCACCGATCGACGACGTGACCCTCGAGGTCGGAGGCACCCTGCGCGTCACCGGCTCGTTCACCGACCCCGGTGCGAACACCTGGGAGGCGCACGTGGAGGACGCTGCCGGCACGCGGGCGCTGGCGCTCGACGGGCACGCGTTCACCCTCGAGCAGACGTACCGGGCGCCGGGCGTGCATCCGGTGACGGTGACGGTCTGCGACGACGGGGGCGGATGCGGCTCCGCACGGTTCAGTGTCATCGTCCAGACCCCGGAACCCGACATCACCGGCGTCGAACCGGGCACCGGCCCGGTCGCGGGCGGCACGACCGTCACGGTCACGGGCACGTACCTCCGCATCGGTGACGTGCTCGGCGATGCGCCGGGGGACCCCGTCATCCGGTTCGGGGATGCGGCGGGCACCGACGTGTCCTGCGTCACCGCGGCCGACGGCACCGACCGGTGCACGGTCACGACGCCGCCGCACCCGGCGGGCACGGTCGAGGTCACGGTGGAGACGGTCGACGGACGGCGTGCGGTCGCCGCCGACGCCTTCACCTTCGTCGCCGCCGGGCCCGACCCCGGGCCGGGACCCGGGCCAGACCCCGGGCCAGGGCCCGACCCGCAGCCGGGATCGGACCCCGGGCCCGCGCCGTGGCCCGGACCCGGCCCCTCGCCCGCGCCGGTCACCGCCGGTGGGTCGCAGACCGGGGATGTGGCGGCCACCGGTGCGGCGCTGGATCCGTGGGCGCCCTGGGTCGCGGTGTTCGCCGTGATCCTCGGCACCGGGCTGCTGCTCTCGCGCCGCCGGACCTGACCGCCCGACCCGCCCACCGGCCGTCGTCCCCTCTCGGGGCGGCGGCCGGTCCTCGTGGGCACCGGGCGGTTCTGACGCGGGCACAACTGCGGAGTGGGCGGGCGACACGCCGCATCCGGAGTCCGTGTGCGCGGCGTGTCGTGTGCGATCTCCGCAGTTGTGCACGCACGCGCGCGGCACACGTGGGCGGGTGGGATGCGGCGGGTTGCACGCGCGGCGGGTGGGATGCGGTGGGTCGGGGACCTGGGCACGATCCGAGGGGATGCGGCGGGGCTGGGGACGTGGAGAGGGGGCGCCCGGCCGAGGGCAGAAGAACGGCGCCGATCCACCGGGGAGGCGGATCGGCGCCGTCGGACGCCGACGGGACGGCATCCGGTGAGGGGAGGTGACGGGCCCCTCGCCCGGGGGCGGGTCACCCCGTGACGAACACCAGCGTGAAGCCGCCGTCCGTCTCGCGCACCTGGAAGCCGACGTCTGCCCCCACGCCGTCCAGGGTCGCGTACCCGGTCCCGTTCTCCGCACCGTCGCTGCGGAACAGCTCGTAGCCCGAGAGGGACGCCTCGTAGTGCGCGAACACGTCCTCGACCGGCAGATCGATCGCGTACCCCGCCGATTCGCTGCCGCCGCCGACGCTGTCCATCGTGGTGCACAGCACGGCGCCGGACGGGGGCGCCGGCCAATCGGCGGGCATGAGCTCCAGGTCGGCGGCGTCGACGCCGGGCATGGCGAGCGGGAACGCGTCGCGGCACGCCTCGGGCACGCCGTCGAGGATGTCCTCGCCCGCCGCGGGTTCGATGGCCTCGACGGGCGCGTCCGAGGGCGCCCCGGTCGGCTCCGCGGCGGCGGTGCAGCCGGTCAGCGCGGCGACGGCCAGCCCGGTGCCGACGGCCCACGCTGCCACGCGCGGGCGACGGTGGGCAGCGCGTGCGATCGCGATCACGGGGCGGACGAACCGCACGCGGCGTCGTTCCGGGGCTGGAGAGGAGGATCGGATGTTCGAGACGGTGGACATGACGGGACTCTCGTGTTCGGGGGCGCGGGAGCTGCCCGCGCGGTCGCGATCGCGACCCTCCTCGACGATCGTGCGCCCGGCGGCCCGGCCGGCAGGTGCACGCGTCCTCGATCGCCCGGGACACGCCCCCGGGACTCAGGCGTCGACGCCGCCCACGCGTGCGCCGAATCCGGCCTCGCGCGCCATCACGATGAGGGCGCTGCGGTCGGGGGCGCCGAGCTTCGTGATGATGCTGTACACGTAGTTGCGCACGGTCTTGCTCGTGAGGACGAGCGAGCGCGCGATGGAACCGTTGTCGAGTCCGCGGGCGACGAGTTCGAGCACCTCGGCCTCGCGCTCGGTCAGCTCCGGGAACCGCCGTGTCCGTCCGTCCTCGCCGGCGCCGCCGAGGAATGCGACGGCACGTGCGGCCACGTCGGCCCCGAACAGTGCCTGGCCGTCGGCGACCGCGTGGACGGCGCGCTCGACCTCCTGCGGCGACGACACCTTCAGCAGGTACCCGCGGGCGCCGGCGCGCATCGCCGCGAGCAGCGATCGGTCGTCGCCGAGCATCGTGAGGACGAGCACGGCGACCTCCGGATGGCGCTGCGCGATGATCCGCGTCGCGTCGATGCCGGACTCGTCGCCGAGGTCGAGGTCCATGAGCACGACGTCCGGGCGCTGTTCCGCCACGAGCGTCAGCGCCTCGTCGATCGTGGCGGCGTCGCCGACGACGCGGACGCCCGCCAGCGTGTCGAGGAGCGACATGATGCCCCGACGGAACAGCGGGTGGTCGTCGACGACCCCCACCGTGATCGAGTCCTCGCGTGGCATGCGCGTCTCCCTTCCCCCGCGATCGCGCCGACGCCGCGCGATCGCGTCCCATTGTGCCGTCGCGGAGGCGGCTGCGTCACGGTCCGCGTCCGCCCATGCTGCGCGGCCCGGCGTCCCGGGGGTCAGGGCGCCGGGTCCTCGATCCGGGCGGGCCCGGTCACCGCCGGGATGCGGGCGACGACGCTGGTGCCCGTGCGATCCGACTCGATCCGCAGGGCCCCGCCCGCACCGGCCGCGCGTTCACGCATCGACGACATGCCGACGCCCGCGACCGCGTCCGGGCCGATGCCGCGACCGTCGTCCGAGACCCGGAGCACCGTCGCGCCGTCCGTGTCGCGATGGAGACGGATCCGGACCCTGGTCGCCTCCGCGTGCCGCGCCGCGTTCGTGACCGCTTCCGCGGCGATGAGCGCGAGCGCCTCCGCCTGCCCGGGGAGGAGCCCGAGCGCGTCCTCCGTCTCGACGCGCACGCGCAGCCGTGGGCCGTGGAACCTGCGGGCGAGCCGCTCCAGTTCCGGTGCGAGATCGTCGCCCCCGAGCCGCGACACCGCGACCGTGTCGGCGAGTTCCCGCACCTCCCGCGCCCGGGCGCGGACGTCCTCGGCCAGCTCGGCGAGGAGGGCGCGGGCCCGATCGGGTTCGGCGGCGAGGTTCTCCACCGCCGCGAGACCGAAGCCGATGCCTGCGAGCGCGGGACCGAGTCCGTCGTGGAGTTCCCGTCGGATGCTGCGCCGCTCACGTGCGCGGAGGCCGGCGAGGTCTGCGCGGGCGCGCTCGAGCCGCACGAAGGAGCGCGCGAGCCGGACGACCGTGGCGACCAGGCCGGCGACGTCCTCGAGGACCGTCCGGGTGCGGCGGTCGAGGCGCTGTCCGGGACGGGGCTGCGCCTCGAGCGCGCCGAGCCCCGGGTCGCGCGGCGACAGCGGCACCCGCACGACGTCGGCGCGGCGACGTCGCCCCGAGGCGGCGTCGAGGTCGCCGGCGGTGATCCGCACGTGGCCCAGCCGGAGGACGCGGCGCAGGGTGTCGGCGAGGGACGCGAGCCCGTCCGGACCCGGCGGCAGCTCACCGATCCGCTCGCTCAGCCGGGTGAGCAGCGACGCGGCGTCGGCGCCCTCGCCGTAGACGAGCCGGTCGATGCGGCGCTGCAGCCACCCACGCAGCGGCAGCACGGTGAGGGCGACCACGAGCGGCGCGACGAAGGTCCATCCGCCGCCGGGGCTCAAGGTCACCGGCACGATCGTGACCACCAGCAGGTAAAGGATCGCGCCCGATGCGGTGAGGAGCGCCCACATGAGCACCCGGCTGACGACGAGCTCCACGCCCCACAGCCGGTGCCGGAGCACCACCACGAGGATCGCCGCGGGGTAGACCAGCTGCCCGACGACGGGCGTCAGCAAGGCGAAGTCGAGCACCGCGCGGGGGAGGCCGAGCGAGGCGGGGAGCGCCTGCGCGAAATAGGAGAGCGTGACGAACAACTGCCCCGCGGCGAGCCAGCCCAGGCCCGACCGCACGCCGCCCCGGGAGCGGCGCCACCGCACCGCGACGACCACACACGACAGCAGGGACACCGAGATGGTGAACATCGAGAGCGCCGTGTAGGTCGGCGGCAGCACCGCCTGGTACCCGGGCGAGGGGATCCCGAGCGGGTTGGGAAGTCCCGGGATGCGGCTCTGGGTCACGTTGATGACCGTCGCGGCGGCGGCGACGACCACCGTGACGCCGACCACGACGCGCTGCCATCGTGGCGGGCGGCGGACGCTGATCATCAGCGGGACGAGTGCGACGAGGAACGTGCCCGGGACGAACGCCCAGCCGCCGGTGTATGCGAGCATCGCGTGGAACGGGAGCCCGCCGACCTGCGCGGCGAGTAGCCCGTACTGGATGCCGAACGCCGCGAGCGCCGATCCGACCGCGTACAGCGCGCAGATGGCGGCGACGGGGCTCGGGCGCCGGGCCAGCAGGAGCGCGGCGACCGGGCCGTAGACGAGGGCGACGGTGAGGTCGATGTCGATCGCGAGCGTGCGGACCTCGACCGGGGCCTCGCTGAGGAACAGCCCCGGCAGCGGATCGGCCGGGAGCCCGAACACCGCTCCGAGGACGATCGCGACGATCGCGAGCGCCCAGGATGCGACCCAGACGACGGCGGCGGCGACCGGGCGACCGGTGCCGTGGGTGCCGACCGTGCTCATCGCGGGAACCTCGCCACCCACGGGGAGTCGCCGGGCGCCGACGGGGTCGCGCCGAGCTCGTCGGCCCGTCGGCCCAGTCGCTCGAACGCCGTGAGCTCTGCGTCCGTCTCGATGCGGACCGCGGCGGCGTCGGGCCCGGCGGTCACCGTCACTCGGATCGGCTCCGCCCCCGCGCGGAACTCCTGGACGGCGGCGGCGACGAGGAGGTACACGCGCACCTGCAGGTCGGCGTCGAGCCCGTCCGTCCCGCGCGCGGAGACGGCGACGCGGCCGCGCACCGCGGCCGGCTCGGTGAGCTCCGTCAGCGCCGCCTCGAGGTCGCCCTGATCGAGGGCCGTCGGCAGGAGCGCCCGGGCGAGACGTCGGACGTCGGCCGTGCAGGTCGCCGTCCCCTCGCGCAGGGAACGGACCGACTCGCGCCAGTCGCCCCCGTCGGCGATGAGGGTGTCGGCGGCGGAGAGCCCGAACCCGATGCCGGCGAGCGAGGGTGCGAGCGAATCGTGCAGCTCGGCGTGCAGCATCCGGCGTTCTTCCTGCCGCACCTCGACGGTGCGTGCCCTGACGGCCCGGACCTCGTCGTTCACGGCCGCCAGCTGCACCGCCGTCGCGATGAGGCCGCGGGTGCGTTCGAGCACCGGTCGCAGCTCGTGCCACTCCTCGGGATCGTCCACCGCGACGGTGATGGTGCCGCCCGGGTCGCCGTCGAACGGGATGTCGGCGGTATACGGCGCCGCGCGACCGACGCGCGCACCGGCGCCGGTGCCGGCGAGGCGCAGCTCGACGGCGGCGACGCGAAGACCGTCTCGGAGGGCGGCCGCGATGTCGTCGACGCCGGCGTCGTCGCGCGCCGCCCGCTCCCCGAGGGCGGCGAGGACGCTCCGGGGGTCGGGCTGGGGGCCCGCGAGGAGGCCCACGGTGCGCAGGTGCAGCGGTCGCCACGCGGTGCCGAGCAGCAGGGCGAACACGCCCGCGCCCATCGCGCCCGCCCATTCCGGGGCGAGCCCGGCCGTGTCGCCGATGCCGCGCACGAGGACATAGCCGATGACGGCGACGGCCAGAGTCTGCCCGGCGGAGACGAGGCGCAGGACCCGGCGTCCGGGTGTCGGATGGCCGAGCGCGAGCAGGATGCCGACCGGCAGCAGTGTCTGTGCGAGCACGAACAGGGCCACGCCGACGACGTCGGCGAGGAACGGCGACGGCGCCTCGAGCAGGCCGTAGGCGACCACCATGCAGAACAGTCCGGTGGCGATCGCGCGCCACGCGACGCGTTCGCGGGCGACGCCGTCGGCCCAACGGATGCGGAGCCACACCGCGGCGGCGATGAAGCTGCACAGCGCCAGCACCAGGGGGAGCACGTCGAGCAGGAGCGGGACGGGCCCCGCGATCCGTGCCGCGCTGAGGACCGCCGAGAGGACGACCGCGCACCACCCGAACCCGATGCCGACGGAACGGCCGCGGCCGGGCGGACCGATGAGCCAGGTGACGATGCTGAGGGCGGCGAGCTCGGGAAGCCGGGAGAGGTGGATGACGATGAGCGCCGTGAGCCGGAGGGCGTTGTCCTCGGACTCCGTCCACACGGTCACGGCGATCGTGAGGGCACCGTTCACGATGGCGAGCGCCGCCAGGATGCCGGCCATCACCAGGCGCCGCCGGGTGAGGGCGAACACCGACACCGGGGCGTAGATCGCCGCGGTCAGCGCCGCGCGGATCACCGGCGGCGTCATCTCCGTGGTGAACGCCGCTGCGAGCAGCCCGACTCCCGCGAGCAACGCCGACGCGAGCATCACGGCCATGCCGGCCGGCGGCATGGGCGCCGTCGTGCGCGGTCCGGACACCGGGCTGCGTCGCCCTCGGGTGGCGTTCATCGGCATCAGTATCCCGGTGCCCGGCCGTGTGCGCATACCGCGATGCTCCCGGCCGCGGGTGCCCGGTCGCCAGAGGCGTGTGTCCCCGTTCGCGCCCGCATCCGCGTGCCGGCCGCCCGGTTCGCGCCCGCATCCGCGTGCCGCTCGCCTGGGTTCGCGCCCGCATCCGCGTGCACCGCGCCTCGGTCCGCGCCGGCACCCGCGGGCACAACTGCGGAGATGACGGCCGACACGCCGGTGCGCCGGCCCGGGAGCGCGGCGTGTCGGGTGCGGACTCCGCAGTTGTGCACGCCGAAACGCCGCGAACACCCCGCGAACACCGCGCGCGGACCGCCCGCGTCAGACGCCGGCGGGGTCGGCGAGGAGCGGTTCGAACGCGAGCTCGGCGGCGCCGACGAGCAGCCGGTCGGCGGCGAGGGATGCGGGACGGATCTCCAGGTCCTCGGCGCACGCCGTCATCGCCTGCGCCCGCACCTGCGCCAGCAGGCCCGGCACGTCCTGCTCGGCCAGCGTCGCGAGGAAGCCGCCGAGCACCACCACGGACGGGTTCAGCACGTTCACCGCGTTGGCGAGGGCGGTGGCGAGGATGCGGCGCTGCCGGCCGACCTCGGCGTGCACCGCCGCATCCGTCGCCGCCGACAGCGCGGCCGCGAGCCCGTCGTCGTCCGCTGCGGTGAGTCCCAGCGCGCGCAGGAGCCGGGTGCGGTTCACCTCGTCCTCGAGCACACCGCCGGGGGCGAGCCGGTCGGCGCCCGCCTCGATGCCCGGCCGGTTCTGTCCGAACTCGCCGGCGTACCCGCCCGCGCCGCCCACCGGCATGCCGCCCACGATGAGCCCGCCGCCGATACCGCTCGCGCCGCCGTTGAGGTAGACGACGTCGTCGGTGCCGCGGGCCGCGCCGAACAGGTGCTCAGCGCGGGCGCCGAGGCTCGCGTCGTTGCCGACGGCGGCGGGGAGCCCGGTCGCCTCGGTGACGAGGTCGGCGAGCGGGATGTCGTGCCACCGCAGGTGCGGGGCGTCGCGCACGAGGCCGTCGCCCGCACGCACGAGGCCCGGGACCGCGAGGCCGGACGCGACGAGTCGGTGCCCGGCGAGGGGACCCTGGCGCCACAGCGCGATCTGTGACGCGAGGGCGGCGACCGCATCCGCCGGCGAGGGCGGCGCGTCGAACGGGATGCGGGCGCGCACCCGCACCGTGCGGTCGAGCGCGACGGCGGCCACGGTGAGGGCGTCGACCTCGGGGTTCGCGGCGATCGCCACCACCTGCGGCGACGCGCAGACCGTGGGGGAGGGGCGCCCGACCCGGCCGACCGGGTCGGGTTCGGACTGCACCGCGAGCCCGAGTCGCTCGAGCTCCGCCACCAGATCGGCGACCGTCGAGCGGTTCAACCCGGTGCGCTCGGTCAGCGCCGCACGCGGAAGGGGGCCCTCCCGGTGGACCAGCCCCAGGATGCGGGACAGGTTCTGCCGCCGGACCCCGCCCCGCTCGTCGGCGGTTCTCGCGCTCATGCCCTCATCGTAGTATGTTGGGCGCCACAACAAATTGTGCGACCCGCGCGAAGGAGCCACCCCTCATGCCCACCCCCACCCCCGCCGACAAGTTCACGTTCGGTCTCTGGACCGTCGGCTACAACGGCACCGACCCGTTCGGCGGGCCCACCCGCCCGGCGCTCGACGTCGTGCACGTGGTCGAGAAGCTCGCCGAGCTCGGCGCCTACGGCCTCACCTTCCACGACGACGACCTGTTCGCCTTCGGTTCCACCGACGCCGAGCGGCAGACGCAGATCGACCGCCTGAAGGGTGCGCTCGCCGACACCGGCCTCGCCGTGCCGATGGTCACCACCAACCTCTTCTCCGCCCCCGTCTTCAAGGACGGCGGCTTCACCTCGAACGACCGCAACGTCCGCCGGTTCGCCCTCCGCAAGGTGCTGCGCAACATCGACCTCGCCGCCGAGCTCGGCGCGAAGACATTCGTCATGTGGGGTGGCCGCGAGGGCGCCGAGTACGACGCCGCGAAGGACATCCGCTCCGCCCTCGAGCGCTACCGCGAGGCCGTGAACCTCCTCGGCGACTACGTCACCGACAAGGGCTACGACATCCGCTTCGCGATCGAGCCGAAGCCGAACGAGCCCCGCGGCGACATCCTGCTGCCGACGGTCGGCCACGCCCTCGCGTTCATCGACTCGCTCGAGCGCCCCGAGCTGGTGGGCCTGAACCCCGAGGTCGGCCACGAGCAGATGGCGGGCCTGAACTTCGCCGCCGGCATCGCCCAGGCGCTGTACCACGGCAAGCTCTTCCACATCGACCTGAACGGCCAGCGCGGCATCAAGTACGACCAGGACCTCGTGTTCGGCCACGGCGACCTGCACAACGCGTTCGCGCTCGTCGACCTGCTCGAGAACGGCGGCCCGAACGGCGGCCCCGCCTACGACGGCCCGCGTCACTTCGACTACAAGCCCTCGCGCACCGAGGACGAGGACGGCGTCTGGGAGTCGGCCGCGGCCAACATGCGCACCTACCTGCTGCTGAAGGAGCGCGCGGCCGCGTTCCGCGCCGACCCCGAGGTGCAGGCCGCGCTCGAGGCGTCGAAGGTCACCGAGCTGGCGCAGCCCACGCTCGGCGAGGGCGAGTCGTACGACGACCTGCTCGCCGACCGCTCGGCGTTCGAGGACTTCGACGCCGCGTCGTACCTCGGCGGCCACGGCTTCGGCTTCGTGAAGCTGCAGCAGCTCGCCACCGAGCACCTGCTCGGCGCCCGCTGACCGCATCCCGCTCGATCGACGTGCCTCAGATGTCCTCGACACGCCGTCGCCGGTGTACATCTGGGGCACGTCGACCGATGGGGGCGCGTCGCAGGATGCGGGGCGCACCCGTGAAAGGAACCACATGGCACTCGTGATGGGCGTCGACTCCTCGACGCAGTCGTGCAAGGTCGTGATCGTCGACACCGCCACCGGCGAGGTCGTCCGGCAGGGGCGCGCCCCGCATCCGGACGGCACCGAGGTGGACCCGGCCGCCTGGTGGGACGCCCTGCAGACGGCGATCGCCGAGGCCGGCGGCCTCGCGGACGTCGCGGCCTGGTCGGTCGGCGGGCAGCAGCACGGCATGGTCGTGCTCGACGCCGAGGGTCGCGTCATCCGGCCGGCGCTGCTGTGGAACGACACGCGCTCGGCCGGCGCCGCCCGCGACCTCATCGCCGAGTACGGCGCCGAGACGCTCGCACAGCGCACCGGGCT
This sequence comes from Microbacterium sp. GXF7504, assembly GCF_054798235.1. Lineage (NCBI taxonomy): Bacteria > Bacillati > Actinomycetota > Actinomycetes > Micrococcales > Microbacteriaceae > Microbacterium > Microbacterium sp. GXF7504. The sequence goes on along the minus strand of NZ_JBSJZI010000001.1, from coordinate 486,613 downwards.
CGTGCCGGTGGCGTCGTTCACCATCACGAAGCTCCGGTGGCTGCGCGACGCCGAACCGGCGCACGCGGCCCGAGTCGCGGCCGTCGCGCTGCCGCACGACTGGCTCACGTGGCGGCTGCGCGGCTTCGGTCCCGCGGGCGAGTCGCCCCGCGGCCCGGTGCTCGACGAGCTCGTCACCGACCGTTCGGACGCGTCGGGCACCGGCTACTGGAACCCGGCGACGGACGGCTACGACCGCGATCTGCTCGCCGCGGCGCTCGGCCATGACGCGGTGCTCCCGCGCGTGCTCGCCCCGCGCGAGTCGGTGACGGATGCGGACGGCCGCGCGGTCGCCCCCGGTGCCGGCGACAACGCCGCGGCGGCCCTCGGGGTCGGGGCGGGCCCCGGTGACGTCGTGGTCTCGATCGGCACGAGCGGCACGGTCTTCGCGGTCAGCGAGCACCGCACGGTCGACGCGACGGGCACGGCCGCCGGGTTCGCGGATGCGGACGGGCACTTCCTGCCGCTCGTCGCCACCCTGAACGCGGCCCGGGTGCTCGACGTCATCGCGCGGCTGCTCGGGGTCGACCACGCCGAACTCAGCCGACTCGCGCTCGCCGCGGAGCCCGGCGCGGGCGGGCTCACGCTCGTGCCGTACTTCGAGGGCGAGCGCACCCCGAACCTCCCCGACGCGACCGCGACCCTCAGCGGCATGACGCTCGCCTCGACCACGCGTGAGAACCTCGCACGCGCGGCCGTCGAGGGGATGCTGTCGGGCCTCGGCGCAGGCCTGGACGCCCTCCGGGCACTGCACGTGCCGCTCCACCGTGCGCTGCTCATCGGTGGCGGCGCGCAGTCCGAGGCCGTGCAGCGCATCGCGCCGCAGGTGCTGGGGCTGCCGGTCGAGGTGCCCGCCCCCGGCGAGTACGTCGCGCTCGGCGCCGCCCGTCAGGCGGCGGCCGTCGTCGCCTGAGGCGCGCCCGCGCCCGCGCGCGAGTGCGCATCCGTTCCGCGACCGAGCATCCGATCGGGTGCGCACTCGCGAAACAGGTGCGCACTCGGCGCCCGGCGCGTCGGCACGGCGCATCGACGGGGAGGGGTGCTCACAGCATCCGCGTATCCGGCCGCCGTACCGTGGCGGTATGTCGAACCCCCTCGACGAGCTCCCGATCACGATGTCCGTCGCCGAGATGCGCACCGCCCGCGACGGCATCCAGCGGTTCCTGCTGCAGTACCGGTTCGGGATGCAGGAGATCGAGACGAAGATCGCCATCCTGCGGGAGGAGTTCCGCAGTATGCACGACTACAACCCGATCGAGCATGTGACGAGCCGGCTGAAGTCGCCGGACAGCCTCGTCGACAAGGTGGTGCGCAAGGGCATCGATCCCGGCTTCGAGTCGATCCGCGAACACATCACCGACATCGCCGGGGTCCGCGTGACGTGCAGCTTCTCCGCCGACGCGTACCGCCTGTTCGACCTGCTGACGCAGCAGGACGACATCACCGTCCGTCGCGTCAAGGACTACATCGCCGCCCCCAAGCCCAACGGCTACAAGAGCCTGCACGCGATCGTCGAGGTGCCGGTGTTCCTGTCGACGGGGACGGTGTCGGTGCCGGTCGAGGTGCAGTTCCGCACGATCGCGATGGACTTCTGGGCAAGCCTCGAGCACAAGATCCACTACAAGTACGCGGGCGCGGTGCCGCCCGGACTCGTCGCTGACCTCACCGAGGCCGCCGCGACGGCCGCCGCGCTGGACGACCGGATGGAGCGGCTCCACGGCGAGCTCCACGGCACGCCCACGGGCTGACCGGCACGCCGGACGCCCGGCACAACAGCGCGCCGGACTGACCGGCTCGGGCGTCAGGACTCGACGGCGTCGGCCGAGCTCACATGCTCGGTGACGAGCATGATGCCGCCGGAGCTGTTCGCCGAGTTCGCGAGCTCCTCGATCCAGGCGCGGTCGAGCACCGCCGGTTCGGGGTCGTCGAAGACGAAGCGGAGCGGGATCGAGGGATGCAGCCACACGGTGCTGCGACCGCGCGGTTCGTCGTCGGGATGCCGCCAGGAGAGCGTGAAGCTCTCGCCCCGGCGCAGCTTGGTCGCGATGACCACCTTCAGATGTGCGAGTGCGCGATCCTCGATGGTGATCGGCGAGTTGTGTCCGCCGTAGTAGATCGTGCCCATGTCGCCACCATAGCCGCGCAGGGTAGCGGTCGACAGATACCTGTGGATGACGGCCTATGCTCAGGCCATGGGCCGCTTCATCTACGACACCAACGCGAACGCCGTCGACATCGAGGACCGCACGCTCGCGCATCTGCGCATCGTGGTGATGAACAAGCTCCGCCGCGGCGAGCCGTTCATGTTCGACGTCGAGATCGGCGACGGCAGCGGGCGCCGCAGCTTCTGGGTGCACCCGTCCGTGCCGATGCAGTTCCACTTCTACGGGAGCCGCCAGCCGCGCATCAACCGGGCATGGGTCGAGGAGCTCATGGTCGCCGCATCCGGACCGAGCGGGCTGACGATCGTCCCCGAGCCCGAGGACGAACTGCCCCCGCCCACCGCCTGAGCGGGTAGATCCCGCCCCGCCGTCTGTCAAGACCGGGCGACGTCCACCCACGCGGGGGGATGCTGGAAGCGCATACCAGCTGGAGGTGGTAGCCCGTGCGACCCAGCCCGGACGCGGAACGTCCAGACGGCGACGAGCCGCAGGTGACCTTCGAGGAGGTCCCCGGCATCGACGTCGTCGACGGAGAACTCGTGCCGCGTCGACGCTGAGCGTGCCCTAGCCTTACGGGCATGCCCGAGTTCGTCGACGCACACGGCGTCGTGATCGTCTACGACGTCCACCCCGCGAAGACCACGCCCCGCGCCGTCGTGCAGCTGCTCCACGGTGTCGGCGAGCACGCCGGCCGCTACGGCGCCCTCATCACCGCGCTCACCGAGGCCGGCTGCGTCGTCTACGCCGACGACCACCGCGGGCACGGGCGCACCGGCATGGGCCAGTGGCAGGACGCGACGCGGCTCGGCCGGCTCGGCCCGGGCGGCCACGACGCCGCCGTGGACGCACTGTGGACCCTGACCACCCGCATCCGCGACGAGCACCCCGACCTGCCGCTCGTGCTCCTCGGGCACTCGTGGGGGTCGTTCCTCGCGCAGATCCTGCTGAACCGGCACCCCGACGCCTACGACGGGCTCGTGCTCTCCGGTTCCGCGTACCGGATGCCCGGGTCGCTCAACGCGGGCGACCTCAACGCCCCGTGGAAGGCCGCGGACGCCACCGGCACCGAGTGGCTCTCGAGCGACCTCGCGGTCGGGCGGGCGTTCCTCGACGACGAGCTCACCACGACGACGCCGCTTGCGAAGCTGTTCGGGATGCGGGAGGCGGCACGCATCTTCGGCCGGCCCCGCCGCGACCCGGGCGTCGACGTGCCCACGCTCCTCATGGTCGGCCGTGAGGACACCGTCGGCGGTCCGCGGAGCGTCCACCGGCTGGCGAAGGCCTACCGGGAGCGGTCCGGGTTCACCGACGTCACGACCCTGGTCTACCCCGGCGCGCGCCACGAGATCTTCAACGAGACGTGCCAGACCGAGGTGCGTGCCGACCTGCTCGCGTGGCTCGACGCGCGGTTCCCCGCCCGCGACTGAGCGCATGCCGCATCCGCCGTCGCGCGCCTAGGCTGGGAGGATGCACGGCGAATACAAGGTGCCCGGCGGCAAGCTGGTCGTGGTCGACCTCGAGGTGCGGGACGGGCGGCTCGCCGACGTCCACCTCGCCGGCGACTTCTTCCTCGAGCCCGACGACGCCCTCCTCGACATCAACGCGGCGCTGAACGGGCTGCCGGTCGAGACCGACCAGGCCGGCATCGCCGCGGCGGTCCGCGGGGCCCTGCCCGAGGGCGCGCAGCTGCTCGGGTTCACCCCGGAGTCCGTCGGCACGGTCGTGCGCCGAGCCCTCATCACCGCGCCCGGGTGGAAGGAGTTCGACTGGCAGATCGTGCACGAACCGCCCGTCTCCGCCCGCATGAACCTCGCCCTCGACGAGGTGCTCACCACACGGGTCGGCGACGGCCGCCGCACCCCGACGCTGCGGCTGTGGGAGTGGAACGAGTCCGCCGTCGTGATCGGGTCGTTCCAGTCGTACCGCAACGAGGTCGACCCCGAGGGTGCCGCGAAGCACGGCTACGACGTGGTGCGCCGCATCTCCGGCGGCGGCGCCATGCTCATGGGCGCGAACGCGATCATCACGTACTCGCTGTACGTGCCCGCATCCCTCGTCGCCGGCATGACCTTCGCCGACTCGTACGCGTTCCTCGACGACTGGGTGCTGCAGGCGCTGCGCTCCCTCGGGATCGACGCCGAGTACCGGCCGCTGAACGACATCACGGGCCCCGCCGGCAAGATCGGCGGCGCCGCGCAGAAGCGGCTCGCGAACGGCGGGGTGCTGCACCACGCGACCCTCAGCTACGACATGGACGGCCAGGTGCTCACCGAGGTGCTGCGGATCGGCCGGGAGAAGCTCAGCGACAAGGGCACCGCATCCGCCGCGAAGCGGGTCGACCCGCTGCGCAGCCAGACCGGCCTGCCGCGCGAGGCGATCATCGAACGCTTCAAGGAGACCTTCGCGAGCCTCTACGGCGCGGTGCCCGGCACCATCAGCGACGAGGAGTACGCCGAGGCGCAGGCCCTCGTCGACACGAAGTTCTCCACCGACGCGTGGCTGCACCGCGTGCCGTGACCGCGTCCGCCCCGCAGCCGCACGGGCACGTCCGCATCCATCACGGCGAGAACCTCGCGGTGGCGGCGACGCTGCCCGACGCGGCGTTCACCCTCGTCTACCTCGACCCGCCGTTCAACACCGGCCGCAGGCGGGGTCGTGCGGTCGAGTCCGTGCGCAGAACTCCGGACGGATCGGCGACGGATGCCGCGGAGCCCGGTGTTTCCGGGGGTGCCGTCGCGGATGTCCTGAGTTCTGCACCGGCGGGCGAGGTGAAGCGCGGGTTCCGCGGCACGAGCTACGAGCGGCTCCGCGGCGACCTGCGCACCTATGACGACCGGTTCGACGACTACTGGGGCTACCTCGAACCCCGGCTGGCGGAGGCCTGGCGCCTCCTCGCCGACGACGGCACGCTGTACCTCCACCTCGACTACCGCGAGGCGCACTACGCGAAGGTGCTCATGGACGCCATGTTCGGGCGCGAGCGGTTCCTGAACGAGCTCATCTGGGCGTACGACTACGGCGCGAAGTCGAAGCGGCGCTGGCCCACCAAGCACGACACGATCCTCGTCTACGTGAAGGACCCCGCCGGGTACTGGTTCGACTCCGAGGCCGTCGACCGGGAACCGTACATGGCGCCCGGGCTGGTCACCCCGGAGAAGGCGGCGCGCGGCAAGCTCCCCACCGACGTCTGGTGGCACACGATCGTGCCCACGAGCGGCCGCGAGAAGACCGGATACCCGACGCAGAAGCCCGAGGGGATCCTGCGCCGCATCGTGCAGGCCTCGAGCCGCCCCGGCGACACCGTGCTCGACCTGTTCGCCGGGTCCGGCACCACCGGCGCGGTCGCAGCGGCGCTCGGCCGCAACGCCGTGCTCGTGGACCGCAACCCCGAGGCCGTCGAGATCATGCGCGCCCGCATCCCCCACGCGGAGGTCGTGGGCCCCTAGTCTGGGCGAATGCGTTTCGGAACCTTCATCCCGCAGGGCTGGCGCCACGACCTCGTCGGCATCGACCCGGTCGACCACTGGCGCGTCATGCGCACCCTCGCCCAGCGCGCCGACGAGGGCGCCTGGGAGTCGCTGTGGGTCTACGACCACTTCCACACCGTGCCCGTCCCGAGCGACGAGGCGGTGCACGAGGCGTGGACGCTCATGGCGGCGTTCGCGGCCTCCACCGACCGCATCCGCCTCGGGCAGATGTGCACCTGCATGGGGTACCGCAACCCGGCGTACCTCGCGAAGGTCGCCGCGACCGTCGACGCCGTCTCCGGCGGCCGGCTCGAGATGGGCATCGGCGCCGGCTGGTACGAGCACGAGTGGCGCGCGTACGGCTACGGCTTCCCGCGGATCGGCGAGCGGATCGGGATGCTGCGCGAGGGTGTCGAGATCATGCGGCAGGCCTGGACCACCGGCTCCGCCACCCTCGACGGCACGTACTTCCAGGTGGACGGCGCGACGGTGCGGCCGCTCCCGGTGCAGGCCGGCGGCATCCCGCTGTGGATCGCCGGCGGGGGCGAGAAGAAGACGCTGCGGCTGGTCGCCGAGTACGGCGACTACGCGAACATCTCGGCGGCGGAGTTCGCCCACAAGCGCGACGTGCTGCGCGGGCACTGCGCCGACGTCGGCCGCGACCCGGCGGAGATCACCCTCAGTGCGAACTTCAACACCGTCATCGGCGAGACCGAGGCGGAGGTCGCCGACCGGCTCGCCGCGATCGAGGCGCGCCTGGCCCCGTACCTGGGCGACGCGACCGAGCGGTACATGGCGGACTACCGCGGCGGCCAGGCGCTCGTCGGCACCCCGGAGCAGATCGTCGAGCGGCTGCGCGCCCTCGCGGACGAGGGCCTGCAATACGCGATCCACTACTTCCCCGAGCACGCCTACGACCGCACCGGTGTCGACCTGTTCGAGCGCACCGTGATGCCCGCGCTCGCCTGAGCCCCCGCATCCCGCCCGTGAGTGCGCATCCGCTACGCGAGTGCGCATCCGATCGGGTGCTCGTTCGCGAAACGGGTGCGCGCTCGCGGCGGGGTCAGACGAGCGCGGCGACCGTCGCGTAGCCGTCGGTGATCTCCTCGGGGGCGGATGCTGCGCCGCCGAACACGCGGGTGGTGCGCGCCGGCTCGGTCCAGGGCCGCCAGCCCGGGTCCTGGTCGCGGGCGAACGCGACCGCCGCGCCGTGCACCGCGGCGGCGAGGGCGCGCGGCGGATGCGGCCCGATGAGCGCCGCGGCGCGTTCGGCGCCGAGGTTGTCGAAGAAGAACGGCACGTCGATGCAGTGGCAGGCCCACCGCTTGGTGGGTGAGGGCCACGAGAACCGGTACACCCAGGTGGCGGCGGCGCCGTCGGCGTGCGCCCGTGCCGCGGCGGTGCGTGCCACGAGCGAGCGGAACACCCGGTCGGTGACGAAGCGCCCGAGGAGCGAGGCGGTGCCGGTGCGGCGCCGTTCGCGGTTCGCGCGCAGGTACAGCTCCCGCACGGGGCCCGGGACCCCGAGCCGGCCGAGTGCGAGCCCGGGCGGGACGAACGCCAGCGGCCGACGGAATCCGTCGAGCACCATCGTGAACTCGTCGTCGGTCGCGCCGATCACCACCGCCTTGTCCGCCCCCGCACCCTGGCGGATCGCCTCGACCGGCGGCAGCGGCACGATGTCGCCGTCGACGACCGGCGCCCAGGATGGGCCGTCGTCGAGCATCGCCCGCACCGGTGCGAGCCTGTCCTTCGTGGGTTCGTGGGCCGCATCCTGCTGCAACGCCAGCAGCCGCTCCTCGGGGACGGATGCGAACCCCTCGCGGTCCGCGGCGACACCGGCGAGCTGCGCCAGTCGCGCCGAGCGCTCGCGCGCGGTCGCCGGGTCGACGTCGCCGAGCGCGGCCGACATCACCCACGCACCGCGGAAGAGGTGCTGCGCCGCGGGCATGGACAGGAGCGTCAGCACGGCGCCGCCGCCGGCGGACTGCCCGGCGATCGTGACGCGGGCCGGGTCGCCGCCGAACGCCGCGATGTTCCGCTGCACCCACTCGAGCGCGGCGAGCCAGTCGCGCACGCCGCGGTTCGACGGCGCGCCCTCGATGTGCCCGAAGCCGTCGAAGCCGAGCCGGTACGAGATCGTCACGGTGATGACGCCGTCGCGGACGAACGCGTCGCCGTCGTACCAGGGGCTCGCGGGGGAGCCGGCGGTGTACCCGCCGCCGTGGATGTAGACGAGCACCGGCAGCGTCGACTCGGCGGGCGTCGGCCACGGCGCGAAGACGTTCACGTTCAGCGTCGCCTCGCCCGGGATCGCCGGTTCCGGGATGATCGTGTCCCCCGGGTCGTGTCGTACCGCGGTGGCGCCGTACGCGGTGGCGTCGCGGACGCCCTCCCACGGCTCGGGCGGCTCGGGAGCTGCGAACCGCAGGTCGCGGACCGGCGCCTTCGCGAACGGGATGCCGAGGAACGCCGCCGATCCCGCGCGCCAGCGGCCGCGGACGGCGCCCGTGTCGATCGTGACGATCGGGATGTCGGTGCTCGCCATGGGTCAGCCGCGCAGGAAGCGCAGCAGCGCCTCGTTGACCTCGTCGCCGTGGGTCCAGAGCAGCCCGTGCGGGGCTCCCTCGATCTCCACGTACTCCGCTTCGGGCACGAGTTCGGTGAACCGGCGGGCGGTCTTGTCGATGGGGAGGATGTTGTCGGCGGTGCCGTGCAGGATGAGCGCGGGCACGTCGATCGCGTCGAGGTCGGCGCGGAAGTCGGTCGGCCAGGTGAGGGGCGCGGCGACGAGCGCGGCATTGCCGGCCTGGTTCGCGACCTGCACGCTCGCCTGCAGCGCCTCCTCCGAGATGCGGGTGCCGAGGAACTCGTCGAGGTTGTAGAAGTCGCGGAAGAACCCGGTGAGGAACGCGTACCGGTCGGCGGCGACCGCCTCGGAGGTGCCGTCGAAGAACGCCTGGTCGCCCGCGCCGTCCGGGTTGTCGTCGGTGATGAGCAGGTACGGCTCCAGCGAGCCGAGGAACGCGACCTTGGCGATCTTCGCGCTGCCGTAGCGGCTCAGGTACCGGGCGATCTCGCCGGTGCCCATCGAGAAGCCCACCAGCACCGCATCCGTCAGCTCGAGGGTGTCGATGAGGGCGTGCAGGTCGGCCGCGTAGGTGTCGTAGTCGTGACCCTCCGCGGTCTTGGTCGACGCGCCGAACCCGCGGCGGTCGTACGCGATGACGCGATACCCGGCCTGCAGCAGCGCGCGCTGCTGCTTGCCCCAGGACTCCCCGTTCAGCGGGAAGCCGTGGATGAGCACGACCGGCTGCCCGGTGCCCTGGTCGGTGTAGAACAGCTCGACGTCGGCGGAGTTCTCGGTCGCCACGGTCACGAACGCCATGATGTGTCCCTTCCGGTCGCGCCGCCCGGCACGATCCATCGCCACGACGTTACGGCCTCGGCGACCCGGACGGCCAGGGGTGGACGCGGTCGGGCGCGCCCCGCCGCACCGATACGAGGAGGGATGCGGTCAGGCGGCGCCGGCGCCCGGGCTCACCGTGAAGATGTGCGGTGCGCCGTAGCCGGCGTCCGCGAACGCCTGCTCCACAGCGGCGGTGACGGGTGCGACGAGGGACTGCTCGACGACCGCGATCGCCGCGCCGCCGAAGCCGCCGCCGGTCATCCGCGCGCCGATCGCACCCGCGTCGACGGCCGCGGCGACCGCGGTGTCGAGCTCGGGCACCGAGATCTCGAAGTCGTCGCGCATCGACGCGTGCGAGGCCAGGAGCAGCCTGCCGATCGCGAGCGGCCCCTGCTCCTCGAGGGTGCGGACGGTGTCGAGCACCCGCTGGTTCTCGGTCACGATGTGCCGCACGCGGCGGAACGTGACGTCGTCGAGCAGCGCCTCGGCGCGGGGCAGATCCTCGACGGAGAGGTCGCGGAGGGCGGGGACGCCCATGGTGCGCGCGCCGAGCTCGCACGAGTCGCGCCGCTCGCGGTACCCGCCGGTCGCGTGCGCGTGGCTCACCTTCGTGTCCATCACGAGCACCTCGAGCCCGGCCTCGGCGAACCCGAGCGGCACCTGGCGCACCTCGAGCGACCGGCAGTCGAGGAAGATCGCCGCATCCCGCTCGCCCCACATCGACGCCATCTGGTCCATGACGCCGGTCGGGGCGCCGACCGCCTCGTTCTCGGCGGTGCGGCCGGCGAGGGCCAGCGCGCTGCGGCCGAGGCCGAGGCGCCACAGCTCGTCGACCGCGACGGCGACCGCGCACTCGATGGCGGCGGACGACGACAGCCCCGCACCCACCGGCACGTCGGAGGCGATCGCGATGTCGAACCCGGTGGCGTCGGATGCGGCGTACCCCTGCAGCGCCCACACCACCCCGAGCGGGTAGCGGGCCCACTCGACGATCTCGTCGCGGCGGGCGGGGAAGAGCGCGTCGAGCTCGTCCAGGCGGGCCTCGACCGGCTCCGGCGAGAACGTCGACGCGACCCGGACGACGCCGTCGGCGCGCGGCGAGACCGCGGCGAACGTGCGGTGCGGGGTG
>NZ_JBSJZI010000001.1:286120-476338 GCF_054798235.1 Microbacterium sp. GXF7504 | reverse complement strand
GACCACACGCCCTGTGGGGCGGCGCCGGTCACGGCGGCGAACAGGTCGCGGGCGGCGGCCGCCGCATCCGTCGTCGTCACAGCTGTACTCCTTCGACGGCCTCGCGCAGTCGCGCGGCCGAGATCTCGGGCGGGATGTCGCCGATCCAGGCGCCCATGGCGGCCTCGGACCCGGCGAGGTACTTGAGCTTGTCGGCCGCGCGCCGCGGGCTCGTCAGCTGCAGGTGCAGTCGCGCGCCCGCGCGACCGGTGTGCACGGGCGCCTGGTGCCAGGCGGCGATGTACGGGGTGGGGGTGTCGTAGAGGGCGTCGACGCCGCGCAGCAGCCGCAGGTAGAGCGGCGCGAGCTCGTCGCGCTCGGCGTCGCTCGTCTCGGCGAAGTCCGCGACGTGCCGGTGCGGCACGAGGTGCACCTCGAGGGGCCAGCGGGCGGCGAACGGCACGAACGCGGTCCAGTGCTCGCCCGAGAGGACGATCCGCTCGCCGGCGGTGCGTTCGAAGTCGAGGATGCGGTCGAACAGGTCGTCGCCGACCTCCGCGACCGCGGCGAGCAGCCGCTGCGTGCGCGGGGTCACGTACGGGTAGGCGTAGATCTGGCCGTGCGGATGCGGCAGCGTCACGCCGATCTCCTGGCCGCGGTTCTCGAACGGAAAGACCTGCTGGATGCCGGGGAGTGCGGACAGCGCCGCGGTGCGGTCGGCCCACGCCTCGATGACGGTGCGGGCGCGGGTGACGGTCTGCGTGCCGAACGATCCGGTGTGGTCGGGGCTGAAGCAGACGACCTCGGTGCGACCGACCGAGGTGCGGGTGCGGCCGAGGCCGAGCGCGGTGAGGTCGTCGAGGCCGGTGGGCGCGTCGACCGCTGCGGGGGCGTCACCGGTGGCCTCGGCCAGCGCCGGTCCGAACGACGGCGACTTGTTCTCGAACACCGCGACGTCGTAGCGCGACGGGATCTCCGACGGGTTCGTCGGCGACTGCGGTGCGAGCGGGTCGAGCTCCGCGGGCGGCAGGAACGCCCGGTTCTGGCGGGCCGCGGCTACGGAGATCCAGTCGCCGGTGAGCACGTCCAGGCGCATCGTCGCCGTCTCCGGGCGCGGTGCGAGCTCGCGAGCGTCGATCGCCCGGTCGGCGCCCAGGGTCGTGCCGGGATCGTCGAAGTAGATGAGCTCACGGCCGTCGGCGAGGCGCGTGGGGCGTTTGACGACACCGGCGCCCAGCGTGATGCCGGGGATGGGGGCGGTGTGCGCGTCGTCCGGGGGAGTGTTCACGATAACACGCTATATATCACGGGTGATATCGTCAACACGGGAGGACGGATGGTGAACGGACGACCGTCGATGAGCGACGTCGCAGCCCTCGCGGGGGTGTCCGCGCAGACGGTGTCGCGCGTCGTCAACGCGAGCCCGAAGGTCGATCCTGCGACCCGCGCGAAGGTCGAGGCGGCGCTCCTTGAGAGCGGATACCGCGTGCACCGGGCGGCGCGGGCGCTGCGCACGGGCCGCAGCGGCACGATCGGCGTCGTCGTCGCGACGCTCGCCACCGCCGGGAACTCCCTCATGCTCGACGCGGTCGCGCAGGCCGCCGCCGCCCGCGACCACGACATCGCCATGGTGACGCTCGGTGCGGGCTCCGCGGATGCCGCGTTCGACCGCCTGCGCGACCAGGGCGTCGACGGCGTCGTGGTGGTGAACGAGGCGGCGGCTGCGGCCCGCACCGCCGTGTTCCCCGCCGGGCTGCGGTTCGTGCTCGTCGACGCGCCAGCGGACGAGCGGTACGCCGCCGTGCAGACCGGCCACGCCGGCGGGGCCGGCATCGCGACTGAGCACCTGCTGGCCCTCGGACACCGGACCGTCGCGCACATCGCCGGCCCCGCCACCTCCTACGCCGCGGCCGAGCGCGAACGCGGGTGGCGCGGGGCGCTCGAGGCGGCGGGCGCAATCGTGCCTGCGCCGATCCGCGGGGCGTGGAGCGCAGCATCCGGGGCCGAGGCGGCGACCGCGCTCCTCGAGCGCGACCCGGACCTGACGGCGGTCTTGGTCGCGAACGACCAGATGGCCCTCGGGGTGCTGCGCGCCCTCGACGAGCGCGGGCGGCGCGTGCCCGACGACGTGAGCGTCGTGGGGTTCGACGACATCGCGGATGCGGCCGACTACCGTCCGCCCCTCACGACCCTCCGCCAGCACTTCGACCGGCTCGCCGAGGCCGCCGTCACCGCGCTCCTCGACGGGGGCGAGCCGACCACGGTCGTCCCCGCGACGTTCGTCGAGCGCGCCAGCACCGCCCGCCCCTGATCGGTGCGCTGCGCACGGGGCGGGCGTGCCGCATCCGTCGCCTGTCGTCCGTGCCGCGCGTGCCGTGGCCTCCGCGCGTGCACAACGTGGCCTACGCGCGTGCCGCATCCGTACCGTTCGCGCGTGCACAACTGCGGAGATGAGCCGCGACACGCCGTGCCCAGGGCCTCCGGATGCGGCGTGTCGGGGGTGAACTCCGCAGTTGTGCACGCGTCGGGAGTGCCCGCGTGTGCGAGGGTGCCGCATCCGTCGCCCGTCTCCGTGCACAACTGCGGAGATGGTGCGCGACACGCCGTGCCCAGGGCCTCGGGATGCGGTGTGTCGGGGGTGGACTCCGCAGTTGTGCACGCGCCCGGAGCGGCGACCCGGCGGTCGAACCGGGGTCAGTACGCACCGCCTCCGGCCTCCGCGCGGCGGAACTCGAGGAGCATCGCGGCACCGGGGTCGAGGAGGGGGAGCGGAAGCCCGGCCTCGGCGAGGAAGCGGCCGGTGGCGACGAGCGGTTCCGGTGCCTCGAGCCAGGCCGGGTCGCGCACCTCGTGCCGTGACGCCCGGCCGAGTTCGGTGCGCTCGCGCACGGTGTAGCGGGCATCGGGATCGAGACCCGGGATGCGGGTGCGCGGCGTCGACGCGACCGACGAGGTGTCGGTGCGCACCCACGCGAACACCGCGTGCGAGCGGTCGTCCGCCACCACACCGTGCAGGAGCGTGCCGGGGTCGGGCTCGTCGGTGCGGACGGTGACGCCCGCGTGCAGCAGCGGGCGCAGCTCGCGGTAGAGGGTGCTCCAGGCGCGGAGGGCGTCGAGCTCGGCGGGGCTCGCGGTCGTGAGGTCCCACTCGAGACCGGCGTGCCCGAACAGGGCCGTGGTCATGCGGAACGACAGCGATGCCGAGCGGTGCGTGGTCTCGGCGACCGGCGGCCCGACGTGCGAGCCGACCACCTCGGGCGGGACGAGCGTCGCCGTCCACCGCTGGATGCGCTGCCGCTCCACCGGGTCGTTCGAATCGGATGCCCACACCCGCTGCGTGCGGGCGAGCACACCCAGGTCGACGCGGGCGCCGCCGCTCGCGCACGACTCGATCTCGAGCCGCGGGTGCCGCGCGCGCAGGTCGTCGAGGAGCGCGTAGAACGCGGCGGTCTGCGCGTGCGAGGCCGCGCGCCCGGTGCGCCGGGACACGGCGGCGTGGAGGTCGCGGTTGTGGTCCCACTTGATGAAGTCGAGGTCGAAAGCGGTGATCGCATCGTCGAGCCGGTCCAGCACATGCGCGCGGGCGTCCGGATGCGTGAGGTCGAGCACGAGCTGGTGCCGCCACGTCGCCGGGTCGGGGTGCGTGCCGAGGATCCACTCCGGGTGGGCACGCGCGAGGTCGGAATCGGGGTTCACCATCTCCGGCTCGAACCAGAGCCCGAACTGCATCCCGAGCCCGTGCACGAGGTCGGCGAGCGGCCGGAGCCCGTCCGGCCATTTCGCGGTGTCGACGTGCCAGTCGCCGAGCCCCGAGCGGTCGTCCGGGCGGTGCCCGAACCAGCCGTCGTCGAGTACGAACCGTTCGACGCCGACGCCCGCCGCGACCCGTGCGAGTTCGGCGATGCGTGCCGGGTCGTGGTCGAAGTACACGGCCTCCCAGGTGTTCAGCACGAGCGGACGCGGCGTGCCCGGGTGCCCCGGGAGGGCGCGCGCCGCGCGGTGGAACCGTGCCGTGACGCCGTCGATCCCGGCGGTGCTGTGTGCGAGGTGGACGACGGGGGAGCGGTAGGTCTCGCCGCTCGCGAGCCGGATCTCGCCCGGACGCAGCAGCTCGCCCGCCGCGAGCACCGCGGCGTGCACGCCAGCGCCCTCGGGCAGCCGCTCGACGGCGACCTCGGTGTCGCCGCTCCAGGCGACGTGCGCGGCCCACACCTCGCCGTGCCGGAACCCGAAGCCCTCGGTGCCGACGAGGCTCACGTACGCGGCGTCGTGGCCGCCCCGCCCGCGCCGCCCGGTGCGTGTGTGGGCGCCGTCCCGCACCGGCAAGCGCTGCGGACGGCGTTCCCCGGTCCACCTGCCGGTGTGGTCGAGGATCTCGGCGGCCCGCGCCGGCAGCGGCACCACGATGCGCGCGGCCGTCAGATCGAGCGGCGGCGCGTCCGCCGGTGCCGTGCTCGTCACCTCGACCCGCGCCTGCAGCGCGCCGCCGGCGCCGAGCGCGATGTGCACGCGCGCCTCGGCCTGCGCGAGCTCGTCGCGATACGTCAGCACGACCGCATCCGCCGTCGCGGTCGCGTCCGTCAGCACGGGCATGGGTGCGGATGCGGCGCCGTCACGGTGCCACGACAGCGCCGGGGTGCCCGACCAGCCGTCCGCCTCGACGGGGAGCAGGCCGAGCCGGCGCGGGGCGTCGAACGAGCTGAACGTGACCGCCCCGGCGTCGGTCGCGGCGAGGGTCGCCGCATCCTGTTCGGTCAGCGCGGGTCCCCAGTGCAGGATGCCGCCCGCGGCGGTATCGACGACGAGGCTGGAGCCCTCGGCGGACAGGTGGGCGAGCGTGGGCTGCGTGTGCATGTGTGCTCCTGACGACGTGTCCGCCCGCGGTACCGGAGCGGCACCACGGGCGGACAGGGATCGGCGGGTCAGTCGGTGACGGGGATCGACTGCGCCTGCAGCGCCTTGACGGTGGCGGACTGGCCGGCGGCCAGCGCGTCGGCCAGCGTACCCTTGCCGCTCACCGCGCCCTTGAAGCCGTCCGAGACGTCGGCGTAGGTCTGCGTCATGGTCGGCCCCCACACGAAGTCAGGGGAGACCTGCGTGGCGGCATCCGCGAAGACGTCGTAGATCTTCTGGCCGCCGTAGAACTCCACGCCCTCGGTGAGGGACGGCAGCTGCAGGCCCGCCGTGGTGGCCGGGTAGATGTTCGCCTCCGCGTTCAGCGCGGCGAGGGCCTCCTCGGAGGTGTTCAGCCACAGTGCGAACTTCGTCGCCTCGTAGAGGTGCTCGCTGCCCTTCAGCACGGCGATGGACGAACCGCCCCAGTTGCCCGCGACCGTGTCACCGGCCTCCCACTGCGGCAGCGGGGCGACCGACCAGCCGCCGGCGGTGTCGGGGGCGCCGGAGGAGATGGAGTTCGCACCCCACACCGCGGACGGCCAGGTCCACACCTCGCTGGAGTTGTAGGCGTTGTTCCACTCGTCGGTCCACGCCGGGTAGGTGCTGACGAGGCCCTCGTCCAGGAGCTCCTGCCAGTACGCGGCGACCTGCTCGGACGCATCGTCGGTGAGGGTGACCTCCCAGGCGTCGCCGTCGTTGCTGAACCATTCGCCGCCGGCCTGCCACACGAACCCGGCGAACTGGTTGATGTCGGCGGTGGAGAAGTTGGTGATGTACCCGCCGGCCGCGCGCACCTGCTTCGCGGCCTCCTTGTACTCGTCCCACGTGGTCGGGACGGCGATGCCGTTCTGCTCGAAGAGGTCGGAGCGGTAGAACAGCGCCATCGGGCCGATGTCCTGGGGCACGCCGTACACCGCGCCGTCCTCGCCGAGGCTCACCTGTCCCCACACCCAGTCGACGAACTCGTCCTCGGCGGCGACGACGTCCTCGCAGACCGAGATGTCCTCGACGCCGTCCTGCACCAGGAAGTTCGGCAGTGCGTCGTACTCGATCTGACCGAGGTCGGGGGCGTCGCCCGCCGCGATCTGGTTGAAGAAGTTCTGGTAGGTGCCGCCGTTGCCGTTCGGGCCGGTCTGCACCTTCACCTGGATCTCCGGGTTCGCCTCGTTCCAGATCTCCACGACGTTCTCGATGCCGGGGATCCAGGAGGTGAACTCGAGGGTGACGTCGCCGTCTGCGGGTGTGCAGTCGGCGGATGCCGCGTCCCCGCCGGCGCCACCGGCCGAGCAGCCTGCGAGGGCAAGGGAGGAGAGCAGGACGGCCGCGGCCGCCTTCGTCTTCGGGTGGTGCATTTCGATCCTTTCTTGGTGAGGCACCGGGCGGGCCGTTCCGGCCGGTGGGGTGCCGCGCGGGTCGTTCCGCGCGGCGATCGACTCACTTCAGGGCGCCTGCGCCCAGTCCGTTGCGCCAGAAGCGCTGAAGCGAGAGGAAGGTGATGACCAGCGGGATGACCGAGAGCAGCGCGCCGATGAGGACGAGGCCGCGCAGCTCCGGCAGCTGGTTGAGCTGGTTGTTCCAGTTGTAGAGACCGAAGGTGACGGGGAAGAGCTCCTCGCTGCGCAGCATGATCAGCGGCAGGAAGAAGTTGTTCCAGATGGCCACGAACTGGAAGAGGAACATCGTCACGAGCGCCGGCATCATGAGCCGCACACTGACCGTGAAGAAGGTGCGGATCTCGCCGGCGCCGTCGATGCGGCTGGCCTCGAGCAGCTCGTCCGGCACCGCCTGCGCCGCGAAGATGCGGGCGAGGTAGACCCCGAACGGGCTCACCAGCGACGGCAGGAACACCGCCCAGAACGTGTTCGTCAGGTTCACCTGGCTGAAGATGAGGAAGAGCGGCAGCGCGAGCGCCGTCGCCGGGACCAGCACCCCGCCGAGCACCACGTTGAACGCGAACTCCCGACCGCGGAACCGGTACTTCGCCAGCGCGTAGCCGGCCATCGCGGCGAACAGCGTCGCGATCGCGCCGCCGAGCCCCGCGTAGAGCACGGAGTTCCCGAGCCACTTCAGGTACACGCCGTCGCGGTACGCGAAGAGGTCGGCGATGTTCTCGAAGAGGCGCATGTCCGCGAACCACAGCGGGTTCGTCGTGAGGATGTCGCCGGTGTCCTTGCTGGAGGCGACGAGCAGCCACCACAGCGGGATGAGGAAGTACAGCGTGAACACGGCCATGATGAGCATCGCGGCCCCGCGGGACATCACGGATTCGCGGGGCCCACGGGCCCGGGCGGGGGCGGTGACGGCGCTCATGCGTTCCCCTTCCGCTGCATGAACTTCATGAACCCGAACGAGAGCACGAAGGTGGTGAGTGCGAGCACGACCGAGAACGCGGCCGCGAGGTTGGTGTTCGGGACGGCCGCGGTCGCGTACACCGTCATGTTCGGCGTGAACGTGCTGGTCACGGCCGAGCTGAACGACCGGAACACCTGCGGCTCCGCGAGCAGCTGCAACGTGCCGATGATGGAGAAGATCGCCGTCATGACGATCGCCGGGCGCACGAGCGGGATCTTGATCGACCAGGCCATGCGGAACTGGCCGGCCCCGTCGAGCCGTGCGGCCTCGTAGATCTCGGTCGGGATCGACAGCAGCGACGAGTAGATGATCAGCATGTTGTAGCCGACGTAGATCCAGGTCACCACGTTCGCGATCGACCACAGCACCATCTCGGCCCCGAGGAAGTCGATCTGCCCGGTCACCGCTCTGAACGGCGACAGGTTGGGCGAGTACAGCGAGCCCCACATGATCGCGGCGATGACGCCGGGCACCGCATACGGCACGAAGTAGGCCAGGCGGAAGAACCGCTTGCCCCGCACGAGCGGGGAGTCCAGCAGCAGCGCGAACAGGAGCGCGAGCCCGAGCATGACCGGCACCTGTACGACGCCGAAGAGCAGCATCCGCCCCACCGACGACCAGAATGCCTCGTTCTGGAAGACGAGCGCGTACTGCGCGAAGCCTCCGAAGACGAGCTCGGACTTGCCGTACGTGCCGTCGCGCTGGACCACGAGCAGCGACTGCACGATGGCGAACCCGATCGGCAGCACGTAGAACAGGGCGAACAGCACCGCGAACGGCGCGAGCAGCAGGGCGATCGCGCGCTTGTGCGGGATGCGGATGCGGCGCTGCACCGGCTGCGACGGTGCGGTGGTGGTCATGACGCCTCCTCGATGATGCGCACCGCGCCCGCGGCGACGGTGACGGTGTCGGCCACGGGCTCGTCCGCGACGAGGTCGTGCCCGTGGGCGGTGATGGTGCGATCGGCGCTGCCGTGGTTGATCGCGAACAGGAACGAACGCCCGTCGCCGGTGCGGCGGACGAGTTCGAGCGCGGCGTCGCCGCCGGTGGGCTGCACGCCGGACTCGGCGACCAGGCGTGCCACGAGCGCGGACGCCGCGCCCGGGTCGAGCCGGGTCGAGGTGTACCAGGCGGCGCCCGCACCCACAGTGCGGCGGGTGATCGCGGGTGCGCCCGCGGCCGGGCCGTCGACGTAGGTGGCGACGGCCTCGGCGTCGACGACGTGCAGGCGTTCGGTCCACACCGACCCGGTCGAGCCGTCGTCGAGCGCGACCCGCGCTCCCGGCAGCAGCGGTGCGAACTCGTCGCCGCGGATGCCGAGCAGGTCGCGGAACGCACCGGGGTAGCCGCCCGTCCGCACGCGGTCGGTCTCGTCGACGATGCCGCTGAAGAACGTGACGAGCACGGTGCCACCGGACTCGGCGAAACGGCGGATGCGGTCGGCGTCCGCATCCGAGACGAGGTGCAGCGCGGGCACGACGAGGAGGCGGTGCCCGTCGAACCCGGCGTCCGGCGGCAGCACGTCGACGGTGAGTCCCTGGGCGGAGAGCGCGGCGTGGGCGGCATGGACCTCGTCGAGGTAGGACAGCGCCTCGCTGGGGCGTCCCTCGGCCTCGGCCGCCCACCAGCTCTCCCAGGTGAACAGGAGCGCGGCGTCGCCGACCGTGCGGGTGCCGCGGAGGCCGCCGAGCCGGCCGAGCACGTCGGCGAGGCGGACCGACTCGTGCCAGCCGGCGCTGTCGGTACCCGCGTGGGGGAGCAGGGCGGAGTGGTACTTCTCGGCGCCCTGCACCGAGGCCCGCCACTGGAAGAAGCAGATGCCGTCGGCGCCGCGGGCGATGTGCGCCGCGACGTTCCGCAGCAGTTCGCCGGGGGCCTTCGCGAGGTTCACCGGCTGCCAGTTGACCGCGCCGGTCGAGGTCTCCATGAGGAGCCACCGGCCGCCGCGGGCGAGCCCGCGGGTGAGGTCGGCGGCGAACGCGAGCTCTGCGCGCGGCGAGTCGAGCCGGCGGTCGAGGTAGTGGTCGTTCGCGATGACGTCCATCTCGTCGGCCCAGCGCCAGTAGTCCATGTTGCGGATGTGCGCGGTGACCATGAAGTTCGTCGTGACCGGCACGTCGCTGCGCGCGCGGAGCACGGCGGCTTCGGCGCGGTACTGGCCGAGCACCTCGTCGGAGCTGAAGCGCTGGAAGT
The DNA here is from genome assembly GCF_054798235.1 of Microbacterium sp. GXF7504. Classification (NCBI taxonomy): domain Bacteria; kingdom Bacillati; phylum Actinomycetota; class Actinomycetes; order Micrococcales; family Microbacteriaceae; genus Microbacterium; species Microbacterium sp. GXF7504. Next base: position 466,918 of record NZ_JBSJZI010000001.1, on the reverse strand, counting down.
CGAGCAGCTGCGCGGGGTTCCGCAGCGAGAGCGCCTGCAGCGGCGGCCGGATCTCGTCCCAGTGGCTGTACCGCTGGCTCCAGAACGCGGTGCCCCAGGCCCGGTTGAGCTCGTCGACCGACCCGTACCGCTCCTGCAGCCACGCGCGGAACGCGGCCGCGCTCGCGTCGCAGTAGCAGAGCGCGTTGTGACAGCCGAGCTCGTTCGACACATGCCAGAGCGCCACGGCGGGGTGCGAGCCGTAGCGCTCGGCGACCCGGCTGACGAGTTCGATCGCGTAGCCGCGGAACACCGGTGAGCTGGGGCAGTAGGCCTGGCGGCCGCCGGGGTAGCGGCGGGTGCCGTCGTCCGTGACCGGCAGCACCTCGGGATGCAGGGTGGTGAGCCACGGCGGCGGCGACGCGGTGCCGGTGCCGAGGTTCACCCGGATGCCGTGCTCGTGGAGCAGGTCCATGATCTCGTCGAGCGCGGAGAAGTCCCAGACGCCCGGTGCGGGGTTCACGGCGGACCAGCCGAAGACGTTGATCGCGACGAGGCCGACACCGAGCTCGCGCATGAGGCGGACGTCTTCGAGCCAGACCTCGCGGTCCCACTGCTCGGGGTTGTAGTCGCATCCGAGCAGCAACCCCTGCGCGGCGGGCGCGTCCAGGGGGTGACGGGGTGCTACGGCGTCGGGCATCCGGTTCTCGCTCCTTCGCGGGCTTGTGTTCACGTGCACACACTTCGGTCGCGGGCGACCCGTTTCGAAATGTGGGAACGTGCACATACTGACACCGGCGCGGCACGGCGTCAACCCTCCGGTGCTGGGTAGGCTGACGCGCATGGCCTCCGTCCCCCCGACCTCCAAGCGCGCGACCGTCCACGACGTCGCCCGGGCGGCCGGGGTCTCACGGGGCACGGTGAGTCGCGTCCTCAACGGGGGGTACGTCTCCGAGGCGGCGCGGACGGCCATCGAGCAGGCGATCCGCGAGGTGGGCTACGTGCCCAACACCGCCGCCCGGAACCTCGTGCGGCGGCGGACGCAGGCCGTCGGGTTCATCGTGCACGAGCCCCACTCGCTCTTCCTCGAGGACCCGAACATCGGCAACATCCTGCTCGGTACCAACCGGACGCTGTCCGAGGCCGATCACCAGATGGTCTGCCTCGTCGTCGACACCGCCCGCGACACCGATCGCGTCGCCCGGTACCTCAGCGGCGGCTTCGTCGACGGCGTCGTGGTCGTCTCCGCACGCGAGCACGACCCCATCACGGAGGTCGTCCGCCGCCTGGGCCTGCCCGCGGCGTTCGTCGGCCACCCGCCCGACGTGAGCGGCGCCCGGGTCGGTATCGACAACCGCGGCGGCGCGCGGGCGATCACGCAGCGGCTGCGCGAGACCGGCCGCCGCCGCGTCGGCATGATCGCGGCGGCGCTCGACCGCGACTCCGGCGCCGACCGCCTCGCCGGCTTCCGCGAGGCGATGGGCGACGCGTTCGACCCGGGACTCGTGGAGGAGGTGCCCTTCTACGCGTTCGCCGACGGGGCCGAGGGGATGCGGCGGCTCCTCGAGCGCGCACCCGACCTCGACGGGCTCTTCGCCGCATCCGATGCCGTCGCCGCCGGCGCCATGCAGACGCTGCGGGCGGCCGGTCGCCGGGTGCCGAACGACATCGGGGTCGTGGGATTCGACGACAGTGCGTGGGCGCAGCGGACCGTGCCGCCGCTGTCGACCGTGCACCAGCCCGCCGAGGGGCTCGGGGCCGCCGCGGCGCAGGCCGTGCTCGACCAGATCGCCGGCGACGACACCGCCCGCGGGGAGATCCTGCTCGACGCCCCCGTCGTCTGGCGCGGCTCCGCCTGAGGGCGCGGCGCGGGGTCGGTCGCGTCGAGGTGCGCGCCGCATCCGTCGCCCGTCTCCGCGTCCGCCGCATCCGTCACCCGTCTCCGCGTCCGCCGCCCGTCGCCGTGCACAACTGCGGAGATGGCGTGCGACACGCAGGGTCGTCGGGCTCGGGATGCGGCGTGTCGGGCGTGAACTCCGCAGTTGTGCCCGCGCGGGGCGCCGTGGTCGCGTGTGCGAGGGTGCCGCGTCCGTGGCGGGAGGTGCCCGCATCCGTGGCCCGTCGCCGTGCACAACTGCGGAGATGGGGTGCGACACGCCGGGTCGTCGGGCTCGGGATGCGGCGTGTCGGGTGTGAACTCCGAAGTTATGCACGCGTCAGGCACCGCGCTCGCGTGTGCGAGGGTGCCGCATCCGTGGTGGGAAGTCGCCGCATCCGTGGTCCGTCTCCGTGCACAACTGCGGAGATGGCGTGCGACACGCCGGGTCGTCGGGTTCGGGATGCGGCGTGTCGGGCGTGAACTCAGCAGTTGTGCACGCGTCGGGCACATGCAGGCACGCACGAGCGGCGCGCCCGCGGCGCCCGGCGCCCCGCGTCCCGGCCCGGGTCAGCGGGCGTTGCGGCGGGCGTCCCAGCCGGTGCGGACCATCTCGTCCACGGTGTAGCGGTTCTTCCAGTCGAGGTCGCGGGCCGCGAGCTCGCCGGTGGCGACGATGCGGTCGGGGTCGCCCGGGCGGCGCGGCCCGACCTTCGGGGTGAAGTCGATGCCGGTCACCCGGGCCATGGCGTCCATGATCTCGCGGACGCTGAGGCCGTTCTGCGACCCGAGGTTGTACGCGGACTCGACCGGCTCGCCCGCCTCGAGGCGCTGCGCGGCGACGACGTGCGCGGCCGCGATGTCGGCGACGTGCACGTAGTCGCGCACGTTCGTGCCGTCGGGGGTGTCGTAGTCGTCGCCGTTGATCGTCGGGGTCTCGCCCGCGAGCAGCTTCTCGAACACGATCGGGAAGAGGTTGTGCGGACTGGAGTCGTACACGTCCGGGTCGCCCGAGCCGACGACGTTGAAGTACCGCAGCGAGGTGTGGCGCAGCGGATCCGGGGAGTCCGCGGTCGCGACCGCCTGATCGCGGATGAGCCACTCGCCGATGAGCTTGGACTCGCCGTACGGCGAGGCGGGGCGCTTGGGCAGGTCCTCCGTCACGAGCGGCACGTCGGGCGTGCCGTAGACCGCGGCGGAGGAGGAGAACACGAGGTTCGTCACCCCGGCGTCGGCCATGGCCTGCAGCACGATGCGGGTGGCGTCGACGTTCTGCTCGTACGTGTGGAGCGGACGCTGCACCGAGACGCCGGCGTACTTGAACCCGGCGACGTGGATGACCCCGGTCACTGCGTGGTCGCGGAGGGTCCGGGTGACGAGCTCGCGGTCGAGGATCGTGCCCTGCACGAACGGGACGCCTGCGGGCACGAAGTCCGCGTGGCCGCTCGAGAGGTCGTCGATCACGACGGGGTCGAGCCCCGCGCCCGCGAGCGCGCGCACCACGTGCGCCCCGATGTAGCCGGCACCGCCGGTGACAAGCCAAGACATGCGGTCCATCCTTCCACGGCAGCCGCGGCCGACCCGGTCACTCCTCCCGGTGGCCGAGCCGCCGACCCGGTCACTCCTCCCGGTGGCCGAGGAGCGGCCGGGCGACGAACCGCACCCGCGGCTCGCGCGCCTGTTCCAGCTCGACGACGACGAGCTCGTTCGCACCGGCCCGCGTCACCGGCGCCGGCACGAACAGCGTCCGCTGCGGGCCGTTCATCCAGTACCGGCCGAGCAGGAACCCGTTCACGAACACATATCCCTTGCCGAGGGTGGCGGTGTCGAGGAACAGGTCGGCGGATGCGTCCAGCTCGAACCCGGCCCGGAACCCGGTGCGGCCGGCGCCGGTGCCGGATGCGGGTGCCGCCGCGATCCGGCCGGCGACCGCGTGCAGGTCGATCGGCATCGCGGTCCAGCCGTGCAGCTGCGCCCCGTCGAGCGTGGCACCGCCGACGAGTCCCTTCTGCTCCCCGAGCCGATCGGCGTAGTTCACGCGGCCCTGGTCTTCGACGAGCACCGTGAGCGTCCGCCCGCGCGGGATCGCGAGCGCGCGTTCGTGCCGTGTGCGCGAGAGCGTGCCGACGCGGCGGCCGTCGACGTGCACCCACGCCAGGTCGCGCACCTCGTCGAACACGAGCGACGCGTCCGCATCCGCCTCCCCACCCGCGTCCGCATCCGCCGCCCCGGCCGCATCCGGGAGCGGCGCGTCGTAGCGCACGAGCGCGCCGAGGTGCCCGAGCGCGTCGAAGGTCGGCGGGGTGTCGGCCGCCTCGGCGGCTCCGGCCCCGGGGAGCCAGTCGCCGGTCGGCGTGAGTGCGACCTCGAAGGCCGGGGCGGGCGGCGCGGGTGCCGGCACCTCGTCGGGCACGGGCGCGTACCGGGCGATGACCTCGCGGAACGCGTGGAACTTCGCCGTCGGCGCGCCCGCCTCGTCCAGCGGGGCGTCGTAGTCGTAGGAGGTGACGATGGGCGCGTACCGGCCCTTGTCGTTCGCGCCGTTCGTGAGGCCGAAGTTCGTGCCGCCGTGCAGCATGTACAGGTTCACCGACGCACCGGTTGCGAGCAGCGCGTCGAGCTCCGCGGCGGATGCGGCGGCATCCGTCGTGTGGTGCACGCCGCCCCACCAGTCGAACCAACCGTCCCAGAACTCCGCACACATGAGCGGTCCGGTGTGCTGGTGCGCACGGAGCGTAACGAGCCGTTCGGCCGCCCGCGACCCGAACGAGCCGGTGAGGTGGAGCCCGGGGAGGCTGCCGTCGCGAAGCATGTCGGGCTCGGGCTGGTCGACCGTCGTGAGCGGCACCGTGATGCCGGCCGCACGGGTGATGCGGGTGAGTTCGGCGAGGTACGCCTTGTCGGCGCCGTACGCGCCGTACTCGTTCTCGATCTGCACCAGCACCACGTTGCCGCCGCGGTCGATCTGCCGCGGCGCGACGATCCGGTACACGGCCTGGAGGTACCGCTCCGCCTCGGCGAGGTAGACGGGGTCGGAGCTCCGCAGCCGCGCACCGTCGAGGCCGGTGAGCCAGACCGGCAGCCCGCCGTTGTGCCACTCCGCGCAGATGTACGGCCCTGGCCGCACGATCGCATGCATGCCCGCCTCGGCGATGAGGTCGAGGAAGCGGCCGAGGTCGTTCCAGCCGGTCTCGTCCCATTCGCCGCGGACCGGCTCGTGCGCGTTCCACGCGACGTAGGTCTCGATCGTGTTGAGGCCGAGCAGCCGCGCCGTGCGGATGCGGTCAGCCCACTGGTCGGGGTGGATGCGGAAGTAGTGGAGGGCGCCGGACAGGATGCGGTGGGGGGATCCGTCGAGCAGGAAGTCGGTCTCGCCGATGGTGAATGCAGGCACAGTGGGTCCGTCGTTCTGGGGGTGGAGCCGGGAGGGCGCGTGCGGGCGCCCTCCCGGCCGGGCGTCACTCGTCGACCGTGAAGCCCTGGTCGTTGCCGTAGGAGACGAGCTGCTCCTGCCAGGCGGCCAGGCCCTCGTTCAGGTCGCCGTGGCTCGCGTACGACTGCCCGACGGTGTCGCCGAAGATGCTGTTCGCGTAGACCTGGAACGGCAGGTACTGCCAGCCCTCGCGCACGTTCGCGGCGGCCTCGGTGAGCACCTGGTTGATCTTCTGGCCGCCGAAGTACTCCGGCTCCTCGTTCAGGAACTCGTCGGACTCCAGCTGCGCCACGGTCGAGGGGAACCCGCCGCTCTCGGCGAAGATGCGCAGGCTCTCCTCGTCGTTGTTCAGCCACTGCAGGAACGCCGCCGCGAGCGCGGGGTTGCTGCTCTGCTCGGTGACGGCCTGGCCGCCGCCGCCGTTCTCCGCGGTCACCGGGGTGCCGTCGTACGTCGGCATCGGCGCCACGCGCCAGTCGCCGGCCGCATCCGGCACCGACGCCTCGAGGTTGCCCGGCATCCAGGCGCCGATGATGAGGGTCGCGATCGTGCCGTCGCCGAGCCCGCTGAACCACTCGTCGCTCCAGCCCGGCATGTCCGCCAGGAGGTCGTTCTCGACGAGTTCGTTCCAGGTGTCGGCCCACCGCTTCGAGCCCTCGTCGGCGAGGTCGATCGACACGTCGGTGCCGTCGACCTCGAAGGGCTCGCCGCCCGCCTGCCAGATCATCGACGTCGCGAACCCGGCGTCGCCGGTGTCGCTCGTGATGAACTTCGTGGGGTCGGTGGCGGTGAGCTGCTTCGCGGTCGCGATGTACTCGTCCCAGGTGGTGGGCACGGTCAGGCCGAACTCGTCGAACACCGATTGGTTGTAGAACATCGCCATGGGGCCCGAGTCCTGCGGCAGGCCGTAGATCTTGCCGTCGAAGTCGACGGAGTTCCAGGTGGATGCGGTGTAGTCGCCCTCGAGGTCGCCGAACCCGTAGGGGGCGAGATCGAGCAGCGCGCCGGTGAGCGCGAACTGCGGGAAGGCGTAGTACTCGATCTGCACGACGTCCGGTGCGCCGGACCCCGCCTTGATCGCGTTCTGCAGCTTCGTGTACTCCTCGGTGTTCGTGCCGGCGTTGACGACGTTGACCGTCACGTTCGGGTAGGCCTCCTCGAAGGCCGCCGCCTGCGCCTCGGCCGAGGGCGTCCACGACCAATAGGTGAGCTCGCCGCCCTCCTCGAGGGCCGCGGCCAGGTCGTCGGGCGACCCGCCGGACGACGATCCGCCGGACGAGCAGGCGACGAGGGAGCCGCCGGCGAGGACCGCCGCCGCTGCGGCGAACACGGTGCGACGCAGCACCGGGTGATTGCGCATGAGGGACATGAGGGTTTCCTTCACTTCGTTGTTGCGGAACCGGGACGCGACCCGGAGGGACGGGGGATGCAGGGGATCGGGGTCATGGGAGGGGGGTCACTGCTTGACGCTTCCGGCGCTGAGCCCGGACTGCCAGAAGCGCTGGAGCACCAGGAACGCCACGACGATCGGGATGATCGAGAGCAGTGAGCCGGTGATGACGAGGTGGTAGATCGGCTGCGCGGCCGCGCCGGTCGCCTGCGCGTTCCACTGGTTCAGACCGACCGTGAGCGGGTACCACGCCGGGTCGCTCAGCATGATGAGGGGGAGGAAGTAGTTGTTCCAGGTGGCGACCACGGCGAACAGCGCCACCGTCACGATCCCGGGCGCGAGCAGCCGGATGGAGATCGTGAAGAAGGTGCGGAGCTCGCCCGCGCCGTCCATCCGGGCCGCCTCCAGCAGCTCGGTGGGCACGGCGTCGCTCGCGAACACCCAGATGAGGTAGAGCCCGAACGGGCTGATGAGCGAGGGGATGATGATGGCCCACGGGGTGTTCGTGAGCCCGAGCTGGCTGAACAGCAGGAACGTGGGCACCGCGAGGGCGGTGCCGGGGACGGCGATGGCGCCGAGCACGACGGCGAACACGGCCTTCCGCCCGGCGAAGTCGTACTTCGCGAGCCCGTACCCCGCCATCGTGGCGAGGATCGTGGCGCCGCCCGCGCCGATCACGACGTAGAGCAGCGTGTTGCCGAGCCAGCGGGTGAAGATGCCGTCGCGGTAGGTGAGCGTCTCGACGATGTTGTCCCAGAGGGCGAAGTCGTCACCGAACCACAGGCCGAACGTCGTGAACAGGTCGCCCTGCGTCTTCGTCGAGTTGATGACGAGCCACACCAGCGGGATGAGGGCGTACAGCAGGAAGAGCGCCATCACGATGGAGAGCGTGACCGAGCGGCGGGGGCGCAGCGACGTGGTCCGCGCGAGTGCGGGGGCGGCCATCAGCGCACCTCCTGCCGGGAGCCGCGCAACTGCACGACGTACGCGATCACCGCGGTGATGACGCCCATGATGATCGCGACGGTCGCGGCGTAGTTGTACTGCTGCCCGGCGAACGACAGGTTGTAGGCGTACATGTTCGGCGTGAAGTACGTCGTGATGGTGTTCGGGGCGAGCGGCTTCAGGATGTTCGGCTCGTTGAAGAGCTGGAAGCTGCCGATGATGGAGAAGATCGTCGCGATCACGATCGAGCCGCGGAGGGCCGGGAGCTTGATCGAGAAGACGGTGCGCCAGGCGCCCGCGCCGTCGATCGACGCGGCCTCGTAGAGCTCGCCCGGCACGGTCTTCAGCGACGAGTAGAAGATCAGCATGTTGTAGCCGACGAACTGCCAGGTGACGATGTTGCCGATCGAGAGCATGATCCACTGCGGCACGAACGGCGTCAGCACGTTCGCCCCGAGCAGGTCGTTGATGTTGCCGGTGAGCCCGAAGCGGTCGCCGTAGATGTACCCCCACATGAGCACCGCCACGACCGCGGGCACCGCATAGGGGAGGAAGATCACGATGCGGTGGAACCCGGATGCGCGGAGCCTCGCGCTGTCGATCGCGAGCGCCGCGGCGAGGGCGAGCACGAGCATGATGGGCACCTGCACCACCAGGAACAGCAGCACCCGCACGAACCCGTCCCAGAACTTCGCGTCGGTGAACGCGGCGACGTAGTTCTGCACGCCGACGAACGCGGTGCCGCCCACGAGCTGGTCGCGGAAGAAGCTCAGGTACAGCGCGTACGCGAGCGGTGCGAGGAACACGAGCGCGAACACGATCGCGAAGGGCGCGACGAAGATCCAGCCTCGTTGCTCGGCGCGTCGGCGTCGTCGCCTGGGGGTGCGGATCGCGGATGCGGCTGCCGCCGTGGTCGTCATCGTCCGTGGCCTCTTCATCGATGCGGGGGATTCAGCATCCGGACGCCCGGATGTTGACGTAAACATATGCCGGTGCCGCTAGCATGTCAACGTCAACATCCGAGAGGGGGCGGGATGCCGGGAGCATCGACCGGGCCGTCGGGGTCGCGCCGGCGCCGCGAGGTGTCCATGGCGGACGTCGCCACGGCCGCCGGCGTGTCGGGGCAGACCGTCTCCCGCGTCGCGAACGGACGCGACAACGTCGACCCGGCGACCCGCGAGCGCGTGCTGCAGGCGATGGCCTCGCTCGGCTACCGGCCGAACAGCGCGGCCCGGGCGCTGCGGTCCGGGCGCTTCCGCTCGGTCGGCGTGATCATGTTCTCGCTCACCTCGTACGGCAACACGCGCACGCTCGGCTCCGTGGCCGCGGTCGCCGCATCCGAGGGCTATTCGCTCACCCTCATCACCGTGGAGTCGCCGACGCAGTCGGACGTGTCCGGGGCCTTCGCCCGGCTGAACGAGCACGCCGTGGACGGCGTCGTGATCCTCATCGAGACGCACCGGCTGGGGGAGCGCGACCTCTCGCTGCCATCGGGGCTGCCGGTGGTCGTCGTCGACTCGAACGCCGCCTACGCGTACCCCGTCGTGGACAACGACCAGGCGCAGGGGGCGCGTCTTGCGACCGAACACCTCATCGGCCTCGGGCACCGGCGGATCGTGCACGTCTCCGGGCCGCCCGAGTCGTACGCCGCCGAGCGGCGCCGGCGGGCGTGGCAGGAGACGATGACCGCCCACGGCCTCGAGGTGCCCGAGCCCATCGTCGGCGACTGGAGCGCGGAGTCCGGATACGAGGCGGGGCGGCGCCTGGCCGCAGGCCCCGCGACCGCGGTCTTCGCCGCGAACGACCAGATGGCGCTCGGCGTCGTGCGCGCGCTCCACGAGGCCGGCCGGCCGGTGCCGGCGGAGGTCAGCGTGGTCGGCTTCGACGACGTACCGGATGCGGCGAACTACTGGCCGCCGCTGACCACGGTGCGACAGCGCTTCGACCGGGTGGGCGAGGCCGCGATCCGGGCCCTCCTCGCGGAGATCGAGGGGCGTGAGACCACCCCGCGGACGCTCGTGCCGACCGAGCTCGTCGTCCGGGAGAGCACCGGCCCGCGCCGCTGACCTGCCGCGGGGCTACGCTCGGTGCATGCACCGCGTCGTCGTCGCGCCGGACAGCTTCAAAGGCACCATCCGTGCCGCCGCTGCCGCGCGTGCGCTCGCCGCGGGATGGCGCCGCGCCGACCCGGACGCGACGCTCGTGCTCCGGCCGATGGCCGACGGCGGCGAGGGCACGCTCGAGGCGTTCGCGGCGTCCGTGCCCGGCGTCGAGCGGATGCCGGTGTCGGTCACCGCGCCCGCCGGCAGCGCGGGGGAGCGCATCGGCGCGTCGTGGCTGCTGCTGCCGCCGGACGCCGAGGCGCCGGAGGGCACCGCGGTGGTCGAGCTCGCCGGCACCTGCGGCATCGAACGGTACGGCACCCGCCGGGAACCGTGGCGGGCGTCGACCCGGGCGTTCGGCGAGGCCATCGCGGACGCGCTCGACTACGGCGTCTCCCGGCTCGTGCTGGCGATCGGCTCGAGCGCCTCGACCGACGCGGGCGCCGGGATGCTGCGTGCCCTCGGCGCCCGGATCACGACGGCCTCCGGGGTGAACACCGCCGACGGTGCCATCGGCCTGCGGGCCGCCGCATCCGTCGACCTGTCCCGGATGCGGCCGCTCCCGCCACGCGGCGTGCTCGTGCTCACCGACGTGACCGCGCCGCTGTCGGGACCGCGGGGCGCCGCCGCCGTCTTCGGCCCGCAGAAGGGGTTCACCCCCGCCGAGATCCCGATCGTCGACACCGCGCTCGCCCGGTTCGGCGCGCTCTTCGACGTCGACCCGGCCGCACCGGGCGCAGGGGCCGCGGGCGGCGCCGGGTTCGCGCTGCTGGCCTGGGGCGCCCGCCTCGTGCCCGGCGCGGACGAGGTCGCACACCTCGTCGGGCTCGCCGACGCCGTGGCGACCGCATCCGTCGTCATCACCGGCGAGGGGGCGTACGACGGCCAGTCCGGCACCGGCAAGGCGCCCGGCCACGTCGCCGCGATCGCCGCGCGGGCGGGGGTGCCGGCCGCGCTCGTCGCCGGACGCATCGACCCGGATGCGGACGCCTCGGCGTTCGCCGCATCCGTCGAGCTCGTGCGGCTCGCCGGGTCGCGCGCGGCCGCGCTCGCCGAGCCCGCGCGGTTCCTGGAGGCCGCCGGCGCCGCCCTCGCCCGTCTCCCCGCCCTCCGCTGACCCGCCACCACAAACGCCGAGTGCGCATCCGTTTCGCGAACGCGCACCCGATCGGATACGCACTCGCGAAACGGGTGCGCACTCGCGCGCCCGGGCCGCGCGCGGGTCAGTCCCCGAGGGCGTCGGAGACGACGCCGCGGGCCTCCTCCTGCACCTGGCGCAGGTGCGGCTCGCCGCGGAGCGACTCCGCGTAGAGCTTGTAGACGTCCTCCGTGCCGGAGGGGCGCGCGGCGAACCAGGCGTTCTCGGTCACGACCTTGAGCCCGCCGATCGCCGCACCGTTGCCCGGCGCGTGCGACAGCTTCGCGGTGATCGGCTCGCCGGCGAGCTCGGTCGCGGTGACCGACTCGGGCGCGAGCTTCGACAGCGCCGCCTTCTGCGCGGGGGATGCGGGGGCGTCGACGCGCTGGTAGACCGAGGCGCCGTGCACCTCCTCGAGCTCCGCGTAGCGCTGCGACGGGGTCTTGCCGCTGACGGCGAGGATCTCCGCGGCGAGGAGGCACAGCAGGATGCCGTCCTTGTCGGTGGTCCATACCGAGCCGTCCATCCGCAGGAACGACGCTCCGGCGGACTCCTCGCCGCCGAACGCGACCGAGCCGTCGAGCAGCCCCGGGACGAACCACTTGAAGCCGACCGGCACCTCGTAGAGCTTCCGGCCGAGTGCGTCCACGACGCGGTCGATGATCATCGACGAGACGAGCGTCTTGCCCACGGCGGCGTCCGCCGGCCACCCCTCACGGTGCGAGAAGAGGTAGTCGATCGCGACGGCGAGGTAGTGGTTCGGGTTCATCAGTCCCGCATCCGGGGTGACGATGCCGTGCCGGTCGGCGTCGGCGTCGTTGCCGGTGAGGATGTCGTACTCGTCGCGCCGGGCGACGAGCGCGGCCATCGCGGACGGCGACGACGGATCCATGCGGATCTTCTCGTCCCAGTCGAGCGTCATGAACCGCCACGTGGGGTCGACCTCGGGGTTCACGACGGTGAGGTCGAGCCCGTAGTGCTCGGCGATGAGGGACCAGTACTCGACCGAGGCGCCGCCGAGCGGGTCGGCGCCGATGCGGATGCCGGCCTTCTTGATCGCCTCGATGTCGATGATCGTCTCGAGGTCGCGCACGTACGCCTCGCGGAAGTCGTACTCGCCGATCGTCTCGGCGTCGATGTCGGCGTACCGGGTGCGCTTGACGCCCTCCAGGCCCGCGGCGATGAGGTCATTCGCGCGGTCGGCGATCCAGCCGGTCGCGTCGGTGTCGGCGGGGCCGCCGTGCGGCGGGTTGTACTTGAAGCCGCCGTCGCGGGGCGGGTTGTGGCTCGGGGTGACGACGATGCCGTCGGCGCGGCCCGGGTCGTCCTGCCCGCGGTCGCGGTTGTAGGCCAGGATCGCGTGGCTGAGCGCCGGGGTCGGCACCCACGAGTCGCGGGCGTCGACGCGCACGTCGACCCCGTTCGCGACGAGCACCTCGATCGCGGTGCGCTCGGCCGGCAGCGACAGCCCGTGGGTGTCGCGGCCGAGGAAGAGCGGGCCCGCGATCCCGGCGCGGGCACGGTAGTCGACGATCGCCTGGGTGGTGGCGAGGATGTGATCCTCGTTGAAGGCCGTCGACAGGCTCGACCCGCGGTGGCCGCTCGTGCCGAACACGACGCGCTGCGCCGGTACGGAGGCGTCGGGCTTGCGGTCGTAGTAGGCGGCGATCAGTTCGTCGACGTCGATGAGATCGGATGCTTCGGCGGGCTGTCCTGCACGGCTCATGGGCTCAGTCTGCCACCGCGGGCGGGAACGGCGCAGGCCGGGGTGTGGGGTTGCGCCCGCCGTTTCCCCCTATCCTCGGAATCGACTGGGGAGGGTGCGTGGACACGACGCGGGTTGCGGTCGTCGACGACCATGAGCTCGTCGCGATGGCGGTCGCCGGACTCATCGCCGACGCGCCGGAACTGGAGTTCGCCCGGCATGCGCCGAACGTGGCGGCGCTCGTGGGACCGCGCTGCGACGCCGACGTGGTGGTGCTCGACCTGAGCCTCCGGGACGGCTCGACCCCGGCCGAGAACGTCGAACGGTTGCAGGCGTGGGGCGCGCGCGTGCTCGTGCTGACCTCCGCCGAGAACCCGTACCTCGTGCGGGAGGCCTCGCGCACCGGCGCGCTCGGCATCGTCCGCAAGTCGGCGCCGCCGCAGGTGATCGTCGGAGCGATCCGTGCCGCGGGCCGCGGCGAGCACGTGCCGAGCACCGAGTGGGCGTCCGCGCTCGACACCGACCCGCTCCTGCACGCGGCGCCCCTGACCGCCCGCGAACGCGAGGTGCTCAGCTGCTACGCCTCCGGGATGGGGGCGAAGGAGGTCGCGGCGGCCCTGTTCGTGAGCGAGAACACCGTGAACGACCACCTCCGCCGCATCCGCGCCGTCTACCACCAGCTGGGACGCCCCGCCGCGACGAAGGTGGAGCTGTACCAGCGGGGGATCGAGGACGGCTTCGTCCCCGCACCGGGCAGTGACTGAGCGCCGGGTCGTCGGCCGGGCGGAACTGAGCGCGCTCCGGCTGTTCGCGATCGTCGCCGCGCTCCTCGCGACGATCCTCGCCGCCTTCACGCCGCTGACCGCCCTGCAGCGCGGCCTCGTGGTGCACCCGAGCGAGCTGTGGATGCTCGTCGCGCTCGGCCTCATCGCCGTCACCGGCCTCGCGGCCCCGTGGGTGCCGGCGCGCGGGCTGCGGATCATGGCCGGGGTCGCGGCGGCGGGATGGGTGCTGCTGCAGCTCGGGATGCTGTGGCAGACCGCGGGGCAGGCGGTGCTGACGCCGTGGGTGCTCACCGCCTCGGCGGCCGCCGTGGCCGCGGCGCTCGTCGCCGGCGGACTCGTGGCCGCCTGGGTCGTGCAGCTCCTGTCGTCGCTGCTCGTGCTGGTCCACCGGTCCCTCCTCGGCGACGTCACCTTCGGCGGGTGGGTGAACGACACCCAGACGCTCGTCGTCGGGGTCGTCGTCGCCGCGATCGGCGCGATCACCCTCGACGCCGGCCGCCGGCTGGACGAGGCGGTCGCCGAACGTGCCGCCGCCGCATCCGCCGCCTCGTCCGCGCGAGGGCGGCTCGCCGCCAGGACGCGCGCCGCGGCCGTCGTGCACGACGACGTGCTCGCGACGCTCACACTCGCGGGGTCGGGCCTGCCGATCCCGCGCGACCGGCTCGCGGAGCAGGCGCGCCGGGCGCTGCGGAGCGTGCGGGAACTCGCCGCCGGCACGCTCACCGCGCCCGGGACGTTCGCCGACGAGCTCGCCGCCGCCGTGACGGGCCGTGATCCGCGCGCCCGCGTCGTGGTCGCCGGGGAGATGCCCGACGGCCTCCCCGACGACGTGCACGCCGCGCTCCTCGGCGCGGCGCTGCAGGCGGTGGACAACAGCATCCGCCATGCCGGGCCGGCCGCGAGCCGCACCGTCGCCGTGGCCCAGCGCGCCCGCGGCGTCGTGGTCACGGTGACCGACGACGGCGTCGGGTTCGACCCGGCCGCCGTCCCCGAGGACCGGCTGGGGGTGCGGGTCAGCATCCGCGGGCGTGTGCGCGACGCCGGCGGTGAGGCCGAGGTGGTCTCCCGGCCCGGCGGGGGCGCCTCGGTGCGGCTGACCTGGTCGGCGCCGACGGCCGAGGCGATCCCGGATGCGGCGGATCCCCGGATGCTGCGCGTCGGGGTCGCCGTCATCGCCGTCGTCTTCACGGTCACCCAGCTGGCGCTCGCGATCCTCGCGATCCCCACGGCGCGGTTCTGGTGGGTGCCGCTCGCCGTGTGCCTCGGGCTGTTCACCGCGACCGAGGTGCTGCGCCGCTCGCCGACCGCCGTGCCCACGCGTGCCCGGCTCGCCACCGTGACGGCGCTGACCCTCGCGGTCGTCGTCGCCGGGGTGGCGCTGTCGCCGTTCACGTACGCCCACCTGTGGTTCGTCACGACCGCGGCGTTCGTGTTCGTCGCCGTGGCCATGCGCGGGTGTCTCCGATGGGCGACGGCCGGTGCCGTCGGGCTCCTCGCGGTCGTCGTGGCGGCCGGCGCCTGGGCGGACGCGGCTCCCGCGCTCGTGTTCATGGCGAGCGTGCGGGCCGTGGCCGTCGTCCTCATCGCGGTCGCGCTCACCCGGGTGGTGGCGCGGATGCAGGCGCGCACCGGGCGGCTGCACGAGCGGGCCGTCCGCGACGAGGAGCGCGCGGCCTGGGACGCCGCGGCGCGCGAGGAGCTCGGCGGCCGGGCGGCGCGGGCCGTGTCGCTCGCCGGTCCGGTCCTCGAGCGGATCGCCGCGCAGGAGGAGCTCCCGGCGGAGGGCCGGCGGACGGCGCTCGCCGTCGAGGGGCGCCTGCGCGACGAACTCCGTGCGGGCCGGCTCGCGACGCCCGCGGTCGTCGCCGCGGCCTCCCGGGCGCGGGAGCGCGGCGTGGACGTGCTGCTCCTCGACGACGCCGGCGACCGCGACGACCTCGACCTCGACGCCGTCGGCGACTGGCTCGCGGCGCTGCTCGACACCGCCGCGGCGCGCGCGGTGGGGCGGCTCCTCCCCGCAGGCCGGGGCGCTGCCGCATCCGCCACCGTCGACGGTGGAACCACCGATTTCGGGGGCTGACCGGCGGCGGACGTCGCGGTCGCGGTGGGTACTGTTGCCGGATCGCCACGACCGAGGAGGAGCCCGCATGGACCCGTTCGCGCTCCTCGTCGTGCTCCTCGGCGCCTGCGCGGTCGTGCTCGTGCTGCTCGTGCTCGCGCTGTTCCGCGTGCTGCGGAGCACGCACCGTCGCGACGCGTTCGACGACGACACCGACCCCCGTCGCGGCGGTCTGCGCTGAAACCTCCGGAACCGCTGGAGGTCGCCTCGCGGCAGCGCCGCAGGTCTAGGCTGAGTGCCCGTGAGCACACCCGACGCCGCGCCCGAGCCCGAACGCCGTACCTACAGCTACCTCGGACCCGCCGGGACCTTCACCGAGGCCGCCCTCGCGCAGGTGCCCGAGGCCCGCGGCCAGATCTGGAAGCCCGTCCGCAACGTCGGCGAGGCCCTCAGCGATGTGGTCGAGGGCCGCGCGCACGCGGCGATGATCGCGATCGAGAACTCGGTCGACGGCGGCGTCTCCACGGCGCAGGACGCCCTGGCCACGGTGCCGGGTCTGCGGATCGTGGGGGAGTACCTCGTGCCGGTGAGCTTCGTGCTCGTGGCCCGTCCCGGTGTGAGCCTCGACGAGGTCTCGCTCGTCGCCGCGCACCCCGTGGCCTACGCGCAGTGCCTCGGCTGGCTCGGCGAGCACCTGCCGGCGCACCAGCACCTCCCGGCCGCGAGCAACGTCGCGAGCGCCCTCGGGCTCATCGACGGGACGAGCAACGCGGATGCCGCGATCGCTCCTCCCGGCATCCTGGAGCACCACGACGACCTGACCCTGCTGGCCGAGGACATCGGCGACAACAAGGACGCCGTCACCCGCTTCGTGCTCGTGCAGCGCACGGTCGCCCCGCCGGCCCCGACCGGCGCCGACAAGACCTCGCTCATCGTCGAGCTGCCGCAGGAGTATCCCGGGGCGCTGCTCGAGATGCTCGAGCAGTTCGCCACCCGTGGCATCAACCTCAGCCTGCTGGCCTCGCGGCCGATCGGCGACGCCCTCGGCCGCTACCGGTTCGTGATCGACGCCGACGGCCACATCCGCGACGAGCGCATGGCCGACGCGCTCATGGGGCTGCGCCGCTTCAGCCCGCAGGTGCTGTTCCTCGGCTCGTACCCGCGCGCGGACCGCGCCATCAACCGCTACCAGGACCGCTACTCCGACGACGTGTTCGTCGAAGCGCGCGACTGGCTGCGCGGCCTCATCACCGGCGAACCCGAGGCCTGACCCCCGCCCCCGGCCTCGCGAAGCACCGGTTCACCCGTCGCGAATGCCGCATCCCGCGCGCGAACATGCGGCATTCGCGACGGATGAATCGCGGTCGGCGCGCGTCGGCGCGCGAGCGGGTCAGGAGAGGGCGGCGGCCAGGAGCTCGAGCGTCTGGATGCGGCCGGTCGCCGCATCCATCGGCTCGTCGTCGGTCGACCCGGCGACCGGCGAGACCATGACCTCGTCGACGCCGTACGTCGCGGCGAACGCGCGCAGCTCGGATGCGGCCTCCTCGGGCGTGCCGAGGATCCAGCGCTCCTTCGCGGTCGCGGCGAACGGTGCGCCGAGACGGTCCTCGGCCTCCGCCGCCTGCGCCTGCTCCACGGTCTCGAGCGCGACGAGCGGTCGGCCGCTGCGCAGCCGCGCCATCATCCGGATCTGCGGCAGCGCACGGGCCTCCGCCTCCTCGCGGGTCGGGGCGACGACCGCGTTCGTCGTGAGGAACGTCACCGGCTCCGGGTGCGCCTCGCTCGGGCGGTACTGCTCCCGGTACAGCGCGAGCGCCCGTTCGACCCCCTCGCCGGAGAAGTGGTTCGCGAACACGTACGGCAGGCCGAGGGATGCGGCCAGCTGGGCCGAGTAGTCGCTCGACCCGAGCAGCCACAGCTCCGGCGCGCCGGTGGCCGCGGGGGTCGCCCGCAGCTCGTAGGTGCCGCCGGAGGTGAACCGCACGGACGCGCCGTCGGGCGAGGTGAGCGCGAGGATGTCGCGGATGTGGTCGGGGAACCGGTCCACCTCGCTGGTGGTGCCGGAACGGTGCAGCAGCTGCGTGATCACCGGGTCGCTGCCGGGCGCGCGCCCGATGCCGAGATCGATCCGGCCCGGGGCCATGGCCTCCAGCGCGGCGAACTGCTCGGCGACGATGAGCGGCGCGTGGTTGGGCAGCATGACCCCGCCGGAGCCGACGCGGATGCGCTCGGTGCGGGCCGCCGCGGCCGCCACGAGCACCGGCGGCGACGTGGAGGCGACCGCGGGCATGTTGTGGTGCTCCGCGAACCAGTAGCGGTGGTACCCGAGCTCGTCGGCACGGGCGGCCAGCGTCATGGACGACGCGAAGGCGTCGCGGCTGGTCTGCCCGGTGCGGACGGGGACGAGGTCGAGCACGGAGAGGGCGGGTGAAGTCGGCATCGCTCACCCGGAACGCACGGCCCGCGCCCGGCATTCCCGGCGCGCGCGCCCTCGCTCAGCGCGCGCGCTTGACCCGCTCGTAGGCGCGCAGCGCCGCGTTCCGCGAGACGGCGAGGTCGACGATCGGCGGGATGTCGGCCGCATCCGGGGCCCAGCGCGCGCAGTACAACCCCTGCGGGTCGAACTTGGCCCGCTGCAGCTCCGGGTTGAAGACGCGGAAGTACGGCGCCGCATCCGCCCCGGATCCCGCCACCCACTGCCAGTTGAACGCGTTGCTGGCCGCGTCGGCGTCGACGAGCGTGTCCCAGAACCACTCCTCGCCGCGGCGCCAGTCGATGAGGAGGTTCTTCACGAGGAACGACGCGACCACCATCCGCACCCGGTTGTGCATGTGCCCGGTGTGCCAGAGCTCCCGCATCCCCGCGTCGACGAACGGGTACCCGGTGCGGCCGCGGCGCCACGCCCGCATCCGGTCCTCGTCGTGCGGCGGCCACGGGAACGCGTCGTACTCGGCGTGGAGGTTGCGGGTCGCGAGGTCGGGATGGTGGAAGAACACGTGCCACGCGAACTCGCGCCAGCCGAGTTCGGAGAGGAACCGCCCGGTGTCGGCGTCGGCGTCGAGCGCGGCGTGCCACACGGTGTACGGGCTGAGCTCGCCCCACCGCAGCCGCGGCGACAGGAGGGACGTGGCGCCGGCGGCCGGTTCGTCGCGGGCGGTCTCGTAGGCGTCGGCGTCGCGGGCGAGGAACTCACGCAGCCGTGCCTGCGCGGCGGGCTCCCCGGGCTCCCACGTCTCGCGGAGCCCCCCGGCCCAGTCCGGGTGCGCGGGCAGCAGCCCCCAGTCGGCGAGGTCGTCGGAGGCCGGCGCCTGTGCCGGACCCGGGATGCGGTCGGGCTCGGGGAGCGGGTGCCGCGGCGGCGGCAGGTGCAGGCAGCGCCGCCAGAACGGGGTGAACACCGCGAACGGCGTGTTCGCGCCGGTGTGCACGGTCCACGGTTCGAACAGCAGCGACCCGGCGAACGAGCGCACCTCCACACCGTCGCGCCGCAGCCCGTCCTTCAGCGCCCGGTCGACGTCGCGTTCGGCGGCGCCGTACCGGCGGTTCCAGGCGACGGCGGTAGCGCCGGTCTCCCGGACCACCTGCGGCACGACCTCGGATGCGGCGCCCCGCCGCAGCAGCAGCACCGACCCCCGCTCGCGCAGGCGCTCCCCGAGGGAGGCCAGGGAATGGTGCAGCCACCAGCGGGCGGCGCCGCCGAGCGGCCGGAACCCGGGCGAGACCTCGTCCAGCACGTACAGGCACACGACCGGCTCGTCGCGCTCGAGCGCCGCGTGCAGGGCCGGGTTGTCCGCCAGCCGCAGGTCGTCGCGGAACCAGACGAGGGTGGTGCTCATGGAGCGACGTTACGTCGGTCGGCCGCGCCGCGCCCGTGGCTTGACAGTCCCGCGCGCCGAGCGCAGGGGTCCCGCTCAGCGGTTCGGGAGACGGTGGCCCTTGGGGAGGGCGACGAGGAGCCCGCCGGGCACGACCTCGCACGTCATCCGCACCGCGACCCCGAACTCGTCGCCGTCGAGCTGCACGGCCTGCGGCGGGTTCGCGCCGGCCTCCGCCCGCGCACTCTGCAGATAGCGCACGGACTGGTCGCGGCGCCGCTCCAGCACGAGGCGGCCGGCTTTGAACCGGCGCAGCACCGAGTTGTCCCACCAGACGCGGCGCCACACGGCGAGCCAGCCCCACCAGCCGCGGGGGCGGATGAGCACGACGTCCATCGTGCCGTCGTCGATCGCGGCGTCGGGGATGAGCGCGATCCCGGCGGGCAGCGCCCCGCAGTTGGCGAACAGGACGCTGTAGACGCGGGTGGTGCGCATCCGCTCGGCGTCGAGCTGGTACACGAGCCGGTACGGTTTCGCCTTCGGCAGCGAACGGGCGGCGCCGTCGACGTACGCGACCCAGCCGACCGCCTTCTTCAGCTTCGGGCGCGTGTTCGCGATCATCGCCGCGTCCAGGCCCATCCCGGCCATGACGACGAACGCGGCCTCCGAGGTGGTGCCGTCCACCCGCGTGATCGTCGCCATCCCGATGTCGACCGGGCGATGCTCGCCGTCGAAGGTCGCGGCGATGACCCGCACCGGGTCGTCGAGGGGCAGCTCGAGGTTCCGGGCGAGGAGGTTGCCGGTGCCGCTCGGCACGATCGTCAACGGCACCCCGGTGCCGGTGAGCGCCTCCGCGACCGCGCGCACCGTGCCGTCACCGCCGGCGACCAGCACCGCCTCCGCCCCGGCGTCCAGGGCCGCGCGCACGCACCCCTGCCCGAGGTCGGTCACGGCGGTCTCGAAGCACAGCGGTTCGGCCCAGCCGGCGCGGGCGGCGGCATCCGTCACCTGCTGCCGGAGGCGGGCGGCGTCGACCTTCACCGGGTTGTAGACGAGTGCGGCGCGGCGTCCGGCCCCCGCATCCGCTGTCATGGCTCACACGATAGCGGCCGGTCGGCTCAGTAGACTCGGGGGATGATCGATCCGACACTTCTCCGCGAGAATCCCGAGCTTGTCACCCGCTCGCAGGTGGCGCGGGGGGAGTCGCCCGACACCGTCACCGCGGCGCTCGAGGCCGACAAGGCCCGCCGCGCGGCCATCGTCGCCTTCGAGGAGCTGCGCGCGGAGCAGAACGCGCACGGCAAGCTCGTGGCGAAGGCGCCCAAGGAGGAGAAGGCCGCGCTCGTCGCCCAGGCCAAGGACCTCAGCGAGCGCGTGAAGGCCGCCCAGCAGGCCGTGACCGTGGCGGAGGAGGGCTTCGCCGAGGCGTTCTCCGCGATCGAGAACATCGTGATCGACGGGGTGCCCGCCGGCGGCGAGGACGACTTCGTCACGCTCCGCACGCACGGCGAGGTGCCGACGTTCGACTTCACCCCGCGCGACCACCTCGAGATCGGCGAGCTCCTCGGCGCGATCGACATGGAGCGCGGCACGAAGGTGTCCGGCAGCCGCTTCTACTTCCTCACCGGCGTCGGCGCGCGTCTCGAGCTCGCGCTCATGACCCTCGGTCTCGACCGCGCCCTGCAGGCCGGGTTCACCCCGATGATCCCGCCGACGCTCGTGCGTCCCGAGGTCATGCAGGGCACCGGCTTCCTCGGCAAGCACAGCGCCGAGGTCTACCACCTCGACGACGAGGACCTCTACCTCGTCGGCACGAGCGAGGTGCCCCTCGCCGGGTACCACATGGGCGAGATCATCGACCTGGCCCGCGGCCCCAAGCGCTACGCCGGCTGGTCCACCTGCTACCGCAGCGAGGCCGGCTCCTACGGCAAGGACACCCGCGGCATCATCCGCGTGCACCAGTTCAACAAGCTCGAGATGTTCGTCTACGCCGACCCCGCCGAGGCGGAGGCCGAGCACGAGAAGCTCGTCGCGATGCAGGAGGGGATGCTGCAGGACCTCGGCCTCGCGTACCGCGTGATCGACGTGGCCGCCGGCGACCTCGGCTCATCGGCCGCCCGCAAGTACGACGTCGAGGCGTGGGTGCCCACGCAGCACGCGTACCGCGAGCTCACCAGCACCTCGAACTGCACCACGTACCAGGCCCGTCGCCTCGACATCCGGCACCGCCCGGACGGCGGGAAGACGCAGCACGTCGCGACGCTGAACGGCACCCTCGCGACCACCCGCTGGATCGTCGCGCTGCTGGAGACCCACCAGCGCGCCGACGGGTCGGTGACGGTGCCCGAGGTGCTGCGCCCGTACCTGGGCGGCCTCGAGGTGCTGGAGCCGATCGCGTGACCGACCCGCGGCTGCCCGAACCCGGCGAGGTCGAGACCGAGTCGGTCGAGGACGCCGCCGAACTCGTCGAGGAGGTCGCGGAGGCGGCCGAGCCGATGCTCGTGGTGCTCGACATCGACGGCACCGTGCTGCTCGAGGACGAGACCGCCAGCCCGGGCATCGTCGACGCGGTCCGCGACGCCGAGCGCGCCGGGCACCGGGTGATGCTCGCGACCGGCCGCAGCTGGGAGGCGACCAGCCGCATCCACGACGTGCTGGCCATCGCCCCGGACTACGCGATCTGCTCGAACGGCGCGGTGATCCTCAAGCGCACCGCGGAGGGCGACTACGAGCGTGTGCACGTCGAGACGTTCGACGCCGCCGACGTGCTGCGGATGCTGCGCCGCCACCTCCCGGAGGCGCACTACCTCGTGGAGCTCCCCGACGGCCGACGCCTGTACACGGACTACATGGACGACTGGAACCTCGACCGCGCCGAGCGGGTCGCGTTCGAGGACCTCGCCCGCCGGCCCGTGACCCGCGTGGTCGTGGTGTCGCCGGAGAAGACGGAGCGCGACTTCGTCGAGCTCGTCGAGCGGGTGGGGCTCAACCAGGTCTCGTACGCGGTCGGCTGGACGGCGTGGCTCGACATCGCGCCGAAGGGCGTCGACAAGGGCAGCGCGCTCGCCCTCGTGCAGCGCTGGCTGGGCGTCGACCCGACCCGCGTGCTCGTCATGGGCGACGGTCGCAACGACGTCGGCATGTTCGAGTGGGCGCGCGCGAACGGCGGCCGCGCGGTCGCCATGGGCCAGGGCCCGGCCGAGGTGCTGGAGGCCGCTGGGGAGGTCACCGCATCCGTCACCGAGGGCGGCGTCGCGGCGGTGCTGCGCGCGTTGTGACCGCCGCCGCGGGCTAGACTCGCGGGGCGACGGATGCCGCGGCGTCCGTCCGGGAGGGTTGTCCGAGCGGCCGAAGGATCTGGTCTTGAAAACCAGTGGGCAGCAATGTCCCGTGGGTTCGAATCCCACACCCTCCGCCAGTGCCTGCGAAGGCCCCTCGGGGCCGCCGCGGGCGCTTTCGGTTCGGCGGGTTCGAACCCTCGGGTGGGCCCACGCCGCCGGAGGCTCCGCGTCCCGCGAAGCGGGGCGTGGAGGGGCGGTGGGGACGAATCCCACACCCTCCGCTGTGATCCCGCTGCGCTGACGCGCTGCGCTGACCGGTGCGTTCGATGCCGAGCGACCCCCTTTTCTGCGACCCACCCCCTTTTCTGCTGCAGAAAGAGGGGTGGGTCGCAGAAAGAGGGGTGGCTCGGCGGATGCGGCGGCGTGCCGTGCGGCCGGGGTCAGGATGCGGCGCGCGCCGCGCGACCGGGGCTCAGGACACGGGTTTCGGCTCGGCGAGGAGGTCCATCACGAGCTTGTCGCCCGCGACGAGCGGGCTGATGCCGGCGCCGGTGCCGTGCAGCTTCAGCACGTGGTCGCCGTCCGTGAAGGTCAGGTGGCGGCTCGCGCCGAACGTCTTCACCGTGACGTCGGTCGTCGCGCGCGGGAAGCTCGTGAGCTCCGGGTCGAGGCGGCCCTGGGTGTCGGCGTTCAGCACGTGGATCGTGTCGGGCGTGACGGCGACGAGCAGCTGCACGGTGGCGCCGTGCTGCTCGGCGGTGGCCTTGATCGCCGCGCGGCGGCCGAGGAGCGTCCCGATGAGGCTGCCGAGTATGCTGTCGCCGCCGGGGATGAGATCGGCCGCGGTGTTGCCGGCGACCATGCCGATCGCGGCGGCGCCGCTCAGCTCGGCGAGTCCGAAGATCCCCGCGGCGAGCACCTCCTCGCCCTCGCCCAGGATCTCGCGTGCCCGTGCCAGCAGCGTGGTCTCGTCGTATGCGCTCACAGCTTCCCCTTCGCGGGCGGCCGGGTGCCGCCCCCGCGGGAACGTAGCACGAGCGTGTTTCGCGTGATCGTCACGGCCCGCTCGTCGCCGTGCGGACGGAGGCCGGTCGGCGGGCGTCCACCGCACCGCCAGCGAGTTCGCAGCCTGCTTCCCGGCGCGGTCGATAAACTGCCCGACGGTTGTGTGTGCAGCCGACGCCCTTGCCGGCGATCGAGAGGACCCGAGTGAGCCCGACGACCCGAAGCGGGCGCCGCCAGACGGTGGCGCGCCACGGCCAGCTGCGCTCCCCGCATCCGGTCTCGCAGTTCTTCAAGATCCTCGCCGTGTCGCTCGCGGTCGTGCTGGTCGCCGGCGTCGGTGTCGTCGGCTACAACACCTGGAACCTGTTCTCGACCCTGTCGAGCAACGCCGTCGAACTCGAGGGGCAGACCGCCGCGCCGCCGACCATCGGTGAGCTCGAGGGCGGCTTCAACCTGCTGCTGGTCGGCACCGACGCGTGCGAGGACCAGTACGCCCACTACTTCCCGGGCCGCTGCACGGGCAAGGATGCCGAGGGCGAGCTCAACGACGTGAACATCCTGCTGCACGTCTCCGACGAGCCGCGGCGGGTCACGGCGGTCTCGTTCCCGCGCGACCTGATGCTGCCGATCCCGTCGTGCACCCGTGAGAACGGGTCGACCTCGTCGGCGATGAGCAAGCAGCCGCTGAACGACTCGTACGGCTACGGCGGGCTCTCCTGCGTCGCCAAGACGATCTCGCAGCTGACGGGCGAGAACATCGACTACGCGGCGAAGGTCACCTGGGGCGGTGTCATCGAGATCACGAACGCCGTCGGCGGCGTCGAGGTCTGCGTCGCGAACGGCATCTACGACCCGATCTACACCGGCCTCGACCTGGAACCGGGCATGCACACGCTGCAGGGTGTGGAAGCGCTGGAGTTCCTCCGCACCCGCCACGGCGTCGGCGACGGTTCCGACCTCGGTCGCATCTCGAACCAGCAGCAGTACATGTCGCGGCTGGTGAAGAAGATCATGAGCGAGGACACCCTCTCCGACGTGGGTCGGCTCTACTCGCTCGCGGGCACGACGGTCGACAATGTCACGCCGAGCTCGAACCTCGCGAACCCGCTCACCATGGTGCAGCTCGCCCTCACCATGAAGGGCGTCTCGCTCGACCAGATCGTGTTCGTGCAGTACCCGACGCTGACCGACCCGGACAATCCGAACAAGGTCGTGCCGAACAAGTCGGCGGCCACCGCCCTGTTCGACGCGCTGGCGGCGAACCAGCAGATCGTCCTCACCGGGGATGTGGCCGCGAACGGCGGTGTCGTGGCGGTCGAGTCGGAGCAGCCGGCCGAACAGCCCGCGGAGCAGCCCGCCGAGGGCGGCGAGGCGCCGGCGCAGGAGACCCCGGCCACGGATGCGGTCGAGCTGCCCTCCAGCATCACCGGTCAGACGGCCGCGCAGGAGACCTGTTCGAACGGCAACGGGTAGCCGTTCGGCGCGGGCCCGTGCACCCGGTATGATGGACGGACGTGCGCATCCGTGCGCACCTGGAGACGTCGCATAGTCAGGCCTAGTGCACCACCCTGCTAAGGTGGAGTCCCCGTAAGGGGACCGAGGGTTCAAATCCCTCCGTCTCCGCCAGAGGAACCCCCGATCCGTCGGGGGTTCCGGCGTTTCCGGGCAGCATCCCCCGCCCACCGCGGCACGCCCGCGCCGCCGCCTCGCGTACGCTTCGGGTGACCCGCTGCACGAGGAGGACCAGCGATGACCCACGCCGACCCGATGCGCCTTCCCGCGCCGGACCCGTCCGATCCCGCCGGGCTCGACGACCTGCTCAGCGGCGACGAGAAGGCGATCCGCGGCGCGGTGCGGCAGACGCTCGACGCGCTCGTCGAGCCGCACATCGCGGAGTGGTTCGAGCAGGGCGGCATCCCCGGCATCCGCGACCTCACGAGGGAGCTCGGAAGGCTCGGCGTGCTGGGCATGCACCTGGAGGGGTACGGCTGCGCGGGCATGTCGGCCGTCGAGTACGGCCTGGCCTGCATGGAGCTCGAGGCCACCGACTCGGGCCTGCGCTCGCTCGTGTCGGTGCAGGGGTCGCTCGCCATGTACGCCATCCACCGCTGGGGCTCGGAGGAGCAGAAGCAGGAGTGGCTCCCGCGGATGGCGGCGGGCGAGGCGATCGGATGCTTCGGGCTCACCGAACCCGACGTCGGCTCCGACCCCGCGAGCATGACGACCTTCGCCCGCCGCGACGGCGACGACTGGATGCTCGACGGCCGCAAGATGTGGATCTCCAACGCGCCGTACGCGGATGTCGCGGTGGTCTGGGCGAACACCGACGAGGGTGTCCGCGGGTTCGTGGTGCCCACCGACACCCCGGGGTTCTCCGCGCCGGAGATCCGGCACAAGCTGTCGCTGCGGGCCTCGGCCACCGGGGAGCTGGTGCTCGACGGGGTGCGGCTGCCCGCATCCGCCGTGCTGCCCGAGGCTCGCGGGCTGAAGGGGCCGCTCGCGTGCCTGAACGATGCCCGGTACGGCATCGTGTGGGGTGCGATGGGCGCGGCCCGGTCGTGCCTCGAGGTCGCGCGGCGGTACTCGATCGAGCGCGTGCAGTTCGGCCGCCCGATCGGCGGGTTCCAGCTCACGCAGCAGAAGCTCGCCGACATGACCCTCGAATACGTGAAGGGGGTGCTGCTCGCGGTGCACCTGGGGCGGCGGAAGGATGCCGGCACGCTCCGGCCGGAGCAGGTGTCGATCGGCAAGCTCAACAACGTGCGCGAGGCCATCGAGATCGCGCGCACCGCGCGGACGATCCTCGGTGCGAACGGCATCTCCCTCGAGTACCCGGTGATCCGCCACCAGAACAACCTAGAGTCGGTGCTCACCTACGAGGGCACGGTCGAGATGCACACGCTCGTGCTCGGCCAGCTCCTGACCGGCGAGTCCGCCTTCCGCTGACCCGGGCCGCCCGGGCTCGCGCCGGGTGAGGGGTGGAGGACGGGGCGGGTGAACGGGGCGCGTCCGTGCGAGTGGGCTGTGTCAGGGTGGGCGTGTGGGGGTGACCGCAGCCATCAGACAGAGCCTGTCTGCGACGGATCCCGGACGCGGCAGGCTCAAGCTCGCGGTCGCCATCGCCACCGGGATGCTGCTGAGCGCGCTGTCGGCGTGGGCCGCCGTCACGTTCCTGCACGCCGACCCGTCGCTGCTGACCATCGGCATCTTCATGGCGATGCAGATGGGCCTCACCCCGCACGACGCGACCGGCAGGGGCCGCCTGGTCACGACGGTGCTCCTCATCGTGCCGACCGGCGCCGCGGCCACCCTCGCCGTGCTCCTGGCCGAGCAGCGGGTCCTCGAGATCGCGCTGCTCGTGTGCATCGCCGGGATCGCCACCTGGGTGCGACGCTACGGCCCGCGCGCCACGGCCCTGGGGTTCGGCGCGTTCTTCGGCTGCTTCTTCCCGCTCCTGCTGAAACTCACGATCACCGACCTGCCGGGGTTCCTCCTCGTCGCGGGCGGGGCGGTGGGGTCCCTCGCGCTCATGCGGGCGCTGCTGCTCGTCGAGCGTCCCGGCCGCGAGCTCGCGCTGCTCCTGCGGGAACTGCGGGACGCGTCCGCGGCCGCGCTCGCCGCCGCGCGGCATCCCGACCCGAAGCACCCGAAGACGCTCCGGACGCGGCTCGCCCGCCTCGACGACGTCGCACAGGCGATCACCCGCTGGCAGCAGGACAACCCGACGGCGCGCTACGTCGACGCGGACGAGACCACCTTCGCCTCGCTCGTGCTCGAGGCCCGCATCGACGTCGAGCAGGCGTGCGCCGAACTCGTGCGGGATGCGGGGCACGCGCCTGCCGACCCCGCGCGCTCCGCGGCGCTCGCCGCGCTCACGACCATGCTCGACAACCGGGCGAGCGAGGTGCAGGTGCTGGCCGCGACCGACCGGGCGCGGGAGCTGTTCGCGGCGCTCACACCCGCATCCCCGCACCGGGCGCTCGTCGGGCGGCTCACCCGCAGCGTCCTCGCCCACGCGGACCTCCGCGACGCGGTGCGGCGTCGTCCGGACCCCCGCTCCGTCCCCGCCGCGACGGCGCCGGCACCCGCCCCGACCGGGTCGACGCCCGCGTCCGACACCGCCCGCTGGTGGGACTGGCGGCACTGGCGGCTGACGACCCGGCTCGCGGTGCAGGTGACGATCGCGGCCGTCATCGCCACGGGGGTCGGGGAGCTCATCTCCGCGAGCCGCTGGTACTGGGCGGTGCTGACCGCGTTCATCGTCTTCGTCGGCGCCTCCACCCGCGGGTCGATCCTCACCCGCGCCTACAATCGCGTCGCCGGCACCGCCGCCGGGCTCGTGGTCGGGGTGGTCCTCGTGCTCCTCGTGCACGAGAGCAAGCCGGCGCTCGTGGCGATCTGCGTGGTCGCCGCCTTCGGGATGATGTACTTCGGGCCGCTCCTCTATCTCTACAGCGCCTTCTTCATCACGATGCTGCTGGTCGCCATGTACGGGCTCATCGGCGTGCTCGACGAGCAGGTGCTGGAGCTGCGGATCGGCGAGACGCTCGCCGGCGCGGTCATCGGCGTGCTGTGCGCGTACCTCATCTTCTCCGCCAACTCGCGGCCCAGCCGGCTCGCGACGGTGCAGGCCTGGTTCGACGCCCTCGACCGGCTGCTCGACACCGGACGCACCGCACTCACCGGCGCCGGGAAGGACGCCGACGTGCTCGCGGCGTCGCAGACGCTGCGGGCCGCGCTCGCCGACGTCGACACCCTCGTCAGCGCGATGTCGGTCGCGATGGTCGGCGCCCGGCGCGTCCAGCGCGGACCGGTGGTGCACCTGCTGTACGTCGCCACGCGCGCGGCGGAAGGCTACGCGCAGGCGGCGATCGCGGTGTCGACGGGCCGCCGCGCGGGGGTGCTGCGGGGGGATGCGGCGACCGCCCTCGACGATGCGCTGGCGCACCTGCGCGGTCTCGCCGCATCCGCCCGCCGCTCGTTCGCGACCGAGGTCGCCCCGGGCCCCGGCGACACGTTCATCCTGGATCAGTTGCCGCGGGTGCCGTTCGACGCGCTGTTGCCGCAGGTCGAGGCGTTCGTCTCGCTGTCGCGGCTGGCCTGGGCCCTGGAGCACGTCGTGCAGGAGAACCGCGTCGGGTGAGGGCGGGCCGGCGCGGGCGGACCGGCGCGGGCGGTCAGGCCAGGTAGACCTTGCGGAGGGTCTCGGTGACCGTCCACTCGGTGCGCATGCCGTGCTCGAGTCGCACGATGTCGCCGGGGCCGATCTCGATCGGCGCGAGGTCGCGGTCGGTGAAGACGACGCGGGCGCGGCCGGAGAGCACCACGAACACCTCGTCGGCCTCGACGTCGGTCGCCGTGCCGGGGGTCATCTCCCAGACGCCGAGCTCGACGCCGGCGAACCCGCCCAGCTCCACCGTCGCCGTCGTCGGGGTGCCGGCGACCACCTGGTCGGCCGGGAGCAGCTCGTGCACGGCGGTCACGGTCGCGCCGGGCACGACGGTGCCGGGGGTCAGTTCGGGCATGGCGGCCTCCTGGTCGGGTCGTCTCGGATCATATCGATCCGTCGTCATCCGGCGTCACCCGTCGGAAACCTGTGGCGAGCGGGCGGGCGGATGCGGAAGGATGCCTGCAGCGCTGGGGGCGTGGTGCCGCCGCGGACACCGAGGGGACGACACATGGGGACGTCGGAAGTGCTGGGGACGAGGACGACGCGCGGCGGTGCCGTGCGAAGGATGCTGGGCGTCGCGGTCGCGGCGGTGGTCGGGGCGGCGCTGGCCGTCGCGGTGCCGAGTGCGGCGCACGCGGCGGAACTGACCGCGACACCGTCGTCGATCGCGGTGGGGGAGACCACCACGGTCGTCGCGACGGGACTCGGCGGGTTGCAGCAGGCCTCCTTCGGGCTGGGCGACACGTCGGCGGGCACGTTCACCGAGAGCGGCGACAGCTCGTACACGGCGCCGGTGTCAGGCGGCCAGGCGTCGGCGACGTTCCTCGCGGGGGCGAGCGGGACGATCACGATCGCCGTGACCGACGGTGAGACGGTGCTGGGCACGGTGGAGGTGACCGTCAGCGGCGCGCCGGCACCCGCGCCGCAGCCCGAGGCCCAGGCGAAGGTGTCGCTCACGCCGTCGAGCGTGGCGGTCGGCGAGAAGGTCACCGTCACGGTGTCCGGTCTCGGCGGGCTCGAGACCGCATCCGTCGGCACGGGCAGCCCGGGCAGCGGGACGTTCGCCGACGGCGGCGACGGCACGCAGGTGCCGGTGACCGCGGGGACCGCGACCACGACGTTCACGCCGTCCGAGGCCGGCGACATCGTCATCTCGGTCGGCGACGGCGAGACCGTGCTCGCGACCGCGACCCTCACCGTGACTGCGGCCGCGAGCCCCACCCCGACCGTCACCGCGGTGCCGATCTCCGCGCCCGTCGACGGCGGGGTGCCGGTGCTCGTGTGGGTGATCGTGGCGCTGGTCGTGGTGATCCTCGCCGGCGCGATCGTGTGGATCGTCACCGCGCGCCGCGCGAAGCGCCCCACGCCGCCCGCATCCTGACCGGGCCGTCACCGGACCGCGAGACTGCATCTCACCGCCGAGACAGCGGGGTTACCCCGCAGTCTCGTCGCGCAGATGCAGTCTCGCGGTCCGCGGGGGTCAGGCGACCTCGTAGGCGGTGTAGCGGACCGCGTCCGCTTCGCGCTCGGCGGCGCACACGAACAGCCGGTGCTCCAGCCACGCGAGCTCCGGTGCGGACGTCTCGATCGTCAGCACGGTGCGGAAGTAGTACGCGGCCGGGTCCGCATGTTCGCCGCGCAGCAGCGCCTCGAGCACTGCCGGGTCGCCGCTGCGCACCCCGCGGGCCTGCAGGTACAGCAGGGCGCCGTCACGGGTGCGGGCGGTGTAGCGCCCGTCGACCTCGACCGCGCCGTCCGCGCGCACCAGCTGCCAGTCCGCACCGCCGGGGAGGATCTCGCCCTCGAGCGCCCCGGTGACGGTGCCGCCCGTGATCGGCACCACCCGGCGGTGGCCGGCGCGGGTCATGCCGTGGTCCTCGAGCGGACCCAGCTCCACCTCGACGTGGAAGCGTTCGATGAGCGAGGGCACCGGAAGCGTCATGCGGCCACGCTATCGCCGCGCCGGCGCAGAGGGCCGCGAGAACTGCATCTCCCGCACGAGACTGCTGACATTGGATGCAGTCTCGTGGCGCAGATGCAGTCTCGCGGTCCAGGCGGGTCTCCGGGGGTATCGCGCGCGGGGTCACCCCCGGCGGCGGACGAGCAGGCCGAGGGCGGCGGCGAGGAGGCAGGATGCGGCGGCCACCCCGACCGCGGCGCGGCCGCCGAGCAGCATCCCGATGCCGCCGACGATGAGCGCGCCGACCGGGGTGGAACCGATGAACGCGGTGGTCCAGAGCGACGTCACCCGGCCGCGCATGCCGGCCGGGGCGTGCAGCTGCACGGTCGCGTTCCCGGTCGTGAGGAACCCGATGCTGCACGCGCCGACGAACACGATGGTCACGTTCGCGACGAGCGTCGACGGTGCCGCCGCGGTCGCCGCGAGCGCGACGGCGTACCCGAGGCTGATCCACGTCATGCGGTGCAGGCCCGTCTGCGGCCACGACAGCAGCAGGAGTCCCGCGGCGATCGACCCGGCGCCGAACCCCGCGGTGAGCCAGGCGTACTCGTCCGCGCCGCCGGCGAGGGAGTGCTCGCCGAACACGGGCAGGCTCACCTCGTACTCGTACGCGAGGGTGCCGACGACCGCCATCATCACGAGGGGGCCGAGGAGCTCGGGGTCGCGGCGCACGATCCCGAGGGTCTGCCGCAGCTGTCCGCGTGCCTTCGGCGCGCGTCCCTCGGAGTGGATGCCGCTCGAGCGCATCGACACCAGCAGCGCGATGACGAGCGCGAAGCTCGCCGCGTTCGCGATGAAGCACCAGCCGATCCCGACCGTGCCGATGAGGGATGCGGCCACCACCGGCCCGACGCCCCGGCCGACGTTCGCGAGGATGCTGTTCAGCGTCACTGCGCTGTGCAGGGCCGGGGTGCCGACGAGTTCGGGGATGAGCGCCATCCGTGCCGGGTTGTCGACCGCCGTCAGCATCCCGAACACGACCGCGACGACCATCGCGAGCACCAGTGATTCGCGGCCGGCGAGGATGACGAGCCCGAACCCGAGGGCGAGGAGGGCGAGGAGGGTCTGGGTGAGCACGAGCAGCCGCCGGCGGTCGTGCCGGTCGACGAGCACCCCGGCGAGGGGGCCGAGCAGCAGCACCGGGCCGTACCGGAGCGCGGCGAGCAGGCCGAGGTCGAACGGCGACCCGGTGAGCATGAGCACGAGCACGCCCTGCGCGACGGTCTCGGTCCACGACCCGATGAGGCTGATGCCCTGCCCCGCGATGAACCGGCGGTAGTTCGGCACCGCGAGCGCCGCGAACCGCGACGGGGCGGTGGGCGGCGCGGTCATGGCACGGTGGGTGCCCGCTCAGTCCCGCCCGGGCAGCGGCACGATCCCCTGGGTGGTGCGGGGGAAGGTGGCGAGCGTGTCGACCGGGATGTTCAGGTGCGCCGCGACGAGCTGCGGCGGCAGGTGGGCCAGCCAGTTCGCGAGCGACACCTCCTCGTACCGTGACGCGCGGAAGGTCTCGATGAACACGAGCGTCTCGTCGCCGGTGTTCTCGATGTAGTGGCCGTTGTTGCGCTTGACCACCCCCACGTCGCCCGCGTGGAAGTCCATCGTGTTGGCGTGCGGGCCGGTGTCGAACACGGTCATGCGCGCCGACCCCTGCAGGTAGTACTGCCATTCGTCCGCGTTCGGATGCCAGTGCAGCTCCCGCATCCCGCCCGGTTCCACGTGGACGAGCGCGGCGGCGACCGAGGTGGAGGCGGGGAAGTTCACGCTGTCGGCGATGCGGATGCTGCCGCCGGAGTTCTGGTGCACCGGCTCCGACTGCGACAGCCGGAAGATGACCGGCTGGTCGTCGCCCCACTGCACGCCGGCGGCGACCTGGTCGTCCTCGAGCGGCCCGGGCTCCGCGCCGGGGAAGATCCACAGGTTGTGCAGCGGGATGTCGCGGAACACGTCCTGCGCGACGCCGAAGTTCTTCGCCAGCACGTCGGGCGGGGTGTGGGCGAACCAGTCGGTGAGCAGCAGCGTGTTCGACTCGGACTGCTCGCCGTCGTCGAACGCCAGCACGAACTCCGCGCCGTCCGGACCGAGCCCCTGCAGGGAGTGCGGCAGCCCGGCCGGGAAGAACCACAGGTCGCCGGCGAACACGTCCTCCACGCTCGGCAGCCCGGTGCGGCTGAGCGTCGTGATGCGGCACTTCCCCCGGGTCATGAGCGCCCACTCCGCCGTCCGGTGCCAGTGGAGCTCGCGGATCGCCCCCGGTTCGAGGTACATGTTCACCCCGGCGATCTCCTCGCTGATCGCGAAGTCGGGCTGCGTCACCTCGCGGGCCCAGCCGCCCGCCTGCACGCGTCGCGGAGACAGGTTGAACGACGACCAGAAGAACGGCTGCGTGCCGATGTCGGTGCCGGGGGCGACGATCGAGCTCGGGAACTGGGTCTCGAGCGCCGGGTTCCGAGGACCCGTCATCCTGGTCGCCGCGGGGTCGCCCGCGGTGTTCGCGACGCCCTCCTGCGGCAGGTCTGGGTTTCCGAGCACGGGGGTCTCGTGGTGCGGGGCGGGTTCGTCCATGGCGGGTCCTCGGGGTCGCGGCGAGTGGGTGGGGTGGAGCGCGAAAGAACGGAAAACCCTGGTGCCCGGCACGGTACGGGGCGTATAACGGTCTGGTCAAGAGTGGTTTTCGCCGATGTGGGGACGAGGGCGACATGGCATCACCGACGGCGGACAACGTGGTGCTCGTGCACGGCGCCTACGCGGACGGCTCCTCCTGGGCGGGGGTGATCGCGCTGCTGCAGGCGGCGGGCCTGCGGGCGACCGCGGTGCAGAACCCGCTCACCTCGCTCGCCGACGACGCGGCGGCCACCCGCCGCATCCTCGACCTGCAACCGGGACCGACGGTGCTCGTCGGGCACTCGTGGGCGGGCACCGTCATCAGCGAGACCGGCGGGCACCCGAACGTGACCGCGCTCGTGTACGTCGCTGCGAGGGCGCCGGATGCGGGGGAGGACTACGCCGCGCTCGCCGGTCGCTTCCCGACGCCTGCCGCCAACGCGGGGCTCGTGCACGAGGCGGACGGGTTCGCGCAGCTGAGCGAGGACGCGTTCCTCGCCGACTTCGCGAACGGCGTCGACCCGGCGCAGGCGAAGGTGCTCTTCGCGGTGCAGGGGCGCATCTCCGGCACCCTGTTCGCAGGGCGCACGACCGCCGCCGCCTGGCGCGACAAACCGGCGTGGTACGCGGTCTCGCGCGACGACCACACCACCGCCCCGGAGCTCGAGCGGTTCCTCGCCGATCGGATGGGGGCCACGACGATCGAGCTCGACAGCGGCCACCTCTCGCTCGTCACCCATCCCCGCGAGATCGCCGACCTCATCCTGGAGGCGGCGGGCAGACCCCGGTCCGCGGCATGACCGGGCGGCGTCGTCGCACCCGCGACGACGCACGGACGGCCGCGCTCGTCCTCCTCGCCGCCACCGCCGTCGCGATCGGCTGGGCCAACGTCCCGGGCCTCGGGTACGCGGCGCTCTGGCAG
Source organism: Microbacterium sp. GXF7504 (assembly GCF_054798235.1). Lineage (NCBI taxonomy): Bacteria > Bacillati > Actinomycetota > Actinomycetes > Micrococcales > Microbacteriaceae > Microbacterium > Microbacterium sp. GXF7504. The sequence continues at coordinate 432,749 of NZ_JBSJZI010000001.1, read as the reverse complement.
ACGACGATCGACGTCGGCCTCGGCGGGCGCGACGCGTCGTTCACGCTGCACGACGTCATCAACGACGCCCTCATGACCGTGTTCTTCTTCGCGGTCGGGCTCGACGTGAAGCGGGAGTTCGTCGTCGGGGAGCTCACCACCTGGTCGAAGGCGGTCATCCCCGTGGTCGCCGCGGTCGCGGGGCTCACGCTGCCGGCGCTCGTGTTCCTCGCATGCAACGTCGGCGAGGGTGGGCAGCCGCACGCGTGGGCCGCGGTCATCTCCTCCGACACGGCGTTCCTCCTCGGCGCCCTCGCGCTCGTCGGGCCCCGGGTGCCGGGCAGGCTCCGCGCCTTCCTCCTCGGACTGTCGGTCGTCGACGACATCGGCGCACTGAGTGCGCTCGCCGTGTTCTACACCGGCGCGGACTTCCGCTGGTGGCCGCTGCCGTTCGCCGCCGTCGGCCTCGTCGCCCTGTGGGCGGCGCGGCGGCTGCCGGTGGTGTGGCGCCGCCCGGTCTACGCCCTGCTGTGGGTCGGCATCTGGCTCGCCGTCGCCGCATCCGGGATCGAACCGACCCTCGCCGGCGTCGCGATCGCGCTCGTCCTCCCGGTGGCGAAACCCGACGCAGCACGGATGCGGGAGGCCGCCGCGCTCGCCGACGCGCTCGACGAGACCGCCACGCCGGCGCAGGCGCGGCGGGCGTCGCGGAGCGTGCGCACCGCGGTGCCGTTGAACGACCGGATGCGGGCAGCCGTCGCACCGTGGACCTCGTTCGTCATCCTGCCGTTGTTCGCGCTCGCGAACGCCGGGTTCGAGGTCGACGGCCAGACGCTGCCCGGTGCGCTCGCGTCGCCCCTCGTCTGGGGTGTCGTCGCCGGCCTCGTCGTCGGCAAGACCGTCGGCGTCTTCGGGTCGACCGTGCTGCTCCGGATGCTGCGGATCGGCGACTTCGGTGCGGGGATCGACTACCGGCGGCTCGCCGGCGGCAGCGCGCTGTGCGGCATCGGGTTCACGATCTCGCTCTACGTCGTCGACATCGCGGTGTCGGGCGCCGAGGCGCAGGCGCAGGCGCGGATCGGCGTGCTCGTCGCGGGGGTGTGCGCGTTCGTGCTCGGCGCGCTCTGCTGCCGCCTGCCCGGCCGGCGGGCGCTCGTCACGGGGTCGGGGCGTTCTGCGACGGATCCACCGGCACCCGCCCTGCCCGTCTGAGGGCCGCACCGCCGAGCGCCGCGGTGAGCAGCATCCCGAGCCACAGGGCACCCGCCGGCAGCAGTGCCTGCGCGCCGAAACCGAGCCCCGCGCCCGCCGCGAACGCGACGAGCACGCCGCCGTAGATCCCCAGCGACCGGAGGTCGGTCCGCCTGCCCTCGGGCGAGGCGGGCACGAGGATGCGGCCGAGGAGGCTGAAGAACGACTGCACCACGAAGGTCACCGCGACGTTGCCGTACAGCATCCCGTGGTCGCGGTGGAACGCGTTGCCCTGGGAGCCGGCGACGAAGCTCACCCCGAACACGAGCACGGTGGCCGGCAGCGCCTGGGTCGCCGCGAGCACCGCGATCACGAGCAGCACGGCGGCCTGGCCGAACAGCACGGCCGGGCTGTAGCTGCGGCCCGCGCGCAACAGCAGGGTGACCAGGACCGCGTTGAGCGCCGCGCCGAGGCCGAAGCACAGGATCGAGGTGGAGACCATCGCGAGGCGGGCGAGGTCGCCGCCGGCGGCCGCGAAGCCGGCGACGACGAGGTTGCCGGACTGCACGGTGGCGAAGGTCCCGGTCGCGGCGAGGGACCACGCGTTGAGCGTGCCCGCCGTGAGGGCGAGGAGCGCGCCGATGCCCGGCCGCTCCATGAAGGGGAACACCCGGACGGTCGTTCCCGCGGTGGTTGCCGTCATCGCCCCGTTCTACTCCCGGCGCGCCGGTGCGCGGTAGCGCCCCGGGCCGCGAGACTGCATCTGACCGCCGAGACAGCGGGGTTACCCCGCAGTCTCGGCGACCCGTTGCAGTCTCGCGGTTCGCAGCGCCCGCGCCGGGCGGGGGTCAGGCGGCGAGGCGGGCGCGGAGGGCGTCGAGCTCGGCGTCGGTGAGCCCGCCGGAGCGCAGGTATGCGGCCGAGCCGCCCTGCGCGTCGATCCAGGCGAACGCCTGCTCGATCGCGGATGCGGGGGTGCCGGCGACGAGGTCGCGGATCTCGTCGTCGAGGGGCACGCCCATCTGCGTCACCATGCCGAGCATCCGGTCCGCCCACGGGCCGGCGAGACGGTCCTGCGAGCTCGCGTAGTCGGCGACGACCGCGTCGCGTTCCACCCCGGCGGCATCCAGCACGAGCGCGGTGCTCACGCCGGTGCGGTCCTTGCCGGCGGTGCAGTGCACCAGGACGGCGGTCGGCGGCTCGTCGGTCGCGACCGACACGAGCCGCGCGAACTGCGCGAACGTGTCGGCGCCGCCCTGGAGCATCTGCACGTACATCTCGCCGAGCGGCGGGATCTGCGCGAGCGCCTCCTGCATGGCGGCGGCGACCTTCGCCGGGTCGGCACCGGCGGTCATGGCGGCGCCCGCCTGCTTCGCGGCGCCGGTGACGGCGCCCTGCAGCAGCGGCAGTTCGACCACCCGGAACGGACGGTCGGTCGGCAGCCGGTCCGGCGCCATCTGCCGCTCCGGGTCGGTGCGGAGGTCGACGACGACGCCGATCGGGCTCGCCGAGAGCGCGTCGAGCCCCGCCGGGGTGAGCTCGCTCAGTGCGTCCGACCGGTACAGGATCCCGGATGCGGAGACCCCGCCGCCGACGAGCGGCATGCCGCCGGTGTCGCGGAAGTTGAAGGTGCCCTCGAGCGTCACGCGCTGCGCGTCCATCGTCATGGCCACACGATAACGGTGCGCACGCGAACCGTACGCACGGGTGAAAGGCAGGTGAACCGTCGGGGGAGGGGCCGGGCGATTTCGCCGCACCGCCGGGGGCTCCGGATGCCCGGCGCGGCTAGTGTCGCGGCTGCACCCGTGTGCCGGATCCGGCACGGAGACCCAGCAGGAGCTGTGACCATGACGTCTTCCCCCCGCACCGCCGATCACGCCACCCGCGCCGACGGTGGCATCCGCATCGCCCTCGGCATCGGCGGCATCATCGCCCTCATCGCGGGTGCGCTGGTGCTGTTCTGGCCGGCGAAGACGGCGATCGCGGTGACCGTGCTGGTCGCGGTCTACGCGGTCGCCGCCGGTGTCGTCTACGTCGCGATCGGCATCTGGTCGCGCACCCGCGGCGGCTGGTCGCGGGCGGGGAACATCATCCTCGGCGTGGTGTTCGTCATCGCGGCGGTCATCGCGTTCTCGAACCTGCGGGCGACGACCCTCGCGCTCGCCCTCGTGCTCGGCATCGTCGTCGGCGCCGTCTGGTTCGTCGAGGGCATCGTGATCCTCACCACCCTCTCCGGCGCGACCTCGAAGGGCTGGCGCATCGTCTCCGCCGTCATCAGCATCCTCGCGGGCATCGCGATGCTCTTCGCGCCGCTGTGGGGGATCGAGTTCCTCGCCTGGCTGCTGGGCATCGCGCTCGTCGTCATCGGAATCGTGCAGATCGTGCGGGCGTCGACACGGGGCGCCGGGCGCCCGCGGCGGCGGTCGACCGCGGCTCACGGCTGACCGACCCGGATCCCGGCTCCGGCGACACCAGGCGCCAGCGTGCGGCGGCCATGATCGCCTCGTCCCGCGTCGAGCATCCGAGCTTGCGGTAGAGCGAGCGCAGCTGCGACTTCACCGTGTTCGGTGAGACGTGCAGGGCTGCGGCGATCTCGGCGGTCGTGCTGTACAGGCGCATCGCGGACAGCACCCGCACCTCGCTCGGGGTGAGCGGCGGGCGCGTGCGCACCTCCGGGTGGGCCAGGCCCTCGACCGCCCGGTCGAGGGTCGCCGCGTCGGCGGGATCCAGGTGCGCGCGCACGCGCTCGATGAGGTGCCGCGGCGCGCCCGCCAGCAGCCGCCGCCGCGCCGGCGGGGCCGCGAGCCGCAGGATCTGACGGGCGGTGTACCCGTCGATGTCGCCGGCGTTCGTGAGGTCGGCCCAGGCGGACAGGACGACCGCCTCGGCGCGCTGGGCGGGACCGGACACGTCGGCGATCGACCGGAGCGCCCGGCGCGCCGCATCCACGTTGCCCTCGTGGAGGGCGAGGTGCGCGATGGCCAGCCGGGTGAGGATGCCGGGCCGCTGGTCGGCTTCGGCGAGGTACCGGGCGCGGTCGACGTCGCCGATCGCGGTGTACGCGCGGATCTGGGTCGCGGCGACCGCGTCGGTGCCGAACGACACGCTCTGCGCCGGGTGCGCGTCGCGCACGAGCTTCGCCTGCTCCAGCGCGTCGTACGGCCGGTGCTCGGCCATCGCCGCGCGGGAGCGCGCGAGGAGCGCGAAGGGCCAGGAGAGTTCGTAGGTGTCGTACGGCTCGAGCTGCGAGAGGAGTTCCTCGACGTCGTCCGACATGAGCTCGACGGCGATGAGCGCGGCGGCGGTGGCCTCCGTCGCCCGGGCGGCGTTGCGGTGTGCGGCGGTCGGTTCCGGCAGGTCGCGGGCCTGCTCCAGTGCGCGCTGCGCCTCTTCGAGTGAGCCGCGGACGACGTGCGCGAGGGCGGTGCGGCCCAGTGCCAGGCGCTCCGCCCACGGGTACTGCGACACCTGGGCGAGCTGGCGGGAGGTCGCGAGTTCCTGCAGCGCGGCCGCCGTGTCGCCGGCGAGCAGGTAGGTCGAACCGATCTGGTGGTGGAGGAACCACAGCGGCCCGTCTGCGCGGTCGCGGGAATCGGCGTCGACCTGCGCGAGCCGGTCGGCGAGGCGGTGCGCGAACGACACGGCCGTCTCGACGTCCCCGCTGATCCGGGCGCCGACGCCCTGCACGAGCACCATGAGGTCGAGCTCGTCCGCCGTCATCGCGCGGGCGTCGTCCGGGTTCAGCATCGGCACGGTCGAGCGGCCGGTGCGCGAACGGATCGGCGTCATCGGGTGCACGACCGCGAGCGCCGGGTTCCGGTCGAGCACGGAGGCCGGCATCGCCGAGAGCGCGGCGGCCAGGCGCTCGTACCGTTCGTGGTACAGCGGCCAGGCGTGCGTGAGGAGGGCGCGCACGATGGTGCGCGGATCACCGGTGTCGAGTGCGCGGTCGAGTTCCGCCTCGGCGGTCGTGGCGTCGTTGAAGTTCACGGTGCCCCCAGATGTTCCCCCGGGCGTGTGGTGGACGCCCAGTCCAGTGCCCACGCTAGCGGGGAGGGTGAAACCGGGGGTGAGGGGTCGGGTGGCTGCAGTGGTCGGCCGCGGTCATTGCCGGGGTGCGGCCCCCGGTCTGCGGGGTCCTGCCCGCTCACTGCCGTGCTTCGCGCCAGCCGCGCGAGATCGCTCCCGCGTCCCGGGAGAGGCCCGCCCCGAGCACCATGCCGATCGCGATGGCGATGAGCGAGCCGAGGGTGCGCAGCAGGGTCTCGGATGCGCCGGCCGCGCCGGACGCGATCTCGCTCAGCCCGATGAACCCGAGCGAGCCGGGCACGAGCAGCCAGTAGGCGCAGGTGAGCATGATGGCGGGCGGCGGCGCCGCCTTGCACCGGGCGGCGGCGTACGCGACCGGGATGACCACGAGCGCGCCGATGAGTCCCGACAGCTCGGCGCCGACGAGCAGGTGCCCGAGGAGCTGCCCGGCGTAGGCCACGACGAGCGCGAACAGGATCCAGGGCAGCGACCGCTTCGGCGCGGACGAGTACAGGTGGTAGCCGAGGCTCACGAGCAGGATGCCGATCCACGGCGCCCACCAGCCGAGCGTCTCCGGGCTCGGCGAGGCCGACGGCGGCGGTCCCGCCACGGAGATGCCGGCGAACACCCCGAAGGCGAGGAGGCCCAGTCGGGCGAAGCCGTAGACGAGTCGGCTCGCGCCTGCGATCACCTGCCCGGTGGTGAGTTCGACCGCGGCGATCGTGAGCGTGAGCCCGGGCAGGAACGACACGAGCGACGGCGCGACCAGTCGCAGCACGTCGTCGTGGACGAGCGGACGCACGACGAGCGAGATGAGCAGGGTCACCGTGAACGAGGTGACCACCGGGAGGATGAGCGAGAGGGTGGGGAGCCGGTTGCCGACGAGCACGATGAGTCCCACGATCGCGCCGAGCACGGCGTAGACCGGCAGCGCCGTGAGGGTCGGGTTCAGGACCAGGCCGAACCCGATCGTGAGCAGCGTGTGGCCGAGCACCGACACGGCCGGACCGAACCGGGGCGCGCCGGCGCGGATGGCGGCGATGTCCGTGACGACGGCGTCCGGGGCCGGCCGGTCGCGCAGGGCGGTGCGCACGAGGTGGTCGACCGCGCCGCACTGGTCGAGCCGGAGCGCGTCGGAGCCGGCGGGGAAGATCGCCGTCTGCGCGGTGCCGTCCGGCTGCTCGATGAGGATGAGCGTCGGCAGCACGTAGATGCGCAGCTCCGGGCGGCCGTACGTCGCGGCGAGCCGGCGCAGCGTGTCCTCGACGTCGCTCGTCGCCTGTGACGCGGCCAGCAGCGCCGAGCCGGTCTCGCCCAGCATGTGCACGACGTCGGAGCGCTCCACGACCACCCGGCCGTCGTCGCCCGGGGCGCGGACGGCGGCGAACGCGGCCCGGATGCGGCGGCCGAGCTGCGGCCGGTCAGCGCCCATGACCGCGGACGCCCTCGAGGTCCGGCTCGGGCGGGAGCAGGTGCAGCCGCAGCGCGAGGGCGACCGCCTCGTCGCGGCTGGAGCACCCGAGCTTGCGGTACAGCGACTTCAGGTGCGACTTCACCGTGTTCGGCGAGATGTGGAAGGCGCCCGCGATCGCCGCGGTGGTCGGATGGTGGGGGAGCGCGGCGAGCACCCGGAGCTCGCCGTCGGTCAGCTGCGGGCGCAGGTGCGGCTGGGCGAACACGAGCCCGCGCACGGCTTCCTCGAACCCGACCGCGTCGTCCGCCGGCAGGTGCGCCCGCACCTGGCCGACGAGGTCGACCGGGAGGGTCGACAGCATCCGCCGGTTGCCGGGGCGGGTCGCGAGCCGGGCGACCTGCTCGGCGCGATGCGGGCCGATCTCGTCGCTGCGGCTCGCCTCCAGCCACAGCGTCAGCAGCTGCAGCTCCGCCCGCTGTCCCGGGCCGAGCGACGAGTCGGCGGTGAGCTGCTGGATGCATCGGGTCGCCGTCTCGAGGTCGCGTCGCTGGAGGGCCACCCGTGCCACCGAGATCGCGGTGATCGCTCCCGGGCGCCGGATCGCGGCGGCCTCCGCGGTCGCGGCGGTCGTGTCGCCGGCTTCCCACAGTGCCTCGATCGTGGCGGCGGCGATCACGGCCGAGCCGACCGAGCCGTGCCGGTCCGGATGTGCGCCGCTCGCGAGCCGCACCGCCTCCAGCGCCTCGTCCGGGCGGTGCCGCGCGAGATGCGCGCGGGTGCGGGCCAGGAGCGCGAACGGCCACGTGAGCTGCACGCTGTCGTACGGTTCGAGGGCCGCGAGCCGGGCGTCGACGTCGTCCGCGAGCTGTTCGACCGCGATGAGCGCGGCCGTGGTGCGTTCGGTCGCCGCGCACGAGAGCGCGTGCGCCGCGGTCGGCGCCGGCAGCAGCAGCGTCTCGTCGAGGACGGCCTCGGCCTCCTCGAGCGAGCCGCGCAGGGCGTGCGCGAGCGCGGTGCGGCCGAGGGCGACCCGCTCCGCGTCCGGTTGCGGGGCGAGGCGGGCGAGCTGGCGGGCGGTGCCGAACTCGAGCAGCGCGCCCGTCGTGTCGCCCGCGAGGAGCAGGGTGGAGCCGATCTGGTGGTGGTAGTACCAGAGCGGCCCGTCGAGGCGGTCCCGCGACTCGGCGCGGATCTGGTGGATGCGGTCCTGGAGCCGCCGCGCATAGATATGCGCGGCGGCGACGTCGCCGCTCAGCCGGAACGCGACCATCTGCACGAGGGTGAGCATGTCGAGCTCGTCCGCGGTGAGGGTGCGGGCGAGTTCGGGGCCGACGAGCGGCTTGAAAGGTCGCCCGGTGCGGGCGAGCACCGGTGTCATCGGATGCAGCACCCGCAGCACGGGGTGGCGCTGCAGCACGGTCGGCGGCAGTGCCACGACCGCAGCCACGAGCTCCTCGTAGTGCATGCTGAACAGCGGCCAGACGTTCGCCAGGACGGTCTCGGCGATCGTGGCGGGGTTACCGCCGGCGACGGCCCTGCGCAGCTCGTCGAGCGCCTTCGTCCCTCCGGTGTCCATGCCGTCTCCTCAGCGGATCCGCGTCACTGCTTGTTCTTGTTCCTCGGGCGGAACCAGGGGAACAGCGAGCCGATGACGACGCCCGCCACCAGCACGGCGAGGAACCACGCCCACGCGGGCATGGTGAACTGCAGGAACAGGAAGCGCAGCGTCGCCGGCCCCACGTTCGAGAACACGAACGCGAGCGCCGCGATCGCGATGATGATGGCGGTGATCGCCTTGCCGCTGACGGCCTTGCCGCTCTGCTCGGTGTCGTTGCCGGCCATGGGTCCTCCTCGGGTCCGACGGGCGTCGGTACCGGGGACTGTAGCCACATCGCGCGCCTCGGTCTCCCCGGATGAACATCGGGTGAAGCCCGGGCGATGACGCGGGTGAGGCGGCGGGGGAGGGGCCGGGCGAATTCTCGATCCCGTCACGTCGGCCGCTCCGGCCCGCGGCATAGTCTCGCCGCCATGAGCCCCGTCCCGATGGCGCCGCAGCGCATGATCATCCGCAACGTGCGGGTGTTCGACGGTCTCCATGACGGCACGCAGGACGGCGCGGACGTGCTCGTCGAGGGCGCGCACGTCGTGGCGGTCTCGGACAACCCGGTCGCCGGGGACGCCTCGGAGGGTGTGCTCGAGATCGACGGCCGCGGCCGCGTCCTCATGCCGGGCCTCAGCGACGCCCACGTGCACCTCATGGGCAACGCCAACGGCATGATGGACTTCGTCCAGGGCGCGACCGGCGTCCTGTACGGCAACACGATCGCCGAGGCGCGACGGATGCTGCTGCGCGGGTTCACGACCGTGCGCGACATGGGCGGCGACCTCGCGCCGGTGAAGACGCTCATCGACGAGGGCACGTTCGACGGGCCCCGCATCTTCCCGAGCCAGGCGATGATCTCGCAGACCTCGGGTCACGCGGACTTCGCGTGGGTCTACGACGTGCCGGGAGCGTTCGGCGGCAGGCCGAGCCGCACCGACGACCTCCACTTCACCCGGGTCGCCGACGGGGTACCGCAGGTGCTCGCGGCGGTGCGCGAGCAGCTGCGCCAGGGTGCGACCCAGATCAAGCTCACGCTCGGCGGCGGCGCGGCATCCATGTACGACCCGCTGTACACGCTGCAGTACACGCCCGACGAGATCGCCGCCGCCGTGCAGGCCGCGGCCGACTACGGCACCTACGTCGCCTCGCACGTGTACACGCCCGCCGGGATCCGCCGCGCGGTCGAGGCCGGCGTGCGCTCGATCGAGCACGGGCACCTCGCCGACGAGGAGACTGTGCGCCTGCTGGCGGAGCGGGACGTCTGGCTGTCGATCCAGCCGTTCGCCGAGGACGACCACCACTACCCCGACCCGGTGCGCGCCGCCAAGAACGCGGAGATCTGCCACGGCACCGACCAGGTGTACGCGTGGGCGAAGCAGCACGGCGTGAAGACCGCCTGGGGCACCGACCTGCTGCTGGAGCCCGCCTCGGCGCACCGGCAGAGCGTCATGGCCGCACGCCTGGGTGAGCACTACACGAACGCCGAGGCGCTGCGCATGCTCACGAGCGGCAACGCCGGCCTGTTCGAGCTCTCCGGCGAACGCAACCCCTACCGGGACGCCAAGCTCGGCGTGATCGCCGAGGGCGCGTGGGCCGATCTCATCCTGGTCGACGGCGACCCCCTCGCCGACCTCTCCCTCATCGCCGACCCCGACGCGAACTTCCCGCTGATCGTCAAGAACGGCCGGATCGTGAAGCACACGCTCTGACCCGAATCCACCATCCACCCGTCAACCGCAGTCTCAGGAGTGAAAGTGACTTCAAACACCAGCAAGGCGCGTCAGAACACGAACCTCGACCCGACCCTCAGCGTGAACCCCGTGTTCGTGCGTCCGGGGGAGGCCACCGAGTTCGACAAGTTCACGCTCCCGGAGCAGCCCAGCCTGCCCGAGACGGCGTACCAGATCGTGCACGACGAGGCGATCCTCGACGGCAACTCGCGACTGAACCTGGCGACGTTCGTCGGCACGTGGATGGACGACGAGGCCAAGAAGCTGTACCTCGAGGCCGCCGACAAGAACATGATCGACAAGGACGAGTACCCGGCGACCGCGGCCATCGAGGACCGCTGCTGGCGCATGCTTGCCGACCTGTGGCACGTGCCGGACGCGAACGACACGATCGGCACCTCGACCATCGGCTCCTCCGAGGCGTGCATGCTCGGTGGGCTGGCGCTCAAGCGCCTGTGGCAGGAGAAGCGTCGCGCCGAGGGCAAGTCGACCGACAAGCCGAACCTCATCATGTCCGCGGCCGTGCAGGTCGTGTGGGAGAAGTTCTGCAACTACTGGGACGTCGAGCCCCGCTACATCCCGGTGAACAAGGACCACCTCGTCCTCGACGGCTACAACCTCGAGGACTACGTCGACGAGAACACCATCGGTGTCGTGTCGATCCTCGGCCAGACCTTCACCGGTCTGTACGACGACGCGGTCGCGATCTCGAAGAAGCTCGACGAGATCCAGGCCAAGACCGGGCTCGACATCAAGATGCACATCGACGGCGCCTCGGGTGCCATGGTGGCGCCGTTCTGCCAGCCCGACCTGGTGTGGGACTTCCAGCTCGACCGTGTGAACTCGATCTCCACCTCGGGCCACAAGTACGGCCTCGTCTACCCCGGTGTCGGCTGGGTCGTGTGGCGCAACACCGCGGTGCTGCCGGAGAGCATGATCTTCCACGTCAGCTACCTCGGCGGCGACATGCCCACCCTGGCGCTGAACTTCTCGCGCCCCGGCGCCCAGGTGCTGCTGCAGTACTACCAGTTCCTGCGTCTGGGCCGTGAGGGCTACCGCGCGGTGCAGCAGAACTCGATCGACGTGGCCACCTACCTCTCCAGCGAGATCGAGAAGATCGGCCCGTTCGAGCTGGTCAGCCGCGGCGACACCATCCCCGTGTTCGCGTGGATCCTGAAGGACGGCTACACCGACAAGTGGAGCCTGTACGACCTCGCCGACCGGCTGCGCATGAAGGGCTGGCTCGTGCCCGCTTACCCCATGGCGGACGACCTCTCCGACATGGTGCTGCAGCGCATCGTCGTCAAGGTCGGCCTCAGCCACGACCTGGCGAGCGCCCTGCTGGCCGACATCAAGGGCGAGGTCGAGTTCCTCGACTCGCTGCAGACCCCGCTCCCGCGCGAGGCCTCCAGCGGTTCGCACTTCCACCACTGAGCGCATCGGACGGGGAGGGCGTCATCCGGCGCCCTCCCCGTCCGCGCCCCCGACCGACGATCGCCGGCCCGGCCGGCGGAGGAGACTCCCATGACCTCGGCAACCACCGGCACCTCCCGCACACGGGGGGTGTTCCTGCCGACCCTGGTGAAGCAGTGCTGGGGCTTCATGATCGGCTCGCTCCTGTTCGGCCTGAGCACGACGCCCGGCCTCAGCGAGCTGCTCGGCTCGAACGGCGCGAACCTCATGTGCTTCGTCGGCGCCTGGTTCTTCACCGGCGCCGGCTTCATCCAGCTGCTCCTCTCCGGTGCCGTGTCGGTGCCGGTGCCCTACCCGCCGGGCCGGATGGTGCGCGCCGAGTGGCTCACCGCATCCAGCCAGTCCTTCGGCACCCTGCTCTTCAACGTGTCCACGACCGCGGCCCTCACCGCCAAGAGCGTGAGCGCGCAGGACGACTTCGTCTGGGCCCCGGATGCGGGCGGGTCGGTCGCGTTCCTCGTCTCCGGCGCGATGGCGTTCGTCGCCTACGCCCACGCCAACAGGCGCGCCGTCGACCTCGGTGACAAGAACTGGTGGTCGACGCTCGTGAACTGGATCGGCTGCGTCGCCTTCGGCGTCAGCGCGATCGGCGCGTACATCCTCCCCGACGGCAGCGGTCTGAACGACGTCCTCGCCCAGTGGGGCACCTTCATCGGTGCGATCTGCTTCTTCCTCGCCTCGCTCATCGTGCTGCCCGACGCGACCCGCGCCGCCCGCGCGGCGGCCACGCGGTGACCGCCGCGACGGTCGCGACCGCCGGCGCCCCGGCCCGGCGGCTCGACGACGAATCGTGGGCGCTGCTGGTCGGCGTCGCCGCCTTCGCGGTCGGCTTCCTCGTCGCCCTGCCGGTGTTCTGGGGCCGTGACCTCGCCATCGCCGGTCGCGGCTCGCTCGGCGACTTCTCCGCCGTCGCCGGCGCTCTCGCCGCCGCCGTCGGTGTCGTCGCCGCGCGGGCGCTCGCCCGCATCCGCCGCGAACAGGCCGCGCCCACGGCCCGGTTCCAGTGGTTCGACGTCGCCGCGCTCGCCGTCGCGATCGGTCTCACGGCGCTCATGGGCTGGATCGGCGTGGCCACCGTCATGGGGGGCAGCTTCCAGGGTGCCGAGCTCTACCCGACGCCGGCGATGCTGCTCGCGGCGACCGCGACCGGGCTCAGCGCCTACCTCGGGTACGTGGTCGGCATGAACCTGTCGGCCGGGCAGCTCTCGCTCGTGCTCGCGGTGTTCCTCGTGGTCGGCGTCGTCACCGCGATGCTCAGCTCGAGCGACCCGGCGTGGTGGCAGATGAACCTCTCCGCCCTCGGCATCACGCACGACATCTCGTCGCTGACGTTCAACCTCACACTCATCGTGTCGGGGGTCATCGTCACGACCATCGCGCGGGTGGGCACGGCGTCCGTCCCCGCCGACACCCGGCCCGAGCGCACCCGCCGCACGATCGTCCGCTCGATGTTCGTGCTGCTCGGGATCATGCTCGCCTGCGTCGGCATCTTCCCGGTCGACCGGTTCTTCCTGCTGCACAACACGGTGGCCACCGGCATGGCCGTCGCCTACGGCGTGCTCGTCATCGGGCTGCCCTGGCTCATGCCGCGGATGCCGCGGGTGTTCCTCGCGCTCGGCTACGTGTTCACGGCGGTCATCGTCGTGCTCGCGGTGCTCTTCTTCACCGGGATCTACAACCTCACCGCGGTGGAGCTCGTCGCCGCGGTCATGATCTTCGCCTGGATCATCCTGTTCCTGCGGAACGTGCAGGCGCTCGGCCGGGAGCACGCGCGGCCATGATCGCGCTGCTCGCGGACCTGCTGACGATCGGGGTCGCGGTCGCCATCAGCCCGCTGGCCATCGTCGCGGTCATCCTCATGGCGACCTCCGGCAAGGGGCGGACGAACGGCACCGCGTTCGTGCTCGGCTGCTACACGTTCGCGATCGTGTTCGTCGGCCTGCTCGTGCTCCTCGGCCGGTCGTCGGGCGCGGACGAGGTCGACTCGGAGGCGAACATCACGGTCGACGTCGTCGAGATCGTGCTGGGCGTCGGGCTGCTCGTGCTCGCCGCGATCCAGTGGCGCGGCCGGAACCACACCGGCACCCCGAAGTGGATGGCGGGGCTGGACGGGCTCACGGTGCTGAAGGCCTTCCTGCTGGGCGTGATCATCTCCGGGCCGCTCTCGCCGAAGGACCTGCCGCTCCTCATCGCCGCCGGCGGCCGCATCTCGCAGGCCTCGCTCCCCACGCCCGAGATCGTCGCGACGATCCTCGTCTTCGGGCTCATCGGCGTGCTCGCCGTCTCGGTGCCGTGGATCATCAGCGTCGTCTCCCCGACGAAGGTCGAGCAGCGCCTGTCGAGCACCCGGGAGTGGCTCGTCGCCCACCATGCCGTCATCATGACGGTGCTCTTCCTCATCCTCGGGGTGAAGCTCATCGGTTCCGGCGTCGCGGACCTGGCGGTGTGAGGTGAGCCTCGGTCTGCTGGTCGTCCTCGTCGCCGCGGTGCTGGTCATCGTCTTCGCCAACACGCTGTCGCGGCGCACCGGCGTCGCCGGCCCCCTCATCCTCGTCGCGATCGGGGTCGGGGTGAGCCTCCTCCCCGGCGTCCCCTCGCTGTCGGTCGCGCCCGAGGTCATCCTCATGGGGGTCCTGCCGCCGCTGCTGTTCTCCGCCGCGGTGTCGGCGCCGGCGATCGAGTTCCGCCGCGACCTCACCGCGATCAGCGGGCTCGCGGTGCTGCTCGTCATCGTCAGCGCGCTCGTGCTCGGCGCGTTCTTCGCGTGGGCGATCCCCGGCCTCGGCTACCCGCTCGGGGTCGCGCTCGGGGCGATCCTCAGCCCGACGGATGCGGTCGCCACCACGATCGTGAAGAAGGTCGGGGTGTCCAGGCGCGTGGTCACGGTGCTCGAGGGGGAGAGCCTGCTCAACGACGCCAGCGCGCTGGTGATCCTGCGCACCGCGATCGTCGCCGCCGCATCCGGGTTCTCGTTCCTCACCACGCTCGGCTCGTTCGCGTGGAGCGTGTTCGCCGCGATCGTGGTCGGCGCGCTCGCCGGACTCGTCGCGCTGCGCCTCCGGGCGTGGGCGAGCACCGCCACCGCGAACACCGCCCTCGGGCTCACCGTGCCCTACCTCGCCTACGTCCCCACCGAACTCCTCGGCGGGTCGGGCCTGGTCGCGGCGGTCACCGCCGGGGTGATCTGCGGGCAGGGGTCGGTGCGGTGGCTGACCCCCGAGCAGCGGATCTCGGACAAGCTCACGTGGCGCACGATCGAGTTCGTCCTCGAGGGTGCCGTGTTCCTCATCATGGGCCTCGAACTGTGGGGCATCGTGCAGAAGAACATCGCCGACGACGAGGGGCTCGGCCGCGGCCTGTGGATCGCGGCGCTCGCGTTCGTCCTGCTCGTCGTGGTGCGTGCGCTGTACGTGTTCCCGATGACGGCCCTGCACACCGTGCGGGTGCGTCGTGCGATGGCCCGTCGGGTCGACCGGGTCGACGAGGGGACGCGCAAGGCCGAGCGCCTGCACACCGACCGTCGCTACTTCGAGGCGAACCCGCTGACCTGGCGGCACAGCGCGGTGATCGTGTGGGCGGGGATGCGGGGTGCGGTCACGCTCGCGGCCGCCCAGACCCTCTCCGACGACACCCCCGAGCGCGACCTGCTCATCTTCATCGCCTTCCTCGTCGCCGCCGGGAGCCTCCTCGTGCAGGGGCTGACCCTGCCGGCGGTCGTCCGGATGCTGGGGCTGCGCAGCAGCGGCGGCGGCGGGCTCCCGCGCGACGAGGTCCGCCGGATCGACGAGGCCCTGCGCGAGGCGGCACAGGCGGCGATCGCGGACCGCTCGCTGCTGCGCCGGGGCGGCGGGGCCGCGTTCTCCGACGAGGTGTACGCACTGCCGGTGTCCCGCATCCTGGTGCCGTTCGACGCCCGCGAGGAGTCCGCGGGTCCGGAGGGGCTCGAGTTCGAGCTCGCGCTGATCGCGGTGATGCGGGCGCGGCTGCACGAGGTCGGTCGCTCGGGCGCGTACGGCACGGCCGCGCTGCGCTACGTCATGGACGAGCTGGACGCCTACGAGCTCAGTGTGAAACTGCACCTGGAAAGCGAGAAGTGATGGACGAACTCGGCTCCCTGCCCCTCGCGGGCATCGCCCTGGCCGTGGGCTCGGCGGCGGCGCTCGCCGTCGGCAACCTGCTGCAGGCGCGGGGCGTGCGCATCATGGAGCACCGCACCGCCGACGGGCACGGGTCGAAGGTCGGCCACCTGCTCCGCAACCGCGCCTGGCTCCTCGGCGCGGTGCTGCTCGGCGTCGCGATCCTGCTGCAGCTGGGCAGCCTCACGTTCGCGCCGCTCATCGTGGTGCAGCCGATCGGCGTCGCCGCCCTCGTGTTCACGGCGATCGCGACCGCGCTGTCCACCCACCGGCGGCCGAGCGCCCAGGTGGTGCGCGCCATCGCCCTGTGCGTCCTGGGGGTCGCCGCGTTCGTGACGGTCGCGGCGCTCGTGAGCACCCAGCGCGCCATCACCGACGGACAGCTCGCCGCCGTGCTGCTCGTCCTCGTGGGCGTGCTCGTCGCGACCGGGGTGATCGTGTGGGCCGGGCGCACGCACCAGGCGCAGCCCGTGCTGTGGGTGCTGCTCGGCGGCGTCTTCTCCGCGTTCGTCGCGACCCTCGGGAAGACGGTGATCCTGCGGGTGCAGACGCTCCTGCAGGCCGGGTCCTTCGCCTGGAACCTCGACGACCTCCTGACCCTCGGGTGCCTGGTCGGCATCGCGGTCGCCGGCGGGCTGTCGATCTGGTTCGTCCAGCTCGCCCACGCGCACAACCGTCCCGAGTCGGTCGTCGCGGGGCTCACCGTCATCGACCCCGCGGTCGCCGTGGTGCTCGGCATCACGATCCTCGGCGAGGCGGCCGGTGCACCCCTCTGGGCGATCCCCGCGTTCATCGTGGCGGGCGCCGTGGCGGTCAGCGGCGTGTTCGCGCTCTCCCGCGCACAGCAGGAGGCCCCGGCCGGCGCGTCGGCCATGGGTCATACTCGGTAGGGTGCGCCGCGGTCTGCGCCGCACCGACGTGGAGGTGGGCATGCCCTTGCGCGAGCGCTATGTGCTGCGTGCCATCGCGCTCGCCGGTCGCGGTGTGAGCGTCGACATCACCGGCGAACCGGGGTCCGGTCGTTCGCACGTCCTCCGGGTGGTCCGCGACCACTTCGCCGCGCTCCACTGGGACGTCCTGGACGTCTCCGGCGCCCCGGCGCTCGTCGACTCCGAGCTGTCGGGCCTCGCGTTCGCGGGCGTCGACGTCGCATCGCCCGCCGAGACCGTCGACGCACTGGTCGCCCGCCTCGTCGGCGGGCGTGCGGTCATCACCGTCGACGACTGGGATCGTCTCGACCGCGCCAGCCGGTCCGTGCTCCGACTCGTGCGCGACCGCGCGGCCGTGCCGATCGTGACGACGCGGCTGGACACGTCGATGATCGACCGTGCCGCGCAGGACCTCCACGTCGCGCGGGTGCAGCTCGACCCCTTCACGACGCCGGAGCTCGCGCTGGCCCTGCGCGGACGGTGCGGCGCCGACCTCAACGCGGCCACCCTCGCCGCGATCATGATGAAGTCCGGCGGCAACATCGGCATCGCGATGGCGATGATCACCGATGCCGAGCAGGAGGGGCGGCTCACCGTGCGGGGCGGCCGCGTCGCGCTGGAGGGGACGCTCTGGACCGCCCGGCTGTCCGCGACCCTGGAACGGCTCCTCGCGGCGCTCGGGCCCGCCGAGCGCGATGCGCTGGAATTCGTCGCGCGGTTCGGTCCGATCCCGCTCGACACCGCGGCGAAGGTCATCGACCCGGACGTGCTGCGTGCGCTGGAGCGGGCCGGATCGGTCGTGCTCGGCGTCCGTGACGGTGAGCCCTCGGTCCGGGTCGGTCGCCCCGCGATCCTCGCTCACTTCCTCCACAGCGACATCGGCGCCGGGTTCCTGCTGTTCGTCGACGCCGCGTTGGACGCCCTGGCGGCGGAGCCGGGGGAGCCGGTGGCGCACGAGCCGCTCCTGCCGGAGCCTGCGATGATTCCCCGCGTCCGGCTCGCCCTGGCCGTGGACGCGTGGCGACGCCGCCGTACCCGGCACGCCGCTGCTGCGGTCGCAGAATGCCTGTGGCGGCTGCGCGACTACGACGGCGCGGAACGGATGCTGGAGACCGCCGCCGACCTCGACGCCGACGATGCCGCCCGGCTGCACGAGGAACGGGTCCGGGTGGCGCTGCTGCGCTCGCGTGGTCGCAGCGGCGAGGCGTACGCGGGGCTGCTGGCCCGCGCCGGCGATGATCCCCTGGGGATCCGGCTGCGCGCCCGCGCGGCGGTGCTGCAGTCCTTCCACGACGGCGTCGTCGACGCGGACGACCTCCCCGACGAGCATCCGGATCCCGCGGTGGAGGCGGAGCTGCGGCGGGCCCGCGGGTTCGCGCGGTACTCGCGGGGCGACGTGGCCGCCGTGGACGAGGCCCTGCCCGCACTCCTGCGGGACTTCCCCGATGACGACGCCGTGCTCGTCCTGGCCTGCCTGGTCGAGGTCGCGCAGGGCCGCACCGCGAACGCGATGCGCATCGCGTCGCGCCGGCGTGACGATCTCGCCCGGCAGGCGCTCATCGAACCGATGCACGACTTCGCCTACCTCGAGGTGCTGGCGGCTGTCATCGGTGGGCACCTGGACCGCGTCGACGACGCCGTCGATGCGCTGCGGACCGACGTCGGCCCCTCCCACCGGACCGCGTTGCTGCGCGGGGCGGCGGGGTCGTTGCTGACCATGGCCGGCCACGCGGACGGCCGGCTGCTGCGCACCCATGTGGCGGATGCGGCCGGCGGGATCATCGGCTCCGGCGCCGAGTGGTGGCATGCGGCGGACCTCCGCCGTGACGGCGACGAGGAGGCGGCGTCGGCGGCCCTCGCCGTGTTCGCCGACCGGGCGGCCGCGCGCGGTGCCGCGGTGCACGCCGCCTATGCCGCGGTGATCGCCGCCTGGTACTGCCCGGGCCCGGAACGCCTGGCGCAGATGCGCGCGCGGATCGAGAGCGTCTCGGCCGACGGGATCCGCGCCCACGCCGCCGTCGTCGAGGCGCTCGTCGCCCGTGACGTCGCGGCGATGGGCCGGGCGGCCGGGGTGCTGGAGGAACTCGGTCAGCTCGGCCGGGCGCGCGCGGCCTGGCGCCGGTTCGCAGCGGTGACGACCGGGCCCGCCGCACGGCGCGCCGATGACGAGGCTCAGCGCATCGGCGCCGTGCTCGAGCCGCCGACCGGGTCGGTCGAGGACGCGATGACCGCCCGGGAGCGCCAGATCGTGCGCATGAGCGTGTCGGGTCTCTCCCAGGCCGAGATCGCACGGGACCTGGTGCTGTCGGTGCGCACCGTGGAGTCCCACCTGCACCGGGCGCTGCGCAAGGTCGGGCCGGAGCTGTTCGATCTCATCAACACGTACAGCCGCAAGCCGCGTGCCGGGGCCGACGCCCGCGGCGAGGCGGAGTGAGCGGCCCCGGTCAGGGCGCGAGGAGCTCGGTGGTCAGCCGGTAGCCGACGCCGCGCACCGTCTCGATGTACCGCGGGTTGGTGGGGTTGTCGCCCAGCTTCCGGCGGAGGTTCGTCATGTGCGCCTCGACCGCGCGCTTGTCGGCCTCGCCGACGTAATAGGAGGTGACGTACGACTCGCCGCGCAGCACGAGGGTCAGATCGGCCTTGCTGCGCACGCGCCGCTTGGACTCCATGAGCGTCGCGAGCAGGTCGAACTCGGTGCGGGTGAGCTCCACCTCCTGCCCGCCGCTGAGGACGATGCGGGTCTCGGGGTTCAGCTGCAGGTCGCGGTGGGTGATCCAGTACCCGCCGCCGGGGACGACCGCGCGTCCGGCGGGGACGGCGACCTCGCTGCCGGCACCGGCCATGGGGATCGCTGCCTGCGCGCCGGGGGTCGCGAACGCCTGCGCGGCGATGGCGGGCGCGGGCTGGGTGCGGTTCGGCATGGCCGCCTCGGCCGGGTAGTCGCGGGGCGACGGGGCGTCGGGCACGACCGGCGTCGCGCCGGTCTGCGTGCCCGTGCGGACACCGGGGAAGGACGGACCGGCGCTCTCCTGCCGCGGCTGGGCGCCGGCGGCGGCGGGGGTCGGCCGCGGACGGCGCAGCAGCGCCTCGACCCGCGCACGGAACTCGCGCGGGCGGAACGGCTTCACGATGTACTCGTCGGCACCCGCCCCGAGGCCGAGCACCACGTCGGCCTCATCGGCGAGGCCGGTCAGCATGATGATGAACGTGTTGCTCTGCTCGCGGATGCGGCGGGCGGCCTCGAAGCCGTCGATCCCGGGCATGTTCACGTCGAGCGTGGTGATGAGCGGCTGGTAGGCGAGCACGGCGCGCACGCCGTCGATGCCGTTGCCGACGGAGACCGTCGAGAATCCGGCCGCCTCGAGCACCTCGACGAGCAGGTGACGGACATCCGGATCGTCCTCGACGATCACTGCGGTCTTCTGTCCCTCTAGAGCATCGCTCATGTCACCAAGGCCTCGACTTCACGGAGTACGGCCGCGGAGCCCACGCCCCCCTGGGGTGTCCCGCGCGTCGCCATTGTTCCACACTTCCCGGCGCGCCCGGCCGGGTTCTGCGTGGATCACCGGGTGACCTCCCGGGTGAGTTCCACCGAGCCGGAGGGCCACCACGCGCCCGCCACGGGACCGCCGTTGCAGGTGCCGTCGCTCTCTCCGGGCGGCTTGATCCACAGGTTCGTGTCGACGACGTCGTCGCCGTACGTGCCGCCCGGGTCGCCGATGAGTCGTCCCGGCGGGTTGCACCACTCGCCGCCGGCGGGTCCTGCGCCGTTCCGGGACGTGTCGATGAGCGCGTGGCCGCCGCCGAGCTGCGCGGTCAGGGCGTGCGCGTAGGCGAACTCGTCGACGGTGGTGTTGTAGTTCGAGACGTTGAGCGCGAAGCCGCGGACCTTCCCCGACAGGCCGACCGCGGCGATGAGCGCGGCCTGGTCCTGCGCGGAGCGCCAGTTCGAGTGGCCCCCGTCGAGGTAGATCCAGGTGTCGGTGCCGGCGAGCCGGTCGACCGCCTGGCGCAGCTGGTCCACGCGCGCCTCCACGTTGCCGCAGTCGGGTGCCTGGGCGAGACTGTCGGGCTCGAGCACGACGATCTTCTGCACCCCGCCGGCGCGGCGCAGCGCGTCGCCGATCTCGCCGGTCCAGCGGTCGTAGGACGCGTCGTCCAGACCGCCCGCCGAGTGGGTCTCGCTGCAGTCGCGCTCCGGCAGTCCGTAGACGACGACGGTCAGCGCCGCATCCTGCGCCCGCGCCTGCTCGGCCAGGTTCAGGATGCGGTAGCCCACCTCGCCGATGGGGTCGATCTCGGGGGTGAGCCAGTACGCGGTCGGCTGCGCGGCGAGGTACTCCGCGGCCTCCTGCTCGGCCCGGGGGAGGGTTCCCTCGGCGGCCGCCTTCGCGGCCTTGGACTCCTCGGGGGCGACGATCAGGGTGCCGACGCCGGGCGGGGTCGCGGCCATGGCCTGCAGGCCGGTCGACACGAACCAGCCGGCGGTCGCGATGATGGCGATCACGGCGACGACGCCGAGCGCGACGACGCCGATCAGCAGGCGCTTCCGGGTACGGCGCCGGCGGCGCAGCGAGTGCGAGGAGCTCACCGTCCGATCGTATCGGCGCGGGGACCGGCGCCCGCGCGGGGTGGGCCGTGGAATCGGTAGAATCCCCGCCATGGCCCGGGCCCTGCGCGACCCTCGTGTGCTCCTCTCCCTCTACGGCGTCGCGCTGACGCTCATCGCGGTGTGGCCGGTGCCGGTCGACCAGGGCCTCGGGCGCGTGCTCGCGGCGGTCACCCGGCATCTGCCGTTCCTCACCTATGCGCGGATCGAGTTCGGCGCCAACATCCTGCTGTTCGTGCCGCTGGGGCTGCTGCTGCCGCTCATCCTCCGCCGCACGCCGTGGCTCGTCCTGCCGGTCGCGTTCCTGACGACCGTGACGATCGAGTGCGTGCAGGCGCTGCTGCTCGCCCAGCGAACCCCGAGCGTGCTCGACATCGTCGCGAACACGGCGGGTGCGTGCCTCGGGATGGTGCTGCTCGCGGTGCTGCAGCATCGGCGTGCCGTCGCGGCATCCCGTCCGCCGACATCGACGCGCTAGCCTGGCCCTGATCAGGGGAGGGCGTTCCATGGCGGACACGATCATCGTCGGTGTGACCGATGCCGCGGCCTCGCGCCGTGCGGTGGACTGGGCGTCGCGACGCGCCCGTGAGCTGGGCCAGCGGGTGCTGCTGTTCGCCGTCGTCGGCGGCGCGGTCGGCGCGGTGGGGGAGCGCGAGCTCGTCGACCGCGTGGTGACGACCGCCGAGGAGCGGCTCACCGCGTTCGCCCGCGAGATCGCGGCGACTGGTGTCGAGGTCGAACCGCGCGTGACGCACGGCGATCCGGTGGGGCTGCTCGTCGAGGCGTCGAAGGACGCTGCGCTGCTGGTGATCGGCAGCGAACCGCGCGGGCGGGGCCGTCGCGGCCAGCACGGCGCCCGGATCGCCGCCGCCGCGCACTGCCCGGTCGTCGTCGTGCCCGAGCCGGGTGACGAGCAGCGGCACGGGGTCGTGGTGGGCGTCGACGGGTCCGAGACCTCCAACGCGGCGATCGCGTTCGCGGCGGCCGAGGCCGAGCGGCTCCGGGAACCGCTGCGCGTGGTCGCGGCGTGGATGCCGGTCGCGGTGCCGGGCGACTTCGGCGTCTACCCCGAGGTGTACCTGTCCGATCTCGAGGGCATCACGCGGGGCAACGTCGACCGCGTCGTCGAGGCGGTCGCCGCATCCCATCCGGGGCTCGAGGTGAGCGCGCACGTCGATGAGGGTGACCCCGCGGGCGTCATCGGCGATCATGCGGCCACCGCGTCGCTCGTCGTCGTCGGCTCGCACGGCCGCTCCGGGATCGCACGGTTCCTCCTCGGGTCGGTGAGCGAGGAGGTGCTCGCGCACCTCGCCGCGGTCACCGCCGTCGTCCGCTGACGCGCTCGCCGCACTCGCCCGTTCGGGACGGTCACGGCGCGTCGCGCGGAAGGTCCCCGCTCCCGGGCGGTCGCGCTCCTAGACTCGGCGCACGGCGCCGCGCGCCCGCCGCGCGGCGCTTCTCGGGACGAAGGAGTTCCTCATGGACCGTCGGATGCAGATCGTCGTCGCCGTGCTGGCGGCGCTGGAGGTCGTGCTGCTGAGCGCCTGGGTCGCGGCGCTCGTGACCGCGGACGCGGGTGCGCCGAGGCTGCTGGGGGTGGCGCTGTTCCTCGCGGCGACGGCGACCGTCATCGCCGCGGTCGCGGTGGTCGCCGCGCGCGGTCCGTGGCGCGGGCAGCACCGCGTCCGACGCTGACGCGGACCCCGCCCGCGGCGGGCGCGGAACACGAAGCGGCCCCCGGCACTGGGTGGTTGCCGGAGGCCGCGGGCGCCGCCAGCCCCGGCGGAGCCGAGGCCCAGGGTTTGGCGGATCTACCGCCTCGACTGTAGCGCGCGGCGTGCGTCGCCGCACCCGGCGCCTCCCGCACGCTGAGATCCCCTCCCGGCTGGGGGACCGGGAGGGGATCTCATACGCGGGGCGTTGCCTCTCCGCGTCTTCGCTCGCCTTCATGACCCGAACATGTCGGCGTGCGGTGTTGCTGTCTCAAGTATGGGGATGCGGCCGGGTCTCGGATCGAGGGTTGACACCCCTCGCGCGCCCGGGTTATAGATCCGCGAACGCCCGCCGCAATGCCGTGCCCGCAGCGCTTTGTCGGTACCATGCCTGCATGACGCGCGATGAGATCCGCGACCCGAACGGCGGGCGTTCCAGGTGGGCACTGTACGTCGGGGTGGGGTTGCTGGCACTCGGGGTCGCGGCGTTGGTCTACGCCTCGATCATCAGCTATCTGAACGCGATCCTCTGAGCCCTCGGCTCACCGCACGCGCCGTGCGGACGGCCGTGGCGGATCGAGCTGCTCCTGCACCAGGTCGGTGAGTCGGCTCACCGCATCCTGCAGCGCGTCGAGGGCGCAGACGACGGGGCCGTCGGGGTACATCTCGCGGGCGTCCTCGATGTGCGCGAGGGCGGCGCTGAGATCGTGACGGATCGGGTAGAGGCGCTTGTCCATCGTCCGTTCTATTCCCCCATCGGTTCCAGCACCGCGTCGGCGTCCGCCGCGGGTTCTAGCTCGACGTCGGCCTCCCCCGTCGGTTCCAGCACCGCGTCGGCGTCCGCCGCGGGTGCCAGCTCGCCGTCGGCCTCCCCCATGGGTTCCAGCACCCGGTCGGCGGGTGCGGGCGCCGGGTCGGCGAACACGAGTGTCGCGGCGAGCCCGCCGCCCGCCGGCAGCGACAGCCGCACCTCGGCCCCGTTGCGGCGGGCGAGCTGCGCGGCGATCGCGAGCCCGAGGCCCGTTCCGGGGGTGTTCGCCTGCACCGCGTCCTGCCCGCGGTAGAAGCGGTCGAACGCGTGGTCGAGCACCTCCGGCGGCATCCCCGGTCCGGTGTCCACGACCGACAGCGCCACCCGGCCGTCGACCGACTCGGACCGGATGCGGACCGTCCCGCCGGGCGGGGT
This sequence comes from Microbacterium sp. GXF7504, assembly GCF_054798235.1. Classification (NCBI taxonomy): domain Bacteria; kingdom Bacillati; phylum Actinomycetota; class Actinomycetes; order Micrococcales; family Microbacteriaceae; genus Microbacterium; species Microbacterium sp. GXF7504. The sequence continues at coordinate 408,758 of NZ_JBSJZI010000001.1, read as the reverse complement.
GAATTTCACGGCGTTCGAGACGAGGTTGCCGAGGGCCCGGGTCGCGTCGTCGACCGCGCAGTGCGCGGCCGCTCCCTGCGCCACCTCCAGCTCGAGGCGGATGCGGCGGGCGTCCGCCATGGGTCGGTGGATGGCGACCACCTCGCGCGCGAGGTCGCCGAGGTCGAGTTCGCTCGCCCGCGGCGGCGCGATCCCGGACCGGCCGAGGGTGAGCAGGTCCTCGACGAGGGTGGTGAGCCGGGCGGCGTTCCGGACGATGATGTCGACCCAGGCCCGCTCGTGCAGAGACAGCGTGGGGGACTCCGCGAGCAGTTCGGCGTAGCCCGCGATGCTGGTGACGGGGGTGCGCAGTTCGTGGCTCGTGGTGGCGACGAAGTCGTCGCGCTGACGCTCCAGGTCGACGAGCGTCGACCGTGCCGCCGCGCGCTCGCGTTCGGCGTCGTGCCGGGCCTGCGCGGTGCGGATGGTGGCGCCGACGTCGACGAGCTGGGCGGAGAAGCGCGACGCCTCGCCGGGGATGCGGCTGGCCACGAGGCTCACGGTGGTGCCGGACGTGCGGTCCTCGTGCATCGCCTCCACGCCCTCGATCATCGAGCGCAGTGCGATGCGGGCGAGCGGGCCGTCCCAGGTGCCGTCGGCGGAGAGCTCCGGGTCGATGACGGTGACCGCGGCGCGGTTGGCCCACAGCACGACGATCCGGCCGTCCTCCTCCTCGGCGATGATGAGCCCCACCCGCGACGCGACGAAGCCGCCGGTGATGACCTGCGACATGCTGAGGGCCGCACGCTCCGCCTGCCGCGCGGCGTACCGGGCGGCGAGGAGCATGATCGTGATGACGGCGAGGACGATGAGGTAGACCTCGACGACGAGCATGAGCCCGCGCGGCGTGAGGTCGACCTGCGCGAACGGGCCGCCGTCGGCGAGGGTCAGCGCCATCACGATGACCGAGGCCACGAGCACCTGGGTGAGCGCGAACCGCACCGGGAACCGGAACGCCGCCCACACGATGAACGCGAACGGCAGGAACGACAACGGCAGGAACATGCCGGGTGCGAACACGAACGTGAGGGTGAACGCCAGCAGCACGGTCTGGAGGACGACCTCGCCGCGCGGCCATGCCTCCGAGCGGGCGGGCAGGGCCGCGAACGACGCGATGAGCAGCACCGCGGACAGGTGCGAGGCCGAGCCGTGGACCACCAGGACGAACAGGTCCGCCGGTGCCACCGCCCCGCCGGCGCCGAGCGCGCGAACCGTGGCGGCGCCGGCGCCCGCGACGACGGCGCCGAGCCACGCCACCGCGATGAACCACAGGGCGTTCCGCACCGACCGCACGCGGAAGGCCCGGGTGTGGCGGTGCAGGAGCACCGAGACGACGAGGGCCTCCGCCGCGTTGGTGAGGCCGAGGGCGGCGGCCGAGACCGCGTTCCAGTCGGTGACGAGGTTGCCGAGGAACACCCCGGCGAAGACGATCGCGAGCGCGGGCCAGCGGCGGTCGCGACCGGCGCGGATGACGAGCCACACCGAGACACCGGCGGCGGGCCACCACATGGCGAGGTTCGCGCCGTCCGGCCGGAAGTTCACGCCGACGGCCGCGAGCAGGAAGATGCCCACCGCCGCCACGGGCCACGCCCACGTCGTGAGCGGACGGGGCGAAGGTTCGGCGGCGGCGATCCGTTCGGGTCGGAAGGCGCGCTCCATATACGCACCGTATAACGGACGGCCCCGGGTCGACGGCGACACCGGTGTTCCCACCATCCGTCCGGCGGGAGCGGGGTCGGTTCCCCGGCCCGGTCGAGATGCGCGGTCGGCGCGGTTGCCGGTAGCGTCGAGGACGAGACGATCCTGGGAGGGAACGGTGGCGAGCATTCTCGTCGTGGAGGACGACGCCGACGTGGCCGGACTCATCAGCCTGCGCCTGTCGTCGTCGGGGCACCTGGTCGAGGTCGCCCCGGACGGCGAGGCCGGGATCGAGGCCGCCCGGGCGACGGTGCCGGACCTCGTGATCCTCGACTGGATGATGCCGCGCAAGAACGGCATCGAGGTGTGCGCGGAGCTCCGCGCCGACGACCGGTTCCTCGGCACGAAGATCATGATGCTCACCGCCCGTGCGAAGGACACGGACCGGGAGCAGGCGTTCTCCGTCGGCGTCGACGACTACGTCACGAAGCCCTTCTCCTCGCGCGAACTCCTCGCCCGGGTCGACCAGCTCGTCTGATCGCGCTCACTCCACCTCGGCCGCTGCCTTCCGCCGGGTGGCGATGAGGCTCGCCGCGGTGGCGACGGCGACCGTGAGTGCGATGAAGGCGAGCGAGAACCAGATCGGGATCTCCGGCGCCCACGCGACGCCCTCGCCGCCGTTGATGAACGGCACCTCGTTCACATGCAGGGCGTGCAGCAGCAGCTTCACGCCGATGAAGGCGAGGATGACGGCGAGCCCCTGCGCGAGGTAGACGAGGCGTTCCAGCAGGCCGCCGACGAGGAAGTAGAGCTGCCGGAGTCCCATGAGCGCGAACGCGTTCGCGGTGAACACGAGGTACGCCTCGTTCGTGAGGCCGTAGATCGCCGGGATCGAGTCGAGCGCGAACACCAGGTCGATGAATCCGATCGCGACGATCGTCAGCAGCATGGGCGTGAACATGCGGCGCCCGTCGACCCGCACCGAGAGGCGGTCGCCGTGGAACTCGTCCGTCACCGGGAGGGTGCGTCGCGCGACGCGGACGAACAGGTTCTTCGTCGGGTCGGACTCGTGCCCGTGCGTGGCCACCTGACGCCACGCCAGGAACAGCAGCAGGGCGCCGAAGACGTAGAAGACCCAGGAGAAGTTCTCGATGAGCGCGGCGCCGAGGGCGATGAACGCGCCGCGCATGACGAGCGCGATCGCGATCCCGATGAGCAGCACCTTCTGCTGAGAGGCGCGCGGGACCGCGAACCCGGTCATGATGATGAGGAAGACGAACAGGTTGTCGATCGACAACGCCTTCTCGGTGAGGTACCCCGCGAAGAACTCCCCGCCGAAGCCCCATCCGCTGACGACCCCGACGCCGATGCCGAAGACGACCGCCAGGCCGATGTAGAAGAGCGACCACTTCGCCGACTCGCGGATGCCGGGTTCGTGCGGGGTGCGGACGTGCGCGAAGAACTCGTACACGAAGAAGGCGATCGTCACGGCGATCGTGATGATCCAGGTGACAGGGGTGATGTCCAAGCGAGACTCCTCGGGGCGTGATGATGCGTCCCAAGGTCTCCTCCATCCGCGAGCGCGGACCGGTGGGCCGGGATGCGTCGACGCATCCGTATTGACGACCTCACCGCGTGGGAGTACTCCCCTTGCTCTGCCCCAGCGTACGGCATCGAGGCGACGCCGGGGCACGCCGAGCCCGTCCGGGCTCCTAGCTCCGGTCGATGACGGCCTGCTGGGCCTCGACCATGGTGGCGAACACGCCGATCTTCGCGGCCTGCCCGTCCCGGGCCAGGTACCGACCGCGCGAGGTGCGGTCGACGGACCCGATGAAGCGTCCCTCGGTCGACGCGACGAAGAAGCCGCGGTCGACCTGTGCCCACGTGGGGGCGACGGACGGGGGAGGGGGTGGTGCGGTGATGCTCATGGTCGTGTTCACGCTGCGACCGGACGGCGGGCGGTGCGTGCCGACACCGTACGGGCGGACACCGGTGCCGGGGCGGCCTCGGCGGGCACGTCGACGTCGCGCAGGTCGATCGGCAGATTGCCGGCGACGTTCGCGGCCTTCGCGAGCGAGGTGAGCAGCTCGGGGTCGAGCGTCTCGGGCTCGGGCGACGAGAAGACGAAGCGCATCGGGATCGACTGCTGCACCCAGATCGACTCGCGGCCCTGGGCCGTGGTCCAGCTGAGCGTGAACGCTTCGCCGCGGCGGAGCTTGGTGGCCATGACGACCTTGACGTGAGCGAGGAGACGGTCAGGAATCTCGATCGGCGCCGAGTTCGTGCCGTAGAACAACTTCCCCATTGCAGTTTTCCCTTCACTCGGACTTCCTAGACCTGAACTTACTCACTAAGCTAGCTACATCGCAAACGGATATTCATGAGAACCGCCTCATATTAGGATTTGGACCGATGTGGACTGAGATCGAGACGACGCCCTGGGACGAGAGCGATCCGGCGGCCGTGCGCGCGCACCGTGTGCTGCACGCGCTGCGCCGGTTCGAGGCGGCCGAGGCCGCCATGCGCGCCCGCAGCGCGCGCGCCATGAACGTGACCGAGAACGACCTGCAGGCGTTGCGGTACGTCATCCGCCGGCAGCGGGCGGGGGAGTACGTCACCCCGACCGATGTCGCGCAGCACCTGCAGACGAAATCCGCGGCGGTGACGATCATGGTCGATCACCTCGAGCGTGCGGGACACCTCGTCCGTCTTCCACATCCGAAGGACCGCCGCAGCCTCGTGCTCGAGGCGACGCCCGAGGCGATCGAGCGCATCGACGACATCTACGGTGGGGTGTCGGACACCGCCATCGGTGTCGCGGAGCGGTTCGACGAGGGCGCGGCGGGCCGTGTCGTCGCGTTCCTCGACGACCTCTCGGACGCGCTGGACCACTTCGTCGCCGACAGTGCGACCGTGCCGCAGCGCCAGTTCACCGAAGCGCGCACCGAACCCCGTGATGCATCGCGCAGTGACGACGGCGACGCCGGGAAGGCCGGGACCGGCCACGCACTGGCCTCCTGAGCCACTCCGGTCACATCAGTCACGCGCGGGAGCGGTCCCGTCCGGAAACGCCCTCGGCGGGGCTGGCTTCCGTGCCGGAATGGGGTCATACTCGTCCCGAACCGGTACCCCGCGAAGGCCACCGGTTGTGGAGTGCGACACCCCCAGCAGAGGACCCCGACAGAGCTGTCCGGGTCCTCTGCGCGGTCCGGGTCAGTCCTCCTGCCGCGCGTCCGCCGCGTCGGACTGCACCGTGTCCGACTGTGCCGCGTCGGACTGCTCGGCGTCGGCGGGCACGCCCTCGGGGCGGATGAGCTCGCGTACCTCGGCCATGAAGCTGCCGAGCTGCTGCTGCTGCCAGCGGAGCTGACGCGTGCGGTCCTCGGCGTCGCGGAGGACGCCGGTGGTGTGGCCGATCACGGTGTCGACGATCTTCTGCGCCTTCACCCGTGCCCGGTCCAGGGTCTCACGTGCCCGCACCTGCGCGTCGGCCTCGATCTGCGCGGCCTGCGCGCGCATGAGGCGCTCGTAGTCGTCGGCCTTCGCCGAGATGCGCTGCGCGTGCTCGAGGGATGCGGCGACCTGCTCGTTCGCGTCGGTGGTGATGCGCTCGGCGTGGGAGACCGCCTGGTTGTGCAGCAGCAGGAACTCCTGCTGCGCGTCGTCCTGTCGGCGGGTGAGGGTCTCCTCGAACTCCAGCACGCGGGCGTTCATCTCGCGCACGTCGCGCTCGGCGTCGGCGCGCAGCTGTGCGGTCTCGCGCGTCACCATGGCGCGGAGGGCGGCCGCGCCCTTCTCCGCCTCGGTGCGGACCGCGGCGGCCTCCTGCTCGGCCTGCGCGACCTTCTCGGCGGCGTGTGCGGCCTCGCGCTGGATGCGGGCCTCGTGCGCGGCGAACTCGGTCTCCATCCGCAGGCGCACCTGGTCGGCGTCGTGCTGGGCCTCGGCCTTGAGCCGGGCGGCGTCGGCCTCGGCGGCGGCGCGCTGGGTGGCGACCTCCTCGCGCGCGGCCTCCAGCATCCGCTCGGCCTGGGCGGCCGCGTTCTGCACGAGCACGCTCGCCTGCTCCTCGGCGACGCGGAGCACCGCCTCGAACTGCTGGCGGGTCTGCGGGTCGTCCTCGGGACGGGCGGGTGCGTCGACGAGCTGCGCGGTGAGCGTCGACACCTGCTGCTCGGCGTCGGCAGCCTGAGCGCGGGCGGCGGAGAGCTCGGCCGCGAGCCGCTGCAGCGCCTCGTCGTGCTCGGCGCGAAGCTGGTCGACGACGGCGTTCTGCTCCTCGCGGAGCTGCTCGAGCTCGCGGCGGTGCCGCTCGTCGAGTTCGGCGACCTCGGCGCCGCCCTGCTGGATGCGGGCGTTCAGGTCCGCGATCGCGGCGTCGACCTCCTGCTTGTCGTAGCCGCGGAACCCCACCGTGAACGAGGTGTGGTGGGCCTCGGTGGGCTCCGGCGCACTCTGCATCAGCTGGTCGAACGGCGAACCGTTCCGCTCGTCATCGGATCCGGCTGCGGTGGGGACGTCGCTCATCCCTCCAGTCTGCCGCACCCGGCCGGGTGCCCCCTGCGAGGGTCACAGGTCGACGGTCTCGTTCTCGCTGCCCGCCGAGGGCTTGCCGCGCAGCAGCGCGACCGCGCGGACGACCACACCGCCGGGGCTGTGCCAGTACTCCGCGCCGTCGGCGGTGAACTTCAGCAGGCCGACCGACGGGTCGTCGATGCCGTCGGGGAACCACGCCTCGAGGACGGGGCTCCACACCTCCTCGAGCTTCGCGCGGTCCTCGACGAACGAGGCCTCGCCGGAGAGCGACACCCAGGCGGTGTTCGAGCTGAGCGACACGTTCGCCTGCCGGTCGCGCGCGAGGTTCTGCGCCGTGGTCGACCGGGTGGACAGCACGAACCAGAGGTCGCCGTCGAACTCGGCGTCCTGCACGGTGAGCGGGTGCGCGACGAGACTGCCGTCGGGTGCGACGGTCGCCAGCATCGCGAAACGGAAGTCCTTCATGAGGCGCACGAGCGTCTCGCGGTTCTCGTGGTTCTCGTGGTTCTCGTGGTTCTCGGGGGAGTGGGCGTGTCCGGTCTGCGTGTGTTCGGTCATCGCAGCAGCGTCGCAGCGGCGACCGGCCGTGTCACCCGGTTGCACCCCGAACCGCACGAGGGTAGTGCGTCGGCGGCTCCGGCGGAAGGGATGCCGCCGTGCGCAGGGCGCCCGGGCACACTGTCGGCATGGTCGCCCTCGCAGTCCTCCTGGTCATCATCGGTCTCGTGCTGCTGTTCCTCGGCATCTTCGTCGAGGCCGTGAAGTTCCTGCTGTGGATCGGGATCATCATCCTGGTCATCGGCATCATCGCGGCGCTCATGCGCTTCATCCGCCGGCAGACCTGATCGCCCCGGTCGGAAACATCGCCGACACACCGGGTCCGGGCAGAATCGGTCACATGAGCGTGATCCCCGAGCTGACGCAGATGCCCGACCCGGTGTACGTCATGTCCTCCGACGGGCACCGCATCGCGACGTACACGTGGGGCGACGACGCCGACCCCACGGTCCTGCTTGTCCACGGGTTCGCCTCGAGCACGCGCGACAACTGGGTGAACACCGGGTGGGTGCGCGATCTGCTCCGCGCCGGCCGGCGCGTGCTCGCGATGGACCAGCGCGGGCACGGTGCGAGCGACAAGCCGCACGATGCCCGCGAGTACGCCCTGGCGCAGCTCGCCGGCGACGTCGAGACGGTGCTCGACACGTACCTCCTCGACGAGGCCGTCTACGTCGGGTACTCCCTCGGCGCGCGCGTCGGGTGGGAGGTCGCCCGGGCGGAGGGCGACCGCATCCCGCGGGTCGTGCTCGGCGGGGTGCCGGACGGCGTGCCGCTCAGCCGCCTCGACCTCGACCAGGCCCGTGCGTTCGCGCTGCACGGCACGCCGGTCGAGGACCGCGTGACGCAGAACTACGTGCAGCTCATCGAGCGCGTCGGCGGCAACGACCTGCGCGCCCTGCTCGCCATCGCGGAGGGGCTCCGCTCCTCCGGCGCCGCCGACCCCGACCCCGCGCACGCGCCGACCCAGCCGATCCTCTTCGCGACCGGGACCCTCGACGCGATCATCGCCGGGTCGCGGGCACTCGCCGAGGCCTGCCCGCAGGGACGGTTCGTCGAGATCCCCGGGCGGCACCACTTCAATGCACCGGGCGCGCGGGCGTTCCGCGAGGCGGCGCTGGCGTTCCTCGCGTCCGAGCGGGCCTGATCAGCCGTCGAGCGTCACCCGGACGAGCTTGTCCTCGAGGGTGATGAGCGCCGCGGTGTACTCGGTGCCCTGCGGGTCCTCCTCGGTGACCCACAGCAGCGAGAGCACGGCCACGGGCTCGTCGATGTAGCGCTCGACGAGCGTCACGGTGATGCCCGGGTCGGTGAACACCGTGCGGATCCAGGCGATGACCGCTTCGGCACCGGTGTGGACGGCGCCGTCGAACGAGGTCACCTGCACCCGCGGATGCAGGTGCGGCAGGATGCGGCGGACGTCCTTCTCGCGGATGGTGGCCTCGCAGGCGTCCGCGACGACGGCCGCGCTCATGCGCGGCGCCTCGGCGGTCCCGCCACGGTGATGTCGGCGTCGTCCATCGGAATCCCTGTGTTCGCGGCCCGCCACGGAGTCTGCGGGGCCGCGATCCTGAACATAGCAAATCTACAGAGGACTCTGTAACAGCGTGTTCCGGCACGTCCGGCAGGAGTCGGTCCCGCGGGCGCGGCGCGGGATCAGCGGGCGGCGCCGACGGCGAGCGCGCGGAGCCACTTCACCAGCAGCTGCGACTCCTCGGCGGGAAGGCTGTTCGGTCGCCGTTCCAGGGCGGCGGCGAGTGCGGCCGCATGGATCGCGACCTCCTGTCCGGCGATCGCCGGGGACCCCTCGCCCCGGCGTCGGATCGCGTCGAACGTCGCGGCGCGGGCGGCGGCGGAGAGCGCCGGGTCGGGCTGCGCCGTCGAGATCAGGTGCACCACGACGCCGGTCACGGCCGCGTGGAAGCGGGCCGCGGCCTCCTCCGCCGACACCGTGAGCAGGCCGCTCGCGGCGGCGTGCGAGGTGAGGGTCAGGAGTTGCGCCTGGCGCAGCTCCGCCCCGGGCACGGGCCGGCCCGGGGAGAGCCTGCCGTACATGAACGTCGCGAGCAGGGGCTGCTCCGTGCCCATGCCCACGTACGCGTCCCACGCGGCGGCGAGCCGGTCGAACGGGTCGTCGCCGGCGGTCTCGAGGGCGGCGTCGACGCGGGCGACGAGCCGCTCGTAGCCGACCCTTGCCACGGCGTCGAGGAGCCCGCGCTTGTGCTCGAAGAAGTGGTACAGCGTCGGCAGCTGCACGCCCGCCCGGGCGCAGATCTCGCGGACCGAGATGTTCTGGTCCGGATCCGTGCTGATCAGCTCGACGGCCGCGTCCAGCAGTCGCTGGCGCGAATTGTCCGAGTACACCACCTGCAGGGCCCCCTTCCCTCCCGGCATCCTGCCACGCACCGGGCCGGCGCCGCGGGTTGTCCCCACCCTCCCGTCAAGCGCTGTCACATTCCGCGGTCGCGGCCGTATGGTCGGCGCATGGGAACCGACGACACCGGCATGACCGACGACGAGAAGCGGCATGACCAGCTCACGACCGCGCCGAACGCGACCGAGGAGGACGCGAAGCCGCGCATCGAGGTGAGCGAGCACGACGGGGTCACCCGCATCGACATCGCCGACGACGCACCGGTGCGCCCCGGCGACCCGACGACCTCGCCCGAGTGACGTCGCCCGAGTGACGTCGCCCGAGTGACGTCGCCCGAGTGACCGCGCCCGAGTGACCTCGCCCGAGTGAGCTCGCCCGAATGACCTCGCCGGGGATCCGGCGGGTAGCCTCGCCGACATGGCGACGCGGCTGCTCCTCATCTCCGACACCCACATCCCCGGGCGCGCGAGAGCGCTGCCCGCATCCGTGCTCGCCGCGGCCGACGCCGCCGACCTCGTGGTGCACGCGGGCGACTGGGTGAGGGCATCCGTGCTCGACGAACTCGAGACCCACGGCGAGGTGCTCGGGGTCTGGGGCAACAACGACGGCGACGACCTGCGTGCGCGGCTGCCCGAGGTCGCCCGGCGCGAGATCGAGGGTGTGCGGTTCGCGGTCGTGCACGAGACGGGTGCTGCGACCGGTCGCGAGGCGCGTATGGACCGCACGTATCCGGATGCGGACGTGCTCGTGTTCGGGCACAGCCACATCCCGTGGGACACCGTGACCGCGCAGGGCCTGCGCCTGCTGAACCCGGGCTCGCCCACCGACCGTCGCCGGCAGCCGCACCACACGTTCATGACCCTCACGGTCGACGACGGCGCCCTGCGGGACGTGCTCCTCCTCGAGGTGTGAACCGGGGAGGTTAGGGCATCCCGGGCGGGCCCGCAAGGGGCGGGGAGCGGCGGGGGCGCGCGCGTTCACTGGGATGCGGGGCGCGACCGCAGCCCCGACGACTTCGAGAAGGAGGCACCCCTATGGCGCAGGTGATCAAGACCGTGGATGTCGATGTGCCGGTGTCCACGGCGTACAACCAGTGGACCCAGTTCGAGTCCTTCCCGCACTTCCTCGACTTCGTGGAGTCGATCACCCAGGTCGGCGACACCCTCACCCACTGGGTGGTGAACATCGGCGGGCAGCAGCGCGAGTTCGACGCAGAGATCACGGAGCAGCATCCGGACGAGCGGGTGGCGTGGAACAGCGTCGGCGGCGAGGAGAACCACGCCGGCGTCGTGACCTTCCACAAGCTGACCGACACGTCGACGCGCGTGACGGTGCAGATCGACTGGGAGCCCACCGGCGCGCTGGAGAAGCTCGGCGCCGTGGTCGGCGTCGACGACCACGCCGTGTCGAAGGACCTGGAGAACTTCAAGCGCTTCATCGAGTCGCGCGGTGCCGAGTCCGGCGCGTGGCGCGGCGACGTGGACAAGTGAGGACGAGACCATGAGCGATTCGATCCCGGACAAGCCCAGTCAGGCCGAGGGCGACGTCGGCGACGACGACGCCACGAGCACCGACACCGAGGGCACCGTCGGCGACACCGACGAGTCCTGAACACACAGAACCGCGAGATTGCCTCCGGCAGTCTCGCGGTTCTGTGCGTGTGGGTCAGGCGAGGCGGATGCGGGCGGTGCCGTCGGCGGCGGCGACCACTGCGCCGCCGGCGACCTGCAGCGTCCAGTCGCGCGCGGGGCCGGTGGCGACGAGCTCGGCGCCCTCGCGGCGCACCGTGAACGTCTCGTCGGCGCAGGCCACGACGCGTTCCCCGGTGAAGTCCGGGTGCACGAGCAGGCCGGTGCCGCGGGCGTCCTCCGGGCGGGCGTCCTCGTCGCCGAGCAGCACGACGCCGCCGGGACGCAGCAGGAGCGGCACCGAGGTGTAGTCGTGGCGCTCGCGCACCCAGCGACCGCCTTCGACCGCCTCGCCCGTCAGCACCGAGTACCAGGTGCCCTCGGGGAGGTAGTAGTCCACGTCGCCCGCCGCGTTGAACACGGGAGCGACGAGCAGGTCGCCGCCGAGCATGTACTGCCGCTCGAGGTGCTCCACCGCCGGGTCGTCCGGGAACTCCAGCAGCATCGGGCGCATCATCGGCGTCCCCCGCTCGACGGTCTCGGTCGCGGTGTCGAACAGGTACGGCATGATCGACGCCTTCAGCCGGGTGAAGCGGCGCAGCACGTTCACGGCCGACTGCGGGTCGGCCTCGTCAGTGTCGAACACCCACGGCACCCGGTACGACTCGCTCGCGTGGAGGCGGCTGTGGCTGGAGAGCAGCCCGAACGCGATCCACCGCTTGAACACGGCCGGGTCGGGCGTGCCCTCGAACCCGCCGATGTCGTGGCTCCAGTAGCCGAAGCCGCTGAAGGCGAGCGACAGGCCGCCCCGCAGGCTCTCGGCCATGGAGGCGAAGGATGAGGTGGAGTCGCCGCCCCAGTGGAGCGGGAACTTCTGCCCGCCCGCGGTGGCCGACCGTGCGAACAGCGTCGCCTGGCCCTCGCCGAGCTCCTCGAGCAGCACCTCGTGCACGGCCTGGTTGTACAGGTGCGTGTAGAGGTTGTGCATGCGCTCGCCGTCCGAGCCGTCGGCGTAGGCCACGTCGACCGGGATGCGCTCGCCGAAGTCGGTCTTGAACGCGTCGACGCCCTGGCGCACGACGCGGCGCAGGTGGTCCTTGAACCAGGCGGCCGCATCCGGGTTGGTGAAGTCGACGAGGCCCATGCCGGCCTGCCAGCGGTCCCACTGCCAGACGCTGCCGTCGCGGCGCTTCACGAGGAAGCCCTGCGCCATGCCCTCCGCGAACAGGGGCGATTCCTGCGCGATGTACGGGTTGATCCAGACGCAGACCTTGAGGCCCTTCTCGTGCAGGCGGGCCAGCATCCCCTCGGGGTCGGGGAACGTGCGCGGGTCCCACTCGAAGTCGCACCAGTTGAAGCCGCGCATCCAGAAGCAGTCGAAGTGGAAGACCGACAGCGGCAGGTCGCGCTCGATCATGCCGTCGACGAACCGGTTGACGGTCTCCTCGTCGTAGTCGGTGGTGAACGAGGTCGACAGCCACAGGCCGTACGTCCACGCCGGCAGGGCGGTGGGGCGGCCGGTGAGCGCGGTGTACTTCTCGAGGATCTCCTTCGGCGTCGGGCCGTAGATCAGGAAGTACTCGAGCGACTCGCCCTTGACCGAGAACTGCACGCGCTCGACGGCCTCGCTGCCGACCTCGAACGAGACGTGCCCGGGGTCGTTCACGAAGACGCCGTACCCGCGGTTGGTGAGGTAGAACGGGACGTTCTTGTAGGCCTGCTCGCTGGAGGTGCCGCCGTCGTAGTTCCAGATGTCGACGGTCTGGCCGTTCTTCACGACCGGCCCGAAGCGCTCGCCGAGGCCGTACACGGTCTCGCCGACGCCCAGGTCGAGCTGCGCGAACATGTAGCTCGTGCGCTCGGTGCGGCTGAGCTCGATCGGGCCCGACTCGACCTTCGCGTCGGGGGCGACGTCGGCCCACGCGAGCGACTTCAGGCCGTGCCGGGTGATCGCCTCGCCCGCGACGTCGAAGGTGAGATCCCACTCGGGGCCGCTGGTCAGGCTCGCGTGCAGGCGGCCGCTCGTGATCTCGCCGCGCTCGCCGTCGGCGGTGACCGCCGCGGGGTCGGCGTCGCCGGTGACGTCGAAGCGCACCGGGGTGGGGCGGCCGGCGTGGTGCAGCACGTTCACGCGCAGCACGTCGGGCATCGGGGCCGAGACGCTCACCGTCAGCAGGGGCTGGTTCAGCGTGTCGCCGCGCTTGGTCACGTGCTTGGTCGGGGCGACCGCCACGAGCTTCGCGCCTCGCTGTTCGACCCGGTCGATCTCCCGCGCGTAGTGGAGCGCGGCGCCGGGGCGCGGGTGCCAGAACCCGTCGGTGAATTTCATGCAGTGCCTTTCGTACGGTGAGCGCGTGCTCGGACGCCGGAGGTCGACCCGGCGAGTTGGGGGATGCAGCGCACGAGGGTGCGCACGGGGGGAAGGTCGGGGTCGCCCGCCGCGATGCGGTCGAGCCGTTCGATCATCTGCGTGACGGCGAGCACGCCCACCTCGGCGCCGGGCGCCACGACGGTGGAGAGCACCGGGTCGGCGATCGCGACGTTGTCGGCGGAGGTCGCGAGCCCCATGATCGACAGGTCGCCGGGGACGGCGTAGCCGACGCGGACCACGCCGCTGAGGAACCCGACGAGCGCGGCTTCGTTCAGCACCAGGGTCGCGGTGACCTCGGGGTGCTCGGCCTTGAGCCGGGATGCGGCGGCGATCCCGCCGGCGGGGGTGTGCGCGGACTCGATGACGACCGGCTCGAGCCCGAGCTGCCGCATCCGGGTCGTGTACGCGTCGGTCGTGCGCAGGATCGGGCCGTACCCGCCGTACCCCTCGTCGCTCTCCTCGCCGACGACGAGCGCGATCGCGTCGTGGCCGAGTTCGCGCAGGTGATGGATGCCGTCGACCGCCGCCCCGGCGAAGTCGAGGTCGACGAACGGCAGCGTCTCGTCCTCGCGGGAGCGGCCGATGAGGGCGAAGGGCACCTCGAGTCGCTCGAGCACGGCGATGCGCGGGTCGTCCTGGCGGACCTCCATGAGCAGCACGCCGTCGACGAGGCCGCCGCGGGCGTACTCCTCGAGCCGGCCGTCCTCGTAGCCGACCGGCCAGAGCACGACGCTGTGGCCGTGGTCGGCGGCTGCGGCGGCCGCCGAGGTGATGATGTCGAGCGCGGTGGACCCCAGTCGGTGCTGCTCGCGGGGGAACGCGATCGCGATGATGCGGGTGCGCTGGCTGGCGAGCGCCCGGGCGAGCACGTTCCGCCGGAACCCGAGTTCGGCCATGGCGGCCTCGACGCGTTCGCGGGTGGCGGGGGAGACCGGTTTGGTGCCGTTCACGATGAACGAGACGGTCGCCACGGAGACGCCGGCCCGTTGAGCCACTTCGCGCATCGTCGCCATCGTCACCTCCTGGGAGCAGAGTCGGGAAAAGGGCTGGAGACAGGCGGGATCCGATGGTGTGCCGGATGCCCCGTCCCCAGGGGAGCGACCCCAGTGTAGGCGGGCGGACTCGAAAAAGTAAACCGCTTCACCTATGATCGGTAAACCGCTTGACTAACTCGGTCGGACGTGGTCAGAATGCCTGGACCCGATCGACGGTCGGGCGGATTCCCGATACCCCACGCAAAGGAGCCCAAGGTGAACCGCAACGCGGCGAAACGCAGCACCCTGATCACCACCGGAGCACTCGCCTCCCTTTCGCTCGCCCTGCTCACCGGCTGCTCGGCCGGCGGGGCATCGTCCTCGTCCGAGGACGGCGACATCACGCTCACCCTGACCGACACGCTCTCCGAGACCAGCGCCCCCGTGTACCAGGAGGTCTACGACGCCTGCGCCGCCGAGGTCGGCGTCACCGTCGAGGCCACCCACGTCGCCGGCTCCGCGCTCATCGCGAAGGTGCTGCAGCAGGCGTCCTCCCGCACGCTCCCCGACGTGCTCATGCTCGACAACCCCGACGTGCAGCAGATCGCCGCCTCCGGCGCGCTCAGCCCGCTGTCCGACTACGGCATCACCGGTGAGGGCTTCCCGCAGGGCATCATCGACGCCGGCAGCTACGAGGGCGACCTCTACGGCATCGCCCCGGTCGTGAACTCGCTCGGCCTCATCTACAACGTCGACGCGCTGGCCGAGGCCGGCGTCGAGGTGCCGGAGACCTGGGACGAGCTGCGCGCCGCGGCCGCCGCCCTCACCACCGACGGCCGCTACGGCCTCGCGCTCAGCGCCGCGAACAGCTTCGAGGGCACCTGGCAGTTCCTGCCGTTCATGTGGAGCAACGGCGGCAACGAGGACGACCTGACCTCGCCCGAGGTCGCCGAGGCGCTCGCGTTCCTCAACGACATGGTGCAGGACGGCTCGGTCTCCTCGAGCGTCGTCGGCTGGAGCCAGAACGACGTGAACGACCAGTTCATCGCCGGCAACGCCGCGATGATGGTCAACGGCCCGTGGAACCTGCCCAAGCTCACCGCCGCCGAGGGCCTGAACTTCGACGTCGTGCAGATCCCCGTCCCCGCGGCCGGCGACACCTCGGTCGCCCCGCTCGGCGGCGAGACCTTCACGGTGCCGCAGACCGGTGACGAGGCCAAGATGCAGGCCGCCGGCGAGTTCGTGAAGTGCCTCACCGAGGACGAGCACCAGATCACCATGGCCAACGGCCGCGGTGCGGTGCCCGCCGGCGCGAGCGCCGGTGAGACCATCGCCGCCGACAACGCCCTCCTCGCGCCGTTCGTGGGCATCGTCGCCGACGCCCGCGCCCGCACCGCGATCCTGGGTGAGGAGTGGCCCGAGGCCGCGACCCAGATCTACACGGCCGAGCAGCTCGCGCTGACCGGTCGCGCCACCCCGGCCGAGGCTTTCGAGCAGGCGGCCGGCTGATCCCCCGACAGGAAACAGGTATTCGGTGATGTCGACAGTGCTCGAGGCGCGCACGGGGACCCCCGTGCGCGCCTCGCGGCCGCGCCCCCGCAGGGGCGTGCGCCGGGAAACGTTCGCGCAGTGGTTGTTCCTCGCGCCGGCGATCGTCTACGTGGTGGTCTTCTTCGGCTACCCCGTCGTGAAGAACCTGGTGATGAGCTTCCAGGAGTACACGACCAAGACGTTCTTCACGGGCGAGGCCCCGTGGGTCGGCCTGGCCAACTACGTGGAGGTGGTGCAGAGCACCTTCTTCGGCATCACCGTCGGGAACACGCTGCTGTTCACGCTCGGGTCGATCGTCGGCCAGTTCGTGATCGGTCTGCTGTTCGCGCTGTTCTTCCGCAAGCGGTTCCCGCTGAGCGGCGTGCTGCGCTCGCTGCTCCTGCTGCCGTGGCTGCTCCCGGTGATCGCCTCCACGTCCGTGTGGAAGTGGATCCTCGACCAGGACGGCGGCGTGCTGAACCAGGCGCTGGGCCTGGTCGGGATCGGCCCGGTGCCGTGGCTCACGAGCCCCGACGTCGCGCTCATCGCCGTCGTGCTCGTGAACGTGTGGCTCGGCATCCCGTTCAACGTCGCGCTGCTGTACGGCGGGCTGCAGAACATCCCCGACGAGCTGTACGAGGCGGGCGCCCTCGACGGTGCGACCGGGTGGAAGGCGTTCTGGCACATCACCTGGCCGAGCCTGCGACCGGTCGTCACCGTGACGCTCGTGCTCGGCGTCATCTACACGCTGAAGGTGCTCGACATCATCCTCGGCCTCACCGGCGGCGGCCCGGCGAACTCCACGCAGACGCTCGCCACCGACTCCTACTTCCGGTCGTTCCGCGAGTTCGACTTCGGCGCGGGTGCGGCGGTCAGCAACATCCTCATCCTCTTCTCGCTCGTGTTCGCCGTGATCTACCTGCGCGTGAACCGCAAGCAGGTCGACGAGTAAGGCATCGCAATGAACTCGACTTCCCCGCGCCGCACGGTGCCGATGACGGTGCTCGGCGTCGTCATCCTCGCCTTCATGCTGTTCCCGGTGTACTGGATGGTGAACGTGTCGCTGCAGGGCGGCGGCATGGCGGCCAGCAGCGACATCTTCCCGTTCAACCCGGACTTCTCCGGGTACGAGAAGGCGCTCAGCCAGCAGACCGGCAACCTGCTGACCAGCATCCTGGTCTCGCTCGGCACGGTCGTGCTGACGCTCGCGATCGCGGCACCCGCCGCGTACGCGCTGGCGCAGTTCCGGCTGCCGGGCAAGGGCGTGTTCCAGTTCGCGCTGCTCATCGCGCAGATGATTCCCGGCATCGTGATCGCGAACTCGCTCTACACGATGTTCAACGAGCTGGGGCTGCTGAACTCGATCCCGGGGCTCATCCTCGCGGATGCGACGCACGCGATCCCGTTCGCGATCCTCATCATGCAGGCGTTCATGATCTCGCTGCCGCCCTCGCTCGTCGAGGCGGCGCGGGTCGACGGCGCCGGGCATTTCCGGGCGTTCTGGTCGATCGTGCTGCCGGTGAGCCGCAACTCGCTCATCACGGCGGCGCTGTTCAGCTTCCTGTTCGCGTGGAGCGACTTCATCTTCGCGCTGACGTTGACGTCGTCCGACGTCGTGAAGCCGATCACCCTCGGCATCTACGACTACCTCGAGGGCAACGTGCAGAGCTGGGCGCCCGTGCTCGCGACCGCCGTGATCTCGTCGCTGCCGGCTATCGTGCTGCTGGTCGTCGCGCAGAAGTACATCGCCGCGGGCGCGCTCGGCGGTGCCGTGAAGTCCTGAGTCGCTGACGCAGCGGACCGCGAGACTGCATCCGGTCGCCGAAACTGCGGGGTAACCCCGCTGTCTCGGCGGTCAGATGCAGTCTCGCGGTCGTTGTGCGTGCGGGTCAGTCGGGCGGGTCCTCGGTCGGGGGGACCGGGGTGTCGGGGTCGACCGGGGCGTGCGGATCGTCGAGGGGCGGCCCGTCGGGGCGCGGGTCGTCGGGTGCGCCGGGGATGCTCACGGTCAGCCTCCCGACGGGTTGTCGAGGGGCCGGCCCTCGTCGTCGGTGGTCTCGGTGCCGGCGGCGGAGCCGGCCGAACCGTCGGACGCAGCGTCGCCCGTGCCGGAGTCCGGCGAGCCGCCCGACGCGGTGTCGGCCTCCTCGTCGCCGCCGGGGGTGCCCTGGATGTTGTGCTCGTCGTCGTGCGTGGGTGTGCTCATCCCGGCAGTACACGCCACGGCGACGCCCGGGACGAGGGGGTTGACGCAGGGGTGCGCGCGCGTGGGTCAGTGCGTGATCACGGCGAGCACCGCGAGCGTCAGCACGCCGCTCGCGAGCAGCAGCGCGCCGACGTAGACCGACCAATGCGGCTGCGGCCGGGGGATGCGGGAGCGCCGGCGGCGGCTCCTGGTTCGGGTCATGCACAGACGGTACGGGGATGCGGTTTCATCACCGTTTCCGGGAACACGCGCGGGCGTCACATCCAGCTGGGAATGCCGGGGCGACCGGCTCAGGCCCGCTCGATACGCTCGGACGGTGAGCGCAGCGACCCAGCCCTGGTCCGAGGACGGCATCAACTTCCACACCCGCAAGTGGGTGAAGCCGGAGGACCTCAACGCGAACGGCACCCTGTTCGGCGGGAGCCTGCTGCGCTGGATCGACGAGGAAGCCGCGATCTACGCGATCATCCAGCTCGGCAACTACCGGGTGGTGACCAAGCTCATCTCCGAGATCAACTTCGAGGCGTCGGCGCTGCAGGGCGACCTCATCGAACTCGGCATCACCGCGACCCACTTCGGCCGCACGTCGCTGACCATGCGCGCGGTGGTGCGGAACATGATCACCCGCAAGCGCATCCTCACGATCGAGCGGATCGTGTTCGTGAGCGTCGACGAGCACGGGGCGCCCAAGCCCCACGGCTACTCCGACATCACCTACAACCGCGACCGGATGCCGCACGAGCACCCGGCGACGGGCACCCTCCGCCTGCCCTAGCAGCAGCGCGCATCGGCCCGGAGCGGAACCGGCCGGAAAAAAGTTCCGCGAATCGCGTGATGGAACGCGTGGTCGTTCGTCCTGTCTGTAACCGACAGGTTTCCGAACGAGGGATTGACCACAATGTCTGACCGCTCCATCCTCCGCAGTGTCGCGGCGGTGGCGATCGCACTGATCGCGGCCGCGGCCTCCGTCCTCGGGTTCGCCCTGCCCGCCCATGCGGCGGCGTACGACCATCCGGGGGCGGTCGATCCCGCATCCGTCGTCGTCTCCGGCGGCGCCGTCGTGAACGTGGGCGACCGGCTCCGCATCGATGCGAGCTGGTCGGTGCCCGACGATGCGGTCGCGGGGCAGACGTTCGGGATGACGCTGCCGGCCGAGTTCGACCGGTACACGCAGACGTTCTCGCTGCCGGCGGCGGACGACCCCTCGCAGACGGTCGCCACCTGCGCGGTCGCAGGGACCCCCGCGGTGCTCACCTGCACCCTCACCAACTACGTCGACGGCCGCACCGGGGTCGGCGGATCGCTGTGGTTCCAGGTGACCGCGGGGGCGGCGACCACCGAATCGTCGGTGCTGTTCGAGATCGACGGCGAGCTGGTGGCCGTGGACCTGCCGAGCCCGGGTATCGAGGAGCCGGGCACGGGCGGGGTGGACCCGCTGCCGACCTCGTCGTACAAGTACGGCTGGCAGACGGCGGAGGGCTCGCTGGGCTGGGGCATCGTGTTCCCGGGTTCCGCCCTCGTCGGCCAGGGCACGGCGACGGTGAGCGACACACTCGCCCCGGCGGATGCCGACACCCAGGCGCACCGGAACACGGACGGCTGGATCGGCGTGTACTCCCGGGTCGAGGGCAGCAACGACTGGCTCCCGGTCTCGGGCTGGACCGGCGGCTGGAACGCCGACGGCACGGGGTTCGAGCTCACGCTGCCGGGGCCCTTCACGGCCGACCGCGCGTACTGGGTGTACTACTTCACGTCCCCGGTCGAGGCGGTGTACGCGGACGACGTCTTCGAGAACGTCGCGACGGTCGCGGGCACGGCGCTGCACGCGGAGAAGACGTGGGTCGCCACCGGCGGCGGCGACGGCTCCGGTGCGATGCTCGGCAGGTTCTCGATCGAGAAGGCGCTCGTCGACGAGGGCGCGCTCGTGCCCGATGACACTGTGTTCACCGTCGTCTACACGATCGGCGCGGACCCGGCCCGGCACACGATGGCGCTCGCCCCGGGCGCGCCCGCCGAGTTCTCCGTCCGCGCCGCCGGCGGCACCGCGTACACGATCGAGGAGATCGACCTCCCGGCGATCGACGGTGTCGACTGGGGCGTCCCCGCCTACAGCGGCGCCGGTGTCACCGACCTCGGCGACGGTCGTGCGCAGGTCGTGCCCGCCGCCGGTGAGACCGTCGCGGTGGTGCTCACCAACACGGCGACCGCGACGCCGGTCGAACCGGACCCGCCGGTGACCCCCGCGGTCACCGAGCCCCAGACCCCCGTCACGCCCATCTCCGCCCCGACCCCCGCCGCCCCCACGTCGGGATCGGGCGACCTCGCCGCCACCGGTGGCGACGGGCCCAACCTCGCGGTCCTCGCGCTCGTCATCGCCGGACCGCTGGGGCTCGCGCTCCTCGTGGCGTCGAGGTTCCGAAGGGTGCGTGGTGACGGCCGCTGAACGAGCGCAGCGGGGAGCGGGGATGCCGGGTGGTGCCGGCATCCCCGCTTCGGCGTGTTTCGTGCCGTCTGGCGGATGCGGGCGATCCGGGGAAGAATCTGCACACGGTCTCGCGGCCGAGGGGGTGATCACATGCGGATGCTGAGCGATCGATCCGACATGGAGCTCGTCGAGGACGTCCGGGGTGGGGACGACGGCGCCTATGCGGAGTTGTGGCGCCGGCATCGCCAGGCGGGGCTCGCCGCGGCGCGGTCGATCACGTCGACGTTCGACCCCGACGACCTCGTCGCGGAGGCGTACCTCGCGGTGCTCGCCGCGATCCGGCAGGGCGGCGGCCCGCGGAACGGGTTCCGTCCGTATCTGCTCACCGCGGTGCGCAACATCGCGACCAGCTGGGGGCGCGCCCGCCGCGAGCTCAGCACCGACGAGCTCGAGTGGATGCCGGCACCGCCGGAGGACCAGCCCGACCATCTGGACGACAGGATGCTGGTCGACGCCGCCTTCAAGGGACTCCCCGCCCGCTGGCAGGAGGTGCTCTGGTACACCGAGGTCGAGGGGCTGAAGCCCGCCGAGGTCGCGCCGCTGCTCGGCATGAAGCCGGGCGCGGTGGCGCAGCTGTCGCTCCGCGCCCGGGAGGGCCTGCGCGACGCGTGGGTGCAGGCGCACCTGCACGTGGTCGGCGACGACCCGGACTGCGTATGGACGACCGCGCGCCTCGCCGCGTACGCGCGCGGGCGGACGTCCCGGCGCGACACGGCGCGCATCGAGGCGCACCTGGAGACGTGCGAGAACGACTGCCCGCGGGTGCTCGCCGAAGCCGACGTGCAGACGCAGCGGCTCGCGATGGTGCTGCTGCCGCTCGTGCTCGGCGGCGGTGTCGCCGCGGCCGCGTACCTGTCGGGCATGTCGAAGGCCGCCGGCGGGGCCGTGGTGGCGATGGGCGCCGGCGGTGTGGGCGGTGTCGGCGACGGTGGCGCGGGCGCGGCGGGCTCGGCTTCGTCGGGTGGCGCGACGGGCGGGGCGGGCGCCGCATCCGGTGCGGCGGCGGGTGCCGCGGCGGGGTCCGGGATGCTGATGGGCGTCGGTGTCGGGGTCGCGGTGCTCGCGCTCGTCGGGGCGGCGGCGCTCCTGGTGGCGGCGCCGTGGGACTCCGCCGCGGATGAACCGTACGTCGCGATCGAGGCGGCGGCGCCGGCCGCCGAGGAACCGGCGCCGGCGGAGGACGCCGCGCAGGCGCCGGCGTCGGATCCGCAGCCGGAGGACGTGCCCGCGCCGGTGGAGTCGGCGGCGCCGGCCCCGCGGTCCTCAGCGGCCCCCCTGCCGCAGCGGCCGTCGACGGCGGCGCCCACGAGCGTGCCGGTGCCGGACGCCTCGTCCGAGCCCGAGCCCGAGCCCACGGCGTTCCGGTCTCCATCGCCGACGCCGACGCCGACGCCGACCCCGTCGCCGACGTCCTCGTCGACCCCGACCCCGACCCCGACCCCTGTGCCGACGCCGGTGGCACCCGCGGCGCCCACCCTGGTGGAGTCGTCATGGGAGGACGAGGGCACGACGGTCGCGGTCACCATGCGACTGCAGGTGGACCCCGGCCAGACGGTCGTCGCGCGGCTGGACGGCGCGACCGATGCCACGGCGGTCGCGGATGAGGACGGCCTGGTCGCCTTCGTCGCGACGGTCGCGTGGGCCAACGTGTCGAAGACGGTGTCGTTCACCGCGGTCTCCGAGGACGGCGTCGAGAGCGAGCCGCTCATGGTGGTGTTGGCCGACGTGATCGATCCCTGACCGTCGGATCGGCTAGATTCGCTGCACCACACGTCAGTGGTGACGGCCGGCAGGGGGATCCGATGCGAGGCAGGAGCATCGTCGATCGCCTGCTCGCCGCGGGGTCGCGGGGACGCAGGCTCGCGCTCGCCGCCCTGTTCCTGCTGGGTCTGCTCGTCGCGTACAGCCTCATCGTGCTGCGCCCGATCGACGAGCTCACCGCGCCCTGGTGGCCGTCGACGGCGGTGTGGGCGCTGGCCTTCTTCGCGGCGCGCGGCATCCCCGAGCGGCTCGTGCTGACGATGGCGATCGCGGTGGGGGCCACCGTGCTGAACTTCTCGCAGGCGCAGGATCCGCTGGTCGCCATCTCGACGAGTGTGCTCGTGGCGATCGAGGTGGGGATCGTCGGGGCGCTGCTGCCGCAGCCCCGGCCGTCCGACACCTTCGGGCTGCGGGCGGCGCTGCGCATCATCCTCGCCGTGGCCGCCGGTGCGGTCTTCCTCGCCCTCGGGGTGAGCGGGATCGCGCTCTCGGTCGGTGCGCTCCCGGCGGAGGCCGCCGCAGCCGCGCTGCGCGCGTTCGCGTCGCACCTGAGTGCCGGGGTGATGCTGCTGCCGTTCCCGTACCTGTCGCGGCGCTTCTACACGACCGTCCGCCGGGTGGAGCTTGCGGCGCAGGTGGCGGTGACGTTCCTCGTCGTGGCGGTCATGTTCCTGCCGGACGACCGGTTCTCGCTGACGTTCCTCATCTTCCCGACGCTCATGTGGCTGGTGCTGCGGTTCCGCACCGGCATCGTCATGACGGAGGTGGGGGCGGTCTCGTTCGGGACGGCCGTGGCGCTGCAATGGAGTACGGCGTTCGACGGGGTCTCGATCGTAATGTGGACGCCGTACATCCAGGCGTTCTGGGTGGCGATCGCCGTGACCTGTCTCGTCAGCAGTGCGCTGCGCAACGAGCAGGCGGCGAGCGACCTGCAGGTGAGCGTGCGGGAGGACCTGCTCCGCGGCGGCATCATCGACAACCATGCCGGGTTCCTGTGCCTGGGGGAGTCGGTGCTGCTGCCGGGGCGCTTGGAGGTGCTCGATTCGAGCCCGCAGGCGCGCGCCGCGCTGCGGGAGCACCTGGCGCACGAGGGGAGTCTGTTGTACCTGCGGGCGGGCAGCGAGGTGGAGCGGGTGGTGGCCGCGGCGCTCGCCGACTCCAAGGACCACCAGGCGACGCTGCGGTCGGAGTCGGGGCGCACGATCGCGGTGCGGTCGCGTCGGGTGCACAATCCGCGGATCGGCAACCTCGCGGTGGCGGAGGTGCTGGACGTGACGCAGCAGCTCGCCGAGGCGGAGGCCTGGGAGCGGACGCTGCACATGGAGCGCGCGAGCAAGCGGCAGCTGGAGGAGCTCGACCGGCAGAAGGAGGTGTTCGTGGGTGCGGTGAACCACGAGCTGCGGGCGCCGGTGACGAACATCCTCGGGCATGCGGACCTGCTGTCGATGGACCCGCTGCCAGAGAAGTCGAAGCGGCGGGCGGAGGTGATCGTGCGGAACGCGGAGCGGCTCGCGACGCTCGTGAGCGACGTGATCGCGACGACGCGGTCGGCCGACACCCTGCCGGAGCCGAACTGGCGCGAGGTCGACCTGGTGTCGCTCGTGCAGGAGGCGGTGGAGGATGCGGCGCCGAACATGCGGACCTCGAAGGTCGCCGTGCAGGTGGCGGCGACGGGGCCCCAGCGGGTGACGACGGGTGTGCTCGAGGTGCAGCAGGTGCTCGAGAACCTCCTCGACAACGCGGTGAAGTTCGCGTATCCGGCGACGGTGGTGTCGGTAGCGGTGCGCGGCGAGAGCGATGGCGTCGTGGTGGAGATCGCGAACCTCGGCGATCCGCTCGCCCCGGACGAGCAACGGCACGTGTTCGACCGGTTCTACCGCGGCGCCCGGGCGGTGGCGGATGCTGCGCCCGGCAGCGGCGTGGGGCTCACGATCGCGGAGGCGCTCGCGACCCGCATCGGCGGGGAGCTGACGCTCGCCTCCGACCCGTCGGGCGTGACGACCGTGCGGCTGCGACTGCCGCGCTCGGTATGACGCATCGGGTTTTCACGGTGAGCGGGGTTTTCGTCCGCGCTACGATGTGACGAAACCGCTGGGGGCGCGGGATGACGGGGGAACCGGATGGACGCGGCATGGCTGCAGGACAACCTGGTCCTCGTCATCGGCTGCGGGGCCGGCTTGCTGCTCGTCGCGGCCGCCGCGATCGGCGTCGCGTTCCTGCCGCCGGTCGCTCGTCGGCGTCGCCGCCGGCGTGAACTGAAGCGGTTCCGGCAGCAGGCCGTCGTGGACTTCGACCGGGGGTACGCCGAGCTCGCGATCGCGGCAGTCTCGCCCGCCGATCGGGCGCCGGCCGGGCCTGCGCAGGGGGATGCGGCGACCACCGGCGACGCGCACGAGCCTGTCCTCGAGGACGCGGCGGGGGATGCCATGTCCGCTGCGGCGGCCGAGGCGGCAGCGGAAGACCACACCGTCGACGATGCGGTCGAGGTGGGCGACGAAGGGGGAGTCGCTGAGATGACGGAGCCGGAGAAGCCTTCGCCGAACGGCGGATCGCCGACCGCGTTCGCGGCGCGGCAGGCCGTGGAGCCGCCGCCGGGATACGTGCCGTTGCCGATCCCGGAGTTGTGGGAGCCGGCGACGGACACGGTGCCGGTGGTCGAGCCGGGACTCGCTGTGGCACAGGCCGCCGCGACGCCGGTGTTCGAACCCGTGTCCGAACCGGCGCCGGTGTTCGTTGCCGCGCCGGTGTTCGAGGAAGCGTCCGAGCCGGCACCTGCGCCGGTGTTCGAGCAGGCGGTCGAGCCGGCGTCCGAGCAGGTGTTCGAGCCCGCGCCGGCACCGGCAGCGGATGAGGTTCCTCCCGGGTATGTGCCGCTCGAGATGCCCGAGCTGTGGGAGCCGCCGACCGAAGAGTCGCAGGAACAGGAGCCGGCGCCCGCCGCCGAGGCCGCGGCCGCGAAGGCCGAACGCGCCGCCCGTGATGCGTCGATGAGCCAGCCGGGTTCGGGCGTGCCCGTCGCTGCCGAGGGAGAGTGGGCAGATCCGGATGCGGTGCAGATCCGCGTCCTGCCGAGCTCCGCCACGACCGGCCCCGTCGCCCGGCAGACGTTGCCGGCTGTGCCGTCGGCCGTGCCGCCCGCTGTGCCGTCCGGTGTGCCGTCGACTGTGCCGCTGACGTCGGTCGAACCCGTCGCACCGCAGTACCCGCATCCGCCGGTCGCGCAGGTGCAGGTGCACCCGGCCGCGCAGGTGCAGCCATACCCGGCGGCGGCGCAAGCGTACCCGGCCGTGCAGGTGCAGACGCACCCGCCGGCGCAGGTGCAGGCATATCCGGCCCCGCAGCCGCAGTACGCGCCGGCCCAGCAGCCGCAGTACGCGCCCGCACAGCAGCATCCGCAGGCGCCTGCGCAGCAGTTCCCGGGCGCGCGGCCGGCGACCGGGGCGATCCCGAGGCCCCGCCGCATCCCGCGTTCGATGCAGGAGCTGCGGAGCGGCCCGTTCGAGGGGCGCGAGTTCGAGACGCCGCAGGAGCTCGCGGTCGCGGCCGTGCTCGAGCTGGGGTACCCGGCGCCCGCGATCGCCCGGCTGTTCCGGGTGCCGTCGTACCGGGTCGAGGAGTGGATCCGTACGGCGCAGGCCCCGCGGCCGCGCGTGCCGCGTCAGGGTACGGCCGGGCGTCCGCTCGACCGCTGAGCCCGGCACGTCTCGTGCATCGTTCGCGCGGCGCTAGCGTGAAACGGGGTGTGGGGCCGCCCACGCCGTGAGGAGGAGACGTCGTGGTGCAGTCGTTGAGCCGGCCGGCGGTGGTGCTCGTGGCGGCGCTCGCGATGCTCGCGGGCTTCGTCGACGGGTTCGGCTTCGTCTACCTCGGCGGCTACTTCGTGTCGTTCATGAGCGGCAACACGACCCGGGTCGGTGTCGGGGTCGCGGCCGATGACCTCGCGGCGGCCGGGCTCGGCCTGTCGCTCATCGTCGCGTTCGTGCTCGGTGCCATGGCGGGCACGGTCATCGCGAAGCCGGGTCGGCGGCGGTCGGAGTTCCTCGTGCTCCTGCTCGTGACGGTCGCGCTCGCGGCGGGCGCGGTGCTCGCGGCGTTCCGGATCGAGCTGGCCGCCGCCGCCTGTCTCGCGTTCGCGATGGGTGCGGTGAACACGGCGTTCTCGGGCGGCGGCGAGGTGTCGTTCGGCATCACCTACATGACCGGTGCGCTGGTGAAGATCGGGCAGGGCGTCGTGCACGCGTTCCGCGGCGGCAGCCCGACCGCCTGGACGCGGTACCTGCTGCTGTGGGCGGCGATCCTGCTCGGTGCCGTGCTCGGCGCGTGGGCGCAACGGGCGTGGGGCGAGGTCGTGCTGTGGCTCGCGGTGGCGTGGGCGCTCGCGGTGGCCGTGGCGCTGCGGGTGCGCGCGGCGCGGGGCTGACCGCATCCGTACGCTGGTGGCATGAGCGAGGTGACCCCCGGCGTCTACGAGCACTTCAAGGGTGCCCGGTACGAGGTGATCGGCGTCGGCCGGCACAGTGAGACCGAGGAGCCCCACGTGTTCTATCGGCAGCTGTACGGCGACGGCGGATGCTGGGTGCGGCCGCTCGCGATGTTCACAGCGCAGGTCGAGCGAAACGGCTACCGAGGGCCCCGATTCCGACGCGTCGACGACCGCGGGTAGGGCGCTCCGGGATGTCGCCGGGTGCGTCCTCGGCGAGGCGGTGCAGCGATGCGGTCGCGAGCGGGGATTGCCGCAGCATCCCGCGGGTGAACCGGGCGAGGGTGGCCCGGGCCTGATTGCGCACCTCGGTGCGAACCTCGGGGGTGAGGGTGCCGGCGCGCGCGATCTCGTCGAAGAGGGCGAGGCGCAGCGGGATGCGGGTGCGCGCCGTGCGGAGGACCCCGCCGAGCCAGTGGATGTCGCCGGTGATCGTGCCGGTGACGGCGTGGAGCGTGGGGGCGACGCCCGGCGTGAACCAGAGTTCGGCGAGGGTGCGTTCGCGGCCGGTGAGCGGTGCGTCGAGCGGGACGGTCATGTCGTGGCCGCGGCGGAAGTTCGGCGGGTAGGAGAGGGTGTCGCCGACGCGCTCGAGTGCCCGGGCGACGGTGTCCCAGTCGACGTCGGGGTCGGGCGCGGCGCCGGTGAGCGGCGTGCGCGACAGGGCGCGGATCTCGGCCGGGGTGACGACGATCATCCGGAACGGATGCGGCACACGGAGCGTGGTCGGTGAGGGCATGCGGTCTCCTTCGGGTTCACGGCGGCGGTGCCGTCGTGAGAAGAGACGCGCGAGTGCGCGGTTTATGACGCGATTCGCCGGATCATTCTCCGCATCCGATGCCGCGGGCGCGGAGTTCTTGCACGATGCGGCCGGCGCCGTCCCAGTACTTCGCGTAGTGGTTGGGGTCGCGGTTGATCTGGGTGCGGTGGGCGACGACCGTGGGCTCGAGCGTTTGCCGGTCGGGGTCGGGGACCTTGCGGAGCATCGCGCGGTAGAAGAGCGTCGCCGAGGTGTAGGGGTCGAGGCGCTGTTCGCGGCTGCCCCAGCCGTCCTGCTGCTGGAAGAGGCCGATCGAGGTGGTGCGGGAACCGTCGGGGTTGGTGACGCCGTTCGTCTCCCAGTCGCCGTAGTCGATGTTGCGGAGCGAGGATTCGCCCATCGCGGTCATGACGCCGATCGTCTGGTCGCGGACGCCGAGGCCCAGGTCGCAGGCGGCGGTGACGATGGTGGCGGCGTTGCCGATCTGTTCGTCGCCGTACCAGGCGAGCGGGTCGATGGGGGTGGCGGGTTCGCTGAGGGCGGTGCCGAGGTTGCCGAGTCCGTCGCCGAGGTCGTTGAAGGCGCGGATCGCGGATCCGACGAGGATCGTCACGCCGGCGATGGCCGCGACGGCGAGGGTGCAGCCGGTGGTGATGAGCGCGATGCGCCAGCGGCGGGCGCGTTCGGCGGCGCGGCGGCGCTGAGCGGGGGTGCGGCCGGGCTTCCGGCGGGTGGTGGTGCGCCTGGGGGTCGTCGGGCGGGACGGGCGCCGGCCGGTGGACGCGCGGGTGCCGCCGGAGGGGCGGGATGCTGCGCGGGCCATGCCCGCAATTCCACCACGGTTGTGTATGGGTGCGCTGGGGCGGTGCCAGGTGCCGTGCCCGGTGCCTGGTGCCTCGTGCCGGTGCTGGTGCTGGTGCTGGTGCTGGTGCTGGTGCTGGGTGCGCGGTGCGCGGTGCGCGGTGCGCGGTGCGCGGTGCCCCGTGCTGGGTGCCGCGGTGCCCGGTGCTCGGTGCCCGGTGCGCGGTGCGCGGTGCCCGGTGCGCGGTGCCCGGTGCGTGGTGCCAGGTGCGCGGTGGTCGGTGCGCGGTGCCAGGTGCGCGGTGGTCGGTGCGCGGTGCCGGGCGCCGTTGTCGGCGCGGGGCGCACTCGTCCCGCGCGGTCAGAACGGTGCCGTGTCTTCGATGCCGTAGGCGTCGGGGGTGAAGTGGACGGCGGGGATGGGTGGTTCGTCGATGTAGGTGCGGCCGGTGGGGGAGGTCCATTCGAGGATGCCGTCGCCGAGTTGTCGGACTTTCCAGGGGGTGAACTGTTTCATGGAGTGGTGGCGTTGGCACAGGTGTGCGAGGTTGCCGGTTTCGGTTTTCCCGCCGAGTGCCCAGTCGTGGGTGTGGTCGACTTCGCTGGTGATGGCGGGCATGGTGCAGCCGAATCCTCGGCAGCGTTGGTCTCTGCCTCGGAGGTAGCGGTCCATGCGGGGTGGTCGTTGGTAGGTGTCGACGTGGTGGACGATGCCGGTGACCGGGTCGGTGAGGAGCCGTTCGAGCGGGCTGTTGGTGGTTTCGGTGAGGGTTCGGGCGGTGTCGGGGTCGATGGGGGCGCGGCCGATGAGGCTGGCGGGGCCGTCGTCGGTGCCGAGGAGGGTGAGTGCGGAGACGACGACCTGGATCTTGGCGCGGAACGCGCCGAGGATGCCGGGCCCGTCGTCGTCGCGGGTGGGGTCGGCGTCGGGGGTGGTGGTGAGCAGCATGTCGGCGAACAGGTCTGCGCGGAGCTGGTCCATCGTGCGGGGGTCGGATGCGGCGATGGCCAGGTGGTTCGTGTCGACCCGGGCCAGCGGGCCGGTGCTCGCGGCGCTCGTGCCCGCGTCACTGCCTGACCCGGCGGCGGGGTCGGCGCTCGGGCTGTCGAACAGCCCATCAGCGCTGGACGCGCCGACGCCGGCGGCCCCGCCCGCGCCGGCGACACCCGCCGCCCCATCGAGCAACCCGGCAGCCGCAGCCGCAGCCTCCGCCTTCTCCCGCCGCCGCAGTTCCGCGGCCGCCTGCTCGCGGTGTTCGGCGATCGCATGGCCTTGCTGGGTGAGCCTGTCGTAGATCCCCGCCGCCAGCAGCGTTGGCAGCACCGCAACCAGTTCGCTCATCCCGTCGCGCAGCGTCCGCACGCACACCATCCGCTGTTCCTTCGCGTCGCGGTGGCGTTCGCCCAGGGTGCGGGGATGCATCCGTTCGGCGAGGATCGCGAGGTCTTCCTTCACCCGGTTCGGGGTCTTCCCATCGCACAGTTCCAGTGCGGCGAGCTCGTACTCGTGCCGGATGTCCTGGGGCAGCATCATCCCGAGGTCGGTGATCACCCGAACGTGCGCCCGCGTGATCCGCCCCGCCTCCCATGCCTCGAGCGTGGCGGGGTAGTCGTCGACCAACTCGCGGGCGTCGTCGATCTGGCGTTGCACGGACCGGTCGCTCAGCTGCAGCACCCCGGCGAGTTCCGCCGCGATGGACCGCAGCGCCATCTCCCGCTCCCGCACCTTCGCCGACGAGCGCGCGGCCTGCTTGGCGGCGAGGTCGGCGGCTCGTGCCAGCATCCGTACCCTGCGCACCTGCACGGCCGCTTCGTCGGCCCGCACGCGCTCGGCGACGGCGACGATCTCCGCCAGCTCGGCAAGATCGCCGTCGCTGCTGGGGAACATCTCCATCGAATGCATGTAGTAATCTTCGCACCCACCTCCGACATTGAACCTCGTACAGAGCGACGAAGCTGAGAACTCATGAGGGAATGCCTCACCGCACATCCCGTTGGACCCTCCATGCGAGCAGTCATCTACACGACCACCGGTGATCCGTCCGTGCTGTCCCTCGTCGAGCGACCCGTGCCGGAGCCCGGCCCGGGCGAAGTGCGCGTGCGCGTCGTCGTGTCGGGCGTGAACCCGACGGACTGGAAGTCGCGGGCCGGATCGAGCAGCCCCATGCAGTTCCCGGAGGTCGTGCCGAACCAGGACGGCGCCGGGGTGGTGGATGCGATCGGCGACGGCGTCGACTCCCTCGCTGTCGGCGACCGGGTGTGGCTCTACCTTGCGCAGCACGCCCGCCCGACCGGCACCGCGCAGGAGTACACGGTGGTGCCGGCGTCGCGGGCCGTGCGGCTTCCGGATGCGGCCACCTTCGAGGTCGGCGCGAGCCTCGGCGTCCCGGCGCTCACCGCGCACCGGGCGCTCACCGTCCATGACCAGGGGCCGTCGCGGCTCGCCCCCGGTGCCCTCGCCGGCCGGACCGTGCTGGTGCAAGGCGGCGCGGGTGCGGTGGGGCACGCGGCCATCCAGCTCGCCGTCTGGGCGGGCGCGACCGTCATCGCGACGGTCAGCTCCGATGCGAAGGCCGCGCTGGCGACCGCCGCCGGTGCCCACCACACGGTGAACTATCGCGAATTCGGCGTCGCCGACCGCATCCGCGAACTCGCGCCCGACGGGGTCGATCAGATCGTCGAGGTCTCACCGGCGCAGAACGCCGCGCTCGACGTGGAGGTCGCCGCGAACCACGCGTCGGTGGCCTACTACGCGAACGACGGCGGCGACGAGCTGCGTGTGCCGGTGTTCTCGTTCGTGAAGAACATGCGCTGGCAGGGGCTGCTCATGTACACCGTCGGCGAGGCCGCGTGGACGGCGGGCGCCGACGACATCACGGCCGCGCTCGAAGACGGCGCGCTGCCGGTGGGGGAGGATGCGGGGTTGCCGCTCACGTGGTTCCCGCTCGCCGACACCGCGGGCGCCCACGCGGCGGTCGAGGCCGCGACGGTCGGCAAGGTGCTCATCCGGGTCGCCGAGGACTGACCTGTTACCCGCGTGCACCCGAGCGGGGGTGATCACCAGCCTGCGTCGAGCGCCACGTATTTCGTCTCCAGGTACTCGTCGATGCCGACGGCGCCGCCCTCGCGCCCGTACCCGCTGTGCTTGATGCCCCCGAAGGGGGCTGCGACGTCAGACAGCACGCCCCGGTTCACCCCGACCATTCCCACGTGCAGCGCCTCGACGAGGGCGGCGGCGCCGTGCAGATCCCGGGTGAAGAGGTACGACGCCAATCCGTACTCGGACGCGTTCACCTGGTCGATCAGTTCGGCTCGGTCATGCCAAGTGACGACGGGCGCGACGGGGCCGAAGATCTCCTCCCGCACGATCCGCGCGTCGGCGGGGACATCACGCAGCAGCGTCGGTGAGAAGTACGCGCCGAGACCGTCAGCGGGCACCGGGACGGATGCCACCACGGATGCGCCGCGGTCGGTCGCATCGGCGACGAGTCCGCGGATGCGGTCGACGGCGTGCTCGTCGATGAGTGGCCCCACGGTCGATGCCGGGTCGGAGCCCGGACCGACCACGAGCGCGCGGAAGCGCTCGGCCAGCGCCGCGGTGAAGTCGTCGACCACATCGGCGTGCACGTAGAACACGTTCGCTGCAGTGCAGGCCTCACCGTTGTTCCGGAGTTTCGCCTTCATCGCCTCATCGGCGGCCCGGTCGAGGTCGGCATCCGGGCACACGATGAACGGGGCGTTGCCGCCCAGTTCCATCGACAGACGCAGCACCTGGTCGGCGGACTGGCGGATCAGCTGCCGCCCGACGTGCGTCGACCCAGTGAACGAGATCTTCCGCAGGCGTCCGTCGGCCATAAGCGCGGCGACCGTCTCGACGGACGCCGTGGTCGGGATGACCGAGACCACGCCGGCGGGCACGCCGGCTTCGACGAGGATCGCGGCGAGCGCGTTCATCGTGAGCGGGGTGGGCGTCGCGGGTTTGATGACGACGGTGCAGCCCGCTGCGAGTGCGGGCCCGAGCTTGCGGGTGCCCATGGCGAGCGGGAAGTTCCACGGCGTGACCAGCAGGCACGGCCCCACCGGCTGCCGGAGCGTGAGGATGCGGCTCTCGCCCGAGGGTGAGGTCGAGGTCTGCCCGCTCACACGCACGGCCTCCTCGGCGAACCACCGCAGGAAGTCGGCGCCGTAGGTGATCTCGGCCTCCGACTCCGCGAGCGGCTTGCCCATCTCGAGCGTCATGAGCAGGGCCAACGGCTCCCGGCGCTCGATGAGCAGTTCGTATGCCCTGCGCAGGATGTCGGCGCGGCGGCGGGGCGCGGTCGCGGCCCAGTCGGCCTGCGCACTCGTCGCCGCGTCGAGTGCGTCCATCGCGTCGTCGACGGTCGCGTCGGCCATCTCGGTGAGGATCTCGCCCGTCGCCGGGTCGGTGACACCGAACCGGCCGCCGTCGGATGCGTCGCGGAACTCGTTCCGGATGAAGACGCCGGTCGGCGCGTGCCGCAGCGCGGCGTCGATGTCGATGACCACGGGGGTTCCCTTCAGAAGCTGCTCAGCCCAGCACGCCGACGTCGTCGGCGACGGGGGTCATGGTGGCGAACACCTGCGCGTCGTGCCCCGGCACGAGGTGGCGGGCGGAGGAGTCGCGGCGAGCACGGATGAGATCGAACGTGCGGTAGGTCGCGGGCAGGTCCATCGAGGAGATGAACGGCATGTCCCGTTCCAGCTCCTCGAAGAAGTGGAGCGCGTCCGATGCGAGGAGCACGGGCCCGGATGCGGTGTCCACCTCGAGCATGAGCTGTCCGGGGGTGTGCCCGCCCACCGGGATCAGCCGCACGCCCGGGGCGATGTCGGTTTCGTCGTGCACGGTGACCAACCGGCCCTGCCCACGGAGCCGCTCGAACTCGGCGACCTCGTGCGGCTCGGTGTAATGCCCGACGAGGCGACGGTCGAGCACACCGCTGAACGCGAATTCGAGCTCCTGCTCGGCGACGTGCACGCGGGCGTTCGGGAACCGGGCGAGATTTCCGATGTGGTCGTAGTGGCAGTGCGTCACGACGATCGTGTCGATGTCCTCTGGCCGGATGCCGGCGTGCGCCTCGAGCATCTCGACGGGGTCGTGCAGCACGACCCTCCCGCGGCGCTCCGCGACGTCGGCGGCGAACCCGGTGTCCACGAGGATCGCGCGCTCGTCGTTGCGCACCAGCCAGAAGTAGTAGTCGACGACGTGCGCACCGTCCGCCTCGCCGTATGCCGCGTAGTCGAGGAAGACCTCGGACCGACGCGTCTCGCGCGTGCCGTGGCGGAAGGTGTACACGCGGTACTGGGCGCTGTCGCCGGGCACCGCCATGCCGATCAGTCGTCCTTGCCGCTGTGCACGTCGACGGTCGGCTCCATGCGCTCGGCACCGACCACGCTCTGCCACGCCTCGACGCCCCACTGGAACGCGACGATCCCGGCCTCGGGCAGCGAGATCTCGATGGCCTCGAGGATCTCCTCGGGGGAGAGCCCGAGGTCGAGCGCGACCTGGATGTGGCTGCGCAGCTGGGGCATGGGCGCGCGCATCACGGTGAGGCTCAGGATGAACAGCAGTTCCTTGGTCTTGCGGTCGAGTCGGCGCTGGTCGAGGTACGCGGCGCTCACGACCTGGTTCGCTGCTTTCAGTACCGGGAAGTCTGCGGCGGCCATCACCTTGTGATAGTCGAGCACGTACCCGCGCTTGCGGGCCATGTCGTCGATGTAGTCCTGTGCTTCGGCGGTCATGTGGGTCTCCTTCTTTCTGGGTGTGGTTCAGCGACGGATGAGGACGTCGTTGCTGGTCTCGTAGTACCGGGCGATCTCGGTGTGATCGGGCGGGGAGCCGGCGACCGCGCGGGAGCGCTCGGCGACCGTGCCCGCCGAGTCCGTCACGGGGGTGACCAGGCCCGCACCGCTCGTGAGGGAGCGCGCGATGGCGAGGTCCTTCAGCATGAGGTCCATGCCGAACCCCGACGCGAACGTGCCGCTGAGGATGAAGTTCGGGTACTTCACCTCGGTGGCCTGGCTGCGGCCGGTGGAGGCGTTGAGGACGGCGACCATCTTCTCCGGGGCGATCCCGAAGCGCGCAGCGGCGGTGATGACCTCCGCGGCCGCAGCGATGTTGGTGGCCGAGAGCAGGTTGTTCAGCGCTTTCGCCGCATCCCCGGCGCCCGGATCGCCGACGTGGTGGATGCTGGCGCCGAGCACCTCGAGGTACGGCCGGGCGCGTTCGAAGCCAGGCTCGGTGGCGCCGACCATGATGGCCAGCTCACCCGTCTTCGCCTTCGCGACACCGCCCGAGACGGGCGCGTCGACGTAGTCGATGCCGTGCTGCGCCGCCGCTGCGGCCAGGGTGCGGGTGCTCTCCGGCTCCGAGGAACTCATGTCGATGATGAGCGACCCCGCAGGGAGCCGCTCGAGGAGCGCGGTGTCCGTGCGCACGAGCGATTCGACGATGCGGGAGTTCGGCACCATGAGGATGACCGTGTCGATGTGGTCGGGGAGCGGGTCGAGCCCGTCGAGCACGGGCACGCCGAGCTCCTCGCCGAGCCGGGCCGCGGCGTCCGCGTTCACGTCGTACAGCGCGAGGTCGACGGCGCCGGCAAGGTTGCGGGCCATCGGCTCGCCCATCATTCCCAGGCCGATGAACAATGCGGTCATGACGGGGTGTCTCCTTCTGGTCGGGATGCGGCCGCGCCGGCGGCCGACGGGGATGGGGTGCCGAGCACGCGGGTGAGGGCGTCCTCGAGATACGGGGCGAAGCGTGCGGGGTTCTCGGCGTGCGGGAAGTGGCCGAGTTCGGGCATCTCCGCGAAGGAGGCGTTCGGGATCGCCTCGGCGAGGGCGCGGGATGCGGCGGGCGGCACCGTCGTGTCGAAGCGGCCGCTGAGCACCGCGATGTGCGGGCTGCCCGGTGTCAGCTGCGCCGCGATGCGGTCGAAGTCCCACTGCAGGTACGAGTCGATGTCCGCGGCGTACAGCCCGTGCCCGCCGGAGGAGTAGCCCCACCACACGCGGGTGCGGAACTCCTCGGGCGACTGCGGGTTCATGAGGCCGTACGTCCACTCCGGCACGAGCGTCGACTGGTCCACATCGACGGCGCGGAGGAGGTCGGACGCGCGGTTCGCCACCCGGTGCCCGGCCTGGCAGGCGACCGCGCCCGCGAACCGGTGCGGATGGGTGGCGACCGCGTGCACGACCGCGGCGCCGGCCATCGAAGCCCCGACCAGCACGGGCCCGGCGAGCCCGATCGCGTCGGCCGCGGCGACGATGAACTCGGTGTAGGCGTCGGGGGTGAGCCGCCACGCCCCGGCCTCCCGCCCGAACGTGGGCGACGACTTGCCGTGCCAGGGCAGGTCGACCGTGACGAGCTCGTAGCGGTCGGTGAGGTCGGTGTCGGTCATCAGCCCGTGCCACTGCGACGTGTCACTGCCCGCGGTCGCGAGCGCGAGCAGCTGCGGGCCCTGTCCGCACCGCTCCACGAAGACGTCGCCGGTGCCGAGCGCGGAACTCACGCGCGCATACGACCCGCGCGCGGTGAGCGGGCGCCGCACCCGCGGTTCCTGCGGAGTCGGGCGTCGTGAGCCTTCGACGACCGTGCGCACCACGTGCAGGTGCCGGAAGTACGCCCGCTCGTCGCCCTCCACCTGGAGCGACCCGGTGCGGACGAGGTGCAGCACGCTCTGCCAGCCTGGCTGCGGGGCGTCGTCGAGCAGACGGCTCCAGGTCGCGTCGTCACCTCGTAGGGTGAACGCGGCGCCCGCGGTCTCCGGGGTCAGCGACAGCATCCCGTCGTCGACGGCGACCCCCGCCTGCCACGTCTCGGCGGCGAGCGCGAACCCCAGCCGCACCCCGCGCGCGACCGCCGGCGCCGGCGAGGCGGCGCGCTGCAGGAGCTGCTCGGGGATGGGCATCAGCGCACCTGCTGCGGCGCCGGTGCCGTGAGCCCGCCGTCGAACCGCACGGACTGCTTCGCCCGGGTGTCGACGCGCAGCTGGAACACGTCGGGGCGCGAATAGTGCCCGGCCACGTCGAAGTCGAGGTGCGAGCGCACCTTGCGTGCTGGGTCGATCTCGGCGTAGAGGATGGTCTCCTCGTCGAACACGGGTCCCGCGAGCACCTCGCCGTCGGGGGCGACGATCATGCTGCCGCCGCGCATGACGATGTCGCCGTGGGGAGGCTCCTCGTCGAAGGTGTGGTGCTCGGGATAGGCGGATGCGGTGATGTACTGGCAGGCCGACAGCACGTGCGTGCGTCCCTCGACCGCGACGTGCACCATCGTGGCGGCCCACGTCGGACGGTCGTCGGCGGTTGGCGCGCAGTAGACCTCGACGCCCTGTGCGTACATCGCCTGCCGCAGGAGCGGCATGTAGTTCTCCCAGCAGATCACGGTGCCCACGCGCCCCGCCTCGGTCTCCATGGTGCCGAGTGTCGAGCCGTCACCGAAACCCCACATCACGCGCTCGGCGCCGGTCGGCATGAGCTTGCGGTGGATGGCGGCGAGGCCCTCCTGCGGGTCGAGCATCAGCGCCGTGCAGTACAGCGTGTTGCCCAGTCGCTCGATGATCCCGATGACGGCGGAGACGCCCAGTTCGCGGGCGGCGTTCGCGAGCGCGCCCACCTCTTCACCCTCGAGCGTCACCGCGGATTCGTACACGTGCCGGTACTGGTCGCGGCCCTGTTCGGTGCGGATGCCCACCGGGGCCCCGAAGGTGCTGCCCTTCGGGTACCCGCCGATGAACGCCTCGGGGAACACGACGAGCTTCGCGCCGGCAGCGGCGGCCTCGCCCAGGAGGGCGACCGCCTTGCGGGTGGATGCGGTCGCGTCGAACGGGATCGACGAGGCCTGTACGACCGCGACCTTCGTGGGGGTGTTCACGGACTCAGCCACGGGAGATGTCGATTCCCTTGGTCTCCTTCAGCGTGGGAAGGAGCACGACGGTCGCGACGACGGCCACGGCGATGACGTAGAACGCGGGGGAGATGAGGATGCCGGTGCCGGCGACGAGGGCCGCCGCGACCAGGGGGCCGGGGCCGGCGAGCAACGCGTAGGCCACGTTGTAGCCGATGGCGGCGCCGGTGGCGCGGATGGATGCGGGGAACACCTCGACGAGCAGCACGTTGTTCACGACCGCCGTGCAGGCCACGAAGAACGAGAACGGGACGAGCGCGAGGAAGGCGAGCCAGCCGTTGCCGGTCGACATGAGCCAGAACGCGGGGACGCTCCACACGATCAGGCCGATGAGCCCGGTGTACAGCATCGGTCGGCGACCGAACCTGTCGACGAGTACGCCGACGGTGGGGTTGAAGGCGACGTAGACCACCATCACCGCGCCGCACACGAGCAGGGCTTCGAGCCGCGGCATCCCGACGGGGCCCGAGAGGAAGTTGTTCATGTACGTGATGAGGTAGTACAGGCCGACGCCGAAGATGCCGGAGAACGCGAGGGTCATCACGAAGGCCTTGACCTTGGCGCCCGCGGGGGTGTGCTCGAGGGTGTTGTTCGCGCGCTTGCGCTCGACCTCTTCGAAGACCGGAGTGTCCTCGAGCTTGCGGCGGATGTAGATGGCGATCACGGCCATGAGGAGCGAGGCCAGGAACGGGATGCGCCAGCCCCACGACGCGAGGGCGTCTTCCGGCATGGCGGCGGTGAGTGCGGCCGCCGTCACGGTGCCGACGAGGAACGCGAGACCCGCGGTGCCGGTGACGACGCTGGCGTAGACCGCGCGGTGGGCGCGGGGGGCGCTTTCGCCGATGTAGGCGGCGGCGCTCGTCCACTCGCTGCCGGCGAAGCCGCCCTGCAGCAAACGGAGGATGACGACGATGATGGGCGCCGCGATCCCGATCGTGCCGAAGGCGGGCGTCAGGCCGATGAGTGCGGTGACGATGCCCATGCCGAGCACGGTGATGATCAGCACGCTGCGGCGGCCGAGCCGGTCACCGAGGGGGCCGAGGATGAGGGCGCCGAACGGCCGGGAGATGAACCCGACAGCGAACACCGCGAGCGCCGACAGCATCTCGGCCGTCGCGTTGCCCGAGGGGAAGAACTGGGCGCCGATGATCGCGGCGAAGTAGCCGTAGATGGCGAAGTCGAACCATTCCATGAAGTTGCCGATGCCCACCGCGACCATGCGGCGGGTGCGGTCGGTCTTCGTGAGCGCGACCGATGCCGTCAGGGGTGCGGCCTCGTCGGTCGAGCCGGTGGTGAGGTTGTCCATGCGCGAGCTCCTTCGTTCGTCCGGCAAACCGTCCGCTTCAGTGTGTGCTCCGTCGACTCAGCAGTCCAACAAATGATTAAGATGGCGATTATCAACCCCATCGATTTGCAGAAGGTCGACCTCAACCTCCTGGTCGTCTTCCAAGCACTCATGCAGGAGGGCAGCGTCACGCGCGCCGGCTACAAGTTGAGCCTGTCGCAGAGCGCGGTCAGCGCCGCGCTGTCACGCCTTCGGACGCTGTTCGACGACAAACTCTTCGAGCGCACCCGCGCAGGAATGAGTCCCACGCCGAAGGCCCTGTCGCTCTCGCTCGCGCTGGGGCCGAGCCTCAGTGCGATCGCCACGGTGATCCTCGACGACGTCGAGTTCGAGCCGTGGCAGAGCAGTCGTACCTTCCACATCGCGATGTCGGACGACATCGAGATGCTGTTCAGCCCGTGGGTGGCTCGCCAGAAACTGGATCACAACTGGGGCGTGAACTTCGCCATTCACCAGACGAATAGTCATCTGTGGCGCGAGACGCTCGACGACCCGATCATCGACCTGGTCCTGACCACGACCCCGCCGCACACGGCCGCCGACTTCCGCGCCGAGCCGCTGTTCTCCGGCGATTACCGCTGTGTGTACAACCCGGCGCTGCTGCGGCTTTCGTCGCCGTTGACCACGACGGAGTACATCGAGACGCGGCACGTACGGGTGTCGTACGACCTGCAGCGCGGCTGGGTGGATGACGTGCTGGCCGGGATGGGGCAGCGGCGTGACACGCTCTGCACGATCAGTCACTTCAGCGGGCTGGGCGCGCTGCTGCTGAGCCTGCCGGTGATCGCGACGGTGCCCGAGCATGTGGCGGCGCGGCTCGCCGAGATCCATGATCTGCAGCTCTCCCCGGTGCCGATCCAGATGCCGCGGTTCACGATCTCGGCGCTGTGGCGCACCGAGGTCGACGGGCTCATCGAGAACCAGTGGATCCGCGACCTTTGCACCACGTTCGTGCAGGTGCACGAGCTGTAGCACCTGAGGCGGCCGAGTCCGGGTCGCCGAGGACTGACCCGAACGCGCGAGTGGGCACTCGCGGCGGCTGTCCGAGGCCGGAAGCCGCCACAAGCGCCCACTCGCGCGGAAGAGTCGGGGTTACTCGGTGCCGACGGCCTTGTCGGCGGCGTCGCGGGCGCCGTCGATCTGGGAGTCGAACTTGCCGCCGGTGACCTTCTTCGCGACACCCGAGGCGCCGTCGAGGAGCTTGTCGCTGATCTGCTCGGCCTGTTCGCTCTTGAGCGCGGCCTGGATCTTGTCCTGGTTCTGGTCGTACAGCTTCTTGCCGTTGTTGATGAGGTCTTCGAGGCCCATGGCGGTTCCTTTCACGCGGCCGCTCGGATGCAGCGGCTCTTCGACCATTCTCGGGCGTTCAGCGGTCGTCCGACACCGCGCCGGCCGCGGGGAGGACGCCGGGCACCGCGGTTCGCCCGCGAGCGTGGAGCGACCGCAGGAAGACCCCCACGAATCGCGGACCCTTGACGAGGTAGCGGTGCGCGAGCCGGCGGGGCTCCTGCGCGAGGCGCCACAGCCACTCGAGGCCGAGCTGTTGGGCCGCCCGAGGCGCACGGGCGAAGCGTCCGGCGAGGAAATCGGCCGACCCGCCGGCGCCCACGTACACGGCGGCGGGCAGCAGGTGCCGCCACGCCATGAACCACTTCTCCTGCTTGGGCGAGCCGAGGCAGATGAAGACGAGGTGCGGACGGATGCTGCGGAGCACCTCGATCGCGGGAAGGCTCGCCGGGTCGCCGGGCCCGTCGAGCATGGGCAGCGGCACGGTACGGAGGTGCTCGGTCTCGGGGATGCGGGCGAGCGAGGCGTCGTTGCCGCCGAGGATCGCGATCCGCCACCCGCGCGCGGGGCTCTCGACGATCGCGGCGGTCAGCAGGTCGGCGCCGGCGATGCGGTGGACCTCGGGGGCACCGAGGGTGCGGGCGAGCGCGACGATGGGGGCGCCGTCGGCGATGTGCACGCTGGCGGCGTCGAAGGCCTCGCACCAGGCCGCGTCGTCTTCGAGGTTGAGCACCTGGTCGACGTTCGGGGTGACCACGAGGCGCGGAACGCCGTCACGCACGCGGTCGTCGATCGTGTCGAGCAGGTCGCTCAGCGTCCCCTCGAACAAGGGTGCACCGCGGAAGCCGACCCGGCCGTCGTGCTCGACGTCCAGGGTGACGGCCACGCGCGCAGACCGGCGTGCCACAGTGTCGCCTCCCCCAAGGCTTCACAAACGCGTGATCGCGTTTGTCCCCCATTCGGACTACACATTAGCGGCTCCGAAGCGGGTTTCCGGGCCGGGTCGGCGATTCCACGCATCCGCCTCGGGAGCGGTCCCAACCGCGGGACTTCACCGCTGCGATGTCAAGTGTTCGCGCTCACCGATTCCGGTAGTTCTGCGGTGTCCGGAGTGCCGATCTCGGCGGGTGTGGCCGCCGCGAGCTCGACGGACGAGACCCGATCGAGCACGACACCGGTGATCGTCGCCCCGGCGTGTCGGAGCGAGGTGACCACGCGCATGAGGTCGGCGCGACGGGTTTCGACCGCCTCGGCGACGACGACCACGTTCCGCAGGTGCTGCGTGAACCGCGTGGCCTCGCTCGCGTTGGTGATGGGCGGGGCGTCGACGATGACGACGTCGAACTCGCGGTCGAGCTCGGTGAGCGCCTGCGCGAACCGGTCGGCGGCGAGCAGGTCGGAGACGGTGGTGAGGCTCGCGCCGCACGGGATGATCGTGAACCCGCCCTCGTCCCACGGCAGCAGTGCCTCGTCGAGCGGGGTCTTGCCGGCCACCACGTCGGTGATGCCGTGGGTCTGCGGCAGGCGCAGCTGCGACGCGAGGCGACCGCCGCGGATGTCGGCGTCGATGTAGACGACGTGGTTGCCGGCTTCGGCGAGGGCGGCGGCGAGGCTCGCCGCGACTGTGGTCTTGCCGGCCCCGGGAAGCGCCGAGGTGACGAGCACGTGCGCGGGCGAGCCGTCGGAGAGGAACAGCACGTCGATCGCGACCCGGCGCAGGAACGCCTTCCGCTCGGGCGTCTGCACCGGATAGTGCAGCAGGTCGCGCACCTCGTCGCCGCGGGCGACGGGCACGCCGCCGAGGTAGGGCATGCCGAGCGCGGTGACGTCGCGGCCGCGGCGGATGCGGGTGTCGAAGTTGTCGACGAGCACGGCGGCGAGCACGCCGACGAAGAGCGCGATGACGGCGGCGACGACGAGGTTCAGTCGCAGGTTCGGCGAGGTGCGCTGCTCGGGCGGGAGCGCCGCCTGCAGCACCGACACCTCGACCGGCGAGCTCGCGACGGATGCTGCGCCCTCGAGGGCTGCGATCGCCGGCGGCAGGTTCGCGGCAACGCTGTCGGCGATCGAGGCGGCCTGCTCGGCCGTGGCGCCGTTGGCGGAGATGTTCATGACCGTCGTGCCGGTGGGGACGGTCACGGCGAGCTCGCGGACGAACTCGCCGACGCTGAGGTCGAGGTCCTCCTCGATGATCACGGGGCGGAGCACCTCGGCGGTGGACACCGCCTGGGCGTAGGTCTCCATGCGCTCGGCGACGTAGGTCGCGGCGGTGCGGCGGTCGGTCATCGTCGTGTTCGCCGGGAGCGCGGGCGCGAACGACACTTGCGCGGTCGCGGTGTACACCGGCGGGATGAAGAACGATCCCGCCCCGATCGCGGCGCCGACGACGATGGTGACGACCAGGAAGACCGGCCACCGGCGCAGCAGCAGACGGATGTAGCTGCGAAGATCCATGGCCCCCACCTGGTCGGATTCTGCGGGGCCCCAGCCCCCGCTCGGTTCAATATAGCGGGCGCTCTTCGGCAGGGCGCGCCGCGGCCTCTTCGACCTGTCGGAAGATCCGGCGGCGCTGCTCGACCTCGGTCGGGATGGTCGACTGGATGAGGCAGAGTGCGTGCTCCGGGCGGAGTTCCGCCACGAATCGGGCTTCGTCCTCCGGCCCCGTGAACGGGTCCTCCCAGCGCGCAAGGATCATGGAGCCGGAGTCCGGCCGGTGGCCGGCGGCATCCGTTCCCATGACCTCTTCGACGAAGACGCCGTAGAGGGTGTACTCGGAGAACTGCTGCGTGCGGGCGAGCGCGACCCACCACGGGCGTCCGGCGACCTGCGTGATGCGCTTGGTCATGGCGCGCACCACGGACGCGCGCCACATGATCGGTTGGTCGATGTACTCGCCGCGTTCCGGCGACCGCGTCGTGACGCCGAGCAGGCGGTCTGCGGCGTCGTGCCAGCTGCGGTGCCCGTCGAGGTCGATGCGGTCGGGGTGCCGGTACAGCCGCACGAGGCCGTCGCGTTGCACGTCGTCGATGCCGAGCGGGCGGATGAAGGCGAGGTCGGAGTCGATGTGCATGACGACATCGACCTCGGATGCGGCGGCGACGGCGATCTTGAGGATCTGCTGCGCGATCCAGCCGCGCACGGGCGCGCTGTACGGCGTGACGTAGACGTTGCGGCGGGGGAGGTGCAGTATCCGCCGCACGCGAGCCGTGGGCATGGGGACCTGATGGAAGCCGGGCGGGAAGCACTCGTCAGTTGGCACGATGCGCCGGCGTTCGGTCGCCAGCGGCGCGAACCGGTCAAGGTCGCGGCGCGGCACGATCACCCAGTGGTCGATGTCGTCCGACACGAAGCGGTCGATGCTCTCGCACAGGATGCGGCAGGCCTCGAGGTCGCCCTCGTACGAGCAGGTGAGGATGCGCGCCTGTGTCGGCGCGCGCGTGTGCGCGGTCACGATCCGTTGTCCCCCATGCCGTCCGCCCGTGCGGCGCGGCAGGGGCACGCTACCACGCGGGCGCGCGGCTGCTCGCGGCGGCCCACCCGCGCGGGGGAGCGCGCTCGAGCGGGTATAAAGGACGGGCGCGGGCACTCGCCCGGTCGCACCGGAATTCGACGTGGGGGCGTCATATGTCCATCGCCGCCAGCGCACGCGTCACGCTGGCGAGCCAATGGACCCGGCTGCTCGTGCAGGTCGTCGGTTTCATCGTGCTCTCGCGCCTACTCGACCCGGCCGAGTTCGGGCTCGTCGCGATGGTCGCGCCGGTCGTGGTCATCGCCGGGGTGTTCGCCGATTTCGGGTTGAGCCTCGCCGGCATCCAGGCGCCGACCCTCACCCAGGGGCAGAAATCGACCCTGCTGTGGCTGAACGTCGTTGCCGGGCTGGCGGCAGCGGTCGTGGTGGGCGCGCTCGGTCCGCTCCTCGCCCTGTTCTACGGCGAGCCCCGGCTCGTTCTGCTGACGCTCGTGCTCGCGATCCCGCTGCTGCTGTCGAGCGTGAGCGTGCAGTTCCGCGTGGAGCTCACCCGTGCCGGCCGCTACGGCGCGCTCGCGCTCGCCGACGTCCTCTCCGCCCTCGCCGGTCTCATCGCCGCGACCGCCGCCGCGCTCGCGGGCGCCGGGTACTGGGCGCTCGCCGCACAGTCGGTGACGCAGGCCCTCGTGCTGGTCGTCATGGCGGTCGCGCAGGCGC
Source organism: Microbacterium sp. GXF7504 (assembly GCF_054798235.1). Classification (NCBI taxonomy): domain Bacteria; kingdom Bacillati; phylum Actinomycetota; class Actinomycetes; order Micrococcales; family Microbacteriaceae; genus Microbacterium; species Microbacterium sp. GXF7504. Next base: position 364,876 of record NZ_JBSJZI010000001.1, on the reverse strand, counting down.
GGTGGCTGCCGACGCGGCCAGCGCCGATCCGTGAGGTGCGCTCGATGCTCGTCTTCGGCGGCAACAGCCTGGCGCTGCAGCTCGCCAACCTCGTGAGCACCTCGTTCGACCAGGCCATGGTCGGCCGGTCGCTCGGTGCCGAGGTGCTCGGGCTCTACAGCCGGGCGTCGCAGCTCGTGTCGATGCTCATCCTGCAGATCGTGTCGCCGCTCACGCGGGTGTCGTTGCCGCGCCTCGCGAAGGCCGAGACGGATGCGGACTTCAACCGCGACCTGCAGCGCACCCAGTCCGTCATCGTCCTCCCGCTGCTCGCGGCGGTGTCGCTCCTGGCCGCGGTCGCCCCGGCCGGGATCGTCGTCTTCTTCGGCGAAGCATGGGAGGGTGCGGGGCCGCTCACCCGCATCCTGTGCGCGGGCGCGGCGTTCCAGGCGGTCGGCTACGTCTATTACTGGGGCCTCCTCGCCCGCGCGCGCACCGGCCTGCTGCTCGTGGCGGAGCTGCCCGGTCGCGTCGTCATGGTGGCGGGCGCGTTCCTGCTCGCGCCGGTCGGGGCGTGGGCGGTCGCGGCGGCGATGAGCGTCGGCCAGCTCGTCATCTTCGTCGGGTCGACGATCGTCGTCCACCGGGCCGGCATCGAAACGCTCGCGATCGTCCGGCTCGCCGTCCGCCCGGCCGTGGTCGCCGGGATCGCGTTCCTCGCTGCGTTCTGGGTGACCGAGGCGATGCCCGTGCCGGCGCTCACCGAACTGCTCGCCGGGCTCGCGGTGTGGGCGGTCGTCATGGCGGCATCGCTGGCCGTGCCCGCGGTGCGGGGCGACGTCCGCGCCTTGGCGCGCAGCATCCGCCGCTGACTCCCCGCGACGGGCGGGCGCAACGGGTAGCCTCAAACGGAGTGCTGCGGGTGGGGCCGGGCTGGGGGAGTCGATGAGCGGGACCGTTGGAGCGCGTGTGAGCGCGCCCGCCCGCACGCGCCTGCGGCTGTGGATCTCTCCCGACGCCGCGGCCGTCGTCATCATCGTGCTGCTGTGGGTGCGGAGCGTCGGGCAGCTCATCGCCCTGTCGCTGACCGTCGACAAGGTCTCGCAGGGCGTGGGAGAGGAGGCGGCGAGTTCCGCGCTCTCGTCGGCCGTCTCGCAGGGTGCCTACGTGGCCTTGCTCGCGGTGTGCGGTGTCGCGGTGCTGTTCCATCTGAACGACATCACCCGCCCGGGGCTCTGGCGAATCGCCGTGATGCTCGTGCCATGGCTCTGGCAGCTCACCCGCGGCGCATACGCCGGGCAGGTCGCCCCGGATGCGCTGCTCTATCCGCTTCTCGTGCTGGCGCTCGCCGCCCTGCGGCCGCGGCCGCGCGTACTGGCCGCCGTCGGCGTGCTCGTGGGACTCACCGCGATCGTGGCGGTCGTGCTCGGGTTCGTCGCCCCCGATGCCGGCATCGTGCGCGAGGCCGACGGCACCGAGCGGGTGCGCAGCGACAAGGCCCTCTTCCCGTCGCTCGGACTCCTGCAGGGCATGTTCACCTCGGAGAACACGCTCGCCGGGTTCCTCGTGCTGGGCGTCGCCAGCATCCTGCTCGTGCGGCCCCTCTGGCTGCGGTTGCTGCTCCTCGCGGGCACCGCGTTCGCGATCGCCTGGAGCTCGAGCCGCGGCGGGCTCATCACCCTCGCCGTCGTCGCGGTCGTAGGACTCGTGATCGCGGGGCTGCGGCTGTACGAGCGGATGCGGGCCGCATCCCTCCTCGCCCGGCTCGGCGCGGCGGGTGCCCTCGCGGTGGCGGCGGCGCTGCCGTTCCTCGGCTGGGACGACGACGCGTTCAGCGTGCGCGGCGTGATCTGGAACGTGTCGCTCGAGCAGTGGACCGAGCACGCGCTCTGGTTCGGGCTCGATGCGGAGTGGTATACCCGCATGGCGCTCACCGAGACGTCGCCGCTGCACGCCGGTGCCGTGCACGCGCACAATGACGTGCTGCAGATGCTCGTCACTGGCGGCCTCGTGCTCGGAGTGCTGTTCATCGCATGGTTCTGCGTCATCGGGTACGACATCACCCGGGTCGGGACGCCGCTGCTGACGGTGGCGGCCATGCTGCTCATCGCCATCGCGACCAGCGGCGCGCTCGAGGTCGTCTCAGGGTTCGTGACGGGGTCGCGCCAGTGGGTCGGGGGGCTCGTGCCGCTGTGCGTGCTGTTCTTCGCGCCGAAGCGCGAGGCGTCGAAGGAGGGAAGCGCGGGTGCGGCGTGATCGGGAGCGCAGGCTGACGCGGCGGGAGCGCCGGAACGTGTGGCTCGTCGGGTCGATCGCCGGCGTCGCGATCGTCGTCGCCGGGGTGCTCGCGGTGGTCGGTGTCTTCAAGCTGTCGCTGGCCGACCTGTTCGGCGAGGCTGCTGCGCCGACACCGACCCTGACCCCGAGGACGGATGCGGTGCTCTTCGTCGCAACCGACTCGAACGCCGCGAAGGCCGCTGCCGAGGACCCCCGGTTCGATGCGCTCGCGGCGGTGCCGCAGCCGCGCTGGCTCGCGGGCTGGACGACGGTCGAGTCGGTCGAGGACGACACGCGCCGGTATGTGGATGCCGCCGCGGCGGCGGGGGCGATCCCGATGCTGGTGCTCTACGAGATCCCGGAGCGGGACTGCGGGCTGTCGGTCGGCGGCTTCACGGTGGACGAGTACCTGCCGTGGGTCGACGGTGTCGTGCGGGGGCTCGGTGCGGACTCCGATGCGATCGTCATTCTCGAGCCCGATGCGCTGCCGATGCTCGACACCTGCCCGAACCCGGACGTGCGCACCGAGCTGCTGCGCGAGGCGGCCACGCGGCTCGCCACGACGGGTGCCGACGTGTACATCGACGCCGGCCACTCGGGGTGGCACTCGCCGGAGGAGATGGCGGACCGCCTCGTCGAGGTCGGGGTCGCCGAGGTGCGCGGGTTCTCGACGAACGTGTCGAACTTCCGTCCTACCGAGGACGAGATCGAGTACGCCGAGCGGATCCGAGCACGGCTCGCGGAGCTCGGCATCCCCGACGCGCACTACGTGGTCGACACGAGCCGGAACGGCGCACCGGTCGAGAACGGCGACGTCTGCAATCCGCTCACCGCCCGGTTGGGGGAGGAACCGCAGTTGTTCACCGGCGGCGGGCTGGACGCCTACTTGTGGGTGAAGGCGCCGGGCGAACCGGACGGCCCGTGCAACGGCTCGACGCCGGGTCAGCTCTTCTGGGCTGAGGGGGCGCTCCGCCTCATGGGCGAACTGGACTGACCGGCCGCCTCTGCGATCACGTCCGCGTACGCGCGGGTGACGGCGTCGACGGAGAAGTGCGCCGCGAACCCTTCGGCGATCGCCGCGGACCGCTGCGACCAGGCGGCATCGTCGCTGAGGAGCTGAGCGCACGCAGCGGCGAACTCGGCGGGGGTCTCGGCGAGGATGATCCCGTTGCTGAGTCCATCGAACCCGCGGGCCCCGAGCCGGTTGGTGACGATCGGCACACCGGATGCGGCGGGGCCGCCCATCTTGATGTTGACGCCGCTGCCACCGAGCACCGGGTTCACGAACACGCGTGCGCGGGCGAATTCGGGGTCGAGGTCGTCGACCTCGCCGACGAAGTCGACGTTCGGGTCTGCGTGCAGCTTCGAGGCGAGCTCGGCGGGTGCGCCGCGGCCGACGACTCGTAGCCGGGTGCCGGGCCGCTGGGCGGCGAGCAAAGGCAGCGCGGTCGTGCGGAACCATTCGAGTCCCTCGCTCGAGAGCGCCTGGTCGAGTGCCCCGACGAAGAGAAGGGTGTCGCGGCCCTCGGGGGTTGCGGGCGCCGGCAGCTCGCGGAGGGCGCCCGTGTGGACGAGCGGCGGCAGGTAGCGCACGGTCGCGCCGCGGTAAGCGCCTGCGTCCGCATCGGAAAGCACGGCGACGGCCGCAGCCCGGACGCGGAAGCGTCGGCGCAGGGCGCGGCTGGCGCGCTCCTCCCACCGGAAATAGCAGCGGAGGGCGGCGTTGCGGGCTCCGGGGACGAGCTCGCGGAAGAAGCGCGCCTCGTCGTTGTGGCTGCGGATGAGCACAGGGACGCCGCCGAGCGAGCGGGAGAGGTCGTCTGCGAACGGCCACATGAAGTCGTGGGCGGTGTAGATGAGATCGAAGGGCCCGGCGTCGCGGGCGGCCTGCAGCATCCGAGCCCGTTCCCGACCGATCGGGTGCCGTGTCGCGCCGATGTAGGGCGTCGTCGGCCGCTGCAGCATGGCGCGCAGGCGCGGGGGTCGGTCGTAGAAGGTCGTGGGGACGGGCACCGCAGCACGGTGGGCGGCTTCGAGCTCGGGGGTGGTCCACGGGTCGCGGGGCATGAAGAGGTGCACGTCGTATCCGAGCACCTGGCTGAGCAGGATGACCTCGTTGGCGGTCTCGACGCGGTTGCCGCTGTGCTTGGGGTGCAGGAACTCGTCGGCGACGAACAGGATGCGGGGTGCGCTCATCGTGCGGCCTCGGCGCCCGCGGTGGTGAGCCGGCTGGTGTCGTCGCGTTCCCAGGTGTCGGCGGGCTGCCGGCCGAAGCGCGCGCGGATGCGGATGGCTGCGTAGGCGGCGATGTAGACGGCGAGGTCAACCCACAGGCGCGGCTGGGGGAGTACCCGGCCGAGGAGGGCGCGCACGGAGCCGCCGGTCGTGGTGGGTTCGTGGAGGCGGCCGGGGTGGGCGGCGCCGTAGCGGTCGAGTTCGGCGTTGCCGCGCTGCCAGCGGGTGGCGCGCCGGACCTGCGCGCGCAGGGTGGTCGGCGGGCGTGCGATGAACTCGGCGTCGGCGATGCGGCGCTCGGTGGCGGTGAAGCTGCGCTGGACGAACAGGTCGTCGGCGATGAGTGCCGGCCAGTCGGCGATGCGGGCGTGGCCTGCGGCGTTGACCGCGTAGACGCCGGAGCCGATCATGTGCGCGGTGCGGTAGTCGGTCTGCGCCCAAATGCGGAAGTATGCGCGTGCCCGGGCGCTGCAGGCGGTGGTGTCGATGACCATGCGGGCGCCGGCCGCGCGGGGTACGTCGGTGTCGAGTGCGGCGACGATGAGGCGGGCTGCCTCGGTTGTGAGGGTGATGTCGGCGTCGAGGTAGATACGGGGGAAGACGCTCGCGTGCGCGTCGGCCGCGCGGAGTGCGGCGGTCTTCGAGGGCGTCGCGAGTTCGATGACGTCGGCACCCGCGGCGCGTGCCCGGGCGGCGGTGTCGTCGCTGGAACCGTTGACGGCGACGATGACCTCGAACTCGCCGGGTTCCGCATCCGCGAGGAGGTGCGTCAGGCATCCGTCAATCACGGTGGCTTCGTTGTGCGCGGGGATGACGATGCTCGCGCGTACCATCATGCTCCCCCAAAGCCGATGCGGTGCCGCCATGTGGTGCGTGCGACGGCACCAGCCTAGAGGTTGGGCGCGGCGCTCGGTGATCGGAAGGAGTGCGGTCAGAGGAGTGACACCTCGTAGTGTGGAAGCGCGTCTCAGCGGCCGTGGGGGTCGCGTTCCTGAGGCGAGAGCATTGGGGGCCGCTTGGACATCGTCGACTACGGGCAGAGACTCTTCGACAGCGTCATCACCGACTTCATCTCGACGGTGATCGTGATCCCGGTTGTGACCTTCTTGATCGTGAAGTTTCTCCAGTTTCGGAAGGCAGCTCGAGTATGGGGTCCGAGCCGGTCGGCGCTCGACCTGTGGGGGCCCACTCCGTACCCGACGATCGTGCTGGCGACCAGTTCCATTTATCAGGGCGCGAACAACTACCAGCGACCGCAAACAGGAATCGGGCAGGTTCGAGGACTGGCGGTGTTCGGGAGTTCGCTGGCGCGGGCATATCGGTCGGTGTTCGACGACCGACGTGTGATGCTTTCGCACGATTGCCATCTCACCCGAGGTGAGTTCACTCATGACTTGATCGTTCTCGGCGGACCGAAGACGAACAGCGTGACGCGCGAACTCCTCGAAACCCATCTCGCCTCCCGACTGCCTAAAGGGTTCGAATTCGAGACCCGAGACCGGGACGGTGCCGGCGGCGGCTACGACGTGCTGACGGTGGCCGGGGTCGTCACCAAGCCACGCAACGACGATGAGGTGGTCGGCATGGTGCTTCGTTGCCCGAACCCGCTGGGCGGCCAGCGCACGACGTTGACGATCGCCGCGGGTCTTGGAACGTACGGGACGGAAGCGGCGGCGCGAGCGCTCGTGGAATGTGTCGAACTGCACGCCCCCGTCGCGTTCTCGAAGCGGTGGATCAGCACCGAGCATCGCAAGTCGCAGGGGTATATCGCTGTGGTTCGCGCACAACTCACAGGTGATCCCGCCGCCGGGAGTCCGACCCGTGGCGTCGTCAATCCCTGGGTCGAAACGATGATCTGGCTACCGAAATAGAACGGTGGTGTAGAGGGGACGATGGACGCATGAGCTTTCTGCCCGCCGATCGGTATGCACAAATCGAATCATCCATGCCCATCCTTTGCGTGGACTTCGTCCTCGTAAGAGAGATCGACGGTGTCCGTCAGGTCGGGCTGATCCTTCGTGACTCTCCTCACGGTCGGGTGTGGTGTCATTTAGGAGGGCGCGTGCTGCGGGGCGAGACCATCACCGCTGCGTTGCGCCGCCATGCTACGGAAACAATCGGTATCGCACCCGTGTTGGCACCGAACGCGCAGCCGGACTACGTCTACGAATGGTTTCCTCCGCCCCTGGCGCCGTCGGATGGCACTGTGTTCGGCGATGATCCTCGCAAGCACGCGGTCGGATTGTCCTATGTGCTTGAGTTATCCGGCGCTCCGCAACCGAGAAACGAAGCGATCGATTTTGCGTTCTTCGACGGCCAGAACCTCCCGGGCGACCTGTGGCCTGGCTGCCGCGAACTCTTCGAGCGCATGCCTCTTTGGAGTTAGTGGCTCATTCGACGTAGTCCCCGATCCACCAGTCTGAGATCGTCGCCATAAAGTCGCCGACCTCCCGATGTCTCGAGTGGGTTTGAAACCGATCGAACGCTTCGGCATCGGTAAACGTCGCGTCCTCCACGAGGATTCGTCCTTTGCGGGCGTCCAGCGACGTCTCTACCCGCCACGAGATGACCCCCGGGAGCAGCGCGAGTGAGCGGAGTTCCTGGAGAGCTCCGCTCACCTGCGCATCACTGGCGTCGTCGTGTATGCGAAAGAGCACGACGTGACGAAACACTTGGCTACTCGCGAAGGCGGTCTACATTGTCGCGGTACCAGGCGACGGTCTGTTCGAGGCCCTCGTGGAGGCTGATCTTGGACGTCCAGCCGGCCTCTGCCAGCTTCGACACGTCGAGGAGCTTCTGCGGGGTGCCGTCGGGCTTCGTGGTGTCCCACTCCGTCTCGCCTTGGAAGCCCGTCACACCCGCGATCGTCTCTGCGATCTCTCGGATCGTCACATCGCTGCCGGTGCCGACGTTGACCTGATCCGGCCCGTCGTAGTGCTCCAGCAGGTGCAGGCATGCATCCGCCATGTCGTCCGCGTGGAGGAACTCGCGTCGCGGGTTTCCAGTACCCCAGTTCGTCACCGACTTCGCGCCGTTCTTCGCAGCGTCGTCGTACCGGCGGATGAGCGCAGGAAGCACATGCGACCCCTTCGGGGAGAAGTTGTCGTTCGGCCCGTACAGGTTCGTGGGCATCGCGCTGATCCATGGCAGCCCGTACTGGCGCCGGACGGCCTGCGTCTGCAGAATCCCAGCGATCTTCGCGATCGCGTAGGCGTCGTTGGTCGGCTCGAGATGCCCGGTGAGGAGCGAGTCCTCGCGGATCGGTTGTTCGGCGAACTTGGGGTAGATGCAGGACGAACCGAGGAAGAGCACGCGCTCGACATCGTTTGCGAGGGCAGCGTCGAGCACGTTGATCTGAATCCGCATGTTGTCGGAGAGGAAGTCGACCGGGTAGGTCGAGTTCGCGAGAATGCCGCCGACCTTCGCCGCAGCGAGGACGACGTACTTCGGCTTCACCGACGACATGTACTCGAAGACCGCATCCCGGTTCTTTAGGTCGAGCTCGGCTGAGCTCTTCCCGACGAGTCGCTGGAAGCCGGACGCCTCAAGCTTGCGCCAGATGGCGGATCCGACGAGCCCCCGGTGTCCAGCGACGTAGAAGTTCGCGTCTCGATCGAGTTCGGCCGGCGTGTACTCGACGCCGTCGACGGCGGTGGTCATGCGGTTCCCCAGGAGGCCAGTTTGACGGTGTCGCGCCAATCGGCCCCGTGTTCGAGTGCTTGCATGTCTGCGTCAACCATCAGCTTGGCCAGTTCCTTCCCATCGATCGTGGGAACCCACCCGAGTTTCTCAGCTGCCTTTGACGGGTCGCCGATCAGAGCGTCGACCTCGGTGGGACGAAGGTAGCGCTCGTCGAACTTGACGAACTCCTGCCAATCGAGGCCGACGTGGCCAAACGCGGTCTCAAGGAAATCCTTGATGGTGAGGCCGACGCCCGTGGCGAGGACGAAGTCTTCGGGCTCGTCTGCCTGCAGCATGCGCCACATGCCTTCGACGTACTCAGCGGCATAGCCCCAGTCACGAATCGAGTCCAAGTTTCCGAGGTAGATGTCCTTCTGCACACCGGCCTTGATGCGTGCAACAGCGCGAGTGATCTTGCGGGTGACGAAAGTTTCGCCCCGCCGCGGGGACTCGTGGTTGAAGAGGATGCCGTTGACCGCGAACATGTCATACGCCTCGCGGTAGTTCTTCGTGATCCAGTAGCTGTAGAGCTTCGCGGCAGCGTACGGCGAACGCGGATAGAACGGAGTCGTCTCGGACTGCGGCGGCGGGGTGGCGCCATAGAGCTCAGACGTCGAAGCCTGGTAGAAGCGCGTCTTGATCCCCGACAAGCGCACAGCCTCAAGCAGACGGATCGTGCCGGTCCCGGTGGTGTCGGCCGTGTGCTCTGGCTCGTCGAACGAAACCCGGACGTGGGACTGGGCAGCGAGGTTGTAGACCTCATCCGGATTGATCTCTGCCATCAGGGTGACGAGGCGGGCGCCATCGCTCAGATCCCCATAGTGCAGAAAGAGCTTCGCATTGGGGTCGTGGGGATCCGTGTAAAGGTGGTCGATTCGGTGGGTATTAAAGGTCGAGGCGCGCCTGATCAGCCCATGGACCTCGTACCCCTTGGACAAGAGCAACTCGGCCAGGTAGGAGCCATCCTGGCCGGTGATTCCAGTAATGAGGGCACGCTTCGTCAACTTGGATCCTTCCGCGGAACGACAGACGCTGGCAACAATACAGTGGTTATGTGTCCATGCTGTTGCCGCCGTGGTCCCGAACTATGCGCCACGTGAGGATCACGTCTGAGCGCACTTCGACTCGGCGGAGTGCACATCGGAAACGGGTGCGAAAGCAGTGAGTCGTAAAGCGCCGTGCGGAGTCGCACCACCCGCCCGGTAGACTTGGCGTGTCTTGAGGACATCGCCTCTACATCAAGGAGCGTACGTGAGAGACCTGACGACGGTGACAATAGGTGCTGTTCCGTTCGTCTTAGCCTCAAGCGATAGTGCCAAGGCGCTCCTGCTCGATTCGGCACGACGGCGGGAGGGTGTGAGCGTTCGCTTAGCCAACGCTTACTGTGTCACGCTGGCTCAAAGTGATTTGGCGTACGCACACCTACTGAAGTCGGACGGCGTGAATTTTGCCGACGGAGTTCCGGTGGCTGCTTTGATGTCGCGCCGAACGTCGCAGAAGGACCGAAGAAAGTACTTGGTGCGGGGGCCATCGCTTTTTCGCGACGTGGTGGAGCAAACAGAACTTCGCGGCTTATTCGTTGGCGCTAGAGCGGAAACGCTGGAGCAGATCCGGGTGAAGATGCGTGCGCGGGGACGCGAACGGAACTTTGCGGGCTCTATAGCGCCTCCATTCGGGCCAATTACACCTGAACTTATTGACGAAGTCGTCGCGCGTGCCACCGCAGACTGCGCGGACGTGGTCTGGGTGGGTATGGGGACGCCCAAGCAGGACTTTCTGACGAGCGAACTAGCGCGACGACTCTCCGTACCCTGTGTGGGCGTTGGTGCTGCCTTCGACTTCTACGCTGGCACGGTACGGGAGGCCCCGTCATGGCTGCGTGGATCGGGCCTCGAATGGCTTTACCGACTTCTGCGCGAACCGCGACGATTGGGCCGTCGATACCTGGTGGGTAACGTTCAGTTTCTTTGGGCCGTGCGGGGTGGGCGATGAGAGTCGTAGTGTTTAGCCAGCTGCCGCCCCCAGTCCACGGGTCAACTGTCGTTACCGAGCAACTAGTGAAGCTACTCCGGCGCCGTGGGGATCGGGTGCGTGTACTCGATCGTCGGTACAGCCGAAACGTGTCAGAGGTCGGGACGATTTCGCTTCGAAAGGTCGGAGCGTTCTTCTCGCTACTTGCCCGCGCCGTTCGTATGCTGGCCCGGCGCCCTCAGCTTCTCATATTTTTTGCGACGAACCGGCCCGCATCCTTCGTGTCGGACCTCGCTGTATGCGCTATCGCGACCGTCTTTCGGGTCAAGATTGTGTATTATCTACACTCTGTAGGATTCAGTGCCCTTGCGGGGCGAAATAGTGTTCTTCGCTCCGTCGTTAGATGGTTCTTCAAGAGAAGCGACCGCGTCGTATGTCTCAGTGAGAGTGTCGCCGATGATGTCCGCGCCTTCGTGCCCAAGCAAGAAATCGCTATCGTAGCGAATGCAGTGCCTGCCCATTGGCTAGCTGAGGCGAAGAGGGACGCTAGTAAGTTCGTATTTCTCGCCAATTTGCTCCCTGATAAAGGCGCCAGTGATGTTGTAGAGATCGCGCGTGAGTGCAAACGTATCGGTAGTAGTGCTCATTTCGAACTATATGGGCATCCTGCTGATTCCGAGTATTTCGCTGGGCTCATCGACAGTATCGCCGCACTCGACAACATCGAGTATCGAGGCCCGATCGCCGGTAGCTTAGAGAAAAGCAAACTGCTCTCGGGGGCGGTTGCGCTGCTCTATCCCACTCGTTACGCGCTTGAGGCACAGCCTCTCGCGATCATCGAGGCTCTCTCTGCCGGGACGCCAACGATCGCGTACGCGAAGGGGTCTATACCCGAACTAGTGCGGGGGACGGGAGTCGTGTGTGCTGATCGCCCCGCCATGCTTCGACACGTGCTCTCCTGGGCCGACAGCACCGATGAGCAGATGGAGCGCCGTCGAGAAGAGTGTCTTCGGCGTTATGAACAACTCCACAGCGAGCGTGCGTTCCGTAACGCCTGGGACGGCATTCTTACAACGACTGTCCGAGGGTAGGGGAGACCGTGCGTCAGACGCTCACGTTGCGATCGCTCATAATGTCAGACGCGGCGAGGATTACGCCTCATCCGCCGAAATGGCGCGATGTAGTGCGCATGGCGGTTCTCCACCCAGCCTTCCGCACGGCATTGTTGTTCCGCTTGAGCTCCCGAGGCCCTGGTGTGCTGAGGAAGCTCTTCGCTTCGATGAATCTGGCGCTTCATGGGGCTGACATCGATCCGCGAGCGAATATCGGTCCGGGAGTCCTTATCCAGCATCCGAGCGGGGTAGTCATCGGCGGCGGAGCTTCTCTGGGTAGTCACTGCACATTAATGAGTGGTGTTGTGCTCGGGCGTCGCCGGGTAGAAGCGAAGGACGCGATTCAGGAATATCCCGCCGTCGGGGAAGGCGTTCTACTTAGCACCGGCGCAGTCCTCCTAGGGTCAATCGTCGTGGGCCCAGGCGCGACGGTCGGCGCGCAGAGTCTAGTTCTCAGCGATGTGGGCGCCGGCGTTACCGTTGTGGGCTCACCGGCCGTTCCTGTTTCGCCGAAGCTCAACTAGCAGTAGAACATAGGTCGCTAGGACCGTCGCGGCGGAACCGATGAAGAGGCTCCACGCGAAGGTAACGAGGTTCTCGCTTGCGGCCCATATAGCTATGGCCCAGCCGACTGCGACACCGGCGATCTGGCCGAGTATCGCAACGCGAGCCATCCGGCGGGCCCTGATAAGAGCACTTCCGGGCTGGCCCAACAGGACAAGCGTGGTCAGGCACACGATTGGAACCAAGATCGTCGATACCGCCCGCCAACTTTCGCGTGGTGTCAGGGCGGGCCCAATCCAGGCCAGTCCATAGATGGCAACGAGTGCCGAAACAATAGCCACCACTGCTGCGAGGCAAAAGAGCTTGAGGGTCATGCGCTCCTGAGCGGCGGCGCTTTGCGTTCGACCAACTGACCGAATAATCGCCGGAGTGAAGGCTGTGCCGACCAAGGAGATCGGGGCCGTTAGGCTCTGTGCAAGCTTGAGGGACCCAAATGACGCGGCGCCGAACGCTCCCAGCGCAAGGAACGGAATCAATTGCGCCGCCACGCTACCGACGGTGAATTGAATTACTGTAGCCGCCTCGAACTTCCCCAACCGTCCGACATAAATGATTGCTCGCGAAATTCGAGGGAAGCGGGTCCGCGCTAGGGCCCAACCTAGCCATACGAGCGCCGACGAAAGCGCGAATGTGTAGGCGATCGTGTGCGCGCTCTTCCACGCGGCTACGGCTCCAATCGTAACTAGGATGAGGCGGCATAGTTCAGCCGCATTAACGAGCGTCAGAGCCCGGGTGCTTCCTGCTTCATTGAACGCCATATATCGGGCGGCATCTGAACCGACGAAAGCGGCAGCATAGACGGCGGCGGTGGCCACCGTGATCCCACCGGCGAAGAAGCCCCACGTGCCCAGTATGAGGATGAGAACTGTCGTGATAAAGACAATTAGGTCTAGATACCCTTCGCCTCGGGTATTGCCGGCCAGTAGTTGTTCGCCGAGCACGGCGCGGATAGCGGCGAGCAATATCATCGACACGGACAGAATAGCGGCGTAAAGACCAAACTGCAGCGGACTCATCGCGTGAGCAAAGAGTAGCGTTGCAATGAAGGAGACGCCTGCTTGCGCCGCCTGTGAAAGCGCCAGACCGACGTAGTGTTTCATTTGCTCTGCGCTTGACGGAGCACTGCCGCGAATCTGCGCGAAACGGCGCCGCGTGTCGAAGACTCCGCAAACTCCGACGCGCCTGGTGCGGCCTCGGCCTCTAAGAGACGGGCTAGAGCGTCTATCCCGGACTGTAGGTCTCCGTACGGCACAACAGTGCCCAGGGAGTAGGTACTCACGCGCCAACCGACCAACCCGTGATCAGTAGCAAGTACACGAGTCCCACTGGCAGCGGCACGTACGAGCACCCCGGACGTTGAGAGGAACTCCGGCGCGTACGGCATAAGCACCACATCTGCGGCGGCCATCCTGTGAGCTAGGTCTACGTCGGTGATGTACGCGGCCTCATGAACAAAATCGGATCCAAAAGCTTCACGAAGACTGTCGAGCTGGTGTGCGTACTCAGGAGCGACCCCGCCTACGAGCCATAGCCGGGTATTCTTGTCGCGCGAACGCGTGCCAAGCAGGAGATCAACTGCGAACGGAAACCCCTTTCGACGATCTTGGTACCCCACCAGCAGCACGACCCGCTCACCCGCGGGAATATTCAGGACGCGTCTCGCTTCTGCTTGCTCGAAGGTGCCGAAGGGGCCCGTCCACGGGTCGGGGAGTACGTGGACGCCAGAGCGCCCTTCGAGTCGTTCATCGAACACAGCTACCGACGCGCCCGCAATAGCGCGAGCTAGGTCAAAGTAGAACTTCTTCACAATCTGGCGAAACCCGCGGCGGGGCTGAACCTCGCGATAATCATCCACACGGTACCGTACGAAGATCGTGTGAGTCCGGCGGGCGACGCGTAGCCTTAGGGCCAGTAGAAGAAGGGCGCGCGGGTAATCGTCTATCGCGGTGAGAACGACGATGCGCCCATCCCCTGTCTGACTTTCCCGCAAAGCAGCTCCCAGAAGGGCCCGCATGTTATGTGTAGTCACCGGGTCCCGAGGCGAGGTCATCTTGTGCGAGCCGAACCAGACGACGTTATTCGTATGCGCGAACTCGACAAGATCAGTGTCAGGGCGTCGCGAGAAGGAATGAATCGAGACGTGGGCGCCCGTAAGGACGGCGCCGTCGGCTAGACATTCCAATACGTGAAGGCGAGACGCGAAGGGAACCCCCTCGATGAAGATAACGTTAGGGTTCAACTCTGCTCCGATCAACTTCCGGAAACCGGAGCAACGCTACAAAAATGAGAACATAGAACGCTACGGCGGTGCCAGGTTTCTCGAGAACGGGATTCACGGAGATGCAGGCTAAACCGCTAGCAAGCGCGGGCAGCCAGGTAGCCGCCCTTTGTCGTTCACTCCCGACAGCAAGTAGACCCCGGAATAATGCGATAGCGATCAACAATACGAGCAAACCGACCGCAATCCACCCGCCCACGGTTCCAACCGTCAGCAGCGTGTTATGAAACGGAACCAGCTGGATGCGACCGTCAATGTTGGCCAGGCCTGTTATCGACGCCTGTGCACGTCCGCCGAAGAATGGATTCGCCTCCAAGATGTCGCTAGCTTGGCGCCAAAGCCCTTCGCGCGTCGTGGTGTTGTTTACGCGACCAAAACGCACGTAGAAGTCATCTACAAGCCGCGAAAGGGAGGGCAGAGCGACCATCATCACCGCAATGCTCACTATCAACAGGGTGGTCGCCCGGAATCGGTTTCTACTTTTCAATAGAAGCGCAACGAAAAATGCGGTCCCTATCGCTATTACGGAGGTCGCAGAGGCATAACGCAACAACGATAAGGCCATCGCCGCGACGAGCAGTACGCGGACAAGTCGCCATCGGCGTTCCGGGACAAGCGTGAATGCCCAGATCGCCAGAAAGATCCGCTCGTGACTCAAGCCAGTATTGGGTGACCCTCCTGAGAGGGTGAGGACACCGTCGATCAATGTCACTGTACCGAACAGGCCAGCGGCGAGAGGCACCCAGGCGACTTCTTTACGCCGGTTTGGACGCGCCCGCAACGCGACGTAGGAGAACTCGAGAAGAACGAGCAGACCCGCGCCGTAGACGATGATGAAGGTATCTTGCGCGAAGCGCCCTGCATCAATGGCGATGATGACTAGGTAGATCAGAAGGATGGCGAGCAAGATGGAGACCGCGGCACCCGTGGGAGAAATTCTTCCGCGGGGTATGTCGCGTCGGCTATCGAGCATCGCGGTGATAACAAGTCCGATGGCGACAGCGCCATAACCTAGAGTGCTGTGCTCAAGGATTCCGATCGAGTCGAGTGCTGCGATTACCAATGCGGCAGCAGTGGTGCGGGGCAGACGAGCGAGAGGCGTAGGGCGAGCATCCCGCGCGGTTGCCGTAAGCATATGGCTCGCTCGCATTAGAGCTTGAGTTCCTCGACAAACAGCTTCTTCCACTCAGTAATGGCTTCTCTGTCGATGCGAAGCAATGTGGAAGACCGACTCTTCGAGTGCGCGACATCGGCGTGAGTGAACGCGTTAGAGACGATGGGTAGGCCAGTGTCGGCTGAAATTTCAGTCGCTCGATTATCGATTGCGACTATTGTTGCTCGCACATTGTGTTGTAGCGCGCGAACACCCGCATGAAGACGCGTCCCAAAGTAATCCGAGTCGTGTTTATCGAGTGCCTCGTCGAATGCGTGCAGGCTGGGAGGGATGAACGATACATCTACCTCGAGCGACTCAACGTAACTCTTGTCCTTGGCTCCCTGTAACCAAACACTGACGCTGTCGTACAACTCCCCGAGTGCAAGAAGCATTTTCCGGTCTCGTGTGGGGTTTCGATGGTAATCGGTGATCGTCGCAATGACGTTGCGTCGCTCTTCGGGATGATGAATTACATCATCCAATCGCCACATAGTGGGGCAGCCAGTATTGATGGCCTTAAGGCCGAAGCTTTCGAGACGCTCCTTCGTGTACGCGTCGCGCACGCTGTGTGTGCGGTCGCGCAACAGTCGCTGCCAGATCGACCGCGAGAACCAGTTAACATCCTGATACTGCCACCAGCCGACGCCTAACAAGTTCGTTCGCCCGCCGTACGAACGAGCAATGCCTGGATCAAGCTTCCACTGGATGTAGCGCGGTATGTTGCCATTAAGTAGGTTCGTCCCGCCCACTACGAAGCTTTCGCATGATCGAATCGCCGCGCGCTCGCGTCGGGTGGGTAGACGTTGAGTCGGTAGCTTGCGAACATCGTCGTCGCCGAGTAAATCCTTAAGTTCAACTCCGACCGCGTCGTGGATGATCTCGTCACCGAGGTTTCGGCTAGAGACACTCGGGTCAAGCCATCCGATCTTCATTTTCCTCCGCCGCTGCTCCCCAGCCCCCACCATTCAGTGAGAAGGGGCACCAGTCTACTTCGATCCCAACGTCGCGTGGGCTCGGGCTGGGGAGCTGTCAGAACGTCGTGCACGGCCCTCGCGAACGTCTCCGGCGAAGCATCTGACGGCACGATGGCCCCGCCAATGTCTGAAGCGCGAACCATGGAGTCTGCGCCCGATCCCTCGTAAGCGATAGAAGGCGTCCCTACTGACGCGGCTTCACCGATCACCCAAGGAGAGCCCTCACGAGACGAGGGATGAGCAAGGGCGGATGAGGAAGCGATCAACTTGAGGGCGTCCTCGCGTGGAACGCGACCTACGAACTCGACTCGATTCTGGAGCCCCATCTTGAAAGTGAAGTCCTCAAGACGACTGCGGAGTGGGCCGTCACCGATCACTATCAAGTGAGCAGCTGCGAGCTGCGGCGTCGCCATCGCCTGAATTGCGATCCACGGGCGTTTGCGCGCTTCGAGCACGCCGGCAATTGCCACGCGATTACGTACTTTAGCTTCCGAAATCGAGTGGTGAGGAACTACAACATTTGGTTCGAAGGCGACGTTCCCGTGAGTTTGACCATCCGCGCCGCTTCGATACAGGAAATCGAACGAGCGCTCATTGTTTGCGATCACGAGATCGGCTTGGGCTGCGAAGGTCTTGGCGGCCGCTCTCGCCAAGCTGAATATAGGCCCCCTGCTGCTTGGAACCGCGATAGGCCCCCAGATGGTGCGACGCGCGCTCCGTGGAAGGGCGGGTGGAAGCGTGCCCGAGGCGAAGGTGACTTGATGGACGATGTCGAGAGGGCCGTCAGCGGCTAGTCGCGACAGCAGCGTCAAGCAGGGCCGACGCCAGGCCAGGTAGCCCATGCGGGTTTTCGCGTGAACGTGATGGTCCCCGACCCACCGCGGGACGGGCACCGGGTGGAGCTTCACAAAACGGCTTAGTGCTTCTTCGCTCAGCGCAGTCTCGAGTTCGCTTTCATCGCGCTTATCAACGAGGGCGTGGAGATTGATCTTGTTCGCGCTCGCCACAAGGCAGGCTGCGCGAAGAAATTCCCACCCGACGCCGCCTTCGCTCCCGTACCCGGGGCGCGCTGCAAACGCCACGAGTGCAACTTGCTTCGCTTGGTCCAAGATTCCACTCCAAATGTCATTGGGCGCGCGGGGAAAGGAGAGCCAAACGACGAGAATTCCGGCGTCGAAGTTCTCAAGGGCACGCCTGTGCGCCCACGCGTGTTCGGGTGGCCTCAAGTCCTCCGGTCTTAGTATGCCGATTCTCCTGGCATCAGTGCGACCCGAGCAGTCTTTGCGAGGATCGCCATGTCCCCGAGGAGACTCCAGTTTTCGACGTACGAAAGATCTAGCCGTACAGTCTCATCCCAGGACAAAGAGGAGCGCCCGCTCACCTGCCACAGTCCGGTAATACCTGGCTTTACAAGGAACCGTCGGTGAACGTGAGAGGCATACTTCTCGACCTCCGTCTTCAGCGGGGGTCGTGGGCCGACGAGAGACATGGAACCGGCAAGAACGTTTACTAGCTGGGGCAATTCATCGAGGCTGTACTTGCGCATTATTCGACCGATCCGAGTGACCCTCGGGTCGTTCTTCATTTTGAAGAGAACCTCGTTGCCGGCGTCAATCCCCGACTCGAGGCGGTGCTGATGCAGTACGTCAAGGCGTTCTTCAGCATCCTGCACCATCGAGCGGAATTTTAGCATCGTAAACTCATGCCCGCCTCGTCCAATTCGGGTCTGGCGAAATAGAACTGGACCAGGGGATGTTGATGCGATTGTGATCGCAAGAATGGCAAAGAGAGGACTGAGGGCTATCAGGCCACAGAGGCTGCCAGCGAGATCCAGCAATCGCTTAAGGAAGAGCTGCCCCTTGCTGAAACGCGGGGTTTCCACGTGGATAAGGGGTAAACCAGCGACAGGTCTGGTGTGTAGACGTGGGCCCGCTATGTCCACGATGCTAGGCGCAAGGACGAGATGTTCTCGGCCCGCCTGTAGCCCCCACGATATTTGTTTGACTTTATCGGGCGGCAGTTCGTCCGTGCTAGTGATAGCGACGGTGTCGGCGTGCGTTGCTTTGACTGACTGCTCCGTAGATTCAACATCTCCCACTACTGGGATCGGTGTGCCTGGAATTACGCCACCGATGGCGGGGCTAGGGGTGCAAGCGCCTACGACGGTGTACCCAGCGCTCGGCAGCCTGCCTAATTCGCGAGCTACTTGTGCTACTGAACTCGCAGATCCGACGAGAAGTACACGTGCGGAATAACCCCCTTGTTTGCGCATCGCGAGCAGCCACTGGCGCCAGAGCCATCTTACGATAAGCAGGACAAGCACGCCCACCGGAAGGCTGATGAGCAAGAATCCTCGCGCCAGGTCGATGCGGGTGAGGAACGCGACAATTGCGATAGCGCCAAATAGGCGGAGGCTTGAATCAGCTATGCGGATATACTCGGATGTGCCGGCGCCAATAATGCGATGGCTTCTTGAGTCGCTCCATGACAGTGCCCCCATCCATAGGGCAATTAATGCCGCTGAAAATAGCCAGTACGATATATCGGATATTCGTGAGTCTGCCGACATGGCGAGCTGAGCGTTTCCAAGACCGAACCACGCAATCTGCGTTCCATAGACGACCCAGACCAAAGCAACGAAGTCGCTTATCCACAAACGCCTGGCGTAGCGAGACCGCCAGTCATCGGGCCACCGATCGCGCGGCTGCACCTGCGCTGCGGACCCGGCGGCGACCTCGGGGGACTGAGCCTGTTGTGACTCACCGCGTCCGGCTTTGTAGTGCCGGCGTGCAGCCATACTGGCCCCTTCTGCTAGTTCGGATCTTGACTCACCCGCTACGGTAGCAAGTCATTTTTCCTCAGGATGACGCGTCACTCCGTGCGAGCTGCGATCGCGGAGTCTCCGCGCGAATATCGCCCCACTCAGGCGTTTCGCGATGTGCGCAGGCATTCGGGGGATGGTGCACGGTGTCTGCTCGTCGGCTCGCTCAGCGGTCGGGGCTCGCAGCCATGTAGCATTCCGTCACGCTGTCGTTTGTGCGCGCTGGGGGTTGTGTGGGGGAGTTGGTTGATGTGCCAGGAGCTCAGGCGCGCCCTGTGCTGACCGTTGTGACGGTCGTATATAACGATTGGCCGGGTCTTGCTCGGACGCTTGAGAGTGTGTGGCGACTCCCTCTTGGGTCTGATGTAGAGCATTGGGTCATCGATGGCGGCACGGACGGGGAGGTCGCTTCCCGCCGGGCCGAGATCGCCGCTATGGGCAGTCACTCGCTACATGAGCCAGATGCGGGCCTCTATGACGCGATGAACAAGGGGATTGAGCGGGCTCATGGCGATTACGTTTTGTTCATCAACGCCGGTGACCTCATCGACGATGAGTTCTCAGTCAATGTCTTGAGACCATTCTTAGGGTCGGGGCGTGTGCTGGTCGGTTATAGCGTCGAGCGTTGGGGGAACGACTTGTATCTTCGCCCCGGGCTGGGCATGGAGTCGCGGGCGTTGGAAATGCCCCCGCACCAGTCTACGTTTTATCCGCGGACGTTCTACGAACGAGCGCGATATGCGCTAGATCGCCCTCTCGGAGCGGACGGTCAATACACTGCGCGGGCAGTGCAATGCGTGGGTGCCCTGTTTATAGGTGCTGTCGTCTGCGAATTTGAAATCGGGGGGCGTAGTACAACGTACACTCTAGCGGCCGTCATCACCCGTTGGAAGGAGCAGTCGTCTGCCCGGGCGCGGGTAAAGACCCTTTCTAAGGCAGTCATGTGGCGGGTGCTGCCCCGATCCGTTTTCTATCGAATGCTAGCGCGAGGGAAATTTACGCGCATTGGTGCGCGGCCCGCTGGCATAATCTCGGCACCTATTGAGCTTTCTGTCGGTACTGCAGGCGACCCTGGAGTGTCTTCTGTGGGTTGAGCAGAGTTCTTCCCGTGCGGTGCTGATCCGCAGAATTGAGTCGGAAGGCGCATTGAGAGTCCGAGTCGGTCATGTCGTCTCGTGGTCTCTGGCGCGCTTACGCAACGCAACGGGCGCTTCGAAACGTGTGCTCATCCGGTGGCCGCAATCGGCGCTGGGTGGCAGGTTGCGTTGAGATTCATAGTGCGTCTGCTACGTTCGCCGGCGGGGGAGCCGACTTCGGTCGGCTCAAAGTTGGGGGAATATCGCATGGCTCAGAGCCGTGGCGCGCGTTCGCGCCTGTTCACTTCGTTCGCTGCGTTCATCGCGACGGTCGCACTTGTGGTCACCGGGGCCACCGACGGCATCCGCCGAGGAGCGCGTTCCTGAGCCGGCACCGGCGATGACCGCGCCGGTGAAGACCCCCGAAACGGTGGAATCACCACCGCCGACGGATACGCCCGTCGAGCCCCCGTCGGTCTTGGCCCGGCGGAGCCAACCACGGCCATTACCGCGGCCGTGGACCTGGAGCCGATGCCGACGCCGGACCCGGAGCCTACGCCGACGCCGACCCCGACCCCGGAGTCCACCCCGGTACCGCAGCCGAGCACCGGCGGGCCCGTGGGCCCCCGACGCCGCCCAGCTGAACGACGGCAACCGCGGCAACTTCGATCTCGGCTCGAACCGGGTGCCCGTTGGTGCATCGCTCACCATCGGGGCCTCGAGCCCGGCCACCAGTACGACGTGTGGTTCTTCTCCACGCCGACCTACGCGGGTTCGTTCGTCGCCGACGCCAAGGGCGTGATCATCGTGAAGACCCCCGGGTCGATCACGGCGGGCAGCCACCGCGTGGTCGTCATGTCGGGGGACACCGTCGTCGGCTGGTCGCAGATCACCGTGACCGGACTCCCGGCGACCGGTGCGGAGGCGTCACTGGGCATCGCGCTCGGCAGCGGCATCCTGCTCCCGCTGGGTGGGGCTGCGTGATGGCAGCACGACGCCGACTCGTCTGAGCGAGTCACTGAGGGGCGGTCCTCGGGGGCGCCCCTTCGGCGTGCGCGATGGCCGACGGTGGTTCGTGGAGACCGAACTCCTCAAGAACTGGGTGCGGCGCCGCATCCGACGTGGAGGCCGCCGATAGCCGAGGAGTTCGGGCACGCGGACGTGCGCACAACTCAGGCAGAACTGGCACCCGGCGCGCGTGGGAGCGCGCGCAGGGCGGTTCCGCCTGAGTTCTGAACGGCCGGGTCAGCCGATGCCGACGACCAGCGAGTCGACCATCCCATCGAAGCTGCGCTGCACGTCCTGGGGCATCCCGAAGCCGCCGGCGGACTCCAGGCTCACGAAACCGTGTAGGGCGGCGCGGAGGCGGCGGATGACGTCGACCTCGTCCTGCTTGGCGAGACCGAGGCTCCGCAGCGCCGCGGCGACCACCGTATAGAGCCGCTCGGAGGCGGCGGTGTCGCCCGCATCCGAGGCGTCTGCCGCGACGATCGTCAGCGGGTACTGACCCGGGTGCTCGTGCGCCCAGGCGCGGTAGGTCGTGGCGAGGGCGCGGACCGCATCCGCGCCGGCGAGGCCGGCGGTCGCTCGCTCGAGGGCCGTGGCGAGGTCGTCCTTCGCGACGACGGCGACCCCGGCGCGGAGGGCGCCGAGGCCGTCGACGTGCTTGTACAGCGACGGTGCTTTGACGCCGAGGCGGGTGGCGAGTGTCGCGAGCGACAGCGCTTCGAGCCCCGCCTCGTCGACGAGCGCCGCCGCGTCGGCGATCACGGTCGCGCGGTCGAGTCCGGCCCTAGGCACGCGCGGTCACCCCGCTGAGGAAGGGGAGGAGTGCGGCGAGCACCGCGTCCGGCTGCTGCCCGTGCGGGTAGTGGCCCGCATCCGGGATCATCGCCACCTCGCCCTGCAGCTGCGCTGCGACCCACTCGGCCTCGGCCCGCGGATCGGTGAAGTCGGGGTCGAGCTCGCCCATCACCACGAGGGTCGGCGCCGCCACCGAACCGATCGCCGCCTCGGCCGGGTCGTGCGACGTGCGGGTCGTGCGGCTGAACGCGCGCGCGTATCCCGGGCGCTTGAGCGCACCGACGACCTGTGCGAGGTAGACGTCGAAGTCAGCGGGCCGGGCGCCCCTGTAGAGGGTCGGCAGGTACGAGCCCCACACCTTCGCCGCCCAGGCCGGCGCCATCGCGACGCGCATGAACGCCTGCATCACCGGGTTCACCTTGCCGTTGCGGACGAACGGGCCGACCAGTGCGAGGCCTGCGACGAGCTCCGGGCGGCGGGCGGCGGCGATCACCGCCGAACCGGCCGCCATCGAGCTGCCGACGACGATCGCGGGGGAGTCGAATTCCTCGATCAGCGCGACGAGGTCGGCGGCGGTCGGCTCATCGCCGTAGGCGGTGAAGGTCGGATCGCTGTCGCCGTGGCCGCGGAGGTCGGTCGTGACGACGGCGTAGCCGGCCTCGACGAGCGCCGGCGCGATGAAGCGGTAGGTCTGGCGCAGGTCGCCCATGCCCGGGACGAGCACGACGAGCGGACCCTCGCCGACGCGGTCGTAGGCGATGCGGCCCTCGGGGCGCTGCAGGAACTGTGTCGTGGTCATGCGGCTATTGTGCATAGCTTTATGGCTAATTGCAATAGCCAAGGATGCGGAGGCCCGGCCTGTTCGGGAACAGGCCGGGCCTCCGCGTGGTCTCAGCGGCGGCGGTCGAGGGCGCGGGCGATGACGCCCGCCAGGACGGCGCCGATGATCGGGAACACGATGAACACCCACACCTGCGCGAGCGGGTCGAGCCCGCCGTAGAGCGCTGCGGCGATCGAGCGCGCCGGGTTCACCGAGGCGTTGTCGATCGGGATGAGGATGAGGTGCACGAGCGTCAGCGTGAGGCCGATCGCGAGCCCGGCCATCGCCGGCGTGCCCCGGGTCGTGTGCGTCACGCCGAGGATCACGAGCACGAACAGCGCCGTCAGGATGATCTCCGCGACGATGGCCGCGCCGATCCCGAACCCGCCGGGGGAGAGGTCGTCGAAGCCGTTGCTCGCGAACCCGCCCTCCCGTGCCGCCGACAGCCACTCCGCCGGGCCGAAGAGGCCGATGAGCGCGATCGCGCTGGTGGCCAGCGCACCGCCGACCAGCTGCGCGACGATGTAGCCGCCGGTGTCCTTCCACTCGAACCGGCCCGCGGTCGCGAGCCCGATCGTCACCGCCGGGTTGAAATGGCCGCCCGAGATCGGACCGAAGGCGTATGCGCCCGCGACGACCGTGAGGCCGAACGCGAGCGAGACGCCGACGAAGCCGATGCCGAGCGGGGTGCCGTTGTCGGCCAGGCCGAACGTCGCCGCGAACAGCGCCGAGCCGACGCCGCCGAACACGAGCAGGAACGTGCCGAGCACCTCGGCGCTCCAGCGGGCGAGATTCGAGGGGCCTGCGGGGCCGGGATCGGGTGCGTGCTCCAGCGGGGTCTTGGTGACGTCGCTGTCGGGACGCGGGTCATTGGTGGTCATGATCGACCTCCTCTCGCGCTCAACATAGCGCTTCCTGAGAGGAAGCTGGGAGAGGGGCGTGCGGAGGGCGGTCCGCGTCTCGTAACGCTCGGTCCCCGGCGGGTCAGCGCGCGAGCGGGATGAGGACGTCGCCCGACCAGACCAGGAGGCCGTCGGCGACGGGCCACGCGGCCGCGGGAGCCGTCGCCTGCGCGGCGGTGACGGGCACGACCTTGTCGTCCGCGATCGCGACGGCGACCGCATCCGGGGCGAGCGCCTCCCACGTGTCGTCGTCGAGCAGGCGATAGGCGGTGCCGTCGCAGATGAGCCCCACCACGCCGGCCTGCGAACGGAGGCCCCACGCCGCGGTGCAGGGCGCCTCGATCGCGCCGTCGGGGCGGATGACGGACCCGGTGTTCGCGGGATCGATGTAGGTCGACGCGGCGAGCACGTCGGGGTAGGGCTCCCAGAACCGGCCGTACGTGAAGGTGCGGAGCGCCTGCACCTCGCAGGCCGGTCCCATGCGCGCGATCATCTCGGCCTGGTCGCCCGCGAGCGGGTCGAGCGAGAGCACCTGCGCGATACCGCGGTAGGTCGGGGTGACGTCCTCCCACGTGGCGCCGTCGTCGGTCGAACGCTCGATCACCGGGGCCGGGCCACCGCACTGTCCGGCCGTCGCACGCCACATCGCGCCGTCGCCGACCGCGAGGAACCGCTCGCCGGCGCCGGGCGCGGCGATCGGCTGCTGCGTCGGGGTGGGCGTGGGCGTCGGGGTTTCGGTCGGGGTCGCCTCGGTGAACGTCGGCACCGGGCGAGGGGATGCGGCCGTCGTGCCGTCACCGCGTGCGTGCTGCAGCGCGAGCACCACGAGCACCACCACGATCACCGCGACGACCGCCACGCCGACACCGGCGAGCCAGCCCACCGCGCCGGAACGGCCGGGGCCGCGAGGGGGTCGTCTGGACATCACGCTCATCCGTGTTCGTCAGGGGTGGAGTCGGCACCTACCGTAGCCGCTGCGCGGCGGGCGTCGGGTGGTCAGGAGGCGGGCGCGCTCTCGGGCGCCTTGCGCTTGCGACCGCTGCGGGCGCCACCGCCGGCGGCGGCCTTCTCGATCGGCGACGCGTAGTCGCCGTACGCGCCGTAGCCGCCGTACCCGTAGCCGTACCCGTAGGCGTCGGCACCGCGGGTCGGCACCATCGTCATCACGATGCCCGCGACGTTGGCCTCGACCGTCTCGAGCGCGGTGAGCGCACCCTGGAACTGGTTCGTGGTCACGCGACCGGCGGAGGCCACGACGAGCGCGCCGGTGGTCTGGCGGGCGAGGATCGCCGCATCCGTCACCGGCAGGAGCGGCGGGGCGTCGAGCAGCACGACGTCGAAGTCGGCCGCGATCGCCTCGAGCAGCTGCGCCATCTGGCGCGAGCCGAGCAGCTCGCTCGGGTTCGGCGGCACCTTGCCGGCGGGCAGCACGAACAGCGGACGCTTGCCCCACGGAAGCATGACGTCGCCGACCTTCGCGCGGCCGATGAGCACGTCGGTGAGACCGGCGCCGCCCTCCATGCCGAGGTACGCCGCGACGCGGGGCTTGCGCAGGTCGGTGTCGATGAGTGCCACGCGCTTGCCCGCATCCGCCAGCGCGATCGCCAGGTTCACCGTCGTGGTCGACTTGCCCTCGCTCGGGATGCTGGAGGTCACCACGAACGTGTGGCCGCCGTCCATCTCGAGGAACTGCAGGTTCGTGCGGAGCGCGCGGAACGCCTCGGACCGCGTGTTGTGCGGGTCGGCGTGCAGGATGACCGGACGCTCGGACGCCTTCGGGTCGTAGGGGATCGTGCCGATGATCGGCCGGTCCGTGAGCTGGTTGAGGTCGCGGACGGTGCGCACCTTCGTGTCGAGCACGGTGCGCAGGACCGCGACGCCGACGCCGAGCGCGAGGCCGACGAGCAGGCCGAGCGCCAGGTTCAGCGGCACGTTCGGGCTCACCGGGGCGGTCGCCGGGAGGGCGTCCTGCACGCGGGTGAGCTTGACCGGGCTGGTGCCGCCCGCATCCGTCGTCTCGACGTTCTCGACCGTCTGGGTGAGGCTCGCCGCCAGGGCGTTCGCGATGTCGGCCGCGAGCACCGGGTCGGCGTCCTGCACCGCGATCGTGATGAGGGTCGTGTTGAGCGTGTTCGAGGCGCTGACCTGCTCGGCGAGCTCGTCTGCGGTCGTCTCGAGCCCGAGCTCCGCGATGACCTGGTTCACCACGATGGGCTTCGAGACCAGGTTGACGTAGGTCGTCACACGCTGCTGGGTGAAGGTTGAGCCCTGGCTCAGCTCCTGCACGTTGCTGGCGCTCTGCGTCGACACGAACACCGACGACTGCGACTCGTACATCGGTGTCCGGGTGAGGGAGTATGCCGCGGCCGCCCCCAGTCCGACGAGCGTGATGACAACGATCACAAGCCAGTTCTTGCGCAGGACGCGAATGTAATCGCTGAGCTCCATGACGCCTCTCAGGTCGGTGGTTTGCAATCATCCTGCCATAGGCGCTGTTTCGCCTTCGTGAACCGTGACGATCGGCGACGCGCGCGAGATCGGCGACGCGAGTGAACTGATTGGTGAACGACGCCGGATGTTCGCTATGTTCGCGGAGCGGAGGACCCGACCTCCACGGCTTCCAGGGGGAAACGACGACGTGGTTTCAATCGTCCGGCGCTCGCGCGCGCTCGCAGCACTCATCATCACGTTCCTCATCGCGGCGGTGATCGTGATGATCCCGTCCGCGGCGGAGGCGGCGGCGCCGACCTTCCACAAAGTGCGCGCCCTGGACGCCAACGGCAACCGGCTCCCGGGCGTCACGGTGCGCATCGAGCCGTACCCCGGCGACGGCGCCTCGTACACCGGCGTCACGGACGAGGACGGCGAGCTGACCCTCACCACCATCGACGGCTGGGACCCGGACGTGCCCGCCTACCGCGTCTCGTTCGACTACGACGGCGAATTCGTCGAGTACTACGAGGACACCGTGAACCCCGGCGAGGCCCGGTGGATCGACATCGTGCCGAACCAGGGCACCTTCTGGGCGTGGCTCGACGTGCTGCCGCCCGTCCACGTCTCGGGCTCGGTCTACGACGGGCTCACGTGGGAGCCGATCGAGCACGCGTCCGTCGACGTCTCGGTCTTCCCCGGCTCGCCGTACGCGATCGAGCCGACCTCGGCGGAGACCGACGAGAACGGCGAGTACCGGATGCGGATCGACGGGCTCTTCCCCGCGCAGGCGGCGGTGCGCTTCCACGTCGACGGCACGAGCGCCGCTGCTCCGTACGGCTACGCCGACCAGTACTGGCCGGGTGCCGCCGACGCCGATCACGCCGAACCCGTCGACCTCGCGGAGGGCGCACAGGTCTCCGGCATCGGCGCCGCGCTCATGCCGAATGGCGTCGTGGCCGGCACCGTGACCCGGTACGACGACGGCGTCCCGACGCCTGTCGCGGGAGCGACGGTGCAGCTCACCGACGCCGACGGCGTCAGCCGCACCGCCCGCACCGACGCATCCGGCGCCTACGAGGCGATCGTCGCGCCCGGCACCTACACCGTGGCGTTCGGCGAGGATGCCGACGGCTTCCAGGCGCGGCAGTACTACGACCACGCCACCACCTCGGACGCGGCGACCCCCGTGATCGTCACGGCCAAGGAGCGCACCGCAGGCATCGACGCCGTCTACGGCATCAAGCCCGGCACGGTCACCGTGCCCGCGAGCCCGAAGATCGGCGAGGCCCTCACCGCCGATCCCGGCACGTGGTCGCCGGCCGACGTGACCCTCGCCTACCAGTGGTACCGCGTCGTGGGCGACACGGCGACGGCGATCGCGGACGCGACCGCCGCGACCCACGTGCCGACCGCCGACGACCTCGGCGCCCGGCTGCGCGTCGTCGTCACCGGCAGCGCGGAGGGGCAGTCCTCCGCGCTCGCCGAGGCGACCTCCGCCGGCGCCACGACCGATCCGGCGCCCGGTTCGATCCGCATCCACATCGTCGACGAGGCCGGCGACCCGATCGACGACGTGCCCGTGCTCGCCACCCGGCGCGGCGGCGACGTCGAGCTCCACGGCATCTCCGGCCGGCTCGGCGGCGACCCCGGCGAGGTGCGCTTCGACAGCGCGCCCCGCGGCACCTACGACGTGCAGGTCTTCCCGCCCGACGGCGCCGGCGGCGTCTTCGAGGTCGTCGTCGAGCCGTCCGCGCAGCGCGACGCGACGTTCACGGTCTCGCGCACCGGACTCCCGAAGGGCGTCGACATCCAGCCCTCCGCACCCTCCTGGCAGGGCGGGGTCGCGATCCCGCACGGCGAGGCGTTCGCCTTCGTCGTCACCGGCGACCCGGGAGCGGTCAGCGCGACCTGGACCCTCGCCGACGAGACGGCGCGGACGATCCGCACCGGCACCCTCGCCGAGTCGCCCGCCGGCACCTACACCGACACCCTCTCCGGCATCACCGCACCCGGCCGCTACACCCTGACCGCGGTGCTCACCGCCGCAGGCGGCACGACCGAGACGTTCACGGTGGACATCTACATCGACCCGAGCGGCACGGTCGTCGACCGGTACGGCACGCCCGTCGCGGACGCCACCGTGGAGCTGTACACCTGGGAGGACATCCCGGTGGAGGACTGGCGCCTCGCGGTCGGGTCGGAGATGTCGCCCGCCAACCGTGTCAATCCCGACCGCACCGCGGCTGACGGCACCTTCGGGTGGGACGTCGTGCCCGCCACCTACAAGCTCGTCGCCACCGCCGGCGGCGCGTCGGTGCAGACCGGCTCGATGGAGGTGCCGCCCGAGCGACTCGACCTCGTGCTCGCGCTGCCGATCGGCTCGCAGCCCGAACCGCTGCTCGCCCCCGCGATCACCGGCTCCGCGGTCGTCGGCGATACGCTCACCGCGACCGGCGGCACCTGGCTCTCGCCCGCCGGGGAGATCTCGCCGATCGCGGCCCGCGCGTACCAGTGGCAGCGTAACGGCGTCGCCATCCCCGGCGCGACCGCATCCACCTACACCGCCAACGAACAGGACGCCGGCGCGCAGCTGACCGTCGCCGTGACCGTCGGCCGCGCGCACGGGGTGGATGCGGGCGACGAACCGCTGCTGTGGACCCTCACGACCGCGCCCGTCTCCGTGTCGGCCGCCGTCGAGCCGGTGCCGGCCGGCGGGTCCGGCGCCACGGGCACCGGTGTCGTGGCGGCGACGGGCGCGCCCGACCTGCGCGGCTTCGCCGCCATGAGCGCGCTCATGCTCGGTCTCGGCGTCGTCATCGTCGCGCGCCGTCGCCGCGCACGGGTGTAGCCACCGCATCCGTCCGACCGGCTGTTCGGGTCTTCGAGGGAGGGGGGGCAGGCCGCGACAGGCCCGCCCCCTTCCGCGTGTCGTCCGAGGGAACTGGAACAATGGCCCCGATGTCAGTGCCGCACACCGTCCGTGACCTCCGCGTCGTCGTCGTCGAGGACCAGCCGCTCTACCGGCAGATGCTCGTGATGCTCATCGCGGGTGCGGAGGGGCTCACCGTGGTGGGGGAGTACGAGAACGCCGCGGCCACCGCCGACCTCGACGGGCGGTCGGTCGACGTGGCCCTGCTCGACCTGCGCCTCGGCGACGGCGACGGACTCACCGTCGGCCGGCGGCTGCGGCAGCGGAACCCGCGGCTCGGAGCCCTGCTCCTGTCCGCATCCGACTCCACCCACGTGCTGCTCGACATCCCGCAGCCCGAGGCCCACGGCTGGGGCTACCTCTCCAAGACGTCGTCGCTGTCGGCGCCCGCGCTCCTCTGGGCCATCCGCGCCGTCGCCGAGGGGCGCACCGTGCTCGACCCCGCCATCCGCGCCCGCCGCGAGGTGCGCCGGCAGAGCCCGCTCGCCTCGCTCAGCGTCCGCCAGCGCGAGGTGCTCGGCCTCGTCGCCGAGGGCTACACGAACGCCGCCATCGCCGAGGAGCTCGGCCTCTCGCCGCGCTCGGTCGACGCGCACCTGAACGCCGTCTACGCCGGACTCGGCATCCAAGCGCACCAGGACCGCAACCCCCGCGTCGAAGCCGTGCGCGCCTACCTCGAATACACCGCGCCCGCCCCATGGTGAGTGACGGTCGCAGGGTCTCCGGCGCGTCGGGCGCCGGGAGCGTGTCGGGCGTGGGCTTCGAGGATGCTGCGGGGGTCTCGGATGCGGACATGACCGGGGCCGACGAGGCCACCGACCGCCGCATCATGGTGAGCACCCTCGCCGTGCTCGTCGCCGTCATCGCGGTGTTTACGAGCCTGCAGTCGGTCATGGTGCTCGGCGCCTTCTCGCACTCCATCAGCGGCAGCGAGCCGGTGCCGTGGAAGGAACTCGTCGTCCGCATCTCGGTCAACCTGGTCGGCGGGGCGGTGCTCGTGTTCGGGGTGATCCTGGTGCGGCCGGAGCACCTCCGCATCCTGCCCCGCTCGCTCGCCGTGGTCGGGCTCGCGCTCGGCTCGGCCGCGGTGCGCGGCATGCTGCAGGCCACGACCGGCGTGTACGACCCGTGGCACGGCGACGGCCTCGTCACCCTCGTGATCGAGGCGCTCACCACCGCGACCATCCTCGTGCTCGCGCAGGTGGTCGGGCTCATCTTCGTCGCCCTGTGGCGGCGGGCGCGCAGCGGCGAACGGATGCGGTCGGCCGCCCAGGACCGCGCGCTGCACCTGCTGCGACAGCTGCAGGAGGAGGAGCTGCGGGTGCGGCGCGAGATCGCCGAGACCATCCACGGCAGCGTGCAGGGCGTGTTCGTCGTGCTCGAGGCGCAGCTGCGGCGGGTCGCCGCCGGCGACGGCGTCGACGACACGGCGCGGGCGGAGCTCGACGGCATCGCCGGGCAACTCGGCACCCTGCGCGAGCACGAGCTGCGCGCGCTCAGCGCCCGGCTCTACCCGGTCGACCTCGCCCGCGGCACCGACGCGGCGCTGCGCACTCTCCTCGCGCGGCTCCCCGCGTGGGTGAGCGTGCACGACGACGCGTCCGAGACGCTCGCCGACCTCGACGGGCGGCTGTCGCTCGAGGCGAAGGTCGTCATCGTGCGGGTCGCGGAGGAGGCCTTCTCGAACGCGCTCCGCCACGGTGGCGCGCAGGCGATCCGCGTCACCGCATCCGTCGACGCCGGCATGCTCACGCTCGCGCTGCACAGCGACGGGGTCGCCCCGCCCGCGGACGCCGTACCCTCCGGCATCGCCCGGCTCGGCCGCCGCGCCGAGGTGCTCGGCGGCGACCTCACCCTCGCGCCCGGCGACGGCGGCGGCGCGACGCTGCTGCTCCGCGTGCCGCTGCGGTAGGGGCGGGCGGTCGCGGGCGGGTGCGGGCGCGCGGGCGGGGGTCGCCGGCGCACGGGTCGCGGCCGGCGCGCGGACGCCGAGACTGCAACTGCGCGACGAGACTGCATCCATTGTCAGCAGTCTCGTCGCGCAGATGCAGTCTCGCGGCCCAGGATCGGGGCGGGTCAGGCGCCGGGGCGTAGGACGACCTTGATGCAGCCGTCCTCCTTCTTCTGGAACGTCTCGTAGAGCGCGGGGGCGTCCTCGAGCGAGGCGTGGTGGGTGACGAGGTCGTCGATGCCGAGCGGGTCGTCGTCGGCCTCCGTCAGGGGCAGCACGTCGTCGATCCAGTGCTTCACGTTGCACTGGCCCATCCGCAGCGTGAGCTGCTTGTCGAACATCGTCTTCATCGGCAGGATGTCCGCGTCGCCCGCGTACACGCCCGACAGCGACAGCGTCCCGCCGCGACGGACCATGTCGATCCCGGCGTACAGCGCGGCGAGCCGGTCGACGCCGGCCTTGTCCATGAGCGGGCGGGTGATCGCATCCGGCAGCAGCCCCATCACCGTGTGCGCGGCGTGGATCGCCGGCGTGCCGTGCGCCTCGAGCCCCACCGCGTCGACGACGGAGTCGGCGCCGCGGCCTTCGGTGGCATCCCGCATCCGCTCGACGACGTCGACGTCGTCCCACACCTCGACGCCGTGCCGCGCCGCCATCTCGCGCCGGTCGGCGACCGGGTCGACCGCGATCACGCGGTACCCGAGGTGCACGCCGATGCGGGCGACGAACTGCCCGACCGGGCCGAGGCCCAGGACGCCCAGCGTGCCGCCGTCGGGCACCTGCGCGTACTGCACCCCCTGCCACGCGGTGGGGAGGATGTCGCTGAGGAAGAGGTAGCGGTCATCGGGCAGGTCGGTGCCGACCTTCACCGTGTTGTAGTCGGCCAGCGGCACCCGCAGGAACTCCGCCTGCCCGCCCGGCACCTGGCCGTACAGCTTCGTGTACCCGAAGAGCGAGGCGCCGCTGCCGTACTCGGTCACCTGTGTCGTCTCGCACTGCGACTGCAGGCCGTGGCGGCACATGAAGCAGGTGCCGCACGCGATGTTGAACGGCACCACCACACGATCCCCGGGCTTCAGGTTCGTCACACCCGCGCCGACCTCCTCGACGACGCCCATCGGCTCGTGACCCAGCACGTCGCCCTTGTCGAGGAACGGACCGAGCAGCTCGTACAGGTGCAGGTCCGACCCGCAGATCGCGGTCGAGGTGATCCGCACGATCGCGTCGGTCGGCTCCTGGATCACCGGGTCCGGCACCGTCTCCACGGTGACGTTGCGTCGTCCCTGCCAGGTGAGTGCCCGCATCCTGTCGCTCCTTCGTCGTCGGCTGGTGTGCGGGCGACGCTACGCCGGGGCGGATGCGGCGGGCGGGCGGTTGCGTGCGGGGAGGAAGCGTGGCAGTGGCCGGCGGCTCTTCGGCTGGGGTCGCCGCGGTTTCGGCGGGCGTAGGTGGAATCACCTAGCGGCCAGGGCCGCCGACCTAGCATTCCAGGACCGGGCCCGAACATGACCTGGTCTGGGGGGAACCCGACGCTGTGACCTCACGGGAACAGCGAGCGGGCGGGTGGCACTTGGGGGAGTTGCCACCCGCCCGCCGGGTCGGGTCTTCGCCGGTGTCAGCCGACGGTGACGTAGCCCGCGCTGGCGGCGGCGACCGCGCCAGCGATGACGATGATCGTCCAGATCACGCTGATCGCGGTGAAGATGATGCCGAGGATCAGGCCCACCTTCGCCGGGGTGTTCTTGTAACCGGCCTTCTTCGACTGCGACAGCGCGACGGCCGACAGGATCAGGCCGATGACGCTGAAGAAGAACGCGAGGACGAGGCCGACGATGCCGAGCGTCTTGCCCGGGTAGCTGGTGCCGGCAGGTGCTGTCTGGGTCATTCGGGTTTCCACTCTCTCGGGGACGACCCGCGTCCGTGCGGGCCGACGCAATCCTGGCAGAACGCTGTGAGCGCACGGAAGAGTGATTTCGCCCTGTGACCCATCGCTTTCGTGCTCGAGTTGCCTCAGATGCACGGCTGCGGCGGGCGGTGGTGCTACGTCAGGCGGGGTCGGCGATGCGCAGGATGCGGACGACCTCGCCCAGCGACGGCATGAGCTCCGTCGCCATGCGCTCCCACGTCGTCCAGCTGCGGCGGTACGGGTCGACCACGTCGTCCTCCGCCGGGTCCAGCGGCGGACCGACCTCGCTCCGGAGCGCTGCGAGCTGGAGGAGCAGAGCGCGCAGGCGGGCCGACGGGTCGGTGCCCGCAGCATCCGCCGTCGCCCGGGCCTCGTCGTCCGTGAGGTGGGACGCCAGGCGGGCGAACTCGCGGGCGGTGAACGTCGAGCGGAGCTTCGCCGGCGACAGCTCGACGATCTCGCGGCGGTGCTCCCGTGACATCGCCAGCACCAGGTCGGGCGAGACCAGGTGCGACTCGTTCAGCCAGCGCGCATGGTGGGCGGCGATCGCCTCGTCGGCGATGCCGTACTGGCGCGCGAGCTGTCCCGCATCCGGCTCCATCGGGGCGTCGACGAGCGCGCGCGTGCCCGCGCTGTGCACCTTCATCTGCGGCAGTTCCGCCTGCAGCACGACCTCGGCGAACGGGGAGCGGCACACGTTGCCGGTGCAGACGGTGAGGATCTCGAGCATGGTGCTCCCAGGCTAGCGGTGGGGGCCTGCCCGAACTCCTCAGATCCGGGGGTTCAGGGGGCGGACGGGCGCCGAACCTGCGGAAACTGAGGAGTTCGGGAACGGCTCAGGCGGCGGGGGCGGGCTCCGCGGCCGCCGACTCGGGCTTGCGGCCCGCCGACCCCCGGCCGAGCGAGATCGAGGCGAGGAGTCCCGCCACGAGGAACCCGGCGGCGGTGAACGCCGAGATGCGCGTGCCGTCGGAGAACGCCGCGGCGGCGTCGGATGCGGCGTCCGCCGTCTGCGGGTTCTCGGCGAGGCCGGCGATCGCGCCGCCCGCGCTGTCGACGACGGCCGAGACGATCTGGTCGGCCTGCTCCTCGGGCACGCCGCGGTCGGCGAGGCGCGCGTCGAGGCCCGCGGCGGTGGAGGCGTACAGCACCGTGCCGAGGATCGCGATGCCGAGCGCCGAACCGATCTGGCGGGAGGTCGACTGCATCCCGGAGCCCTGGCCGGACAGCTCCACCGGCACGTCCACGAGGATGACGCCCGTGAGCTGGGCGGTCGCGAGGCCCACACCGAAGCCGTACACCGCGAGGCCCGGCAGGAGCAGCCCCCACGGGGTGTCGGGGCCCACGACGAAGCCGATGGCGGCGATGCCGACGATCTCGGCGATCATGCCCCAGCGCACCACCGCGACCGGGCGCACCTTGCCGGTGAGTGAGCCGGCGACGCCGCTCGCGGCGAACGATCCGAGCGCCAGCGCGAGCAGCACGAGGCCGGTCTGCACCGCCTCGAACCCGAGTACGAACTGCAGCCACAGCGGCAGCGCGAGGATGATGCCGAACTCGCCGAGCGAGACCACCATCGCGACGAGGTTGCCGTTGCGGAACGACGAGAGCCCGAACAGCGAGAAGTCGATGAGCGTCGGCCTGCCGGCCCTGGTGCGCCGGATGCCGCGGACGATGAAGAGCGTGAGCGCGATCGCCGCGATGAGGAACGCGAACGGGATGGGGGAGACCGACCACGGCCACTCCCAGTCGCCGAAGGCGAGGCCCTCCTCGGTGGTCCACCAGCCGTAGGTGCGGCCCTCGATGAGCCCGAACACGAGCGTGGAGAAGAGGACGACCGACAGCGCCGAACCGACGAGGTCGAGCCCGCCCGGGCGCTGCGCCTTCGACTCGGTCACCGTGAGCAGCACGCCGACGATGATGAGGATGCCGAGCGGGATGTTGATGCCGAACGCCCAGCGCCACGAGAACGCGGTGGTGAGCCAGCCGCCGAGGAGTGGTCCGACCGCGGCCATGCCGCCGATCGTCGAGCCCCAGACGGCGAACGCGATGCCGCGCTCGCGGCCGTGGAACGTCGCGTTGATGAGCGACAGCGTCGTCGGCAGGATCATCGCGCCGCCGATGCCCTGCAGCACCCGCGAGGCGATGAGCAGGTCGCCCGACGGGGAGAAGGATGCGGCGATCGAGGCGAGCGCGAAGATCGCGACGCCGATCAGCAGCAGTCGGCGGCGGCCCCAGCGGTCCGCGAAGACGCCGAAGAGGAGGAGGAGCGACGCGAAGACGAGGGTGTACGCCTCCTGCACCCACTGCACCTGCGTCGAGGTGATCCCGAGCTCATCGACCACCGCGGGGATCGCGACGTTCACGATCGTGGAGTCCACGATGATCAGCGAGACGGCGATGCTGATGAAGACGAGGGCGATCCAGCGTCGCCGCGATGAGGGCTCGGTCATGTAGCTAGCTTATCTAGCAATACTGTGAGTTCGGCGGCGGTGTGCACAACTCACGCGTTCACAACTCAGGCAGAATCGGCCTCTGCGGCCGATTTCGGCCCGGATGCGGCGATTCTGCCTGAGTTGTGCGCAGGCGGCGGGCGCGAATCGGCGATCCGGATGCGGCGTCGGTACGTTATCCGTATGGACACCGGCACCGGAGCGCCCCGCGCCGCGACCCCCGACTCGATCGAGGACGACGCCGCGGCCCGCCGCGCCGACGCGCTCGCCGGCCGTGTGGCCGTGACCGCGCCCGCCGGCGCGGACACCGACGAGCCGGACGCCGAGGCGCTGACGGACGAGTCGGCCGAGGAGCCCGGGCTCCGCCGCCGCTCGCGCCCGCGGCCGCGCCGCCGCCGCGAATGGCGGCTCGGCGGCACGAGCGTGCAGCACTGGAACTGGGTGCTCGTCGGCTGGGCCGTCGTCGCGCTCGGCGCCGGGGTGCTGGTCGCGACCGCCGCGACCGAGTTCATCGGCGGCGTCGCGGGCGGCTGGATCGGCACCGTCGCGCTGTGGCTCGCGATGCTCCTCCCGGTCGTCTTCGCGTACCGGATGTCGACGCCGCGGGGTCTCCTGCGGTTCCGGCCCGCCGACCTGCTGTTCGGGCTCGTGCTCGGCGTCGCCCTCCGCTTCGTGCAGGGCGCCCTCGAGGCCGCGGCCACCGGCGCCGCGACGTGGCCGAGCTACGGCACCGTCGACGGCGCGCTCCCCGGCGACTGGTGGCTGCAGGAGCTGCTCATCCCGGTGGTCGTCGGCCCCGTGCTCGAGGAGTTCTTCTTCCACGGCTTCCTGCTCGTCGCGCTCTACACGGTCTTCCGCCGCCTCACCGAGGTGCGCATCGTCGCAGGCCTGGGCGCCCTCCTCGTCTCCACCGGACTGTTCGTGCTCCTGCACCAGCTGACCGGTTCGCTCGTCCCCACCTGGGACGGCGCCGTCTCGATCGCCCTCGTCGGCGCGACCGGGGGCCTGCTCGTCCTCCTCACCGGTCGCATCTGGTCGGCGGTGCTCCTGCACATCGCGTTCAACGGCGGCTACGTGCTGCTCGCACTCGCCGGCACGATGCTCGGGGTGGGCGCCGCATCCGGCCCCGTGCTCAGCTGATCGGCGTCAGCAGTCCGAGGTCGTGCGCGATGAGCAGCGCGTCGACGCGGGACGAGACGCCGAGCTTGCGGTAGACCGCGGCGATCTGCGTCTTCACGGTGTTCACCGACACGAACAGGTCGGCGGCGATCTGCTCGCGCGTGCGGTCGGAGGCGAGGAGCCGCAGCACGTCGAGCTCGCGCGCGCTGAAGTGCGGCGCGGCGCCCGCGCGGGGCGGCGCGAAGGCGGTCGGATGCGGTCGCCACCCGTCGACGTTCGCCGCCGCGAACGCGTCGAGCTCCTGCGGGACCATCTGCAGCCCGTTGCACGACGGCTGCCGCCACTGCTCGTGGAGCGCACGCAGGTGCGCGGCCGCATCCGCCGTCGCGCCCCGGCGCAGCAGCGCCCAGGCGAGGATGAGCCGGCGCGACGCGTCGACCCGCGCGAGGGTGCCGGTGTGCGCCTGCTCGCCCACCAGCATCCGCACCGCCGTGTCGAGGTCGTCCTCGCCGACGGCGATGTAGGCGCGGCACACGTTCGCCATGATCTGGTGGTCGTCGATGCCGGCGAGCTCGCGGCGGGCCTGCCCCAGGTCGCCGTTCGAGAGTCGATGGATGCTGCGGAGCATCGGCAGCACGGCGGCCGGGTAGCCGTCGCCGGCGCTGCCCGCGAGCGTGGCGGCGCGCAGCTCGCTCACGCGTCGGATGCCGTCGTCGCCGCGACCCGCCCGCAGGTGCGCGCGCGAGAGCGCCTCGAGCCAGAACGGCCACAGCTCGCCGATGCGCGGTGCCGGGACGGCCTCGAGCCGTGCGATCGCGGTCTCGGGGTCGGGCTCGTCGACGACCGCGGCGGCGATCTCGGCGTGCGCGTCGATGGCGGGTTCCAGCCAGCTCGCGGTGCGGGGGAGCGTCTCGGCCGTGCGCAGGTGCGCGCGGGCGATGCGCGGATCGCCGTACAGCGCGTGCACGATCGCCGACTTCACGTAGGCGTCGCGCGGCACGATCCACAGGTACTCCGGCGGCCGCATCCGCACCGCCTCGGAGAACGCGGTGAGCGCCTCGCCGAACCGTCCGGCGCCCATCATGGTGATGCCGGTCTGCAGCGCCGCGAACGACGCGCCGCCGGGTGAGGCGAGGAAGCGCTGCGCGTGCTGGGCCTGTGTGGGCCGCCACCGGTCGATCAGGCGGGCGGCCGCGGCCGGGCGCCCGCGCCAGCGCGTGCCGATGATGTACGCGGCCTGCGTCGCCAGTTCGGACGGCTCGTACTGCGGCGTGCTGCCCGCGCGGACGCTGCCGGGCAGCTCCCGGATGCGGGTGATGAGCGCGACCACGGAGCTCCGGCGCTGCTCGGCGTCGGGCACGTCGGCGAGGATCGCGTCGAGGCGGTCGGGGCCCAGGCCGTACCAGACCTGGAGCGGATTGCGCTCGATGAGCGACAGCATCCCGGCCTCGTCGCGCCGTGCCCACGCGACGAGGATCTCCTCGGCGGCGGGAAAGGGGTGCGGGCGCTCCGACATGCGTACTCCGTGGAACGGTGCGGGCGGCGTCCCGCGAGAGGCGGGCAGGGGGAGCCGGGTCCGACCGCCCTCATGCTATTGCCCGCGGGCTGGACGGATGCCGCGTCCCCAGGGCGGTGCGGGTGAAAGCGCGGGTGATTGCGCCCGCCCGGCGCCGCCGCATCCGATCCGTGTACCAGGATCGGTCTGCGTCGTCCCGCCGACAGCCCCCAACGCGCGGCGGGACGTTCGCCCCGGCCCCGGGCGACCCGAACGCCCGGGCCGCGAAACTGCAACTGGTCGCCGAGACAGCGGGGTTACTCCGCAGTCTCGGCGACCAGATGCAGTCTCGGCGTCCGTGCGCTCGGGACGAGGTCAGGGGGTGGGCTTGCCGCCGTTCGCGGACAGGGTCTCGCCGACGACGTAGCTCGACTCGGGCGAGGCGAGGAAGACGAAGGCCGGGGCCATCTCCGCCGGCTGGCCCATGCGGCCGAGCGGGGTGTCCTTGCCGAACTCCGCGATCTTCTCCTGCGGCTGCCCCTCGGTCACCTGCAGCACCGTCCACACCGGGCCGGGCGCCACCGCGTTCACGCGGATGCCCTTCGGCGCGAGCTGCTGGGCGACGGCCTTGGTGAACCCGTTGATCGCCCACTTCGTCGACGCGTAGTCGAGCAGCACGGGGGAGGGGCTGTACGCCTGGCTCGAGGTCGTGTTGATGATCGTCGAGCCCGGGGGCAGGATCGACGCCGCCGCCTTCGTGATGAGGAACGTCGCCCGCACGTTCACGTCGAACGTGTCCTGCCACTGGTCGTCGGGGAGGGTCGTGATGTCCTCGTTGAAGATCTGCTTGCCGCCGTTGTTCACGACGATGTCGAGGCCGCCGAGCTCCGCCGCCGCGCGGGCCGGCAGGTCGCGGCAGTAGTCCGGGTCCTTCAGGTCGCCCGGCAGGTGCACGGCCTTCACCCCCGCCGCCTCGATGAGGCCGCCGATGCGCTCCGCATCCGTCGCCTCCTGCGGCAGGTACGCGATCGCGACGTCGGCACCCTCGCGGGCGAACGCGATCGCGGTGGCCGCGCCGATGCCGGAGTCGCCGCCCGTGATGAGCGCCTTCCGGCCCTTGAGGCGGCCGGTGCCGCGGTACGACTCCTCGCCGAGGTCGGGCTTCGGCTCGAGTTCCGCGTCGAGCCCGGGTTCCTGCTGCTTCTGCTGCTTCGGTTCGATCTCGGCGTAGAGCGTGGTCGGATCGGTGAACGTGTACTGGTCGCGGGTCATCTCGCATCCTTCCGGTGGGATGCGTCCATGCTCCGCGCCGCCCGGACATGCGCCCCAGGGGTTGCGCGGCGCCGGGGTCGCGCGGTAGCCGACGGATGCCGCGGGGGCGCCCGGTGCGGATGCGGTGCGGTCGCCGGGTGCGGATGCGGCGGCGCACGGTCGACGGGCGTGCACGCGTGAGCCGGCTCGTGATCAGGGGTTCGGGCGTGCTAGGCTATCCGTTTGGTGCTCGGCCACTGCGGTCGGGTCCACGAACGTGAGCCCTCCACTGGCGTCTTTCCGGCAGCATCCGCCGCAGGAAAGCACCCCGGAGCGGGATTCACGACCACCTCCGTTCGATCAAGAAAGCAGCACTACTGTGACGCGCACTTTCACCCCCAAGGCTGGCGAGATCCAGCGCGAGTGGCTGGTCATCGACGCGACCGACGTCGTCCTCGGACGCCTCGCCTCGCACGCGGCCACCCTGCTCCGCGGCAAGCACAAGGCCACCTTCGCCAACCACGTCGACACCGGTGACTTCGTCATCATCGTCAACGCCGACAAGGTCGCCCTGACCGGCCAGAAGCTTCAGCAGAAGAAGGCGTACCGCCACTCGGGTTACCCGGGCGGCCTCAAGGCTGTGACCTACGCCGAGCTGCTCGAGAAGAACCCCGTCCGCGCGGTGGAGAAGGCCGTCCGCGGCATGCTCCCCAAGAACAGCCTGGGCGCCCAGCAGCTGACGAAGCTCAAGGTCTACGCCGGTGCCGAGCACCCGCACGCCGCCCAGCAGCCCAAGACGTACACCTTCGACCAGGTCGCCCAGTAAGCGCCGCTGAAGAATAAGGACACACTCGTGGCGAAGATCTCCGACTCCATCGAAACGACCAACTACTCCACCGAGACCCCGGCCGAGGAGGCCGCTGCCGCGGCCCCGCGCCCGGTGCTCTCGGTCCCCGGCGCCGCTGTCGGCCGTCGCAAGCAGGCCATCGCCCGCGTGCGCCTGGTCCCCGGCTCCGGCACCATCACCATCAACGGCCGGACGTTCGAGGACTACTTCCCGAACAAGCTGCACCAGCAGCTCATCACCGACCCGTTCACGGTGCTCAACCTCGTCGGCGGCTACGACGTCATCGCCCGCATCTCCGGTGGTGGCCCCTCGGGTCAGGCCGGTGCGCTCCGCCTCGGCATCGCCCGTGCGCTGAACGAGATCGACGCCGAGAACAACCGCCCGACCCTGAAGAAGGCCGGCTTCCTCTCCCGCGACGCCCGCGTCAAGGAGCGCAAGAAGGCCGGTCTCAAGAAGGCGCGTAAGGCTCCTCAGTACTCGAAGCGCTAAACCTTGGCGCTTTTCGGCACCGACGGTGTGCGGGGGCTGGCCAACGGCCCCCTCACCGCCGACGTTGCACTCACCCTGGCCCAGGCGACCGCCGTCGTCCTGGGCCAGGGCCGTACCGCCGACGCGCGCCGCGCGGCCGGCAAACGGCTCACCGCCGTCATCGCCCGCGACCCGCGCATCTCCGGGGAGTTCCTCTCCGCCGCGGTCGCCGCGGGACTCGCGTCCTCCGGGGTGGACGTGCTCGACGCGGGCGTGCTCCCCACGCCCGCCGCGGCATACCTGGTGGCCGACATCGAAGCCGACTTCGGCGTCATGGTGTCCGCATCCCACAACCCCGCGCCGGACAACGGCATCAAGATCTTCGCCCGCGGCGGCGTGAAGCTGCCCGACATCGTCGAGCAGCGCATCGAATACGCCCTCAGCGGGCCCAAGCTGCAGCCCACCGGCGCCGAGGTCGGCCGCATCCGCCGCTTCGCCGACGCGGAGGACCGCTACGTCGTGCACCTGCTGCAGTCGCTGCCGCACCGCCTCGAGGGCCTCCACGTCGTGCTCGACTGCGCGCACGGCGCCGCATCCGGGGTCTCGCCCGAGACGTTCCGCGACGCCGGCGCCCGCGTGACCGTGATCGGCGCCGACCCCGACGGTCTGAACATCAACGACGGCGTCGGCTCGACCCACCTCGAGCACCTCTCCGCGGAGGTCGTGCGTCTCGGTGCCGACCTCGGCATCGCGCACGACGGCGACGCCGACCGCTGCCTCGCCGTGGATGCGGCCGGCCGCACGATCGACGGCGACCAGATCATGGCGATCCTCGCCGTCGCGATGCAGGAGCGCGGCGTGCTCCGCGACGACACGCTCGTCGCCACCGTCATGAGCAACCTGGGCCTGCACCGCGCCATGGCCGAGCACGGCATCCGCGTCGTGCAGACCGGCGTCGGCGACCGGTACGTGCTCGAGGAGATGAACGAGCACGGCTACTCGCTCGGCGGCGAGCAGTCCGGCCACGTGATCATGAGCAAGTACGCCACCACCGGCGACGGGGTGCTCACCGGCCTGCACCTCATGGCCGAGATGGCGCGGCAGGGCAAGACCCTCGCCGAGCTCGCATCGGTCATGACCGTGTACCCGCAGGTGCTCATCAACGTCCGCGACGTCGACCGCACCCGCGTCGGCGACGCCGGGGTGGCCGCAGCCGTCGCCGCAGCGGAGCAGGAGCTCGGCGACAGCGGCCGTGTGCTCCTGCGCGC
This sequence comes from Microbacterium sp. GXF7504, assembly GCF_054798235.1. Lineage (NCBI taxonomy): Bacteria > Bacillati > Actinomycetota > Actinomycetes > Micrococcales > Microbacteriaceae > Microbacterium > Microbacterium sp. GXF7504. The sequence continues at coordinate 323,107 of NZ_JBSJZI010000001.1, read as the reverse complement.
CAGCGGCACCGAACCCCTCGTGCGCGTGATGGTCGAGGCATCCGACGCCGACGCCGCCCAGCGGATCGCCGAGCAGCTCGCCGACGTCGTGCGGGAGCGGCTCGCGCTGTAGCGGGGGTCGGGGGCTCGCTGCGCGAGCACAACTGCGGAGATCGTGCGCGACACGCCGTGGCCTCGGCATCCGTGGGCGGCGTGTCGGCCGTGGACTCCGCAGTTGTGCACGCGGCGGGCGCGTCTGCGGCGGGGTGATGTGGCGGGTCGCACCGTTGAGTGCGCACCCGTTTCGCGAGTGCGCACCGGATCGGATGCTCGTTCGCGAAACGGATGCTCGCTCGTGCGTCCGCGGTTCCGGTTGCCGCCGGGCGAGCACGACTGCGGAGATCGTGCGTGACACGCCGTGCCCTCGGCATCCGGTGACGGCGTGTCGGCTGTGGACTCCGCAGTTGTGCACGCGGCGGGCGGATGCGGCGGGCGGATGCCGCGGGTCGCACCGTTGAGTGCGCAGCCGTTTCGCGAGTGCGCACCGGATCGGATGCTCGTTCGCGAAACGGATGCTCGCTCGTGCGTCCGCGGTTCCGGTTGCCGCCGGGCGAGCACAACTGCGGAGATCGTGCGTGACACGCCGTGCCCTCGGCATCCGGTGACGGCGTGTCGGCCGCGGACTCCGCAGTTGTGCACGCGGCCGGCGCACGACGCGGCGGGCGGATGCGGCGGGCGGATGCCGTGGGTCGCACCGCCGTGTGCGCCCGTTTCGCGAGTGCGCACCGGATCGGATGCTCGTTCGCGAAACGGATGCTCGCTCGCGTGCACCGGTCGGGCTGCGGAGTCGTGACGGGCGGGCGGATGCGGCGGGTCAGGCGGTGCGCTCGGTGAGCTCCATGATGAGGGCGAGGAACGCGACGGCGGCGAGGTGCCACTCCACCGGCGCGCCGTCGATGCCGGGCTGCACGATGATCGCGTCGGCATCCGCGGATCCCACCAGGCGGCGGCTGACGATGCCCTCCACGACGGAGGCGCCCGCGGTGACCACGTGGCGCAGGGTCAGGCCCTCGCGGGGGCGGCGACCGAGCGCGGCGAACGCCTGGGTGTACACCGCGCACATGTCGTCGATGAACCGGGCCTCGGCCGCATGCAACGCCTCGTGCACGCGCTCGCGCCGGCCCGCGGGCAGGCTCCGCACCGACACCGAGAGCGCCATGTACGTCTGCCACTGCGTGGACACGGTCATGTCGTCGACGTTGATCCGCAGCACCTGTCGCACGACCTCGCGCAGCACCGCATCCTGCCCGGCCGGGTCGGGGCGGCCGTCCGCGTCCACGAGACGGTCGGCATGCTCCTCGAGCACCCGGCGGGCGGCCAGCACCGTCGGCGGCGAGTAGCCCACCGCGGCGGCCGGGTCCGGCGCCTCCAGCGCATGCACCATGAGCTCGGTGACGAGCTCCTCCTTGCCGCCGAACGCCGCGAACGCCGACGAACGGGGCACGCCGACGCTGCGGATGAGCTCCTCCATGTTGAGGTGCTGCAGTCCCACCGCGAGGCCGCCGGTCGCGAGGAGGTCCTGCGCGGCATCGAGGATGCGGCGGCGCAGCTCCTCGCGCGGCAAACGCTTGCGCGCAGGGGTGGCGGGGGCGGGGTTCACGGGTGCCTCATCAACGGTCGGGTGCCGCATCGTTACTGGACTGTAAGTCCAGAGTCTTGTCGGGAGGGCGGGACTGGCTTAGGTTCGATCTACCGGTGACGTTCGGACGCTTCGCGGCCTCCGCCCACGTTGGGGGGTCGCCGGTCACTCATGACGCCCGGCGGGCCGGCGCTGGGGGTCGGCTTCGCCGGGCGTCGGGGTGCATGCAGTCTACGACGCGCACCCCGCCGCCGGAACGCTGTTACAGGGCGAGGTTGAACGGTGATCGCCGCGGTGCGACGCCGTGATCGCCGCGGGGCGACGCCGCGATGCGACGCGCCGATCGCCGCGGCGCGACGCCGCATCCGCCGCGGGGCGACGCCGCGATCGCGGGCCCGGACCCGCCGCATCCGCCGTTCCCGACCCCACCGCCCGCGGCGCGGGCGCACCGCTACGATGGGGCCGTGCATCCCGTCCAGAGCCCGCCGCTCGCGCTGTCCCTGTACCGCGACATCGCCCGGGCGGACTGGGCCCGGCTCGCCGCCGGCATGGCGCAGCCGCTCACCGAGGCGGAGGTCGTGCAGCTGCGCGGCATCGGCGACCGGCTCGACCTCGACGAGGTGCGCGAGGTGTACCTGCCGCTCTCGCGGCTGCTGTCGCTGTACGCGAAGGCGACGAAGCGGCTCGGGGCGGACGAGAGCGCGTTCCTCGGCGACGAGGACACCACCACGCCCTTCGTCGTCGGCGTCGCGGGCTCAGTCGCGGTCGGCAAGTCCACCATCGCGCGACTGCTGCGCGAACTCATGAGCCGCTGGCCCGACACCCCGCGGGTCGAGCTCGTCACGACCGACGGTTTCCTCTACCCGAACGCCGAGCTCGAACGGCGCGGACTCATGGACCGCAAAGGCTTCCCGGAGTCGTACGACCGCCGCGCGCTCGTCGAGTTCCTCACCGCCGTGAAGTCCGGCGAGCCAGAGGTGCGGGCGCCGTTCTACTCCCACATGCGGTACGACATCGTCCCCGACGCGCACACCACCGTGCGCCGCCCCGACGTCGTCATCGTCGAGGGCCTGAACGTGCTGCAGCCGGCCCCGGCGCCGAACGACGTCGCGGTCAGCGAGCTGTTCGACTTCTCCATCTACGTGGATGCGGAACCCGCCCACATCCAGCAGTGGTACACCGAGCGGTTCCTCGCGCTGCGACAGGCGGCGTTCAGCAACCCGAACTCGTTCTTCCAGGTGTTCGCCGACATCTCCGACGAGGAGGCGGTGGAACGCGCCGCGTACTTCTGGAACGAGATCAACCTGCCGAACCTCGTCGAGAACGTGCTGCCCACCAAGCACCGCGCGACCCTCGTGCTGCAGAAGGGCCGATCGCACGCGGTCGAGCGGGTGCTCCTCCGCAAGCTCTGACCCGCCGCATCCGGTCGCGCCTGCACCGCGCCCGCGGTTCGCGTGGTCAAGCCCAGGCGCCACTGGGCCCGGCGCGGGATGCGGGCGCTGCGCGCGTGGTCAGCGCGCGGGTCAGGTGCCCGAACTCCTCAATACCGGTGTCTCGGAGCCCCGCCCCGACGCTGAGCGACGAAAACTGAGGAGTTCGGGCGCGCACGCGGGCGCTGCGGCGCGCGCGGGATGCTGTCGCGCCCGGTGCCCAGCGGTGCGCGCAGTGCGGCGCGTTCACCGCGAGCCACCCCTCTTTCTGCGACCCACCCCTTTTTCTGCTGCAGAAAAGGGGGTGGCTCGCAGATAAGGGGGTGGGTCGGCGAAGGTGGGAATCCGCGAGCGCGCGAAAACAGTGTGGTTCCGCGAGCGCGCGAAAACAGTGTGGTTCCGCGAGCGCGCGAAAGCAGCGCGGTTCCGCGAGCGCGCAAAAGCAGCGGGAACCCGAACCCGCGTGCGTCAGCCGGCGGGACGCTGGCGGCGACCGACGGCGGAGGCGATCGAGTCCTCGCTCACGGCGGCGGCGTCCGCGGCCGCGGCGGCGTTCTCCTCGCTCACGGCGGCGAGGATCTCGGCGCGCTGGATGGACGTCTCCCGCGGCGCCTTCACACCGATGCGGACGCTCTCGCCCTTGATGTCGAGGACGGTCACCTCGATGTCGCCGCCGATGACGACGCTCTCACCGATCCGTCTCGTCAACACCAGCACGAGACCAGCCTAGTGCGCGAGGCCGCCGTCGGCACCGGCCGGAAGTCCCGCGGTGTCGCGCACGACGGCGATCGTCTCGATCGTGAGCGACCCGGCCGTCGCCTCCGTGTACGACAGCACCGGCAGTCCGTCGGTCTGCGCCGAGACCAGCCGCCGCACCGGGGCGCGGAGCGCCGGCGCGCACACGAGCACCGGCTCGCCGCCGTCGGCCGCGGATGCTGCGGCCACCGCATCCTTCACCGAGGTGATCACGGCCTCCATCCGCTGCGGCTCCAGCACGATCTGCGTGCCGTCGGGTCCGGGACGCAGGCTCTCCAGCATCGACTGCTCCAGCAGCGGGTTCAGCATGATCACGCGGAGCACGCCCGCCTCGGCGAACCGGGCCGCGACCGCGGGGCCGAGCGCCTCGCGGGCCGCGTCGACGAGCCCCTCCGGATCGGTCGACACCTTCGCGCGGAGGGCGAGAGCCTCGTAGATGCGGCCGAGGTCGTTGATCGGCAGCCGCTCGGCGAGGAGGCCCTGCAGCACGCGCTGGATCTCGGCCAGGGAGAGGAGCCCCGGGGTGAGCTCCTCCACCGCCGCGGGGGACACCTGCTTCAGCGAGTCGGTCATCTGCCGCACGTCCTCGCGGCTGAGCAGGCGCGCCGCACCCGACTGGATGACGCTCGACAGGTGCGTGATGATGACGCTCGCCCGGTCGATGACGGTCGCGCCGACGAGCTCGGCGCTGTGCCGCAGCTCCATCGGGATCCACCTGCCCTCCAGCCCGAACACCGGGTCGTTGACCGCGGTGCCGGGTAGCGACTCGAGGCCCGGCCCCAGCGCGAGAAGCGATCCGGGCGGGGCGGTACCGCGGCCGGCCTCGACCCCCGCGAGCCGGATGACGTAGGTGGACTGCCCGAGCTCGATGCTGTCGCGGGTGCGCACCGGCGGCACGATGAGCCCGAGATCGAGCGCGATGCGGCGGCGGAGCGCCTTGACCCGCGCCAGCAGGTCGTCGGGCCCACCGGTGACGAGATCGACGATGTTCGGGGCGAGCAGGATCTCCAGCGCGTGCACCCGCATCTGCTCGATGAGCTCCTCCGGACCCTCGGATGCCGCGGGCACGGCGGCCGCCGCATCCTGCTGGTCCTGCGCCTTGCGCTTCGCCGAGGCCCGCACCCGCTGCGCCGCGAACAGCAGCAGCGCGCCGACGGCGAGGAACGGCAGCATCGGCATGCCGGGGATGAGGCTCAGCGCGATCGCGGCGCAGCCCGCGATCGTGAGGGCGTTTCGCGACTGGGTGAGCTGGGAGGCCGCCTCGCTGCCCATCTCGGACTCCGCGTTCGAGCGGGTGACGATCATGCCCGTGGAGACCGCCATGAGCAGCGCCGGGATCTGGGTGACCAGTCCGTCACCGATCGTGAGGAGGCTGTACGTGCTCACGGCCTGGTCGATCGACATGCCGTGCTGCATCATGCCGATCGCGATGCCGCCGACGAGGTTGATGACGATGATCACGATGCCGGCGATCGCGTCGCCCTTGACGAACTTCGACGCGCCGTCCATGGCGCCGTAGAAGTCGGCCTCGGCGGCCACCTCCGCGCGGCGCTCCCGTGCCTGCGCGTCGGTGATGAGCCCCGCGTTCAGGTCGGCGTCGATCGCCATCTGCTTGCCCGGCATGGCGTCGAGGGTGAAGCGCGCGCCGACCTCGGCGACGCGCTCCGCGCCCTTCGTGACCACCACGAACTGGATGACCACGAGGATGAGGAAGACCACGGCGCCGATGATGAGCGAGCCGCCGACCGCGATCTCGCCGAACGCCTCGATGACCTGCCCGGCGTACGCCTCGCCGAGCACCAGGCGGGTGGATGCCACGTTCAGGCCCAGCCGGAACAGGGTCGCCACCAGCAGGAGCGAGGGGAAGACGGAGAAGTCGAGCGGCTTCTTCACGAACATCGTCGTGAGCAGAATGAGCAGCGCGAACATGATGTTCACGATGATGAGCACGTCCATGAGGAAGGGCGGCACGGGCACGACCAGCAGCAGCAGGATGCCCACCACCCCCATCGGCACGGCGGACTTGTTCAGGACCGATCTCATGTCGCACTCCTCGGGGGAAGGGTGTGGACGCCCCGCGCGGCGCCGCGACGGCGCAGGGCCGCCACGAACACCAGCACGTGGGCCACGGCGGTGTAGAGCTCTTCGGGGATCTCGTCGCCGAGCCGGCACGCGGCGTGCACGGCCCGGGCGAGGGGGATGTCGCGCACCATCGGCACGCCGTGCGTCGTCGCCTCCTTGCGGATGCGGTCGGCGACGACGCCCGCGCCCGTGGCGACCACGCGCGGGGCGGACTTGCCCGGCTCGTAGCGGAGCGCGACCGCCACGTGCGTCGGGTTCACCAGCACCACGTCGGCGCCGGAGACCGCCGCGATCATGCGGTTGCGGCTCATCGCGAGCTGGCGGGAGCGCCGCTGCTGCCGGATGAGCGGGTCGCCCTCGGAGTGCTTGTGCTCGTCGCGCGCCTCGCGCTTGGTCATGCGGGTGTGCTTGCGGTTGCGGCGCATCACGACGAACACGTCGACGAGCGCGAGGCCGACGCCGACCGCGATCGCCGCCCACAGCACGGTCATGATGCCACCGGCCGCGGTGGCGAGCAGGCGCGAGATCGAGAACGCGCCGCTCGCGGCGAGGACGGGCACGAGGCCGCTCACGATGACCCACAGTGCGATGCCGATGGCCGCCGTCTTCAGCAGCGCCTTCGCGCCCTCCCAGAGCGACCGCATCCCGAAGATCCGCTTGACCCCGGCGACGACATTGAACTGCTCGACCCGGGCGGTGAGCGGGCGCAGGTGCACGCCGCCCTGCATGGCGGCGCCCGCGATCGCGACGATCGCCACCGCGACCAGCATGAGCGCGAGGGTGGGCAGGATGCTGGAGAGCCCCTCGCCGAGCATCGCGACGGCGCGGACGGGGGTCGGGTCGGTGACCGCACCGCCGACGGCGAGGAACTGCCCGGTGGCGGCGGACGTGCCGGCGGCGAGCGTGGCCTGCAGCGTCACCACGGCGGCCGCGATGGCGAGCCACGCGGTGAGGTCCTGGCTGCGGGAGAGCTTGCCCTTCCGGCGAGCCTCGCGCAGGCGCCGGTCGCTCGCCTTCTCACTGCGCTCGCCACTGTCGGTGTCGCTCATCGCCCCACCCCCCGGATGAGGTCGAGGCTGTCGGACACCAGGGCGTCGACGATGCCGGGGAGGGCGAGGTACGTCATCCCGACGAGGGTGAGCGTGAGGAGGATCTTCAGCGGGAAGCCGAGGGCGAACGCGTTCAGCGCCGGCGCGACGCGGCTGACGAGCCCGAGTCCCACATCGGCGAGGAAGAGGACGAGGATGAGCGGGCCGGCGATCTGCAGGGCGGCGACGAACATCTGCGACACCGCGTGCACGAGCAGCTGCGCGGGTTCGGACACCGCGATCGTGCCGGTGAGGGGCACCGCCTCGAAGCTGCGGGCGAGGCCCGCGATGATGAGCTGGTAGCCGCCCGAGGCGAACAGCAGCGCGAGCGCGGTGAGCTGGAACAGGCGCGTGAACTGGGCGCCGTTGACCATCGAGTACACGTCGAACGCCTGCGCGAGCTGGAACCCGCCGAACGTGTCGATGAGGTTGCCCGCGGACTGCACGGCCGAGAAGCAGACCATCACCAGGAACCCGAGCAGCGCCCCGATGAGCAGCTGCATCACGAGCGCGCCGAGGAACGGCCCGGTGTCCAGGCTCTCGTGATCGCCCGCGAAGGCCGCCCCCATCGGGATCGACAGGCCCACCGCGAGCATCGCCTTGATGCGGGCGGGGAAGCCGCCGTAGGAGAACGGCGGCGCGATGAACAGGAACGCGGTCACGCGCACGGCGATGAGCAGCGTCCCCTCCAGCACGGCCATGTCGATCGGGATGAACACGTCATCCCCCGCCGAGCAGCATCGGGATGCGAGCGAACATCTCGTTCGTGAAGGTGACGATCTCGGAGATCATCCAGTTGCCGGTGACCAGCAGGGCGATGCCGACCGCGGCGAACTTCGGCACGAACGAGAGCGTGACCTCCTGCACCTGCGTGATCGACTGGAGGAGCGAGATCGCCAGGCCCACCACGAGGGCGGTGATGAGCAGCGGCGCCGCGAGCTTGGCCGCGAGGATGAGCCCCTGCGTGCCGATGTCGAGGACGGCCTCCGGGTTCATCCGACACCCCCGTAGCTCTCCAGGAGCGACCGGATGATGAGCCCCCAGCCGTCCACGAGGATGAACAGCAGGATCTTGAACGGCAGCGAGATGATGACCGGCGGGAGCATCATCATGCCCATCGACATGAGCGCGGCGGAGACGACGATGTCGATCACCAGGAACGGCACGAAGATGACGAAGCCGATGATGAACGCCGCCCGCAGCTCCGAGATCATGAACGCGGGGATGAGCGTGTACAGCGGCACGTCCGACGGGTCGGTCGGGTTCGGTTGCGAGGCGACCCGGCTCATCAGGGCGAGGTCCTCCTCGCGGGTGTAGCCCAGCATCCACTGCTGCAACGGCACCTGGCCGAGCTCGAACGCCTGCTCGAACGTGATGTCGCCGGCGAGGTAGGGCTGGAGCGCGACCGTGTTGATGTCCATCAGCACCGGCCACATGATGAACAGCGACAGGAACAGCGCGAGGCCCGCGAGCACCTGGTTCGGCGGGATGCTGGGCAGCGACAGCGCGTTCCGGGTCATCGCCAGCACCACGAAGATCTTCGTGAACGACGAGACCATGAGCAGCAGCGCCGGCGCGACCGACAGCACCGTGATGCCGAGCAGCGTGAGGATCGACGCCGACGGGGTGCCGTCGACGCCGTTGATGTCGATCGTGACGCCGGAGGGCTGCACATCGGGGGAGGTCGGAGCCTCCGGTGCGTCGGGCGGCACGACCGAGGCCCACGACGGCCCGGCGCCCAGGAGCACGAGCACGGCCGCCACGAGCAGCACCGCCACCAGGGCGACGGCCGGGCGGTGCAGCGCCCGGCCGCGACGAGCGCGCCGGACGAGGGTCATCGGGCGCGCCGGATCGCTTCCGAGGCGTCGCGCCAGGTCTGCGGCGAGAGGATCGAGCCGCGCAGCGGGTCGTGGCGCCGCCGCTCGCGCAGCCGCGGCACGTGCGTCTCGTCGAACCCCTGCGAGGTGGACGCGAGGATCTGCTCGAACGACGCGGGCGCCTCGGTGCGCGCGGGCTCGGATGCGGCCGTAGGCGTCGCACCGTCGCCGCGGTCGAGCACGGTGATGCCGTGCTCGGTCACGCCCAGCACGTACCGCACGCCGTCTGCCTCGACGATGACGATCTGCGCCTTCGCGCCCACGCCCTGCCGTCCGAGGACGGTGATCGGCGCCTTCGCACGCGTGCGCGGTGCGCGACGGGACAACCGGCGCTGGAGGTACCACATGACCCCGAGCACCGCGGCGAGGGAGACGCCGACGCGCAGCGCCAGCAGCAGATCGTCCAGGGTCACACCTCGGCGTTCTCGAGGATCCGCGTGATGCGGACGGCGTAGTCCTGGTCGACGACGACGATCTCGCCGTGCGCGATGATGCGTCCGTTCAGGCGGACGTCGGCGGGGGCGCCGGCGGACCGGTCGAGCTCGATGATGCGGCCGGGCTCGAGTTCGAGCACGTCGCGGACCGCCATGCGCGTGCGGCCGACCTCGACCGTGAGCTCCATCTCGACGCCCGCGATCCGGTGGAGGCGCCCGGTGGGCGCCGCGGTGGTCAGCGGCTGATGGGTGATGCGCACCGCGATGCGGCCGATGACGCGGTCGGCGTCGTCGACGAGGTCGAACACCTGCGCGGCCGGGTTCGCGAACGTCGCCGACGCGTCACCGAGCACGGCCTCGCCGAGCGCCCCGTGGCCGAGCGCGGCGGTGGCCGCCTCGAGGGATTCGCGCAGGCGCGTGGTGAGGGGCGTGTCGGCCAGGCCGTCGACGAGCGCCTGCTCGTCGAGCAGCTGCACCGCGAGCTCCGCGCTCGCCTCACCGACGAAGGTCGCCAGCACCGCGGCGCCGGCGGCGCCCGATCCCTGCGAGGCACGGGCGTGCACGACCCCGGCGGTGGGGAGCCGGGCGGCGAAGGCTGCGGCGACGGCGGTCTCGTAGGCGGTGGTGCTGGTCACGCGGACTCCTGGTCGGATGCGGGGGCGGATGCGGTGGCGGTGACGACGCAGGCGAGGCGCGCGCCGCTGGTGCCGACGGCGGCGGTCGCGACGACCTGGTCGCCGACGACGAGGTCGAGGGGGCGGTCGGCGGCGTGGGGGAGCGGCAGCACGTCGCCGACGGCGAGGTTCAGCACCTCGTTCGGGCGCATCGACCGCGCGGTGAGCCGCAGCGCGAGCCCGACCGGGGTGGACTCGACCTGGCGGCGCATGAGCCCGGGCGAGACGGGGGCGGCGGTCTCTCCCTGTGCGCTGAACCCGGCGAGCACGACCGGTGCGGGCAGGACGAGGCTGGCCGGCACCGCGTCGTCGCCGAGACGGAGCGTGAGCCGCGACACGATCACGAGGTCGCCCGCAGCGGCGGCCTGCGCGAACGGGACGCTGTAGTGGATGCCGGCGACGGTCGCACCTGCGGGGAGCAGCCCGCCGAGCGAGATCGTGAGCGTCTCGATCGCCTCGGTGGCGAGGGCCCGGGTGAGTGCCTGCTCGATGTGGGTGAGCACACGGTCGGGCGACTGCGGGGCGTTCCTGCCCCCGAGCATCTGCACGATCCAGCCGACCGCGGTCGCGACCGGGAACTGCAGGATCGCGCGGGCGTCCTCGCCCGGGAGGGCGAAGGTGACGACCATCGTGGTGGGCGGCAGCGAGTCGGCGTACTCGTCGTACGTGAGCATCGCGAGCTCGTCGACCGTCAGCTGCACGCGGCTGCGGGTGCGGGCGGAGAGCTGGCTCGCCCACTGCCGGGCGAACGTCTCGAGCGACAGGTCGAGCACGCGGGCGTGCTCACGGGAGAGGGTCGCCGGACGACCGAAGTCGTACACCTCGGGTTCGGTCCGCTGGGGCTGCGCCTGCGCGGGCACGCCCGAGCGCGCGCTGTCCTCGATCACCACGTCCTCTACTGTCGGGAGGCGATCGGCGCGCGTTAGGGGAGACCGGGAACGGTCTCAGGATGCGGGCTGGGTCTGGGCGACCCGGGAGACGAGGTGACGCACCTCCTCGCTCGCATCGGAGAGGACGACGATGTCCACGCGGCGGTCGGCCGCGAGTTCCTGATCGGTGGTGCCCGAGGACACCGGGCGCGCGTCGCCGAAGCCGACGGCGCGGATCTTCGTGGCCGGGATCTGCTTGGACTCGACCAGGAAACGCAGCACCTGGGTCGACCGCCCGGAGCTCAGCTCCCAGTTCGTCGGGAACGGCGAGGACGGGGTGCGGTAGTCCGCGTGCCCCTCGACCGAGATCTCCTTCGTGGTCTGCGACAGCACGTTGCCGACCGCATCCAGGACGTCGACGGCCTTGCCGGTGAGCTGGGTGCTGTTCGTCGCGAACAGGGTCTCGGCGCTCACGAGGCCGACGGTGAGCCCGACCTCGTCGATCCGGAACGTCGCGGCGCTCTCCAGCCCGCGCACGGCGAGCTCGCTGCGCAGCTGCTCGCGGAGGGCCGACAGCTCGTCGAACTCGAGCTGGGCGAGCTCCTCGGTCTCGTCGGCGAACCCGGTGCCGTCCTCCTCGACGAGCTCCTCCGGCACGACCACGCCCTCGGCGAGGTCGCGCCGCTCGGTCTCGGTCTGGCCGAACCCGGTGGCGAGGGAGTTGGCGAGCTCCTGGAACTTCTCCTTGTCGACCGTCGACATGGCGAACAGCACGATGAACAGGCACATGAGCACCGTGATCATGTCGAGGTACGACGCCATCCAGCGCTCGTCGGGTCCTTCGTGCTCAGGTTCCGCCTCCCGGCGACGCCTGCGCACGCTCATGGGAGGAGCGCCTCTTCGAGCGACGGCTCGTCCTCGCCGGCCTCGTCGGCCTTCGGCTTCGCCTTGCGACGGCCGCCGGCCGGGGTGGAGACGAGGGCCTGCAGCCGGTCGGAGACGTGGTGCGGCGAGGCGCCGGACTGCACCGCCAGCATCCCCTCCATGACGAGGTTCATCCGCTCGAGCTCGAGCTCGCCCAGGCGCTGCAGCCGGTTGCCGATCGGCAGCCAGATGAAGTTCGCCGAGAGGAGGCCCCACAGGGTCGCGACGAACGCGGCCGCGATCATGGGGCCGAGTTCGGAGGGCTCGTCGAGCTTCTCCAGCACGTGGGTGAGCGAGACGACGGTGCCGATGATGCCGACGGTCGGCGCGTACCCGCCGAGCGTGCTGTAGAACTTGGAGGTCGCCCGGTTGCGGGCGGCGGCGGAGCCGATCTCGTCCTCCATCACGACGCGGAGCTCCTCCGGGTCCATGCCGTCCGCGATGTTCTGCAGGGCCTTGCGCACGAACGGGTCGTCCTCGGAGTCGAGGCCGGACTCGAGCGCGAGCAGGCCCTCGCTGCGGGCGCGTTCGGCGTAGCCGACGACCGAGTCGATCATGCTCGCCGGGGTGCGCTTGTCGCCGCGGAACGCGCGGGGGAGGGCGGCGACGGCGTTCTTCGCGTCGCGGATCGTGCCGGAGGCGATGCCGACGGCGATCGTGCCGAAGAACACGAGCAGCATCGGCGCCGGCAGCAGCAGCGCGGTGACCGACGCGCCCTCGAGCGAGATCATGCCGAGCAGTGCGCCGAAGGCGAGCACCATGCCGAGGATCAGCGCGATGTCCATCAGAGCTCGTCCTCCTTCGTCAGCCGCGCGGCGGCCGCGAGCACCTTGGCGCGGTAGCCGGTGATGCGGTCGATGACCTCGTCGATGGTCTCGCTCACCACGAAGGTGGCGCCGTCGACGAGCACGACGGTGGTGTCGGGCGCGGCATGGATGCGCTCGATGACATCCGGGTTCACCGCGAACCTGGAACGGTTCAGACGCGTGAGGACGATCATGGGCTCCATCCTGGAAAGGTCGTCCCACCCCGTCGCCGGGGCGGACTGCGGCGGCCCCTCCTGGGCCGTCGGTACGGACTGTCGGCAGCCCGGTGCGGTCCGTTAGCGCCGGGGGTGGGGTGTCGCGCGTGCCGGCGTGCGGGGCGCGGGGTGCGCGGGTGCGGGGTGCGGGGTGCGCGGGTGGGTGTGCGGGGGTTGGCGTGCGGGCGCGGTGGGTCGGCCACGGCGTGCGGCCGGTCGGGCGTGCACAACTGCGGAGACGGTGAGCGACACGCCGGTGCGGGATGCGGCGGGCACGGCGTGTCGGCCGTGGACTCCGCAGTTGTGCTCGCGGTGGCGGCCGCACGCCGCGGCCGCGGGCTCGCAGCATCCGCGTGCCTCCGGGGCCGGTCGCGGGGACGCGAGTGCGCACCCGTTCCGTGAGTGCGCACCCGATCGGATGCTCGTTCGCGAAACGGATGCGCACTCGCGGCCGGGGCGTCCGAGCGGCGGGTCTGCGCACTCGAGGGTGCTGTGCCCGAGGGGCCGGCGGCGCAGCCCGGGGCCGGGGCCGGCGGGGCGTGCACAACTGCGGAGACGGTGGGCGACACGCCGGTGGCGGATGTGGTGGGCACGGCGTGTCGGCCGTGAACTCCGCAGTTGTGCTCGCGGTGGCGGCCGCACGGCGCGGCAGCGGGCTCGCAGCATCCGCGTGCCCGGGAGCCGGGTCGGGACGCGAGTGCGCACCCGTTCCGTGAGTGCGCACCCGATCGGGTGCTCGTTCGCGAAACGGGTGCGCACTCGCGGCCGGGGTGCCGGAGCGGCCGGTCTGCGCACTCGAGGGTGTCGTGCGCAAGTGTGGGTGGGGCGCGGCGTGCGGCCGGTCGGGCGTGCACAACTGCGGAGTCGGTGGGCGACACGCCGGTGGCGGATGCGGTGGGCACGGCGTGTCGGCCGTGAACTCCGCAGTTGTGCTCGCGGTGGCCGGTGCTCGCGGTGGCCGGTGCCCGCGGTGGCCGGTGCTCGCGGCGCCGCGGCGAGGGTCAGCGCTTGAGGTTCGTCAGCTCCTGCAGCACCTCGTCGCTCGTGGTGATGATGCGGGCGTTCGCCTGGAAGCCGCGCTGGGCGACGATGAGGTTGGTGAACTCCTGCGAGAGGTCGACGTTCGACATCTCCAGCGCGCCGCTGACGAGCGAGCCGAAGCCGTCGGAGCCGGCGACGCCGATGGTGGCCTGGCCCGAGTTGACGCTCGTGCGGTACTGCGAGGAGCCCGCCTTCTCGAGCCCGCCCGGGTTGACGAAGTTCGCCATCGCGATACGGGCGAGCACCGCGGTCTCGCCGTTCGTGAACGTGCCGATGAGGCTGCCGTCCTCGGCGAGGGCGTACGAGCTCAGCGTGCCCGCGGCGCGGCCGTCCTGCTCGGCGATCGCGATCGTGTTGACGTCGGCGAACCCGGTGACCGCCGAGAGGTCGACCGTGACGCCGCCCGAGACGATCGCGGCCGGACCGGTCAGGCGGCCGTCGGTGAACGCAAGCGAGGTGACGGCGCCGCCCGGCTCCGAGACGTCCCACCCGCTCGCCGTGCGCGTGAAGGTGAGCTCGAGGGAACGGGTGCCGCCCTCGGCGTCGTAGACCTCGATGTCGCGCATGAGCGACTCGCCGACGGCGGTGCCGGAGGGGAGGTTCCCCGCCGCGCGGGCACCGGCGGTCGGGGTGGCGGCCGCGATCGCACCGACCGGCAGGGTGATCGCGCCGAGCGCCTGGCCCGCCGTGATCACACCGTTCTGCGCGGTCCACCCCTGCACCAGGGCGCCGTCAGCGGTGACGAGCCGGCCCGTGGTGTCGAAGGAGAACCCGCCGTTGCGGGTGTACAGCGTCTCGCCGCCCGAGCGCACGACGAAGAACCCGTCGCCGGAGATCATGAGGTCGGTGGGCACACCGGTGGACTGCGCGGCGCCCTGCGCGAAGTTCGTGGTGATGCCGGCGACCTGCACGCCGAGGCCCACCTGCGCCGGGTTCGAGCCGCCCGCATCCTGCTGCGGCAGCATCGAGTTGCGCACGAGCTGCGACAGCGAGTCCTGGAACTGCACGGCGGAGGCCTTGAACCCGGTGGTGTTCACGTTGGCGATGTTGTTGCCGGTCACGTCGAGCATCGTCTGGTGCGAACGCAGGCCCGAGATGCCGGAGTAGAGGGATCGGAGCATGGGTGATGCCTTTCTCTGAGGTCAGGAGATTGCGGCGAGGCCGGTGACGGCGTCGAGACGGATGGCGGTGCCGCCGATGTTGATGGTGGGCACGCCGGTCGAGAACGAGACGGAGGCGACGAGCCCGGACTTCGTGCTGCCGTCCTCGTCGATGTACTGCGCCTGCTTGCCGATGAGGGATGCGGCGGTCTGCCGCATGCTCAGCGCGAACGCCTCGGAGGTCGTCGAGGTGAGCGAGGTGAGCTGCTCCATCGACGCGAGCTGCGTCGTCTGCGCGATCATCTCGTTCGTGTTCAGCGGCGAGCTCGGGTCCTGGTTCGACAGCTGGGTGACCAGGAGCTTCAGGAACACCTCGGCGTCGAGCGTCGTCTTGCGCGCGGTCGCCTCGGTGGTGCTGCCGGTCTGCAGCCCCGACGTGGCGGAGATGGGGTCGACGGTGGTCATGGGTTCCTCTCGTTCAGGCGAGGACGTCGAGGCCGACGCCGGAAGGTGGGAGCACGGATGCGGCGGGCGCCGCGATGCGGGGGGAGGCCTCGGCCGCGACCGCGGGCCGGGAGTGCGGGGCGCGGCCGTCGGCGGTGTCGCCGCGACCGGAGTCCGCATCACCCTGCGCGCTCGCGGGTGCGTCGCCGTCGGCGATCGCGAGCGAGGCCTGCGGGGCGGCCGCGGCGAGGTCGCGGCGGAGGTCGGTGAGGATCGCGCGGAGCGCCTCGCGGCCGGCGTCGGTCGGCGCGGTGAGGTCGATGTGGATCGTGCCGCCGTGGACCGTCGCACGCACGGTCACCGGTCCGAGCCGCTCGGGCGAGACCGTCACGGTGATGCGGTGGTCGCCGTCGGGCGCCGAGGCGAGCGAGACGACGGCCTCCGCGACCGGCTGCGGCTGCATCGGCACGCGGACCGCGGGCGGCGGGGCGACGGGGGCGGCCGGTGCCGTCGGGGCGATCGTCCCGACCGGTGCGGGCGTCGCCGGTGCCACGGGCACGAGCGGTTCCGGTGCGGTGTCGGCGACGAGCGGGGCAGCCGCGGTGGAGACCTGCTCGGCGCCCGATCGTGCGGTGTCGGCGCCGGGCGCGGTCGCGAGTGCGGGCGTCGGCACGGCTGAGACGGATGCGGCGGCGGGCGCCGGGGCGGCGGGCGCGGCGGCTGCGGCTGCCGCCACGGGAGTCGGTGAGACCGGTGCAGGGCGCGAGGCGGTGGTCTCGGACACCTCGGCTTCGGCGTCCGGCACGGACGCGAACGGGTCGGGAGTCGCGGAGACGGCGGGGACCGGAGGCGTCGAGTCAGCGGAGTCGGCGGGGACCGGAGGCGTCGGGGCAGGGGGGACGGCGGGAACCGCGGCCTCGGTCGCGGACGCCGGCGCCTCGGGGGTGTCCGCAGTGGGCGCGTCCTCGGTCTGCGGGGGCAGCGGTGATGAGAGCGCGGGCTCGACCGCGGGCGCACTCGGCGTGGGCAGGGTCGGGTACCCGCCCGGCGCCGCGTCCGGGAGCGCGTCCCGGTGTTCCTCCGCGACGGTCCCCTCCGGCAGCAGCGCGCCGGTGAGGTCGGGGGACGCGGCGGCATCGCCGAGCAGCGCCTCCGCGTCCCCCGCCACGGCGCCGACCACCTGCGCGAACAGGTCCGCGGCGGCGGACGACCCCGGTCGCCCGGTCCCGGCGGGGCGCGGGGCGGCGAGATCGGTCGCGGTCACGATCGTCATCGGTCCTCCTCGTGGGCGTCGCGGCTCGCGATCTCGTCGAGCGCGGCCTGCTCGACGCGCGCCTCCTCGGCGCGGCGACGCACCTCGTGCGCGGCCGCCATCCGGTCGAGGCCGCGGACCGCCCGGCGGGCGCGGGTGTGGTCGTTGCGGGCGGTGTCGAGTTCCTGCGCCTGCAGCTCGGCGAGGGCGTCGAGTTCGGCGAGCATCGCCCGGGCGGCGACGCGGGAGGCCGCGAGCGCCGCGAGCGAACGCACATCGGCGGCGTCCGCATCCGTGGCCGCGAGGGCGGCCCGGACGCGGCGGTCGTGCGCGGCGGTCTGGTTCGCGGCGACCGACGCGCGCGACAGGCGCTCGGCCGCGGCTTGCTCCTGGATGCGGCGGACGCGGAGGAGTCCGTCCAGCCGGAACCCGCTCATGCGACACCCCCGAACGCCGCCACGAGCGACGCGAGCCGCCGCCACGAGTCGGCCGCATCCGCCCGCTCGTCGAGCGACTGACGCAGGAACGCGGAGATCTGCTGCTCGTTCGCCAGCGCCGCGTCGACCTTCGGGTTCGCGCCGTGCTGGTACGCACCGATGTCGATGAGGTCGGCGGCCACCTTGCGGGCGGCGAGCACCGCGCGGAGGGAGGATGCCATCGCCCGCTGGTCCGGCGCGGTCACCTTCGACGCGACGCGCGACACCGATCCCAGCACGTCGACGGCCGGATGGTGACCGGTCACCGCGATCGACCGGTCCAGCACGATGTGCCCGTCGAGGATCGAGCGCACGGCGTCGGCGATCGGCTCGTTGTGGTCGTCGCCGTCGACGAGGACGCTGTAGATCCCGGTGATGGAGCCGCCCCGGTCGGTGCCGGCGCGTTCGAGGAGCCCCGCGAGCAGGGAGAACGTGGACGGCGGGTAGCCGCGGGTCGCGGGCGGTTCGCCGGCCGAGAGGCCGATCTCGCGCTGCGCCATCGCGACGCGGGTGAGGGAGTCCATCATGAGCACGACATGCGCGCCCTCGTCGCGGTAGGCCTCGGCGATGCGGGTCGCGGTGAACGCCGCCCGCATGCGGGCCATCGCGGGCTGGTCGCTCGTGGCGACGACGACCACGGACCGGGCGAGCCCCTCCGGCCCGAGGTCGTCCTCGATGAACTCGCGCACCTCGCGGCCGCGCTCGCCCACGAGGGCGATGACGCTCACCTCGGCCTCGGTGCCGCGGGCGATCATCGACAGCAGCGACGACTTGCCCACCCCCGACCCCGCGAACAGGCCCACCCGCTGCCCGCGACCGACGGTGGTCATGGTGTCGAGCACGCGGACGCCGAGCGAGAGCGGGGTGTCGATCCGGTCGCGGCCCATGATCGACGGGGTGTCGTGATCGAGTCCGACACGGGGCCCGCGGACCGGGCCGAGCCCGTCGATGGGGTCGCCGAGCGCGTCGAGCACGCGGCCGAGCAGGCCCGGTCCGGTGGGCACCCGCATCCGTCCGCCGAGCGGCCGCACCGGCGCGCCGACCGTGAGCCCCGACACCGGGCCGAGCGGCATGCACCGCAGCCCGTCGCGGCCGGTGGCCACGACCTCCGCGCGCACCCCGCCCTCGAGCACGACGACGTCGCCGACCGCGCGGGGCAGCCCCCGCACCTCGACCGACAGGCCGCGCACCCGCGAGACCTCTCCCAGCCGCAGCGGCCGGGCGGCGTCCAGGACCGCGCCCCAGGTGCTCATCGCAGCGACTCCTCGACGACCTCGCGCGCCCGCTCGAGCGCGCCCGCCACCCGCGCGTCCACGAGCCCGTCGGGCACGATGACGACCGCGTCGCCGGGTGCCAAGGTCTCGTCGGCGGTGAGCGGCACGCCCTCGACGTCGAGCCCGGCGGCCTCGAGCACGGCCAGGTCATCCGGGTGCAGCCGCACGCCGAGCGCCTCACCGGCGTCGACCGCCGCGAACGCGCGCCGCAGGGCCGCACGCGACGACGCGCCGCGGTCGGCCAGTTCGGTGGCGAGGATGAGCTCTGCCAGCTCGACGGCGGCGGTGTGGATGCGGTGCTCCGCCGCATCCGAGAGCTCGTCGATCCGCTGCGCGAGCTGCCGGGCCGCAGCCGCCAGCACGGCCATCGCGCGCGTCGCGTCCTCGGCACGCGCCGCTTCGGCACGCGCGTGCGCGGCGGCCGTGCGCTCGGCCTCGACGGCCGCCGCGGCGAGCCCGGCGCGGTATCCCTCGGCGTGCCCCTCGGCGTAGCCCCGCACCCGCGCCTGCTCGCGCTCCGCGGAGACCGCGGGCGGCTGCAGGGGCGGGAAGACCGCGGGGGCGAACGCCTCAGTAGACATATTCGTCCTCGTCCACGCGCTGCACGGTGATCTCGCCGGCCGCCTCGAGCGCACGGATGGTGCGGACGATCTCGGCGCGGGCCTCCTCGACCTGCGACATGCGCACCGGACCCAGCGCCTTCGACTCGTCGTCGAGGTTCTCGCGGTTGCGCTCCGAGACGTTCCGGCGGATGACCTCGGTGATCGCCTGGTTCGCGCCCTTCAGCGCCAGCGCGAGCGAGCGGATGTCGGTGCCGCGGAGCACCCGCTGGGCGTCGCGGTCCTCGAGCTTCACGATGTCGGCGAAGGTGAACATGCGCGAGCGGATGTCCTCCGCCAGCGCGCTGTCGCGGTCCTCGATGCTCTCCAGCAGCGCCTTCTCGATGCTCGCGTCGGAGCGGTTGATGATCTCGACGAGGGGGACCACGCCGCCGAGGCTCTCCGGCGTCTTGCGTGCGGCGAACAGCCCCGTCCGGGACTTCAGCGCCTCCGCGACGATCGTGATCGCCTCCTGCGTGGCGGTGCCCATGGTCGCCAGGGCCTGTGCGACGTCGGTGCGGGTCGCCTCCGGCATGGCCGCGAAGACGGTCGCGGCACGGTCGGCGGGCATGTGGGCGAGCACGAGCGCCACGGTCGCCGGCAGCTCGCCGTCGAGCAGGGTCGCGAGATGCTCGGGGTCGGCCGCGCCGAGGAAGTCGAACGAGTCGTCCTCGGACGAGCTCACCCGGCCGAGCACGGCGGCGGCGCGCTCGGACCCGAACGAGGCCTCGAGCAGGCCCACCGCGACCTCGCGGCCGCCGCGACCGGGCGGCAGCTGGCCGCTGGCGATGCGGTGGAACTGCGACAGGGCGCGTGCGGTGGTCTCGGCATCCAGGTGCTGCAGCTGGATGATCTCGGTGGCGATCGCCTCCGCCTCGGGCTCGGACAGGTGCTTCATCACCTCGACCGCACGGGCGCGGTCGAGGTTCATCAGCACGACCGCCGCGGTCTGGCGTCCGGTCAGCTCGGTCACACCGGTTGCCTTTCGTCGAGGAGCCGTCGGAGGAGGTCCGCGGTCCGCTTCGGGTCGGTGCGCGCCAGCGCGTCGATCTCGGCGCGGCGCCGCTGCAGGCTGATCTGCGCGGGTGCCGGACCCGGGTCGGGGTCGATCTCCAGTGCCACCGTCTCCTCGGCGGCCGGCAGGTCGAGCTGCATCGGCACGGTCGGCGGCTCCGCGGCGGGCGGGGTCGGCGGCGTCGCCGTGGCTGCGGCCGTGTCGAACGCGGGGAGCGCGGACAGCGGCGGGGGACGGTCGCCGAAGAGCTTGTCGAACTCCTCCTCGACCGGCCGGGCCCGGCGGCGGGCGCGGACGATGAGGAACGCGGCGATCGCGCCGATCACGAGCAGCACGGCCGCCACGACGATGACGGTCTTCAGGATCGCGGCGTTCCGTTCGGCGGCGGCCTCCTCCTCGGCGGCCTTCAGCGCGGCCTGGGCCGCCTCCGCATCCGTGCTGGAGAAGCGGACGAGTTCGACCGTGATCTGGTCGCCGCGGTCGGTGTCGATGCCGGCGGCGGAGGCGACGAGCTCGCGGAGCTTCGCCATGCCGACGCCCTCCGCGGCCTCGGTGTCGACCGCGACCGACACGGACTGGCGCGTCACGGAGCCGGCGGGCGTCGTGCGGGACTCGACCGTCTTGTTGATGACGTTGTTGCGGGTCTCCTCGCTGGACTCGTAGGCGCCGTCGGCGCCGTCCGGCACGGCGATGTTGTCCGGCCCGAGCACGCCCGCACCGCCGGTGCCGCCGGTCTGGGTCTCGGTGCGCACCTGCTCGGATGCGGGCGGCGCACCCTCGGCGGGGGTGTAGACCTCGCTGAGCTGCTCGGTGACGGACCGGTCGATGTCGGCGATGACCGTGACGGTCGCCTTGCCGGGGCCGACGACGGTCTCCAGGAGCTTCTTCACGCCCGCGGCGACGCGGGTCTCGTAGTCGCCGGCGGCCTGGTCGACCCC
The DNA here is from genome assembly GCF_054798235.1 of Microbacterium sp. GXF7504. NCBI lineage: Bacteria > Bacillati > Actinomycetota > Actinomycetes > Micrococcales > Microbacteriaceae > Microbacterium > Microbacterium sp. GXF7504. The sequence continues at coordinate 302,195 of NZ_JBSJZI010000001.1, read as the reverse complement.
GCCCGCGGCGTCGACGCCCACGGCGGAGAGCGTGTTGCCGGACTGGTCGACGACCGCGACGTTGGCCGGCGGCATCCCGGACACCGCCGCGGCGGTGAGGTGCACGATCGCCTCGACCTGCTTCTGCGACAGCGTGGCGTTGTTGCGGGTCTTCACGAAGACGGATGCGGTGGGTTCGACCGCCTCGGAGACGAAGACGCTCTCCTCGGGGATCGCGAGCTTCACCGATGCGGCCGAGACCCCCTCGAGCGAACCGATCGTGGCAGCGAGCTCGCCCTCGATCGCACGCTTGTAGGTGACGGACTGCTGGAACTCCGACGACGTGACGCCCATCTCGTCGAGGAGCGAATAGCCCTCGGAGCTGGAGCTCGGCAGGCCGGCGGCCGCGGCGACGAGGCGCTGCTCGTAGACCGCGTCCTGCGGGACGAGGATCGTGCTGCCGCCGTCGGTGAGTTCGTACTGCACGGATGCGGAGCGCAGCTGCTCGACGACCGCGTTCGCATCGGAGGCGCTGAGCCCCGAGAACAGCGGCGTGAGCGTAGGGCGGCTGAGCCATGCGCCGAGCGCCACGACGCCCATGACGAGCACCGCCGCGCCGATGAGCGCGATCGTGCGCTGCGCGACCGAGAAGCCCGCGACGAACTGCTTGAGCCGGTCGAGCACTCCCTTGACGGCGGTGGGCATCAGGCCTGCATCCGCATGATCTCGTTGAACGCGTCGACGCCCTTGTTGCGCACGGCCGCGACGAGCTCGAGCGTGACGGCGGCGCGCGTGGAGGCGATCATCGCGGAGTGGACGTCGTCGAGCTCACCGGTGACGGCCTTGACCGCGAGGTCGGAGGCCTCGGACTGCAGCGCCCGCACGTCGTCGATCGCGCCGGTGATGCTCGCCGCGAACGCGGAGCCGTCGGTGGAGCGGGTCGCGGAGGACTGCGTGGGGGAGACGAGGGAGGAGAGGCCGCCGACGGCCTCGATGCCCGACACGGCGTCCATCAGTTGCGTCCGATCTGGAGGGCCGCCTCATAGGCGGAGCGGGCACGGTCGACCACCGCGGCGCTGGCCTGGTAGCCGCGCTGCGCGAGGATGAGTTGGCTCATCTGATCGCCGAAGTCGATGTCGGGGTAGCGCACGTAGCCGTCGGCGTCGGCGAGCGGGTTGTCCGGCTCGTGCACGAGGCGTCCCTCCGCGTCGCCGAGGCGGACACCGGCCACGTACACGCCGGGGGACTCGTCGCTGTTCGCCACCGCCACGTAGCGGGCGCGGAAGGCGTCGTCGTTCGTCGAGACCGCGGTGTTGACGTTGGCGATGTTGTCGCTGATGGCGTCGAGCCACTTGCGGTGCACGTTGAGGCCGGTGCCGGCGATGCCGATCGCGTCGAAGGTCATGAGGCGGTCCGCATCGCCGAGCGGAGCGAGGAGAACGTGCCGCTGAGGGTCTGCGACGCCAGCTGATAGCGCAGCAGCGTGTCGACGCTGGAGAGCGTCTCGGTGTCGAGGTTGACGTTGTTGCCGTCGGTGCGCGTCGGCTCCAACGACTCGCCGACGGTCGCCTGCACCCGGCCGTCACCGGCGGCCACCGACTTGGCGAGGGCCTCCTCGAAGGCGACGCGCTTGGCGTGGTAGTCGGGGGTGTTGACGTTCGCGATGTTGTCGGCGATCGCGTTCTGCCGCTGCGAGAGGCCGTCCAGGGCGCTTGTCAGCGCAGAGATGGACACAGAATCGAACACAGGCGCGTCCCTATCAAGAGGTGCTGATGGCCCATCCCTGGCCGGTTCGTCGAGCGATCCCTGCTCGCATAGGCACTATCGGGAGGTTCCTCCTCCGCGTTAGGTCAACCCGTGACGTCGAGGTAGACGGGACTCGCGTCGGCGTGCTGCTGCCGGTCGAGCGCGCCGAGGCGGTCGGCGACCGCATCCATCTCCGCCTGCGTCGCGACGATGCGCGCGCGGGTCTTCGCGAGCACCTCGCGGGCGCGCTCGGCGAGTTCGGGCGGCATGGGCGACGACGGCTCGGTCCAGGCGGCCGGGACGGCGTCGGCCGCGGCGGCCGCAGTGAAGGCGTCGAGCAGCCGCTCCCACTCGGCGCGGGCGCGTTCGGTGCTCATCCGGCGATGGCGACGGTCGCCGCCGCTGCCGGGGCCAGCTGTGCCGCGGCGGCGTGCCAGGCGTCGCGCAGGGGCGCGACGAGCTCGGCGCAGGTGTGGGTGGCGTCGGCGTCGTGGCTGAGGTTCGCACGGATGAGGGTCGCGGTGAGGAACGCGTAGAGCGCGCGGAGGTCGGCGCTGCCCGACCACGCGTCGGTGAGCGAGGACTGCAGCTCGGCGACGATCGCCTGCGCGTGCTGGAGCTGGCGGTTCGCCTCGGCCCAGTCGCCGGCGCGCTGCGCGGCCTCGCCGCGCTCGATGTCGAGCAGCATCCGGTCGTAGAGCATCGTGACGAGGCGCTCCGGTGTCGCCGAGAGGACGGCGTCGTCGCGGTAGCGCTGCTGGGCGCGGAGGGCGGCGGCGGCGTTCACGAGTCGCTCGAGGTCGTGAGGGCGGACAGCTGCGATTCGAGGTACGACGACTGCGAGTTGAGCTGCGAGAGCATGGTCTCCATCCGTGCGTAGGTGGCCTCGAGGGTGGCTCGACGCTGGGAGAGGCGCAGGTCCCAGGCGTCCATCTGCGTGCCGAGCGTGCGCAGCTCGCTCTCCTGCCCGGTGATGCGGGAGGTGAGGAGGCCGTCGTACTTGTCGGAGTACTGCACGGCGACGGCCTCGACCCGGCCGGCGACCGCGCCGAACAGCGCGTCGGCGGCGGCGGGGTCGTCCTCCAGCGCCGACGCGAACTTCGCGCTGTCGAACGAGAGCACGCCGTAGCGGTCGATGGAGATGCCGATCGATGACGGGGAGACGCCGTCGACGGGATACTGCACCGCCTGCTCGAGCGCCTGGCGGAGCGCGCGCACGGTGGTGTCGCCGCTGAAGACCCCCAGTGTCGTGGTCTCACCCGTCGCCGTCGCGGGGGTCGCGGTCGAGCCCTTCTTGATGTTCGACAGGAGCGTCGCGATCTGCGTGACGAAGTCGTTCACGGTCTTCGTCTTCGCGGTGGTGTCGGGGGCGACGGTGACGGTGACCGGCTCGGCCGAGACCTTCGCGACCGTCACGTCGACGCCCTGGAACAGGTTCGTGAACGTGTTGGCGGAGGAGGTGACGACCTGCTCGGCGGCGGTGCCGGCCCAGAGGCGCACCTGTGCGTCGGTGCCGGTCGCGACGACCGCGGCACCGGGTTCTGCGGCGATGTCGGTCGCGGTTGCGGCGGCGACCGCCGCCTCGTCACCGCGGAAGACGCGGAACGAGCCCGCGGTCCCGGATTCGGTGGCGGTGAACTGGATGCGGGAGACCGGGGTGCCGAGCCCGTCGACGCCGGCGGAGACGACCGTCGCAGTGACGCCGAAGCCGGCGTCGTTGACGGCGCGGGCGATGTCCTGCAGGGAGGAGGACGCGGGGGAGAGTTCGAGGCGCTCGCCGGCGGCGTTCTCGAGCGTGAGCACGGGCGGCTCGTCGGGCCAGGCGGCGAGGGCGGCGGTGACGACCGTGTGGTGCTGGGCGAGCCGGTCGACGACGATGTCGGCACGGACGGCGCCGGCGCTCGCGGTGGTCGAGACGGTGACCGCGTCGGACGAGGCGCGCGCGGTGAGCTGGTTGAGTGCATCTGCGCCGCTGAGCTTCTTCGCCGCGGTGGCCAGGTTCTGCACCGAGGTGTTCAGCGACTGCAGCTGCGTGACGACGAACTTCTTGTCGTCGATCTTGTTCGACAGCAGCGTGCGCGGGATGGCCTGGACGTCCATGAGCGCGTTGATGATCGCGGCCGTGTCGAGGTTCGAGGCGAGACCGGGGAGCGTGAGACCCATGCCGAGTCCTTCCGTCGGTGGTGCGGGTGAGCCCTGCCGGGAGGCGGGTGGCCTCCCGGCAGGGCGTCGCGGGATGCGGCTCAGCGCAGGAGCTGCAGGATGCCCTGGTTGGCCTGGTTGGCCTGGGCGAGCATCGCGGTACCGGCCTGCGACAGGATGTTCGAGGCGGTGTACTTGACCATCTCGGACGCCATGTCGGTGTCGCGGATGCGGGACTCGGCCGCAGCCAGGTTCTCCGCCGACACGGCGAGCGAGTTGATCGTCGACTCGAGACGGTTCTGCGAGGCACCGAGGCTGGCACGTGACGTCGAGATCTTCTCAATCGCGGTGTCGATTGCTTCGATGGCGAGAGCCGCGCCCCCGACCGCAGTGACGTCGATCGCGGCAGCCGTCAGGTCGGCGCCGGTGTCCGTAAGAACAGCCACGGTGACAATGTCATCCGCAAGATCGGCGAGCTTGACCTTGATGGTGTTTGACAGGTCGTCGGTGGTGTTCCCGTTGGCGCCGACCTGGAACGACATCTCCGATCCGTCCATCAGGTTGATGCCGTTGAACTGGGTGTTGGTCCCGATGCGGTTCAGCTCTGAGGCAAGCCCGACGATCTCAGTCTGGATCGCCGCGCGCGACTCTGCGTTGTTCGAGTCGTTCCCGGCCTGCACCGACAGGTCGCGCATGCGCTGCAGGATGGAGTGGACCTCGGTCAGGGCGCCTTCCGCGGTCTGGATGACCGAGATGCCGTCCTGGGCGTTGCGGGCCGCCACGTTCAGGCCGTTGACCTGCGAACGCAGGCCCTCGGAGATCGCGAGACCCGCGGCGTCGTCGGCAGCGCGGTTGATGCGGAGACCGCTCGAGAGCTTCTCGAGGGACTTCGACAGGTCGTTCTGCGTGGACGACAGGTTGCGGTAGGCGTTGAGCGCCGACACGTTGGTGTTGATCTGCATACCCATGGTGTTCTCCTCCGTGACTGGGTGGTGCCGAAGCCCGTCCGTGGGCTTCGTGTGACTGCTATCGGCAGTCGGAACCGGCGCGTTAGCCGGAGATCGCGAATTCCGCCGCCCGCTCGGTGCGGACGGCGGGGAGCTCCCGCCCGAGCGCGTCGGCGACGCGCTCGAGGAACGCGGTGCGCACGGCGACCGAGGCGCGCGAGGTCGCGGGCGGCGCAGCGCCCTCGCCGAAGAACGTCTCCAGCGCGTCGCGCATCAGCCGGATCGCCTCCGACCGCTGCTGCGACACGGCCGAGTGCGACACGCCGAGCTGCTCGGCGACCTCCTTCACCGGACGCTCGTCGACGTAGACCGCCTTGACGATGAGCCGCATCCGCGACGGGAGCGCGTCGACCGCGGCGGCGAGGATGCGGCGGCGCTCGGCGGCCTCGGCCGTCTCCTCCGGCAGCTCCATCGCCGACGGCGTCTCGCGCGCCGTCGGGTCGTCGATCGTGGTGACGGTGCGGGCGGCATCCGTGAGGGCCTCGGTCACCTGCTCCTCCGGCACGCCCATGGTCGTCGCGATCTCGCGGACCGACGGGGTGCGGCCGAGGGCCGCCGTGAGGGTGTCGCGCACCGCGGTGGTCTCCTTGATGCGCTTGCGGATGCCGCGGCTCGCCCAGTCCAGCGAGCGCATCTCGTCGGCGAACGCGCCGAGGATGCGCCGGCGCGCGTACGCGCCGAACGGGACGCCCAGGCTCGGGTCGAAGGCGTCCGCCGCCTGGACGAGGGCGAGGGCGCCGACCGCGGCGAGGTCCTCGTGGGCGAGATGCGTGGCTCGCGCATGGACGTCGGCCGCCAGGAATCCCACAAGCGGGAGGTTCTCCTCGATGAGGCGGTTTCGGTCCGTGCGGCTCGTCATGCGGATCTGCCTGTTTCTCTCTGCCTGGTCTGGGGTTCTCGGCTCCGAGATGGGTGGATGAGGGCCGCTGGGACGCATTGACATTTCTTGTAAAGCTCTCAGGAAGTCCTCATCCAGTTCTCACATAACCACACGCGGACGGCCGTCGATAGTGTTTTCGTGTCCCCCTTTTGGGGGGGTTTCGAGAAATGGGGCGGAGAGCCGGATGGGCCCGAATGAGCTGTCGGTGCAGCTGTGGCGAGAGCGAGAGCTGCTCGAGCTGCTGCTGTTCAAACTCGAGGAGCAGGAACTGCTCCTCGCAGCAGGCCGTTCCCGCTGGATCCACCACGCATCCCGCGAGATCGAGGAAGTACTGAGCCGCCTGCAGGGGACGGGTGTCTCGCGCGTCGTCGCCGCGGCCGCGGTCGCCGAGGAATGGGGCCTCGACGAGACCGCGACCCTGCGCGAACTGATCGACGGCGCGCCGGAGGGGCCGTGGCGGGAGATCTTCGCCGAGCACTTCCGCGCTCTCACGCAGGTGACGAGCGAGATCGCGCACCTGCGCGACACGAGCGAGCAACAGCTGCGCACCGTCCTGCGCGCGACCCAGGAGACCATCGCCGGGCTCGGCATCGACACCGGCGAGTACACGACACGAGGCGGCAAGGCGTCGGACGACTCCGCCCGCATCATCGACACGAGCATGTGAGCAGGGGACCATGTCGACTTTCAGCGGACTCCAGACCGCCGCATCCGGCCTCGCCGCCGCACGACGCGCCATGGACGTCGTCGGGCAGAACATCGTCAACCAGACCACCGAGGGGTACACCCGGCAGCGGGTGACGACCGAGGCGGTGGCGGCCGCCGCGACCCAGGGGCGCTTCAGCGTCGGTGCGGCACCCGGCCAGGGGGTCGCCGTCACCGGCGTCGCTCGCCTGGGCGACCAGGTGCTCGACGCGCGGGTGCGCGACAGCCTCGCCGCCGCCGGGCACACCTCGGTGCGGGCACTGGCCGCGACCACCGCGGAGGCCGCGCTCGCAGAGCCCACGGAGGACGGTCTCGCCGCCCGCCTCTCGGTGTTCTGGAACAGCTGGCAGGATCTCGCGAACCAGCCCACCTCCGGTGCCGCGGCCGCGGTCGTCATCGAGTCAGGCCGCGAGGTCGCCGCGCACCTCGCCACCGCCTACCGCAGCGTCGCCACGCAGTGGTCGCAGACCCGCGAGACGGTCGACCGCACGATCACCGACGTGAACGCGGCCGCGGAACAGGTCGCCGCCCTGAACCGCGACATCCGCGACGCGCTGTCTGCCGGCCGCTCCGCGAACGAACTCATCGACCAGCGCGCCGTGCTCGCGCAGACCCTCGCCTACAGCGCCGGCGTCACCGCGGGGCTCGAGGCCGACGGCACCATGACCCTCCGCCTCGACGGCAACGCGCTGGTGTCCGGCGACCGCGCACGCACCATCACGGCATCGGGTGCCGAGAGCCTCGAGGCCGGCGAGCGGGTCGCGATCCGCTGGGCCGACTCGGGCGCCGCCGTCACCGTCTCGCAGGGGGAGCTCGGCGGGCAGCTCTCGGTGCTCGCCCCCGCCTCGGACGGCGGCACCCTCGCCGAACTCGCCGCATCCATCGACGCCGTCGCCACCACGCTCGCCGGCGCCGTCAACCTCGCGCACCGCGCCGGCGCCACCGCGACCGGGACGCCCGGCGGCGACTTCTTCACGCTCGCGCCGACCGGCCCCGCCGCCCTCGGCCTGCAGGTCGCGGTCGGCGGCGCGGAGGAGCTCGCACTCGCCGCCCCCGGCGCCGGCGCGCAGGACGCGACGAACGCCGACGCCATCTCGCAGCTCGGCAGCGGTGCGGGCTCGCCCGACCGGCTGTGGACCCAGCGCGTCTCCGCCTTCGCGGTCGCGACCGCCGGTGACGTGCAGCGCGCCCGCCTCGCCGAGACGACGACTGTCACCGCCGTCGCCGCGCAGCAGTCGGTGGCCGCGGTCGACGGCGACGAGGAGACCGTGAACCTCGTCACGTACCAGGCCGCGTACCAGGCCGCCGCACGCGTCGTCACCGCCGTGGACGAGGCGCTCGACACCGTCATCAACCGCATGGGCCTCGTCGGCCGATGACTGGAGGAAACCGATGATCTCCCGTGTGACCGGGTCCGCCATGGCGGACAACGCGCTGCGTCACCTGCAGTCGAACATGGGCCGGCTCGCCAAGCTGCAGGAGCAGGCGACCTCGCAGCGCGCCTTCGCCACCCCGTCGGCCGATCCGGCCGCCGCCGCGACCGCGCTGGGACTGCACGCCGATCAGCGCCGCACCGAGCAGTACGCCCGGAACATCGACGACGGCCTCGCCTGGGTCACCACGATCGACAGCGCCATCACCTCGGCGACCTCGCTCCTCTCCCGCGCCCGCGACCTCACGGTGCAGGGCGCGAACGACGGTGCGCTCAGCGAGACCGCGCGCGAGGCCATCGCGGTCGAGCTCGAAGGCATCCGCTCCGCACTGCTCTCCGACGCGAACACCCGTGTCCAGGACCGCCTCGTCTTCGCCGGCACGACCGACGCGGGTTCGGCCTTCGCCGCCGACCTCTCCTTCACCGGTGTGCCCGGCGCCGAGGTGAACCGCCGCATCGGCGACGGCGTCACCGTGCGGGTGGATGCGGACGGCGCCGCCGTGTTCGGCGACGGCGACCAGTCCGTCTTCGCCCTGCTCGACACCATCGTCGCCGACCTCCGTGCGGGCGTGAACGTCGGGTCGCACCTGGGCGCGATCGACGACCGGCGCACCGCTATGCTCTCCGTCCAGGGCGCCGTCGGCGCACGGCAGAATCAGCTCGAGCGGGCCAAGGAGGCCACCGTGAGTGCATCCGTTTCGCTGGAGTCCCGCCGCGCAGCGGTCGAGGACGTCGACGCGGTCGAGGTGCTCGTGCAGCTGCAGGCGCAGGAGCTCGTCTACCGCTCCGCCCTCGCCGTCACCGGCCGCGTGCTGCAGCCCTCGCTCATGGAGTTCCTCCAGTGACGGCGGTGCTGACCTTCGTGCAGTCGCCTCCCGGTCTCGCGCCGCACACCGACTTCGCGCTGAATCCGGTCGAGGGCACCGAGGGCCTCTTCTCGCTCCGTGCCGTCGAGGACGCCGGGCTGCGGCTGTACCTGCTCGATCCGGCGACGGTCATGGACGGATACGCGCCGGTGCTCACCGACGAGCAGGCGGCCGATCTGCAGCTGCCCTCGCCCGACGACGCCATGGTGCTCGTCGTCGTGCACCCCGCCGCGGAGGGGCCGAGCCTGAACCTCATGGCACCGGTGGTCGTCAACCGCACGAACGGGCTCGCCGCGCAGGTCATCCTCGAAGACCAGGACTACCCCCTCCGGGCGCCGCTCGCCTGACCCGATTTGGGCGACGCGCCCGGGCGCGGTACAGTGGAGGGAAGCCGAAGACCGCTGGTCATCGTCGCGCGTACGAATGCGAGACGATCGAAGCTCTGCGATGCAGGGGCCCGCGCAGGTGTACGAAGTCCTCCCGGTCCGGGAATCCAGAGCTCCGTGCGCATGCGCCGGAGCTCTCGTCATTCCAGGGTGCGGTCGAGGCCGGCGCCCCGCCACCGCGGAGCGCCTCGTACACATCAAGGAGTGACCATGGCGCAGAAGGATGCATCGGTCGCCGAGCTCACGAAGAACTTCGAGAACTCGAACGCCGTCCTGCTGACCGAGTACCGCGGTCTGACGGTTGCCCAGCTCAAGGAGCTGCGCAACAGCATCCGTCAGGACGCGCAGTACGCCGTGGTGAAGAACACGCTGACCAAGATCGCCGCGAACAACGCGGGGATCACGGCGCTGGACGAGGACCTCAAGGGTCCGTCGGCCGTCGCGTTCGTGCACGGCGACTTCGTCGCCACCGCGAAGGCCCTGCGTGACTTCGCCAAGGCCAACCCGCTTCTCGTGATCAAGGGCGGCATCTTCGAGGGCAACGCCCTGAGTGCCGACGAGGTCAACAAGTACGCCTCGCTCGAGAGCCGTGAGGTTCTGCTGGCGAAGGCCGCGGGCATGATGAAGGCGACGATGGGCAAGGCTGCCGCCACCATCGACGCGCTTCGCGAAAAGCTGGAGACCGCAGAGGCCGCGTAAGCGACCGGCGTTCTCTTCACCACAACCCCCACTATCTAGGAGATACATCATGGCGAAGCTCACCACTGAGGAGCTGCTCGAGCAGTTTGCCGGCCTGACCCTCGTCGAGCTCAGCGAGTTCGTGAAGGCGTTCGAGGAGAAGTTCGACGTCACCGCTGCCGCCCCCGTGGCCGTCGCAGGTGCCGCCGGCGGTGCCGGCGACGCGGCCGCCGAGGAGGAGAAGGACTCGTTCGACGTCATCCTCGAGGCTGCCGGCGACAAGAAGATCCAGGTCATCAAGGTCGTCCGCGAGCTCACCTCGCTCGGCCTGGGTGAGGCCAAGGCCGTCGTCGACGGTGCTCCGAAGGCCGTCCTCGAGGGCGCCAACAAGGAGACCGCCGAGAAGGCGAAGGCCGACCTCGAGGCTGCCGGCGCGACCGTCACCCTCAAGTAAGACCCTTCAGGTCTCGAAGACCCCCGGACGCCTCGGCGTCCGGGGGTCTTCCCGCATCCGGGGACGTCCATGGCACCCGGATGAGAGAAATCTCCTGCGATGTTCACACGTCCGTCACCGTCGGCTCATGATCGGAGGCCGGTGGCCCCATAGCCTCGGAGCATTCCAACCCCCGGAATCCTCAGGAGACTCATGTCCGCTGCGTCCTCGCGCCTGCGCCACCGTTCCGCCGTCGGCATCGGCACCGCCCTCATCGCCGGCCTGCTCGTCCCCCTCCCGGCGCACGCGGACAGCGGCTCCGACGTCGTCATCAACGAGGCGTACGTGAACGGGAGCGCCGGGGCGCTGTACACGCAGCGGTTCGTCGAGCTGTACAACGCAGGGGATGCGGCGCAGTCCCTCGACGGATGGTCGCTGCAGTACAAGTCGGCCACCGGCACGAACATCGGTGTGCAGGCGCTCTCGGGCGCGATCGACGCGGGGGACTACTTCCTCGTGGCACTGCCCGGCAGCTCGAGCGGGCAGCAGCCGCTGCCGGTGACGGCCGACCTCACCGGGTCCTCGATCACGCCGTCCGGGTCCGACGGTGTGCTGTGGCTCGCCGACACCACCGAGCGCGTGACCCCGCCGCTGCCGTCCGCCGTCGACGTGCCGGGCATCGTCGACCTCATCGGCTACGGCGCGGCCGACACGTCGGAGACCGCACCGGCCGCCTCTCCCGCCGGAGGGGGCAACTCGCTCGTGCGCACCGACTTCGTCGACACCGACGACAACGCCGCCGACGTCACGGTCACCACCACGGTGACCCCGCAGGCCTCGGCCGGGGCCGCGCCGGTCGACCCCGAGGAGCCCGCACCCTCCGACCCGGAGCCGTCCGACCCGGAGCCCACCGACCCGGAGGAGCCGGCCACCCCGCCCGGCGTGACCGCGATCGCCGAGATCCAGGGCACCGGCGACACCAGCCCGCTCGCCGGGCAGACCGTCACCACCCGCGGCGTCGTCACCGCGGCATATCCCTCCGGCGGCATGAACGGCTTCTACCTCCAGACTCCCGGGACCGGCGGCACCGAGGACGCCACTCCCGGCGCTTCCGACGCCGTGTTCGTCTACGGGTCGACGGCGGTCGCGAAGGTGACGATCGGCGACCACGTCGAGGTCACCGGCCCCGTCTCCGAGTACCGCGGCATGACCCAGCTGAGCCCCACGGCAGCCGGTGTGACCGTGCTCGACGAACCCGCCGCCGAGGTGCCCGCCACCCAGACCGGCTGGCCCGCCGACGAGGCCGCCCGCGAAGCGCTCGAGGGGATGCTGCTCGCACCTCAGGGCGAGTTCACCGTCACCGACACCTACGACGCCAACCGCTACGGCGCCATCGGCCTGGCCGCCGGCGGCACGCCGCTCCTCACCCCCACCGAGATCGCCCGCCCCGGCACCGCCGAGTACGACGCAGCCGTCGCGGATGCCGCCGCCCGCGCCATCGTGCTCGACGACGGTGCGACGCTGAACTTCGCCTCGGCCGCGAACACCGGCATCCCGCTGCCGTACCTGAGCCTCGACGCCCCCGTCCGGGTCGGCGCCCCCGTCACCTTCACGCGCCCCGTCGTGCTCGACTACCGCAACGACGGTTGGAACCTCCAGCCCGTGCAGCAGCTCACCGCCGACAACGCCGGCGACGTGCAGCCGGTCACGTTCGGGAACACCCGCACCGCAGGCCCCGCCGACGTCGGCGGCGACGTGCGGCTCGCGTCCTTCAACGTGCTGAACTACTTCGCGACGACCGGCGCCGACGCGGTCGCCGCCGGTGCGAACTGCTCCTTCTACACCGACCGCCAAGGCAACCCGATCACGGTGAACACCTGCACCGGCGGACCGGGCGTCCGGGGTGCCGCCGACGAGGCGAACCTCGCCCGCCAGGAGGCCAAGATCGTCGCGGCGATCAACGCCCTCGACGCCGACGTCGTCTCGCTCGAGGAGATCGAGAACTCCCGCATCGCCGGCAAGGACCGGGATGCTGCCGTGGCCACCCTCGTCGACGCGCTGAACGACGCGCTCGGCACCGAGGAGTGGGCGTATGCACCCTCGCCCGCGGCCGTCCCCGCCGACGAGGACGTCATCCGCACCGCCTTCATCTACCGCCAGGCGGCGGTGACCCCGGTGGGGGAGGGCGTCATCGACGAGGACCCGGCCTTCGACAACGCTCGGTACCCGCTCGCGCAGGCCTTCCAGCCGGCGGGCGCCGAGGACGACGAGGGCGTGTTCCTCGCGATCGTCAACCACTTCAAGTCGAAGGGTTCCGGCACCGGCGCCGATGCGGACACCGGCGACGGCCAGGGTGCCTCGAATTCGTCCCGCGTCGCGCAAGCCACGGCGCTCGTCGACTTCTCGGCCCGGCTGCAGGACGAGCTCGGCACCGACCTCGCCTTCCTCATGGGCGACTTCAACGCCTACACCCAGGAGGACCCCATCCGGGTGCTGCGGGACGCGGGCTACGTCGACCAGGGCGCGAAGACCGGGAAGTACACGTACGCGTACGACGGCGCGGTCGGCTCGCTCGACCACATCCTCGCCAGCCCCGCCGCCGACGCCCGCGTCACCGGTGCCGACATCTGGAACGTGAACTCCGGCGAGTCCATCGCGCTGGAGTACAGCCGGTACAACGCGAACGTGCTCGATCTCTACGACACCTCGCCCTACCGCTCCAGCGACCACGACCCGATCGTCGTCGGACTCGACCTGCCGGATGCGGCGGACGACACCGTGCCGCTGAACCTGCTGAACATCAACGACTTCCACGGCCGCATCGACGGGAACACCGTCGCCTTCGCCGGGACGATCGAGCAGCTGCGGGCGGAGTACGGCGACGACAGGTCGCTGTTCCTCTCCGACGGCGACAACATCGGCGCGTCGCTGTTCGCATCCGCCGTCGCGGGCGACCAGCCCACGATCGAGGTGCTGAACGCGCTCGGGCTGGCCGCATCCGCCGTCGGCAACCACGAGTTCGACCAGGGGCTCGACGACCTGCAGGGCCGCGTGTCGGACCTCGCGGACTTCCCCTACCTCGGCGCGAACGTCTACGCGAAGGGCACGACCGACCCGGCCCTGCCCGAATACACGACGCTCGAGGCGGACGGGCTGACGGTCGCCGTCATCGGCGCCGTCAGCGAGGAGACCGCCACGCTCGTCTCGCCCGACGGCATCGCCGACATCGACTTCGGCGACCCGGTCGCCGCGGTGAACCGTGTGGCCGCCGCCCTCACCGACGGCGACCCCGCCAACGGCGAGGCCGACGTGCTCATCGCCGAGTACCACGAGGGTGCCGTCGACAGCGCGTCCGAGACGCACGACCTCGACGACGAACTCGCCCTCGGCGGCGCGTTCGCGCGGATCGTCACCGACACCGCCCCGGAGGTCGACGCGATCTTCACCGGCCACACGCACAAGCAGTACGTGTGGGACGGCCCCGTCGCCGGCACCGACCGCACCCGTCCGATCGTGCAGACCGGCAACTACGGCGAGAACATCGGGCAGGTCGTGCTGCAGCTCGACGCCGCCACCGGCGACGTCCGCTCGTACGAGGCGCGGAACGTGCCCCGCACCGACGTCGACGACGAGGCGCTCATCGCCTCCTACCCCCGTGTCGCGGAGGTCGCCGGCATCGTCGAGGCGGCGCTCGCGGAGGCGGCGGAGGTCGGCGGCACGCCCGTGGGTTCGGTGACGGGCGACATCACGACCGCGTTCACCGGCGGCACCTACACGGATGCGGGATACACCGTGCCGGACGACGGCGACGGCGTGCCGCAGGGGCGCGACGACCGCTCGGCGCCGTCCACGCTCGGCAACCTCGTCGCCGACTCGCTCGTCGCGTCGCTGTCCGACCCTGCCCGCGGCGGCGCCGAGATCGGTCTCGTGAACCCCGGCGGCCTGCGTGCGGAACTGCTGTACGGCGACGACGGCGTCATCACCTACGCCGAGGCGAACGCCGTGCTGCCCTTCGTCAACAACCTCTGGACGACGACGATCACCGGCGCCCAGTTCAAGGACGTGCTCGAGGAGCAGTGGCAGCCCGACGGCTCGTCGCGCCCCTATCTGCAGCTCGGCGTCTCGTCGAACGTGACCTACACGTCCGACCCGACCGCTCCCCGCGGCTCGCGCATCACCGGCATCTGGATCGACGGCGAGCCGATCGACCCCGCCGGGGCGTACCGCATCGGTTCGTTCAACTTCCTGCTCACCGGCGGCGACAACTTCTCGACGCTCGCCGAGGGCACCGACACCCGCGACTCCGGCCTCGTCGACCGCGACGCATGGATCGCGTTCCTCACCGACCGCTCGCCGATCAGCCCCGACTACGCCAACCGCGGCGTGGCCGTGACCGGCGCGCCGGAGACGGCGAGCGCCGGCGGGACGATCTCGTTCTCCGTCTCCGGGCTCGACCTCACCTCGCTCGGCGCACCCCGCAACACTACGCTCGAGGCGCGGATCGGCGACACCGTGTACCCGCCGATCCCGGTGACGGACGGCGCCGCGGACGTCGAGCTCACGATCCCCGACGGCGTCTCCGGCGACGTCGAGGTGGTGCTCACCGCATCCGAGAGCGGCACGACCGTGCGCGTGCCGGTCACCGTGCAGGCGCCCGGCGGCGGCGTCCCCGGCGACGGCGGCCAGCCGGGCGGGGAGCAGCCCGTGCCGCCGATCGCACAGCCGCAGCCGGCCCCGGTCTCCGCGCTCATCGCGGCGCTGCGCGACCTCATCCAGGTGATCTCGGGCCAGCTCGTGGCGGGCGGCACGATCACGATCAACGTGGGCGTGCAGTTCAGCGGCCAGTGGGTCTCGGTGTGGCTGTACTCCGACCCGGTGTTCCTCGGACAGCACCAGGTCGATGCCCAGGGGAACATCACCGTGCGGCTGCCCGACGACGTCACCGGTTCGCACCGGCTCGTCGTCGTCGGACCCGACGGCGCCGTCATCGGCTGGCAGCAGGTGACGATTCGGACGCTGGCGGCGACCGGCGGTGGCCTCGACGCGGCGGGCATCGCCTCGCTCGCGGCGCTGCTCCTGCTCGGCTCGGGCGCGGCGATCCGGGTCGGCATCCGTCGGCGACAGCAGGCCTGACCCCCGGCCTGCCGCCTCACGCGCGGCCCGGCGCCCTGCGCCTGACGCCGCCGAGCCACCCCCTTTTCTGCGACCCACCCCTCTTTCTGCCGCAGGAAAGGGGGTGGGTCGCAGAAAGAGGGGTGGCTCGGCGAAGGCGAGGGTGAGAGCGGGGGCGACGGCGGCGCGAGGGCGGCGCGAGGGCGGGGGTCAGGCGACGCCGTCGATGCGGGGCACCGCGCCCCGGCCGATCGGCGCCGTCGAGCTGCGGACGATGAGTCGCGGTTTGATGATGACGTCGACCGCCGGCGCGTCCGGGTCCTCGATCTGCTGCACCAGCAGGTCGACGGCGTGCACGCCCTGCTCCCGCGGCACCTGCTGCATCGTGGTGAGCGCGAACATGTCGGCGTACTCGTGGTCGTCGATCCCGATGATGCTGAGCCCCGACGGCACCTGGATGCCGAGGCGCCGGGCGGCGACCATGGCACCGATCGCGACCTCGTCGCAGGCGGCGACCACCGCCGTGGGGCGGTGTCTCGCGTCGCTCAGCAGGTCGACCGCGGCGGCGTAGCCGTCGGGCATCGACAACTGCGCCGGGAGCTGCCGGATCTCCTCGGCCAGCCCCGCCTCGGTCATCGCGTCGCGGTAGCCCTTCACCCGGGCGGTCTCGACGTGCTGGTCACGGACGGAGGAGCCGCCGCCGAGGAAC
>NZ_JBSJZI010000001.1:0-286080 GCF_054798235.1 Microbacterium sp. GXF7504 | reverse complement strand
CCCGATGCGCGGCATCCTCGTCGTCGATCGTGACGACGCTCGTGCGCGGGCCGGATCCGATGACGCTGACCACGGGTTTGCCCAGGGACAGCATCCGCTCCAGCTCGTCCTCCTGCGGCTCGAGTCCCACCGCGATGAGGCCGTCGAACCGCTTGCGGGCGAGGAAGTCGTCGAAGATCCGCCGTCGCCGGTCCGAACCCGGCGTCGCGTCGTACAGCGTCAGGTCGAGGCCTCGCTCCAGCAGTGCGGACTGGATGCCCTCCAGCACCTCCGCGAAGAACCACCGGTTCACGTACGGCATCACCACGCCCACGTTCTGGGTGCGGCCGGTCGCGAGACTCTGCGCGTTCGTCGACGGGACGTAGCCCAGGGTGACGGCGGCGGAGGTGACACGTTCGCGGGTCGCGGGGGAGACGTACCCCGCGCCGCTCAGCGCTCGGCTGGCGGTCGACTTCGACACGCCCGCCAGACGCGCGACATCCGCGATTCCGCTCACCCCTGGTCGCCTCCTCGCTGACCACCCGTCATAGACCGTCCACATGATATGGGACATCGCCGCCGATCTGGAACCGGTTGCTGAACAGGCCCTGATCACGGGAGCGCTCTCATTCACTCTACACGCCACCGGGAGCGCTCCCAACGTCGTCTTTACCGACTCGTGATGGAGCTGTATTGTGATGGCGACCCGATTCCCTTACGGTTGCATGGAATCGGTTCCCGAGTGGATCTGATGTGGCGGACCATGATGTCCGCCGCTCAATGAGGAGAGGAATCACATGCTCACGACACAGCGGCGCCGTCTTCTGGTGCCCTTCGCCATCGCCGGTGTCGCCGGCCTGGCGCTGACCGGGTGTGCAGAGAGCTCCGACAGCGGCAGCTCGTCGGGCAGCTCGACGGTCAAGATCTCGGGCGGTATCACCGGCACCGAGGCGGACGCGCTGAACGAGGCGTTCGCCGAGTTCACCGAGGAGACCGGCATCAAGGTCGAGTACACCGGCGACAAGAGCTTCGAGGGCAACATCGTGACGAAGGTGGCCGGAGGCTCGGCCCCCGACATCGCGATCGTCCCGCAGCCCGGTCTGCTCAAGAGCCTCGTCGAGACCGGCGAGGTCAAGCCCGCGCCCGAGGGCGTCGAGGCCAACGTCGACGAGTACTGGTCGGCCGACTGGAAGTCGTACGGCACGGTCGACGACACCTTCTACGCGGCCCCCATGCTCGCCAACGTCAAGGGCTACGTCTGGTACTCCCCGAAGAGCTTCGCGGAGTGGGGCGTCGAGGTCCCGAAGACCTGGGACGAGATGATGACGCTCACCCAGACCATCCAGCAGACGACCGGCAACGCCCCGTGGTGCGCCGGCTTCGCGTCCGGCGACGCCTCGGGCTGGCCGGGCACCGACTGGATCGAGGACCTCGTGCTCCGTCAGTCCGGCCCCGAGGTCTACGACCAGTGGGTCGCCGACGAGGTGAAGTTCACCGACGCCCCCATCAAGGAGGCGTTCGAGACCCTCGGCACCATCCTGCTCGACCCGAACTACGTCAACGCCGGGTTCGGTGACGTGCGGAGCATCAACTCCACCGCGTTCGCCGACGTCGCGGCCCCGGTCGCCGACGGCACCTGCGCGCTGACCCACCAGGCGTCGTTCCTCTCGTCGAACTTCCTCGACGTGACGAACTCCGCCGGTGAGCCGGTCACGGTCGCCCCCGACGGCGACGTGTACGCGTTCCTCCTCCCCGGCTTCGAAGAGGGCGGCGAGACCTACGTCGAGGCCGGTGGCGAGTTCGTCGCCGCGTTCTCCGACGACGAGAACGTGGTCAAGGTGCTCGAGTTCATGTCGAGCCCGGAGTTCGCAGACGCCCGTGTCGCCCTCGGCGGCGTGATCTCGGCGAACCAGGGCGCCGACCCGTCGCTCGCCTCCAGCGAGTTCCTCACCGACGCGATGACGCTGCTGCAGGACCCGAACACCGTCGTCCGCTTCGACGCATCCGACCTGATGCCCGCCACCGTGGGCTCCGGATCCTTCTGGAAGGGCATGGTCAACTGGATCGACGGCAAGTCGACCGACGCCGTGCTCGAGGAGATCCAGGCCGGTTACGAGAACTGACCGACGCATGATGCGGTGGGGTCGCCCGGAGACGGGCGGCCCCATCGTTCTCGACGCACCGAGGGAGACAGGGGAGAGATGTCCACGCCCACGCAGACCGGCACACCTCCGGTCACACGTTCCGACGCCGCAGCGCCGCGGCAGAAATCGTCCACGCTGAAACGCGCCGCGGGGATCATCGCGATCGTCTCCGGTGTCGGACTGGTGGCGATGCTCGTCCTCCTGCTGGCGAGCTCCGGCAACCCCGACGCCGCACCCACCACCATCGGCTTCTCGCTCAACACCTTCTTCATCTGGCTCGGCAACCTGCCGCCGCTCCTGCAGATCCCGATCGTCGTGGTCGTGTTCGGCGTGGTCGTCGGCGTGCTGCTGCTCCTCATCGAGTTCGCGCCCCGCCCCGGCAAGGGCTACTTCTGGCTGCGCCTGGGCGCCAGCATCCTCATCCCGATCATCGCGTTCATGCTGCTGCGGCCCTACCAGAACGCGGTCGTCTACGTCGTCGCGATCGGCCTGTTCGCCGGCGCGCTGCTGTTCTTCGCCGACTACCGCGCCCGTGCGGGCGAGGGCTACGGCTTCCAGCTCGTGCTGTTCCTCGCGCCCGCGCTCGCGATGGTCCTCGTCGGCCTCGTCTACCCGGCGATCTCGACGATCATCAAGTCGTTCTACGACAAGACCGGCGACAACTTCGTCTGGTTCGAGAACTACATCTGGACCTTCACCAACCCCGACGGCTTCTGGTCGGTCATCAACACCCTCATCTGGGCGCTGGTCGCGCCGATCTTCTCCACCTGCATCGGTCTCGCCTACGCGGTCTTCATCGACAGGGCCCGCGGCGAGAAGGTGCTGAAGGTCTTCGTCTTCATGCCGTACGCCATCTCGTTCGTCGGCGCCGGCATCATCTGGAAGTTCATCTACGACTACCGCCAGGGGCAGCAGATCGGTCTGCTCAACGCCATCATCACGATGTTCGGCGGCGAGCCGGTCAGCTGGCTCGACGCCCAGCCGCTCATCAACACCTTCTGCCTGCTCGCGGTGTTCATCTGGACCCAGACCGGGTTCGCGATGGTCATCCTCTCCGCCGCGATCAAGGCGGTGCCGACCGAGCAGATCGAGGCCGCGTCGCTCGACGGCGCGAACGCCTGGGAACGGTTCCGGAACGTGACGCTCCCCGGCATCCGCTCCTCGCTCATCGTCGTGCTGACCACGATCACCATCGCGTCGCTGAAGGTGTACGACATCGTCGCCGTCATGACCGGTGGCCGCTCCAACTCGACGGTGCTCGCCTTCGAGATGGTCAACCAGCAGCAGCGGTTCCAGAGCTACGGGCACTCCTCGGCCCTGGCGGTCGTGCTGTTCATCTTCGTGCTGCCGCTCATCATCTACAACGTGCGGCAGATGCGTAAGCAGAAGGAGATCCGCTGATGGCCTCGATCGACACCGTCCCCACCCTCAGCGCGAAGGCGCGCCGGGACGAGGCCCGCCGCACCCGCAAGAGCGAGAGCGAGGCGCAGAAGCGGCTCACCTCGAAGGGTGCCACCATCACCGCCGTCATCATCGCGGTGTTCTGGACCATCCCCACGTTCGGGCTGTTCGTCACCTCGTTCCGCCCCGGCTCGGAGTCGATGACCACCGGGTGGTGGACGTTCTTCGTCGACCCGCAGTTCACCCTGGAGAACTACTTCCAGGCGCTGACCGCGGGCGGCACCACGCTCACCCTCGGCGACTCGTTCATCAACTCGCTGGCGATCTCGATCCCGGCGACCATCATCCCGATCGCGATCGCGGCGCTGGCCGCATACGCCTTCGCGTGGATCCCGTTCCGCGGGCGCGGCTTCGCCTTCGTCGCGGTGTTCGCACTGCAGATCGTGCCGATCCAGATGGCGCTCGTGCCGCTGCTGACGATGTTCTCCCGCGGTCTCACGATCGGCGACGTGAACATCTTCCCCGGCTTCACGCTGCGCGACGTGGACCACAGCTTCGCAACGGTGTGGATCGCGCACGCGATCTTCGCGCTGCCGCTGGCGATCTTCCTGCTCCACAACTTCATCTCGGAGATCCCGGGCGAGCTCATCGAGGCCGCGCGCGTGGACGGTGCCGGGCACGGGCAGATCTTCTTCCGGATCATCCTGCCGCTGGCGATGCCCGCGATCGCCTCGTTCGCGATCTTCCAGTTCCTGTGGGTGTGGAACGACCTGCTCGTGGCGACGATCTTCGCGCCATCCTCGTCGCTGCCGCTGACCCAGACCCTGAACTCGTTGTCGGGCACATGGGGCAACCAGTGGTACCTGCAGTCGGCCGGTACGTTCATCTCGATCCTCGTGCCGCTGATCGTGTTCTTCGCGCTGCAGCGCTTCTTCGTCCGCGGCCTGCTCGCCGGCGCCACGAAGGGCTGACCGAACCGCGAGACTGCATCTGGGCGCCGAGACAGCGGGGTAACTCCGCAGTCTCGGCGCCCAGTTGCAGTTTCGGCGTCCATCGCCGGGAGCGAGCGCGGGAAAGGGCGGCGGGATGCGGCGTCGATAGCATGAGCGCATGCACACGGGGGAGCGGGCCGAGCAGGCCCTGACGGGGCTGAGCGCCGCCGAGGTCGACGAGCGGCGCCGGGACGGACGCACGAACGCGTTCGAGGCCGACAGCTCGCGCAGCATCGGCAGCATCGTCAGAGCGAACGTGTTCACCCTGTTCAACGGCATCGTCGGCGCGTGCTTCCTCGTGCTCCTGCTCGTCGGCCGCTGGCAGGACGCCCTCTTCGGCCTCGCCGCGTTCGCGAACGCCATCATCGGCTGCGTGCAGGAGTTCCGCGCGAAGGCCGCGCTCGACAAGCTCGCCCTGCTCAACGCCCCTCGCGCCCGCGTGCTCCGCGACGGCGTCGAGGCCGAGATCGCGCCCGCGGAGGTCGTGCTCGACGACGTGCTCGTGCTGCGCGCGGGCGACCAGGTGCCGGCGGACGCCGAGGTGGTCGACGTCCGCGGCCTGCAGATCGACGAGTCCATGCTCACCGGGGAATCGGATGCGGTCGACAAACGCCCCGGCGACGAGGCGCTCTCCGGCTCGGTCGTCGTCGGCGGTTCCGGCCACGCCCGCGTGAACCGGGTCGGCGCCGACTCGTACGCCAACCGCTTCGCGGCCGAGGCCAAGCGGTTCTCGATGGTGGGGAGCGAACTGCGCACCTCGATCAACCGGGTGCTCCGCTGGGTCGGGTGGGGGATCGGCCCCATCGGCCTGCTCGTGCTGAACGCGCAGATCCAGGTCGCCGGCGGCTGGGAGCACGCCTTCGCGAACGGCCACTGGGTGCAGGCCGTGGTGAACACGATCGCCTCGCTCACCGCGATGATCCCGCTCGGGCTCGTGCTCATGACCTCGATCGCGTTCGCCGTCGGCGCCGCCAAGCTCGCCCGCAAGCAGGTGCTCGTCAACGAGCTGCCCGCGGTGGAGGGGCTCGCCCGCGTCGACGTGGTGTGCCTCGACAAGACCGGCACGCTCACCGTCGGCGACATCGACTTCGCCGCATCCCACCCGCTCGCCGGCGCCGCCGCCGGCTGGGAGTCGGCGCTCGGCTGGTACGGGGCGGCGCCCGACGCGAACGCGACCTCCCGCTGTCTCGCCGGCGACTTCGCCGACCCGGGCGAGGCTGCCCTCGCCACGATCGCGTTCTCGTCCGCCCGCAAATGGAGCGCGGTGAGCCTCACCACGGGCACGTGGGTGCTGGGTGCGCCGGAGATGGTGTTCGGTGCACGGGCGACCGACCCCGACGACGCCCTCGGCGCGGTCGTGCTGCGCGAGGCGGCTGCGGGCCTTCGCACGCTCGTCCTCGGCCACAGCCCGGCGCCCCTCACGGACGCCGAGGTCGAGGCGGAGCTCCTGCCCGCCGACCTCGTGCCCGCCGTCGTGGTCACCTTCCGCGAGCAGGTGCGCGACGACGCCGCGAGCACCCTCGCCTACTTCGACGCGCAGGGCGTCGGCATCCGCATCATCTCCGGTGACAACCCGCGCACGGTCGCCGCCATCGCCCGGCAGGTCGGCGTCGACGTGGTCGACGGCTACGACGCCCGGATGCTGCCGACCGACGAGGCGGAGCTCGCCGAGGTGCTCGAGACCCACCGTGTGTTCGGCCGGGTGACCCCCGAGCAGAAGAAGGACATGGTCACCGCGCTCCAGAGCCGCGGCCACACGGTCGCGATGACCGGCGACGGCGTGAACGACGCGCTCGCGATCAAGACCGCCGACATCGGCATCGCGATGAACTCGGGCGCCGCGGCGACGAAGGCGGTCGCCCGGCTCGTGCTGCTCGACGGGCGGTTCTCGCACCTGCCGGACGTGGTGGCCGAGGGCCGCCAGGTCATCGCGAACATCGAGCGGGTCTCGATGCTGTTCCTCACGAAGACCGCCTACGCCACCGGCCTCGCCCTCCTGTTCGGCCTGCTCGTGCTGGAGTTCCCGTTCCTGCCCCGGCAGATGTCGATCACGGACGGCCTGACCATCGGCATCCCGGCGTTCTTCCTCGCGCTCATGCCGAACGCGCAGCGCTACATCCCCGGGTTCCTGCGGCGCTCGTTGTCGTTCGCGATCCCCGCCGGCATCGTCGTCGCGCTCACCCTCACCGGGTACACGCTCGTCTCGCGGTCGCTCGGCGTGGAGATGGACCAGCTGCGCACCGGGTCGACCATCATCCTCGCGGTCGTGGGCATCTGGATCCTCGCGATCCTCGCCCGTCCGCTGAACCGGTTCAAGGTGCTCGTCGTCGGGGCCATGTTCGTCGCGCTCATCGCGCTGTTCACCGTGCCGCTGAGCACGCAGTTCTTCCAGCTCGTCGACCCGGGGGAGAAGGCCGCATGGGCCCTCACCGGGTTCACGATCGCCGCGGTCCTCGTGATCGAGGCGATCCGGCTCGTGCAGCTGCGCTTCGTGCGCAGGTCGCTCGCTCAGGCAGCGGCGGTGGTGGGTGCCGCCTCGACTGCGCGGCGGAAGTAGCGGGCGCCCGGCGGCAGCCACAGCGCCGCGAGCACGAGCACGTTCAGCGACAGGTCGACGAGCGCCGACGCGTCCCAGCCGTCGGTTCGCACCACCGTGACCACCTGCGTCGCGATCTCGAGCACCGCGAAGACGGTGACGAGCAGGCGCGCGAGCCGGCTGCCGCGTCCGATCCCGGCGGCCAGCGCCAGGTTCAGCAGCCCGAAGAGCACGGTCGCGGCCCCGAGGAGCGACACCGCCAGCACGTCGTCGGCGGGCACCTGATAGCGGCTCAGCAGGATCAGGAGACCGCCGACGATGCTGACGGCGGCGCCGACCGCCACGAAGACGACGGCGGCGATCACGACGGCGGGACGCTTCGGATGCGTGGGCTCGGTCACGTCGTCACCATACCGGGCCGGTTCGACTAGCATCGGACGGTCCGTCCCGAATCGTTTCGTTCGGGACCATCCCCCGAATCCGGAAGCGACGTCGTCCGTGCCCGAGCACACCCCCGCACCCACCACCACCGGGAGCCTCCGCATCCCGCACAGCCCCACCGGCGCCATCCGCACCCTCGGCGCGAACCCGCGCACCGCGCCGATCATGCTGCACCCGGGCGACGCGATGTCGGGCCGCCGCCGCCTGCTGTACGTGCTGCTGCTCGGGGCGCTGACCGCGCTCGGCCCGTTCACGATCGACCTGTACCTGCCGGCGTTCCCGACGCTCGAGCGCGACTTCGACACGACGGCGGCGGCGATCCAGCTGACGCTCACCGGCACCATGATCGGGTTCGCACTCGGCCAGCTCATCGTGGGGCCCCTCAGCGACAAGCTCGGGCGCCGGGTGCCGCTGCTCGTCGTGACCGGGGTGCACGTGGTGGCCAGCACCGCCGCGGCGATCGCCCCCGACCTGCTGCTGCTCGGCGCCGCCCGCGTGCTCATGGGCGCCGGTGCCGCGGCGGGCGGTGTCGTGGCCGCCGCCATCGTGCGCGACCTGTTCGGCGGCAAGCGGCTCGTGGTCATGCTGTCACGGCTCGCGCTCGTCTCCGGCGTCGCGCCCGTGCTCGCGCCGCTCGTGGGCTCGTGGCTCCTCGGCGTCATGCCGTGGCGCGGCATCTTCGTGGTGCTCGCGGTCTACGGCGCGGTCATGCTCGTCTGCTCGCTCTTCCTCCTCCCCGAGACGCTGCCCAAAGCCCGTCGGCAGGAGCGCGGCGGCACCACCGCCCGGCAGCGCTACCGGGAGGTGTTCGGCGATCGGGTGTTCGTGGGCGTGCTCATCATCGGCGGCATGAGCTTCTCCGGCCTGTTCTCGTATTTGTCCGCGTCGTCGTTCCTGTTCCAGGAGAGCTACGGCTTCGATGCGCAGCAGTACGGCATCCTCTTCGCCGCGAACTCGATCGGCGTCGCCGCCGGCACCCAGCTCGCCGCACGGCTCGCCGCCCGCTTCGGCCCGCAGTGGGTGCTGGCGTTCTCGACCGCGGCGCTCGCGCTCGCCGCCGTCGCGATCGTCGTCACCGACCAGCTCGGCCTGGGCCTGTGGGGCACCGTGGTGCCGCTGTTCGTCTTCATGACCGCCGCGGGCTTCACCTTCCCCTGCGTGCAGGTGCTCGCGCTCGACCGGCACGGGTCGGCCGCCGGCACCGCGCAGTCGATCATCGGCGCGACGAACTTCGGCGTCGCCGGGATCATCTCGCCCCTCGTCGGCTGGCTGGCACGGGATGCGGGCATCACCGCGACCACGATGGCCTCGGTCATGGTCGGCTGCTCGATCATCGCCGTCGCCGCGCTCTGGGCCATCGTGCGGCCGCGGACGGTCGAACTGCTCACACCCTGACCCGGGGGCCGGTGCGCAGCGGGCAGAATGGCCCGATGGAAGCACTGCTGCGGCCCGTCTCTCGTCTCCTCCTGCCGGGACTGGTGCTGCTCGTGCTGGCGTCGGCGCTGGGCGCGTGGATCTCGCTGCAGGGGCCGGCGCCGTTCGCCATGGACACGGCATGGAACTCGGCGCTCGTCAAGTGGCGCGTGACGTGGCTCGAGGTCTTCTCCCTGACGCTGGGAGTGGTCGGCGGCGTCTGGGCGAGCGTGATCGTCACGGTCGCCGGCGCCGTGCTCCTCCTGCTCTTCCGGCGGCCGCGGAGCGCGGCGTTCCTCGTCGCGGCGCAACTCGTGAGCGCCGGGCTGGTGCAGGCGCTCAAGCACCTGTTCGGGCGGGCGCGGCCGGAGGAGATCATCGTCGTCAGCGACTACGGATCGTTCCCCTCCGGCCACGCGGCCAACGCGGCGACGCTGGCGGTCGTCGCGTTCGTCCTGTTCCCACGCGTCTGGGTGGCGGTGGCGGGTGCGCTCTGGGTCGTGCTGATGGCGTTCAGTCGCACCTATCTCCACGCCCACTGGGTGAGCGACACCATCGGTGGTGCGCTCGTGGGTGCGGGCGCCGTGCTGGTCACGGCTGCGGCGTTCGCTCCGCTGCTGCGTCGCGAGTCGCCGGCGCATCCGGGGCGTCCGCACCCACCGGCGTGAGCGGCATCGTGGAGGTGTCGATGTACGGGTTCTCGTCCTGGTGCTCGACGAGGTCCTCCGCCTCCGCCTCGGTCTCGACCGCCGGCACCGAGCCGAGCAGCGGCCGCTTCGCCGTCTCCCGCATGGCGAGCAGCGCCAGCGCACCGATCGCGGCGAAGAACATGATGTAGAACGCCGGCATGTACGTGTTGCCGGTGAGCTCGATGAGCCCCTGGCTGAACAGCGGGGTCGTGCCGCCGAAGAGCGACACCGACACGTTGTAGGCGATCGCCATCGCACCGAACCGGCTCGCGGTCGGGAACAGCGCCGGAAGGGCGGATGCGGCCACCGCGACGTAGAACGCCACCGGGATCGCGACCATCGCGAGCGCGACGAACACGGCCCACTCCTCGCCGATCTGCATGACCGCGAACGCCGGCACCATGAGCACGATCGTCGACCCCGCGGCGATGAGGTAGACGGGCTTGCGCCCGATGCGGTCGCTGAGGCGGCCGATGAGCGGCAGGCACGCCGACATGACGAGCAGCACCGGCACCGTCGCGACCGCGGCGCCGAGGTTCGACACCCCGACCACGGACTCGAGGTACGTCGGCATGTAGCTCGTGAGCGCGTAGCCCGCGGTGTTCGTGGCCGCCACGATGGCGATGCCGATGAGCACCTCGCGCCAGTGGTGGCGGAGGATGCCGAGGACGCCGTGGCGTGCCATCGGGTCGTGGGCGGTGTCGACGTGGGCGGTGTCGGTGACCTCCTGCTCGTGCTCGAACGTGGGGGTCTCCGGGATGCGGAGCCGGAACCAGATGGCGACGATGCCGAGGGGGATCGCGACGAGGAACGGGATGCGCCAGCCGAAGTCGACCATGGCGTCCTCGCCCCAGAGGTTCGTCGTGACGAGCGAGGTCAGGGCGACGACCGAGGCGCCGGCCGCGAAGCCGACGTACGAGCCGACGTCCAACCAGGACGACCAGAATCCGCGGGTGCGGTCGGGGGAGAACTCGGACACGTAGGTCGTCGCCCCGGCGTACTCGCCGCCGGTGGAGAAGCCCTGGATCATCTTCAGGACGTACAGCGGCACGATCGCCCACAGCCCGATCTGGGCGGAGGTGGGCAGCACACCGATGAGGGCGGTGGCGGCGGCCATCATGGCCATCGTGAGGAAGAGGACGCGCTGGCGGCCGATGCGGTCGCCGAGCGGTCCGAGGACCAGCCCGCCGATCGGGCGGACGAGGAACGAGACGGCGAAACCGAGCAGGGTGACCAGCAGGCCCCAGGGTTCGGGCAGGTCTGCCGTGAACACGGCGGCGAGCGTCACGGCGAGGTAGCCGTAGATCCCAAAGTCGAACCATTCCATGAAATTGCCGACGACGGTGCCGCTGATCGCCGTGCGCACCCGGGGTTTGTCGACGACGATGACGTCGTCGACCTCGAGGCGCGGAGCATCGTGAGAATTCGTCATCCTTCCACGTTGCCCAGGCCCCGCGGCGGAACAGGGTGGGTCGCGCGCGACGGTGCGGTTGTGCTAACCGGCCCGGGTGCCGCGGCGCAACCCCTACTATCAGAGGTATGGCGACGAAGCCCCCGACCTCCGACATCGACGAGACCAAGCTGCACGTCTCCGCGCCGAAGAAGAAGGCCGTCGGCGTGCCCGCCGTGCTGCACGCGCTGCAGATGGCGAACGAGCAGATGGGCGTGACGCGCAGCATCCGGACCCTCCTGCGCGTCAACCAGAAGGACGGCTTCGACTGTCCCGGCTGCGCCTGGCCCGAGAACGAGCGCCGGCACATCGCGGAGTTCTGCGAGAACGGCGCGAAGGCGGTCGCCGAGGAGGCGACGCTGCGCCGGGTGGGTCCGGAGTTCTTCGCCGCGCACTCCATCGACGAGCTCCGCGCCCACGACGACTGGTGGCTCGGCCAGCAAGGACGCCTCACCCACCCGATGGTCCTGGAGGAGGGCGCGACCCACTACACGCCCATCTCGTGGGACGACGCGCTGCGCGAGGTCGCCGACGCGATCCGCGGGCTCGACGACCCCGACGAGGCCGTCTTCTACACGTCCGGCCGCGCCTCGAACGAGTCGGCGTTCCTCTACCAGCTGCTCGTGCGCGGCATCGGCACGAACAATCTCCCCGACTGCTCCAACATGTGCCACGAGTCGTCGGGATCGGCGCTCACCGAGACGATCGGCATCGGCAAGGGCACCGTCTCGATCGAGGACGTCTACAAGGCCGACCTCATCATCGTCGCCGGGCAGAACCCGGGCACCAACCACCCGCGGATGCTGAGCGCCCTCGAGAAGGCGAAGCAGAACGGCGCGAAGGTCATCGCGGTGAACCCGCTGCCGGAGGCCGGGCTCCAGCGGTTCGAGAACCCCCAGACGGTGAAGGGCGTGCTGCTGGGCGGCACCCCCATCGCCGACCGGTTCGTGCAGATCCGCCTCGGCGGCGACCAGGCCCTGTTCCAGGCGATCGGGAAGCACCTGCTCGAGGTCGAGGCGCGCGAGGGCGGTGTCGTCGACCAGGACTTCGTCCGCGCGTACACCAGCGGCTTCGAGGCCTACCGCGACGCGATGGCCGCCGCATCCTGGCCCGAGCTCGAGACCGCGACCGGCCTGTCGGAGGCGGAGCTGCGCGAGATCGCCGAAGCCGTCCGGGCGTCGTCCGCGACGATCGTGTGCTGGGCGATGGGACTGACCCAGCACAAGCACTCGGTGCCCACGCTCCGCGAGGTCGTGAACGTGCTGCTGCTGCAGGGGAACATCGGCCGGCCCGGTGCCGGCGTGTGCCCGGTGCGCGGCCACTCCAACGTGCAGGGAGACCGCACCGTCGGCATCTACGAGAAGCCCTCCGACGCCTTCCTCGACGCACTCGCCGCCGAGTTCTCGTTCGCCCCGCCGCGCGAGCACGGCTTCGACACCGTCGCCGCGATCCGCGCGATGGACGAGGGCCGGGTGCGCTTCTTCATGGGCCTTGGCGGCAACTTCATCTCCGCCACCCCCGACACCGAGGTCGTGCAGCGCGGCATGGCCAAGCTCGACCTCAGCGTGCAGGTGTCGACGAAGCTCAACCGTTCGCACGTCGACACCGCGAAGCGCGCGATCATCCTCCCCGTCCTCGGCCGCACCGACCGCGACCGCCGCGGCGGCGTCGAGCAGCGCGTCTCGGTCGAGGACTCGATGGGGGCCGTGC
The DNA here is from genome assembly GCF_054798235.1 of Microbacterium sp. GXF7504. Taxonomy (NCBI): domain Bacteria; kingdom Bacillati; phylum Actinomycetota; class Actinomycetes; order Micrococcales; family Microbacteriaceae; genus Microbacterium; species Microbacterium sp. GXF7504. The sequence goes on along the minus strand of NZ_JBSJZI010000001.1, from coordinate 273,325 downwards.
ACTCCTCGCGCGGCCGGCTCGCGCCGCCCGTCGAGGACCTCCTCAGCGAGGTCGCGATCGTCGCGCGCCTGTGCGACCTCCTCTTCGGCGAGCGGGCCGAGGCGCGGCCGGAGAACGCACCGCGCGCCGACTGGACCGGGCTCGAGATGGACTACGCCCGCATCCGCGCGCACATCGAGCACGTGGTGCCCGGCTTCGAGGACTACGAGCGCCGCATCGACAAGGGGCGCACGTTCTTCCTCCCGAACGGGCCGCGCGACGAGCGGCGGTTCGCCACGAGCGACGGCCTCGCGCACTTCACCGTGAACGCGTTGGAGTACCCGCACATCCCGGAGGGGCGACTGCTCCTGCAGACCCTCCGCTCGCACGACCAGTACAACACCACGATCTACGGCAAGGACGACCGCTACCGCGGTATCCACGACGGGCGCCGGGTGGTGCTCATCAACGCGGAGGACATCGCGGCGGCCGGGTTCCGCGAGGACGACGTCGTCGACCTCGTCTCGGAGTGGACGGGTCCCGACGGGCACCTCGAGGAGCGTCGCGCCGAGCGGTTCCGGCTCGTGGCGTACGACACCCCGCGCCGGAACGTCGCCGCGTACTACCCGGAGACGAACGTGCTGGTGCCGTTGGAGTCGGTCGCCGACGTGTCGGGCACGCCGACGTCGAAGGCGGTCGTCGTGCGGCTCGAGCGCTGCGGCTGACGCCCCGGCCCGGCGCGGCGGCCGATACCCCTGCGGCCCCGCCGCCGCAAGGGAGCGCGGCCGCATCCGGTCGCACCTATCGTTGCCGGATGCAGACGCTGAGCGCCCCCTCCGGCACCGAGCCCGCACTGCGGGCCGAGCCCCGCGCCGACGGCACCGCCCCGCGCGCGCTCGTCATCGGCGCCACCGGGTACATCGGCGGGCGGCTCACGCCGCGGCTCGTGGCCGCCGGTTACCGCGTGCGCGTGCTGGCGCGCACCCCGGCCCGGGTCGGCGGCTTCGCCTGGAGCGGCGACGTCGAAGTGGTCGCGGGGGCCGCCGACGACACGGACGCGATCCGCGCGGCGACCGCCGACGTCGACGTGCTCTACTACCTCGTCCACTCCATGGGCGCGGGGAAGGACTTCGAAGCGGCAGACCTCCGCGCCGCCCGCGCCGTAGCGGAGGCTGCGGCGACCGCATCCGTCCGCCGCATCGTCTACCTCGGCGGCCTGCACCCCGACGGTGTGCCGCTCTCGCCGCACCTGCGATCCCGGGTCGAGGTGGGGGAGGTGTTCCTCGACACCGACGTGCCGGCGATCGTGCTGCAGGCCGGGGTCGTCATCGGGTCGGGGTCGGCGTCGTTCGAGATGGTGCGGCACCTCACCGAGGTGCTGCCGTACATGCCCGCCCCGCGCTGGGTGCGCAACCGCATCCAGCCGATCGCGGTCCGCGACGTGCTGCACTACCTGCTCGGCGCCGTCCGGGTGGACGCCGGCGTGAACCGCGCGGTCGACATCGGCGGCCCGGACGTGCTCCGGTACGGCCAGATGATGAACGGGTACGCGCTGGAGGCGGGGCTGCGCCAACGCGCGATCGCGGCGCTTCCGGTGCTCACCCCGCGCCTGGCGTCGCTGTGGGTGGGGCTCGTGACCCCCGTGCCGCCGTCGATCGCACGGCCGCTCATCGCATCGCTCGAGAACGAGTGCGTCGTGAAGGACGACGCGGTGGGCGACCTCATCCCGCCGCCGGAGGGCGGACTCACCCCGTACCGCCGCGCCGTGCAGCTCGCGCTCGGCCGGGTCGACGCGGACGCGGTGGAGACGAGCTGGCAGGACGCCGAGGTCTCGGGGCTGCCGAGCGACCCGCTGCCGAGCGACCCTGACTGGGCCGGGAAGACGGTCTTCACCGATGTGCGGACGGTGCGCACGACCGCATCCGTCGAGGACGTGTGGCGCGTGATCATCGGCATCGGCGGTCAGAACGGCTGGTACTCGACGCCGTGGCTGTGGGCGCTGCGCGGCTGGATGGACCGGCTCGTCGGTGGCGTCGGGCTGCGTCGTGGCCGCCGGAGCCGCACCACCGCGGTCGTGGGCGACGCGATCGACTTCTGGCGGGTCGAGGCGCTCGAACCTGGGCGGATGCTGCGGCTGCGCGCCGAGATGAAGGTGCCCGGGCTCGCGTGGCTCGAACTCGGGGCGGTCGCCGACGGGGACGGCGCCCGGTACGAACAGCGCGCGGTGTTCTTCCCGCGGGGGCTCGCCGGGCGGGCGTACTGGTTGCTCGTGCTGCCGTTCCACGCGCTGATCTTCCCCGGCATGGCCGCCCGCATCACCGAGACCGCCGAAGGGCGTCGGGCGGCGGAACCGGCCGCATCCCGGCAATAGGCTGGGGGCATGCGGCGGGCGGCGATCATCACGGTGTCCGACCGGTCGGCTGCGGGCCTGCGCGAGGACGCCTCCGGACCGGTCGGCGTGGCGATGCTGCGTGAGGCCGGCTGGGACTGCCCGGACGCCGTGATCGTGCCCGACGGCGCCGACAGCGTCGAGGCCGCCATCCGCGCCCGCCTCGCCGACGGCGCCCGGCTCGTGCTCACCACCGGCGGCACCGGGATCGCCCCGCGCGACCGCACGCCCGAGGGCACCGCGCGCGTGCTCGACCGCGAGCTGCCCGGCATCGCCGAGGAGCTGCGGCGGCTCGGCGCGGCGGAGAAGCCCGCAGGGATGCTGACCCGGGGCCTGGCCGGGATCGCGGGCGACGCGCTCGTGGTGAACCTGCCCGGCAAGCCCGCGGCCGTCGCCTCCGGGGTGCCGGTGGTGCTGTCGGTCGCCGCGCACGTGCTCGACCAGCTCGACGGAGGAGACCACCGATGACCGTCGCCCTCGCCCGCGTCACCGCGGAGCCGCTCGACCTCGACGCGCACCTGCGCGCCGTCGACGACGCCGCATCCGGCGCCCTCACGACGTTCGTCGGCCGCGTGCGCGACAACGACCCGGATGCTGCGACGGCGGTCGTGGCGCTGGAGTACTCCGCCCACCCCGACGCGGAGGAGGGGCTGCGCGCGCTCGCCGAACGGGCGATCGGCGACACCGGTGCGATCGTCGCGGTGAGCCACCGCGTCGGCCGGCTCGAGGTGGGGGACGCGGCCGTGATCATCGCGGTCGCGAGCGGGCACCGCGACGAGGCGTTCACGGTCTGCCGCGAGGTGATCGAGGCGATCAAGCGCGAGCTGCCGGTGTGGAAGCGGCAGGTCGAGGCCGACGGCACCACCGCCTGGAAGGGCCTCGGCGGGTAGGGCGTGTCTGACAATTGTCTGGTCCAGGCGATGACGGCGTTGAGGATGACGGCGGCTCGGTAGACGACGGCGTGCTTGTCGTAGCGGGTGGCGAGGCCGCGCCACTGCTTGAGATGGCTGTAGCGACGCTCGATGACGTTCCGGTTCTTGTAGTCGGCGGTGTCGAGGCCGACGGGCCTGCCGCCGCGTGATCCGCGACGCTTTCGGTGGCCTCGCTGGTCGGCGGGCTCGGGGATCACGGCCTTAATCCCGCGCGCACGGAGGTGTCCGCGGATCGCGCGCGACGAGTACGCTTTGTCGCCGCGGACGGCGTCCGGGCGGGTGCGCGGGCGGCCGACCGCGCGGCCCACCCGCAGGTGTGTCATCAACGGCAGGAACATCGGCGAGTCGCCCGCCTGACCGGCGGTCAGCAGGGCAACCAGCGGGAGCCCGTTGCCGTCGACGAGCTGGTGGATCTTCGTTGACAGCCCGCCGCGGGAGCGGCCGACCGCGTGATCAGGCGGCTCGACGGCCGGATTCGTGTAGTTCGATCCAGCCCCCCGTGTGGCGGGTCGCGTTCGTCGCGTGCTGATGCGCGCGAGCTATCGTCGGGTCCACCGAGAGCGACCAGTCCACCAGCCCGGCCGCGTCCGCGGCGGCCGTGAGCTGCGCGAGCACCCGGTCCCAGGTCCCGTCCACCGCGAGCCGGTGATGCCAGGTCCACACCGTCTGCCACGGCCCGAACACGTCCGGCAGATCCCGCCACGCGATCCCGCACCGATACCGGTAGATGATCCCCTCGACCATCGACCGCGCGTCCGAGAACGGCCTACCCTTCCGGCCCGTAGGCCGCGGCAGCAAGCCCTCGATCAGCGACCACTGAGCATCCGAGAGCATCTGGAACCGCGACATACCCCCACTCTCTCAGCGCGCCACCGAACTATTTGTCAGACACGCCCTAGCGGACAGTACTGTCAGCGACGGAGAATGAGCCAAGCGGGCCAGAAGCCTCCGGCCGACCGTCGCGTTTGGGACGGCAGGCCGGAGGCTTCGGCGGATCGGGTGCGCTATCCGTTCGACGGCGGGGTTCCGCCGTCACCCAGGGCGCCGCCCATACCGCCGGTGGCTGCTTGCTGGGTGACACTGCCCGCGTAGTCGTTGGTCGGGTCGCGGTAGATGGTGTGCACGTGCCCCCAGCCGGATGTTGAGACGCCGTCGACGTCGGCCCCCGCGGAGCCCTGCTGGGCCTGGAAGGCGATGTAGACGTTCGGGCCGGAGATGGAGAAGTTGATGCCGTCGCCCGTGCTCATGTCGTACGTCGTCTCACCGGACCACGCGATCACGGTGGTGTCGAGCGTCGCTTCGATCTCGGCGAGGGCGGCGGCGGTGGTCTCGCCGTCGGCCATGCCGACCCAGTTGGCCATCAGCTCGAGGAGAAGCTGCTTCTGCTCGTCGGTGAGGTCCGCGCCCGTAAGCCCTGAGCCGGTGGAGAAGTCGCAGGTGTCGCCAGGGGCGCACATGCTGACGTCGCCGGACGTAAGGGTTGCCTGCTGCTCGGCAGTGAGGCTGTCGAAGAACGCGAACGCGTCGGTGTAGATGCCGTCGAAGGGCTGCACCTCGTTGCCGCTCTCGTCGGTGTAAACGGCCGGCTGCACGCCCAGGTGGGTGGGAGCGAAGGTGATCGCATCGGTGGATCCGTCCAGAGACGCGTTGATACCGAGGTGGTGGCCGCCGACCTGCACTTCCCAGGCGGTGGTGTCGGAGGGGTCGCCGAAGAACGCGATGTAGTACTGGCCGAGAGAGGTCTCGGTGCTGTTGCTGTTCTCGAGGAGGTACTGGTCGCCGTTCATGATGCCGACAACCGTGGCATACGCCTCGTCGCTGAGGAGCGCTTCGAGGACGGCCAGCGCGGCGGTCTTCTGCTCGTCCGTCAGATCTGCGAGATTGAGGCCGGCGCGCTCGACGAAGGTGACGGGGAAGTTCGACCATGACGTGGTCTTCGTCTCGTCGTCGTACGCGTAGAGCACGGCTTCGCGCTGCTCATCGGACAGCGTCGCCAGGAAGGCCTCGGCAGCAGCGGTGGTGTCCGCGATGGTCTCGGCCGAGGTCGTCGCCGACGTGCTGGCCGCCGCGGTTGAGGTCGTCGTCGTTTCCTCCGACGTCGATGACGTGCTGGTTGTGGTGGGAGTGACGGTCGTCGCGCCAGTAGCGCAGCCGGTGAGAGCGATCGACATGAGTACGATCCCGGCACCGATCGTCAGCGCCGGCTTCGCACGGCGAGGCGCCGCGGCGTCGGAGGATGTGCGGCGGAAGCGAGAGAAGGGGTTCGTCGTGTGCATGCCCACAACCTTCGCCGCCTTCACCAAACAGCTGCTTCATCAAACCTTGGACGCTTCTATGAAGCCGACTGTTGGGCCCACTTCGGCGGAACGAGGAAGTCAGAGCTGATTGCTGAGTACGACGATGCCACGAGACGCCGGCGTGGGGATCGCCGACGTCTCGCCGTGCGTCCGCATGGGACGCGCGTGGGGTGAGAGCTTTCGGGCGCTACTCGCCCCAGGCGGTATTTACGCCACCAGGTCCCGTGATGGGAGGTTTCCGTCACGGGCATCCTGGAACGTGGATGCGGGGACGAGGACGCTCAGGGTCGCCGGCCGCCGCCATTGCCGCCACCGCCTGGGCCGCCCATCCCGGAAGTCACGTTCGTGCCTTCGGTGACAGTGGTGGCCGCGGCGCCGTTCACGGTGACGGTGTAGCTGCCGCCGTCCGTGATGCCGGGACCGCTGTAGAAGACGGCGGCGAAGGACTCCTCAGCCTCGAACGAGGCAATGGGCGCGCCCGAGGCATCCGTCACCTCGACGGTGTCGCCCGCCGAGCCGCTGACGGTCGCGGCGACCCATTGCTGCGCGCCGGTCGGTGCGACCAGGACGCTGCCGGCGATGAAGACCTCGCCGCCGTCCATGGCGATGTCGCCGTTGGCGTCGACTGCGCCCTCGCCGCCGGCCGAGCTCGGTCCGGCCACGGTGGTGGTGCCGCCGGTGAACGAGATGGAACCGTTGGAGTCAAGGCCGTCGCCACCGGCGACCACTCGCAGTGTCCCGCCCGAGACGGTGAGGGTCTCGCCGGTGGCCGCCTCGCCGCCACCGCCCATACCGCCCTGACTGGTCGTCGTGGTGCCGCTCGCGGCGTTCACGCCATCGTCGCTCGCGGTGACGTCCACGGTGCCACCCGAGACGGCGATGGCCGCGGCTTCGAGTCCCTCGACGGACTCGGTGACGGTGACGTCGCCGTCACGGATCTCGAGCGTCTGCTCGGCGTGGATGCCGTCGTCGCCGGAGGTCACCGTCACGGTCCCACCGCCGATTCCGATCGAGCCGTCGGAGTGCACGCCGTCGTCGGCCGCGTCGATCGTGACGTCTCCGCTCTCGATTACCGCGACCACGCCCGCGGACACGCCCTTGGGAGAGGCATCGGCGGCGGAGGCGTCCGACCCCGCTACCAGGTCGACGGTGCCGCCCGTAATGACGACATCGGTCGTCGCGGCGAAGCCGTCGTCGCCGCTCGTCGCGGTCACGTCGCCGCCCGAGACGACGATGAAGCCCTGCGTCGCGTCCTCATCCTGATCACTCTTGAGAGCGTCGCCGCCGGCGTCGAGTGCGAGCGTTCCGCCGGCGATGGTGAGCGAGTCCTTGCCGCGCAGCGCGTCATCCACGGCGTCGACGGTGATCTCGCCCGACAGGATGACGAGGTCGTCGGTGCTGGCGATGCCGTCGTTGCCGTTGCCCGATACCTCGAGCGTGCCCGAGCCGGTGATGGTGAGGTCGGCGTCGCTGTAGATGGCTGCGTTCGCTTCCGCGTCGTCGGCGTAGGACGACGTGTCCGAGACGGTGTTGGTTGTCCCGTCGGCGAGGGCGATCACGACGTCGTCGGCAGTCGTCACGGTGATGGCGGGGGAGTCGGATGCGGAGATCTCGGCCTCGTCCAGGATCAGCACGACCTGTGCGTCATCGGGCGCCGCGACAACGATTTGGCCGTCGAGCGATCCGGAGAGGCGGAACACGCCGGCCTGGGTGATCGTGACGGTGGTTCCGTCCACGGTCACGGCGTCGGAGTCGGACGAGGCGGACGACCCGCTGAGGGTGATTTCGACGGCGTCGGATTCGGACCACTCGTCATCGCCCACCACGGTGACGTCGGCGTTTGCGGCGAGCACGGCGTCGGCGGTCAGATCCGAGTCCACGACGGCCGTCGTTTCGACGGTGGTGGTGTCCTCGCTCGTGGTCGAGGTGGACGACGACGCGACGGTCTGCGTGGCGCAACCGGCGAGCACCAGCGCGGCGACGGAGAGGGGAATGGCGGTCAGTGTCAGGCGGCGTCGGAGCATGCTGCGTTCTCGATTCGGGTCGGGATGGGAAGAGTTCGTGCCGCGGCCATCGGGCTGGTCGGTGCAGTGACCGTGGTCCGGCGGGCGTGGACGGGGCGATGTGCGTCTTGGAAGTCGGAGAAGGGCCCGCGCAGCAGGCGCGCCCAGCGGTTGCGGGGCAGTTCGGGGTGCAGTGCGGCGAGGCCGGTCGCGTACTTGCTGACCGTGGCGGGGCGGTGCCCGGAGCGCCACAGTAGCCGGTCAACGGCGGACGCGCTCGACCCGGATTTGGTCTCGACGATCGCCAGGCGCGGGAGCGTGAAGCCGTGGCCGTCGGCCTCGATCCACTCGAGCTCGGTGTCGACGGTCGCACGTCCGGCACCGTCGGGGGCCAGGAGCGTCGCGCGGCGGTACCGGGTCATGAGCGTCGCGTCGAGCTCGTCTGCCCGCTCGGATGCCACTCCGATCGTGGCTAGTGCATCGGCGACGTCGTCGCGGGCGTCGGGTGTGAGTTCGCCGCGTCGCCGCGGATCGTACTCGTCGCGCTCCTTGACGGTCGTGCCCCGGGCCCCGCGCGTCTTGATCTCAAGGTACGAAGAGCCGGTGTCGAGGTAGCTGCGGGTGCGGAGCTTGAATCGGCGTCGCCGCTGCTGCGCGGCCATCCGGAAGCTCAGCAGGTCGGGGGTGTCGAAGTACACCGATTCGTAAGCGAAGTCGCGTGCACCGTCGATCTCGAGCACGCGGGTGCCTTCGTCGAGTCCGGCGAGCACGGCCGCGAGATCCGCACGGGGGACAACGTACTTGCGGTCCACGCGCGTAAGGAGGGATGCCTCCGCCACGATCTCCTCGAGGGACACCGCGTCGAAACGGTCGAGCGCGATCATCGCCGTGCCTCCGCGAGGTTCGAGTCTGAGACCACGGCCGCGCCGGACGCGGCGGTGGCAGGTTGGACGGCACGTGCGCGCGTGGCGGCCGCGTCCGTCGTCGTGGTCACGGTGCGCGACATCCGGCGCGTCCGGGCCAGGTCGATTCGGTAGCGGACGTCTACGAGGGTGGTGTCGTTGACCAGATCGAGTTCTTGCACGGTGACGGAGGTGACGGTGCCGCCGAGACGCTGCCCGAGTTCGGTGCGAAGCACCTGCTCATCGCTGACCGCACGGTCCAGTCGCACGATCTGGTGTCGGCTGCGGGCCAGCAGCGCGGGGTGGTCCGCGGCCCACAGCACGGCGAGCATGAGCGCGATGAGTCCGACCACGGGCCAGGGATCGGTCTGCGGTAGGCCGGACAGGAGTCCGATCGCGAGCGCTGCGAAGTAGTACGCGACTTCGCGCTGCGAGATCTCGGATGAGCGCAGTCGGATGATCGATAGCACCCCGAAAAGTCCCAGTCCGAGTCCCATCGCCACCTCCGCGGTGCCGAGCACGGCGGCGACGGCCATGACGCCCACGTTCACGCCCATGAACGCGACAACGAGATCGCGGCGGTGGTGCCGGCGGTAGTAGAGCCCGAGGCTGAGGATGATTGCGGCGGCCAGGTCGACAGCGAACAGGATCAGTGCGCTGGTGGTCATGGGTTCCTCCTGATGGTGAAGCGTTCGGATTCCATCCCAGTTGCGGCACCTTGGTGGTTGCTTGGACGGGTATCTGGGGCGGGTCTGAATTGACGGCCGCCTGCATGCTCGCGGAACACGAAGCTGCGTTGTACGCCGTAGCTGGTGACGAACAGCACCGCTTCCGTCGCGATCTTTGCGACGATCAGGGGGATGCCGAATCCGGTCAACGCCTCCAGCCAGACGACGTTGGACGCCAGCAGCGCGACCGCCAATAACGCGTACCGCAGCGCCTGACCTGGCATCCGACCCCGCCCGGCTGGTGAAGTCATCGAGCCGCGGAAGACCATGTGCCGGTTGACGGCGAAATTGACCGACGCGCTCAACACGCGGGCAGCGACGATCGACGGGACGAGGAGGCCGGTGAGCGCGTTGAGGATGAGCAGAGCCACCGTGTCGACCGCGAACGCTAGCAGCGACGAGCCGGCGAACAGCACGAGCGGCAGTGCGACGCGCGCGGAATCGACGAGGGGGCGGAAGTGACTGGACGCGTTGCCTTCGAGATACACCGTCTCGATCGGGATCTCCCGGGTCGTCACGCCGTCGCGGCGGCAGCGCAGCAGCACGTTCTGCTCGAACTCGAACCGTTCGCCCGGCTGACCACGCACCCACCCCAGAAGATCGGACGGGATGCCGCGCAACCCGGTCTGCGAGTCAGTCAGGCTCCACCCGGCCGCAAGCCGGAACACGGCGCGCGCGAGCGCGTTCCCCGCTCGACTGCGCACCGGGACGCGGCCAGTGAACGAGCGACAACCCAGCACCAGCGTCGGAGTGCCGACGGCGGCGTCCTCGCGCAGCGCGTCGGCGACGCGCAGGATGTCGTGCACGGTGTGCTGACCATCGGCGTCCGCCGTCACGACATCATTCCCGGGATGCGTCGCCATCACGTAGTCGAGGCCGGTCTTCAACGCGGCCCCCTTGCCCCGGTTTGCGTCGTGGCGCAGCACCCTCGCTCCGAGTGCCTCGACTCGGGTGAACGTCTCTGCGAAACCGGGTCCGCTGCCGTCATCGACCACGACGACCTCGAGATCTGAATCCGCGTCGAGAAGTCCCGCGACGACCGGCTCGAGTCGCGCGCCGGGCTCGTAGGCGGGGATCAGCACAATCATGGTCATCACCCCGCGACGTAGAGGATGTCGCTGGTGCCGCGTTCGCCACCGTTGGAGGGCTGGTTCACGACCTCGCCGTTGAAGTACATGGTCGAGGAGCCGCCGCCGTCGAGGTTGTACGCCGTGGTCGCCCCGAGGCCGGTCATGATGTCCGCGAGCTCAGTCAGGGTGACCCCGGCGCTGTACCCTTCTTGGCGGCCATCGACGACAACGAACACGAGGTGGTTTTCGTCAATCACGCCGACCGCGGTCCGCGGCTGGTCCCCCTGGATCGAGTGGTTCCCGAAGTTGGTGTCGACCTCCTGCGTCTCGATGCCGTCCACGACGGCGCCGTCCTCGACGATGGCCGGTCCGAAGCTCAGAGTGTTCCACGCACCGGCAGCGAGTAGCTCGTCGGCGCTCGTCGCGGTCTCGTCGTACACCTCGACCGTGCCGTCCGTGTAGAACACGAGCCCCGCGCGCGCCGGTTCGTCGCGGTACACGACGCCGTTGCGGATCACGATGCCGGTGTCGCGGAAGCCGTAGTAGTCGCCGTTGACGGCGAAGATCGCCCCGTTGTCCGCAGCGATCTGACTGGTGAGTTCGGTGATGTTCTCACCGAACTGGTCCTTCGCGAAGGCGCTCCGCAGGGCCGTGGCATCCGACAGCACCACGTCGGCGACGTAGTACGTAACGGTATCGTCGCCCGACCCCTCGGTAACCGTGCTGACCGTGACCGACGTCTCGCCGTCGGTATAGGAGGTGTCGGTGACGGTGGCCTCCGCTGTCTCCTCCGTTGTCTCCGTCGCCTCGGTGGTGGCGCTCGACGTGTCATCCGACGTGGAGTTTTGCGCCTCGTACTCCGACACATCGGCAATCTCGACGTGCTCGACGAGGAAGCGGTCGGCAGCCCACGCGGCCGCGCCACCGCCCGTCAGGGCGACGACGAGACCGGACGCAATCAAGGTGTTCCGGGTTCGTCTCTTCATGTCCATGCGTCATGAATACGGGGCGGACCTAAATCGGCCATTGCCCAGTCCTGTGAACCGGCATTGAGCCCGAGGCGACGGGCAGTTACATGAAGCACAAAGGCGAATGGTCAGGTTAGGCACGTCTACAAGGAGCGCACGCGCACCTGAAGCCTCCTGACCTCGAACGCTGGCTTTAGCTGCTTCATAGGAACCGTGAAGGTTTCGGCCGCACGGTAGCGGGAGCAGGATCCGATCGCCACCGTCCCACACCGTCTTCGACGGACGGGCCAAGTGACCCGAGCGGACATTGGACCATCCGATTCGAAACCGGGAAGCTAGAACTATGACATTCCCAGCCCCCAGGCCAGCGCCGCTTACGAGGCCCGACGGGTCGCCGATTCGCGCGCTCGTCGTAGACGACGAGGCGAACCTCAGCGAACTGCTGCGCATGGCGCTGCGCAACGAGGGCTGGGATGCGCGAACTGCCGCGAACGGGCAGGAGGCGCTCAACGTCATCCGCGAGTTCTCCCCAGATTTGCTCGTGCTCGATGTGATGATGCCCGGGCTCGACGGGTTGGAGCTGCTACGACGCGTCCGCGCGACCGGCAACGACATCCCCGTTCTCTTCCTGACCGCGAAGGACGCTGTCGAGGACCGCATCGCGGGAATCTCCGCCGGCGGCGACGACTACGTGACCAAGCCGTTCAACCTCGAGGAGGTCATCCTCAGACTTCGCGGTATGGCGCGCCGGCACGTTGCTGCAGTCGCCGACGAGGATCCCCGACTTCACGTCGCCGACCTCACGCTCGACGAGGACACGTACGAGGTGGAACGAGGCGGGACTCCGATCAAGCTGACCGCGAAGGAGTTCGAGCTCCTGAGGTACCTCATGCAGAACCCCCGCCGAGTGCTCAGCAAGGCGCAGATCCTGGATCAGGTCTGGAGCTACGATTTCGGCGGAAACGCAAGCGTCGTCGAGATCTATATCTCCTACCTGCGGAAGAAGATCGACACGCTCGGCGAGCCTCTGATCCATACCGTGCGAGGCGTCGGCTACACCATCAAGCCCAGCTCATGAGCAGACGGCGGTGGACGCTACGGCGCAAGCTGGTGGTGGGCACCGGTACGCTCGTCGCGATCGGTTTGCTCGTCGCGGGCATCCTGACCACGGTGGCGCTGCGGTCGTTCGTTTACGAGCGACTGGACACGCAGGTGCAGGAGGAACTCCAGAGGGCTCTGGGGCCCGAGGGCCCCGGGGGCGAGGATGCGCCAGATCAGCCCGGGTCTTTCAGCGATGACGGCCCTGCCGAGCGGGTCGGGTCGCTACAGGTATTTCTGGACGAAGACGGTTCCGTTCGCGAGTCGGCATACGTTGCTGACAACGGCGACGAGGTGACTCTCACCGACGAGCAGAAGGAGATTCTGCAGTCGACGACTTTTACCGACGGTGTGCCCGCGACCGTCGACCTCGGGTCGGAGATCGGCGTGTTCCGCGTCGTGTCGGGGACTCAGGCGGGCACCACCGTCATCGCCGGGCGCTCGGTCGAGGACGTCACTGCGACTACCACCGCCTTGGCCGTCATCCTCCTCGGGGTGTCTGGTGTGACGCTGCTCGTCATTCTCGTCGGCCTGGCCGTGGTGGTAACCCGGAGTCTTCGCCCGCTGAGCCGGGTGGCGGCCGTCGCCGACCGCGTGGCCACCCGCGAATTGGCGGACGGCGAGGTCGACATTCCGGACCGAGTAGATGTGAGGGACACGGATTCCGACACCGAAGTGGGACGTGTCGGCCGATCACTGAACACCCTCCTCGGTCACGTCGAAGCGGCCCTCACGTCGCGACAGCACAGCGAAGAGCAACTTCGTCGCTTCATCGCCGACGCCAGCCACGAACTACGCACCCCCCTCGCATCCATCCGCGGCTACGCGCAGCTCTCGCAAGCCGAGGCGGCACCGATGACGCCCACCCAGGAGCGCTCGTTCGACCGGATCTCAGCGGAATCCGCCCGCATGGCGGACCTCGTCGATGACCTACTCCTCCTCGCAAGGCTTGATGCCGGCCAGTCGCTGCGGGAGGACAGCGTCGATCTCCCACTGCTCGTCATCGACGCTGTCAGCGACGCGCACGCCGCCGATCCCTCGCGGGAATGGCGGCTGGGCGAGGTCGCTGAAGAGGCCATCGGCTTAGGGGACGAGAACCGCCTCCGGCAGGTGCTGTCCAATCTCCTCCGCAATGCTCGCACTCACACGCCGCCGGGAACCGTGGTTACCACCTCGCTCTCGGTCGATGACACCCAGGCGATCATCCGTGTGAACGACAACGGGACGGGCATCGATCCCGGCGTGCGCGACCGGCTGTTCGAGCGCTTCGCCCGAGGGGATCACTCTCGAAACCGCGACTCCGGGAGCACCGGGCTGGGCCTGTCCATTGCACACGCCATCGTCGCTGCTCACGGCGGCACCATCAAGGTCGACAGCGAACCGGGCAACACGACCTTCACGGTGCGGGTGCCGCTTCAACAGGCACGGTCGTAACAGCTGCGACGCACGACCCACAGCGATCGCATAGGTTCTGTGAACCCCTAGCTTGCTTTCATCTTGGCCTCCTCTTTGACGTGATCAGCACCCTGGTCTTATCGGAAGGAGATCGGGATGAACGGCATCCGCAAGGCATGGCTCCGCACACGACTGGCGACAGCAATGGTGGTCGCGATGAGTGTCGGTGCGACCGGTGTGGTGGTGTCCAGCATCGCCTCAGGCATGCAGGACACGACCGCATCGACCACGAGCACGGAATCCACAACCACCGACACGAGCACCACCCAGTCGACCACCGAGGCTGAGACGACTGAGTCCACCTCCTCTGACGACTCCACAGCGGAGGACTCGTCCGCGACGACGACCGAATCGGACACTGACGCGTCGAGCGAATCGGCGGAATCGGGCGCCGTCTCCGAGTCCACCTCCTCCGAGTCCGACGCGACATCGAGCGGGTCATGATGCGTGCGACAAGTGAATGGCAGCTGTGGTCCACGACCGCACGCCTCGTCGTCGATCGCGAGGACGCGCTGGAGGATGCGCTGGAGATCGCGCACCGCGAACTTGCTCGCATCGATTACGTCGCTAGCCGTTTCCGCACCGACTCGGAGGTGAACCGGATCGCGGCGCGGCAGCCGTCGGGAGTCACTGTGAGCGGGCTGCTCGCGGTGCTCATCCGTCGGGGTCTGGAAGCGGCGCAGCTGACGGGCGGTTTGGTCGATCCGACGCTCGGGCGCAGCATGAACGGGATCGGCTACGACCGCGACATCCGCCTCATACTCGACGACGACCGCCCGGTACGCGCGGTGGTTTCCTCTCGGCCGGGCTGGCAGAACGTCCAACTGCGGGGAAGGCATCTCACCGTGCCCGGTCACCTGACACTCGACCTCGGCGCCACCGCGAAGGCCGTCGCCGCCGACCTGGTGGCTAACGAGATCGCCCGCCGTTTGGGCTGCGGGGTGCTGCTGTCGCTCGGCGGCGACATCGCCACCGCCGGCGCCGAACCGGCCGACGGGTGGCATGTCACCGTGCAGGACGTCCCGGGTGAGCCCGCAGGTCGGGTGCATGTCCGGGCCGGAGCGGCGGTCGCCACCTCGAGCACCCTCCGCCGCCGGTGGTTGCGCGGGGGAGAGCAGATGCACCACATCCTCGACCCACGAACGGGCCGCCCCGCCGCACCGGTGTGGCGCACCGTATCGGTAGCGGCTTCGAGTTGCTTCCTCGCCAACTCGTTCGCCACCGCCGCCATCGTCCACGGCGCCACCGCACCCGAATGGCTGGCCCGGCGTGCATCGGCACGGCTCGTAGACCAGCACGGACGCGTCATGACCGTCGGAGGCTGGCCGGCCGAGGCAGCGGCAGACCACGACATGCCGATGGGGGTGCGCCATGGATGAAGCCCTCTGGGCGCTCGGTCGCGGTACCGGCGTCATCGGTCTCGCGCTGTTCAGCCTTGCTCTCGTGCTTGGCATCACCGTGCGGTCGGGCCGATCCGCGGCCGGCCTGCCGAAATTCGGCGTTGCACGTCTGCACCGCGACGTCGCACTCCTTGCCATGGTCTTCATCGGCATCCATATCCTCAGCCTCTTCTTTGACAGCTACGCCCAGCTGCAGCTGGTCGACCTGGCCGTGCCGTTCCTCGCGGCATATCAGCCGTTCTGGCTGGGGCTCGGCACGCTCGCGGCTGACCTCACCTTGGCGGTGGTCGTCACGGCCCTGCTGCGCCACCGCATCGGTGCGCGCGCATTCCGCGCCGTGCACTGGGCGACTTACCTGCTCTGGCCACTGTCCGTGGCGCACGGGATCGGCGCGGGCACGGACGCCGCCGAGCCGTGGTTTCTGATTGTCGTGGGCGTCTGCTGCGCCGCTGTCCTCGGCGCGGTGGCCTGGCGGGTGACCGCCAGATTCCGTCGTCCCCAGCCCGTGACCCCTGCCCGCATCAAGACGGCGGCGACCCGCCGCCTCGCATCTTCGGAGGTTTCGTCATGATCAACACCCAGCCATCGGTGCCGCGCCTACTCGCCGCGCCCTCTCCGTCGCTGCACGACCACTCCCGCACGTTCGGGCCGCGTCCGTCCCCTTCGGCCGCGGAGCTGATCGGCGAATTGGAGCGGGCCGCACTCGACGGACGCGGCGGAGCGGGTTTTCCTGCTCACCGCAAACTCCACGCCGTCGCCGCACAGCCGCGGAAGCGCGGAGCCCCGATCGTCATCGGCAACGGCAGCGAAGGGGAGCCTCTGAGCGCGAAGGACGCCGTCCTCCTCGCCTCCGCGCCCCACCTCGTGATCGACGGGCTCCTGATCTGCGCTGACGCCCTCGGCGCAGCTGAAGGCCGGCTTGTGGTGGGGCCCTCGACCGCAGGCGTCGTTCGCGCTGCACTCGCGGAACGCTCCGACGCTCACGCCATCCGCCTCCACGCCGAAAGCGGCGGATTCGTCGGCGGCGAGGCATCGGCCGTGGTCGCGGGCTTAGCCGGTCGACGTCCGGTTCCCGCCGACCGGCCGGTGCGTCTCGCGGTCAGCGGACTGCATCGTCGGCCGACCCTTGTGCAGAACGTCGAGACACTCGCGCACATCGCCCTCATCGCCCGTTACGGCGCCGCATGGCATCGCTCGGTCGGCACCACGGACGCACCTGGAACGCGGCTCGTCAGCGTGAGCTGGGGAGACACCTCACCGCGTGTCTTTGAGGTATCTGGCGGTTCCCCCCTCCGCTCGCTACTCGACGCGGCCGGCGCACCCGACACATTTCCGGCTTTGGTCGGCGGTTTCCACGGCGCTTGGGTACCGGCGTCCGCCCTCGATTCGCCTCTCTCGGCCTCAGGTCTCGCACCGCATGGAGCCAGCCCCGGCGCCGGCATCCTGCATCCGCTCACCGAAGGCGAATGCGGCATCCAGGTGACTGCACGCACGCTCGCCACCCTCGCCGCGGCATCCGCGGGGCAGTGCGGGCCCTGCGCGAATGGCCTGCCCCGTATCGCGGAACTGATGCGCGAGCTGCTGGCCGGGACGGACACGACCGCAGAGCTCAGACGGATCGCCGGCCTCATCGACGGGCGGGGCGCCTGTCATCACCCCGACGGAACGGTACGGATGCTGCGGAGCGCCCTTGTCGTCTTCGCCGACGACATTGCCGCTCACGCACACGGACGTTGCCTGACCCGATCGGAGGTGAGAGCATGACCATCCTGCATATCGACTGGACCGCCTGCCACGGCCGCGGAGCCTGCATCGAACTGCTGGACGGGGTGCTCCGGCCGGATGACTGGGGCTACCCGACAGGAACCGGCGGCTCCGACGTACCTATCCCCGCAGACCGAGTCCGCGACGCCCGCGACGCCGTGTCACTCTGCCCACGGCTCGCGCTTTCCGTTAGGCCATCGTCACGACCATGAGGGGTCGGCTGTCTCGGAGGGGGATCCGCTCCTGCCGACCAGCGGAGGGTTCCGCTGACGTCACGGGTAGAGACCTCGAATGCGATGGGCGTCGGCGACGCGAGACACCGCGATAGCAGTTGCCGCGGCGCGTTCTTCGACTTGTTGGGTGGACCACCAATATGCCTGGTTCGCTTGCACCCACTCGAAGTAGCTGACGACCACACCACCTGCGTTCGCAAGAATGTCGGGAACGACCAAGACTCCGTTCCGGCCAAGGATGGCGTCCGCGTCCGGAGTTGTCGGACCGTTTGCGCCCTCCACAATGACTTGCGCCTTGATGCGGTGCGCATTGTCCGCCGTGATCACACCTTCCACAGCGCAGGGCAGGAGCACGTCGACGTCAAGTTCGAGAAGGTCGCCCGGCTTTATTTCGTCGGCATCCCGGAAGCCTCGGACGGTGCCCGTCGTCGCGATGTATCTTTCCAGCGCTGGGATATCCAGGCCCCCAGTTCGATGGATCGCACCGTACTGGTCGCTCACTGCCACGATCCGCGTTCCCGCTTCTTTGAGTCCCTGTCCTCCCACGGACTTGCGGATATGAACGACCCGACTGGAAGCACGGGGCGGATCAAGCCCTGCTCATCGGACGCGAACCACCGAGACGCACTCTCGAGCTGCAGACCGCAGTCACCCGTGCACAGAAGGCGGTGGCGGCGCGCGACTCAAATCCCTCAGCCGCCTTCGGCTGGTGGGACTACGTCTTCAACGGAAAGTTCCCGGCGTACTACTGATATGTAGGGGTTCTCTGTCAAGAGGCATGGCGAGGCGCCGTCCGGGTTTGGTCCCGGGCGGCGCCTCCTGCTTCGTGATCGGCTGGTCGGTGAGCGTGTCGTTGCGACGCGCGGTCAGTCTGATATCGCGGGTTGGTTACCGCAGGACGGTTCTTCGGCAGGAGCGTGTCCGCGTGTCTAGGAACGAGCGTCGCCCCACCGAGGTTGGGCTGCTCATAGTTGTGTCGCGGGTCGTTCCTCGCGCTGCCACCGGCCGTTGGGATCTGGAAGCGCTCAGGGGGTCTCAGTCGTCCATCACGGCCAGTGACCAGCACCATCCGGCGAGCTCGCGGGCCACGGCGATCGTGGCGATGTTGGGACGTTTGCGGCGTTCGATGAAGCGCACCCAGCGCCCGTGCAGTCGCCGGTTGCCGAGATCGCCGCGTGCTCTCGCGGCCGGGGACGCCTGGTTCCAGCGATGCTGGATCACCGCGCCGACCCGGTAGCTGGGTCGGTGGTGCCAGGCCGCTTCGACGAGCAGGCGGCGAGCGTGTCCGTTGCCGGTCTTGGTGATCGGCCCCTGCATGCGGGACTGCCCCGAGGAGAACTCGCTGGGCACGAGACCGACGAACGAGCCGATGCTGTTGCCGGTGAATCGGGTCCAGTCGCCGATCTCGACCGCCAGCGCTAACCCGGTCAGGGTACTGATCCCGCGCAGACATCCGAGCCGGCGGACGATCCCGTCGAACTCGCTGTCCGCGGCGAGCTGTTCGATCGCGGCGTCGAGTCGGTCGCGGCGCGCTTTGATCTGCAGCACCGTCTCGTACTCGGCCTCGAGCGCGGCTTGCGACGAGGGAAGGCTCAGCCGCTGATGCGCGAGCCACCGGTCGTGCTTGCCGGTCCATGCTCTGCCTTCGTCGTAGACGATCCCGTGCCGCAGCAGCAGCTTGCTCAACCGGTGCCGGGCGCGCATCAGATCGCCGCGGCAGTCCTCACGGGCGCGCACCAGATCCCGGGCGGCCTCCTGACTGACTGTCGGCACCGTGACTGGGGTGATCTCGTCCAGACGCAGCAGCCGCGCCAGATGCACGGCATCCCGCGCGTCGGTCTTCACCCTGTCGCCGCTGGGCCGCTGCAGCTTCGACGGCGCCGCGACCACCGAGCGGATCCCCGCCGATTCCAGCGCGCGGTGCAGCCCGAACCCGGTCGGCCCCGCCTCATAGGCGACCGCGACCGGCCCGGGCAACGACCTCACCCACGAGATGATCCGGTCCTGCCCGGGCGGCAGCTTCGCCTGGAACAGCTCACCGGTCGCGCCGTCGATCGCCGCTGCCGCGACGGAACGGGCGTGCACATCCAGCCCAACACTCGTACGCTCAGAGAACACGGGGCCTCCCACAACTGTCGGATAGGCCGGGCGGACCACCCACCCGGTAACCCACGAGCTTTGTGAGTGAGGCCCCGTCCCGCGACCCCCTCACCAGAAGGCGGCCACTACATACCGTCTAGTCGGTCCGCGCCCGCATCCGTCTGCGCGCTCCCGCCGCCATCGTCCGCGCGAGACCACATCTTGTCGCCGAGACCACGCCCAATTGGATGTGGTCTCGCGGGATGGATGTGGTCTCGGGGAACGGATCGGGACCCGACGGGAGGGGCTAGCGGGGGCGGGTCAGCCGCCGGCGAACGGGGGGAGTACGTCGACGAGGGTGTCGTCGGCGAGCTCGGTGTCGTCGTCGACGCGGGCGCCCGCGACGAGCACGGCGCAGCGGGGCAGGATGCCGCCCAGCGCTGGATGCTCCGCGCCGAGCGCGACGCGCAGCTCGCCCAGGGTGCGCTCGGGGCGGCGCTCCTCGGCGCGGCCGGCGAACTCCTCCGCGGCCGCGAAGTACCGGACGTGCGCCATCAGTCGGCCTGCCATTCGCCGGCCAGTCCGCTCACCGCGGCGAGCGCCTCGGCCACCTGCTCGGGCGAGCCGCCGGCGCGGCCCGCGGCGAGCCCCGCGGCGAACGCGCTGAACGGCGCCGCCGGCCGGGCGACGCCGTGGGCGACCTCGGCGGCGAGGTCGAGGATCGCCGCGATCGGCAGGTCGTCGGGCCCGAGGCCCAGTCGGTCACGGAGCGCGGCGGCCCATTCGTCGAGCGCCTCGGGCGGCAGATGCGTGCTCATGCGTCCTCCTCCAGGGCGCGGCGCGCCCGTTCCAGATCCTCCCACGTGTCCACGTCTGCGGTCACGTCGTCGGGTGCCCGCAGGGCCGCGATCGCGAGGTCGTCGAGCAGCGCCCGGACGGGGGCGTCCCGTCCACCGTCGGGGAGGGATGCGGCGGCCCGCCGCAGCGCCCGGGTGCGGTACGCGCCGGTGAGCCATTGCGGCCGCGAGCCCTCGTCGGCCAGGCACACGCCCTCCGTGTCGTCGGGCAGGAGCGGGAGGTCGGCGAGCAGCCGCGTCACGGCGAGGTCGGGGCGCGCGAGGTCGCACGCCAGCAGCAGGGTCCAGTCCGGGTCGGCCGCCGCATCCGTCGCCTGCGTCGCGGCCAGTGCAGCGACGACGGCCGCGGCGGGGCCGCCGAAGGGCGGGTCCTCGCGCACCCACCGAACCGGCAGGGTCTCGTCGAGGACCGGGCCCACGACCGTCACCGGGCCGGCGCCCGCATCCGTCACCGCCGCCACGGCGCGGTCGAGGAGCGTCCGTCCGCCCACCTCGAACAGCGGCTTCGCGGCGCCGTCGACCCGCGACGCGCGCCCGCCCGCGAGCAGGATCGCCGCCACCCTCATCGCATGTCCCGGTTTCTGCGGAACGTGTCCCGGTTTCTGTCGCTTCGAGAGGCTGAAAGCGGCAGAAACTGGGACACGCACGGCGCAGCGGATGCGGCGGGGGCGCCGGTCATGTCAGTCCTCGCCGGGGCGGGTCCAGGTGCCGGACTTGCCGCCCTCCTTGCGGACGATCCGCACCGACTCGATCGCGGTGCCCTTGTCCATGCCCTTCACCATGTCGACGACGGTGAGCGCGGCGACCGTGACCGCCGTCATCGCCTCCATCTCGACGCCGGTGCGGTCGGCGGTGCGGACGGTCGCCTCGATCTCGACACCCGCATCCGTCACCGCAAGGTCGACCGTCGCGCCGTGCACGCCGATGACGTGGGCCAGCGGGAGCAGCGCCGGGGTCTGCTTGGCGCCCTGGATGCCGGCGATGCGCGCGACCGCCAGCACGTCGCCCTTCGGCACGCTGCCGTCGCGGAGCGCCGCGACCACCTCCGGCGCGCAGCGGACGAACCCGCGCGCGGTCGCGGCGCGGACCGTGGGCTGCTTCGCGGTGACGTCGACCATGCGGGCGTGGCCCGCCGCATCCAGGTGCGTGAAGCTCATGTCACCAGCATGACATCGACCGGATCGCCCTCGGCGACGGCGTCGACCTCGGCCGGCACGACCGCGTACGCCTCGGCGCGGGCGAGCCCGCCGGCGAGGTGCGAGCCGGAGCCGCCGGCCGTCGCGGGGGCGACGGTCCAGCGTGCGGGGTCGCTCCGGTCGATCGCCGCGGGGAGGTACTGGCGGCGCCCGGGCGGAGTGCGCCAGGCGGCCCCGGCGGGCAGGCGCAGCACCGGACGATGGATGCGGTCGCGTCCCTGCATCCGCAGGAGCGCCGGCCGCACGAACGTCTCGAACGACACCGCCGAGCTCACCGGGTTGCCCGGCAGGCCGAAGAGCAGCGCGCCGCTCGCGAGCCGGCCGAACCCCTGGGGCTTGCCGGGCTGCATCGCGACCTTCACGAACGCCACGTCGCTGCCGGTCAGCACGTTCTTCACGACCTCGAACGCGCCGGCGCTCACGCCGCCCGAGGTGATGACGACCTCGGCGCCCGCCTCGGCGGCGTCGGCCAGCACCGCGAGGAAGGCCTCGTCGGTGTCGTCGACCGTGCGACGCAGCACGACGTCGGCGCCCGCGTCGCGGACGAGCCCGGCGAGCAGCTCGCTGTTGGACTCCGGGATCTGCCCGCGACGGAGCGGCGCCCCGGGCGGCACGAGCTCGGAGCCGGTGGCGACGACGGCGACCCGCGGCGGGCGGGCGACGACGACCTCCGCGACGCCGGCGGCCGCGGCGGCACTCAGCTGCAGCGGGGTGAGGAGCATGCCGGCGGGGACCACGACGTCGCCGGCCCGGAGGTCGGAGCCGCGGCGGCGGATGTGGGCGGCCGGCTTCGGTGCGCGGAGCACCTCGATCCCGCCGAGCGAGTCGGCGAGGCCGCCCGCCGTGTCCTCGAAGGGCACGACGGCGTCGGCGGCGGTGGGGACGGGCGACCCGGTCATGATGCGGGCGGCCTGTCCCGGGCCGAGCTCGGGGTCGAGGCCGGTGCCGGCGGGGAGGTCGGCGACGACCGTGAGCCGGGCGGGACGGTCGGGCGCAGCATCCGCCGTGTCGGCATGACGGACGGCGAACCCGTCCATCGCGGAGTTGTCGAAGACCGGGATGTCGACCGACGCGGTGACCGGCTCGCGGAGCGTGCGGCCCGCGGCCTCGGCGACGCGGACGGTTTCGGCGGGGGTCGGGGTGACGGCGGCCAGCACCTCGGCGAGGTGCTCCTCGACCGTGCGCAGCGCGCTCATGCGCCGGCCCCGGTCAGCGCGTCCATACCGCCCGGTGCCGTCAGCGCGTCCATGCCGCCCGGGAGCACGGATGCGGCGGCGCCCGCGGCTGCGAGCGCGTCGGCCGCGCGGCGGGCCCGCACCCCGGCCTGGCACACCACGAGGAACGGACCGGGACCGAGCGCCGCCGGGTCGGCGAGCACCTGCGCGAGCGGCACCCGCAGCGCCCCCTCGATCGCGCCGCGCGCGGTCTCGTGCGGCTCGCGCACGTCGAGCACGGTCCAGTCGCGGTTGGCGTCGGGCATGGTGTCGCGGTTCGCGCCGGGCGTCGTGTCGCGCGGGTGGGCGGTCGTGGCGGGTGTCCGAGGGGTGGACGTCGCCACCGGCGCCGACGCGCGCGTGGCCCGGGACGGGCGCAGGGGGATCTCCTGCTGCCGGGCGCGGAGCGCGTCGATGAGCAGGATGCGGCCGAGGAGCGGTTCGCCCACGCCCGTCACGAGCTTGATCGCCTCGAGCACCATGAGGCCGCCGACCTGCACGCACAGGGCGCCCAGCACGCCGACCTGTGCGCACGTCGGCACCTCGCCCACCCCGGACGGCGGATGCAGGTCGGCGAGCACGACCGCATCCGTCCCCGCCGGCGGCGCCGACCAGAACACGGTCACCTGCGCGTCGAACTCCTGCACCGTCCCCCACACGAGCGGGATCCCGAGCCGCTCGGTCGCGGCCGCCACGGCGGCGCGGGTCTCGAACGTGTCGCTGCCGTCGAGCACCACGTGCGCCCCCGCGAGCAGCCGCTCCGCGTTCTCCGGCGTGAGCCGCTCGGTCACCGGACGCACCACGGTTTCGGGGGAGAGCCCGGATGCGGCGCGCACCGCCGAGTCGACCTTGGGCGCACCCGCATCCGTCACCCGGTGCAGCACCTGCCGCTGCAGGTTCGACACCTCCACCACGTCGTCGTCGATCACGACGAGCTCGCCGACCCCGGCCGCCGCCAGGGCGAGGATCGCGGGGGAGCCGAGGCCGCCGGCGCCGATCACGGCGATCCGGGCCGCGGCGAGGCGGCGCTGCGCGGTCTCGCCGAATCCGGCGAGCACGGCGTGACGTGCGGTGCGGCGGCGTTCGTCCTCGGAGAGGGCGTCGACCGGCGCGACGAGGGGTGGGAACGGCATGGGATCAGGCTAGACCGGCGCGCGGGGCCGGGGCGCGGGTGGCGGATGCGGTCGTACGGGCGAGTGCCGGATCAGGTGATTCGGCGAGAACAGGAGGTTTCCGGCGGCGAACGTCCTGCGTATGCCGAATCACCTGTTTCGGGTGAGTGGGGCGGGGCAATGCAGGGGTGCGCCGTGCGGCGTCGGATTGCGGATGCGGGGCGAGTGCCGGATCAGGTGATTCGGCGAGAACAGGTGGTTTCGGGCGGCGAACGTCCTGCGTACGCCGAATCACCTGTTTCGGTGAGCGGGGGCGGGGCAATGCAGGGGTGCGCCGTGCGGCGTCCGGCATGCCCGGATGCGGACGCGTGCCGCATCCGCGGGAATATGTGCCCGCCACCCCCGCAGATGCGGCGATATGCTGTGGGTGTGGAGCTGTTCAAGGTGTCGCAGGCGGCGCGACTGCTGGGCGTGAGTGACGACACGGTGCGCCGCTGGATCGACCAGGGGATGCTGCCGGTCACCGCCGCGAGCCCGGTGGAGATCCCGGGCGACGCGCTCGCCCGCCGCGCGGTCGAGCTCGCCGCGGCGGCCGCCGATCCGACCGACGCGCTCTCCAGCGCCCGCAACCGCTTCACCGGCATCGTCACCCGGGTGCAGCTGGACGGGGTGATGGCGCAGGTCGACATCCAGGCCGGTCCGCACCGGGTCGTCTCACTCATGTCGGCCGAGGCCGTCCGCGAGCTGGGGCTCGAGCCCGGCTCGCTCGCCGTCGCGGTCGTGAAGGCCACCACCGTCATCGTCGAGACCCCGAAGGCCTGACATGCGCCGACTGCTCGCGGCCGTCGCCGCGCTCGCCGTCGCCGCGGCCGTCACCGTCGGCTGTGCGGGCGGTGAGGCCCCATCCGATGCGGGGGACACGCTCACGATCGCCGCAGCGGCGTCGCTGCAGGGCGCGTTCGACGAGATCGCCGCCGCGTTCGAGGCCGAGCATCCCGACGTCGACGTGCAGCCGATCTCCTACGACGGGTCGTCGACCCTCGCCACGCAGCTGCTCGGCGGCGCGTCGTTCGACGTCTTCGCCGCCGCGGACGAGGCGAACATGGCACGGGTCGTCGACGCGGGCCTCGCCGAGGACCCCGAAACCTTCGCGTCGAACACGCTCGTCATCGCGGTCCCGGCCGGCAACCCCGCCGCGGTCACGACGCTCGCCGACCTCGCCGACCCGGCGACCACCGTCGTGCGGTGCGCGGCCGAGGTGCCGTGCGGCGCCGCATCCGACCGGCTGCTCGAGCGCGCCGGGGTCGCCCTCACCCCGGCGAGCCTCGAGCAGAACGTCACGGCGGTGCTCACGAAGGTCGCCGCGGGGGAGGCCGACGCAGGGCTCGTCTACGCCACGGATGCGGTCGGGGAACCGGCCGTGGAGGCGATCGTCCCGGCGGGCGCCGCCGACGTCGTGAACCGGTATCCGATCGTCGCCCTGACCGGCGCGCGGAACCCGGCCGCCGCAGCCGCGCTCGTGGCGTTCGTGGCCGGCGACCGCGGCCAGGCGATCCTCGCCGAGCGGGGATTCGGGCGACCGTGAACCGGCTCGGCATCGCCCCCCGCATCCTCGTCGTCCCCGCGGTGGTGGGGATGGCGTTCCTCCTCGTGCCGCTGGCCGCGCTCGTCGCCCGCGTCGAGTGGACCACCCTGTGGGCCGACGTCACGGCGCCCGCCGCGCTGTCGGCGCTGTGGCTGTCGCTCGGCACCGCCGCCGCCGCGACCCTGCTGTGCCTGCTCCTCGGGGTGCCGCTCGCGCTCCTCATGGCGCGGAGCGGTCCTCGGGCGGCGGGGATGCTGCGCGCCCTCGTCACCGTGCCGCTCGTGCTGCCGCCGATGGTCGGCGGCGTCGCGCTGCTGTTCCTCTTCGGCCGGAACGGGTGGCTCGGCGACCTGCTCGCCGCGGTCGGCCTGCGCCTGCCGTTCACGACGGCCGCGGTCGCCATGGCGCAGGTGTTCGTGGCGCTGCCGTTCCTCGTGCTCTCGGTCGAGGGCGCCCTGCGGGCGACCGGCACCGGGTACGAGCAGGCGGCCGCATCCCTCGGGGCGGGGCGGTGGACGATCCTCCGGCGCATCACGCTGCCGCTCGCCGCGCCCGGGCTCATCGCGGGCACGGTGCTGAGCTTCGCCCGCGCCCTCGGCGAGTTCGGCGCCACCGCGCTGTTCGCCGGCAACGCGCCGGGCGTCACGCAGACGATGCCGCTCGCGATCTACACCGCGTTCAACGGCGGCGGCGTCGGGCAGGGCACGGCCGTCGCGCTGTCGCTGCTCCTCCTCGTCGCGGCCGTCGCGGTGCTGCTGCTCGTGCGCGGCTGGCGGCCGGGGGCGGCGCGATGACCGCGGGGGGCTCGTGGGGTGCGGCCGGGGGCGCGGCCGGCTCGTGGGGTGCGGCCGGGGACGCGGCCGGGGGCGCGGCGGGCTCGTGGGGTGCGGCGGGGGGCGCGGCGTCGCTCGACGCGCGCATCGAGGTGCGGCATCCGTCCGGCTTCGTCCTCGCCGCCGACGTCGTCGCGGCCGCGGGCGAGACGGTCGCCGTCATGGGGCCGAGCGGCGCCGGCAAGTCGTCGCTCCTCGGCGCGCTGGCGGGCGTGGTGCCGCTCGATCACGGGCACGTCCGGCTCGGCGGCCGGGAGCTGTCCGCACCGGGACGAGCCGTGGCGCCCGCCGCGCGCGACACCGTGCTCCTCGGGCAGGACCCGCGCCTGTTCCCGCACCTGTCCGCGCTCGAGAACGTCGCCTTCCCGCTCCGCGCCCGCCGGAGGGCGAAGGACGCCGCCCGCGCCCGCGCGCAGCACCTCCTCGAGCGGGTGGGGCTGCCCGACGTCGCAGGGCGGAAGCCCGGCGCGTTGTCGGGCGGACAGCAGCAGCGCGTCGCGATCGCCCGGGCGCTCGCCGCATCCCCGCGCCTGCTGCTCCTCGACGAACCGCTCACCTCGCTCGATCCCGGCACGGCCGCGGAGATCCGGATGCTGCTCGCCGAACTCGTGCGCCCGCTCACCTGCGTCGTCGTGACCCACGACGCGGTGGACGCCGTCGCGCTCGGCGACCGGCTCGTCGTCGTGGAGGACGGGCGGGTGACCCAGGACGGCCCGGTGCGCGAGGTGTTCGCCCGGCCCGCGACCGCGTTCACCGCCGGGGTCGCAGGCCTCTGCCGGGTGCCCGGCGCGGTCCGGGGCGGCGTGTGGACGGCCGGCGCCGTGGCCGTGCCCGCGCCCGGTGTCGCGGACGGTGCGGCCGTGCTGGTATGCCCGCCGGGGCGGGTCGTGCTCGCGGACGGCGGCGCGGCCGCATCCGTCGTCCGCGTCGAGCAGACCGTCGGCGGGGTGCTGCTGCACCTCGACGTGCCGGGACTCGTGTGCGAGCTGCCGTTCGACGTGTGGGCGCGGCATCCGCTCGGCCCCGCCGACGCCGTGCGCGTCACGGTCGATCCCGCCGCCGCGCGCTTCCTCCCCGCCTGACCCGCGCGGCGTCTCCAGGGTCGCCCCCACCGTGCACAACTGCGGAGATGGTACGCGACACGCCGGTGGCGGATGCGGTGGGCACGGCGTGTCGACGGTGGACTCCGCAGTTGTGCTCGCGGTGCGGGCCGGTGGCCGAGTGCGCATCCGTTCCGTGAGTGCGCATCCGATCGGGTGCTCGTTCGCGAAACGGGTGCGCACTCGGGGGCCGTACTCGGGCGTGTGGCCCCGGTGCGGGACCTGCTGCGGGTGCCCAGCCCCGTGCACAACTGCGGAGATGGTGCCCGACACGCCGGTGGCGGATGCGGTGGGCACGGCGTGTCGGCCGTGAACTCCGCAGTTGTGCTCGCGGTGCGGCGCGGTCCGGCTCGCGGCACGGCGCTGACCCCGACCGCCGGCGCTCAGACGGTGCGGCCGTCCTCGATCCGGACCTCGCGGTCGACGAGCCCGGCGGGCACCGGCACGTGCGAGACGAGCACGACGGCGTGGTCCGGACCCACGGCGCCGAGCAGGTCGGCGAGCAGCGCGTCGGATGCGGCGGGGTCGACCCCCGCGGTGGGCTCGTCGAGCACGAGCACCGGGAACCCGGCGAGCAGGGCCCGGGCGAGGGCGATCCGCTGCGCCTGCCCGCCCGAGGTCAGGGCGCCGCGCTCACCGAGGGGCGCGTCCAGGCCGCCGCGGCCGCGGGCCCAGTCGCCGAGGCCGACCCGCTCGAGCACCTCCCACAGTTCGTCGTCGCCGGCGGTGTCCCGCGCGAAGATCAGGTTCTCCCGCAGCGACTCGTCGAACAGGTACGGCGTCTGCTCGCACAGCCCGACCGTGCGGCGCAGGTCGTCGCCGTGCAGCTCACGCGCCTCTCGACCGCCGACCGTGTACGAGCCCTCGTAGTCGAGGAACCGCACGAGCACGTGCGCGAGCGTGGTCTTGCCCGCCCCGCTCGGCCCGGTCACGAGCACGCGCTCGCCCGCCGCGACGTCCAGGTCGACGCGGTGCAGCGCCCCGCCGCCGGTCGCGCCCCGGCGCGCCGGCCAGTGCGCCCGCACCCCGGTGAGCCGCAGGCCGTCGCCGAGCGCAGGCGCCTCGCCGGTCGGCGCGGGCTCGTCGCGGGGCAGCCCGTCGGGGAGCTCCTCCGGTACGGTCTCGGCGACCCGCTCGGCCGCCGAGCGCACCTGTCGCCATGAGGCGAGCGCGAGCGGGACCGGCCCGAACACCTCGAACACCGCCATCGGCAGCAGCACGACCACCGCGAGGGCAGGACCGGTGAACCCGCCGGCGCCGAGGTGCGGCAGCGCGACGAGCAGCACCGCGAACGAGGCGATCCCGGCGATGAGCGACACCGCGCCCGAGGTGAGGCCCTGTGCGCCGGCGCGGCGGACGGTCGCCCGTCGCAGCGCCTCGTCGGCCTCCCGCACACGGCGGCGGGCGGCATCCGTCGCGTCGAACGCGGTGAGCACGTCGAGCGAGGTCAGCTCGTCGAGCAGCGCGTCGGCGAGGCGGCTGCGCAGCGGCGCGAGGGCGCGCTCGGCGCGGGCGCCCGCCGCCCAGCCCACCCAGACCGCGAGGGCGGTCGCGGCGAGCAGGCACACCGCGAGCACGACCGCGGCGACGGGGGAGAGGAACGCGGTGAACACCACGGATGCGGTGGCCGCGAGCCCCGCGACCGTCAGGGGCAGCACGACCCGCAGCGGGAGGTTCTGCAGTTCGTCGACGTCGTCGACCATGCGCGAGAGCAGCGCGCCGCGGCGGGCCGCGCCCAGGCCGTCGGGGGCGAGCGGCACGATGCGGCGCACGAGCCCCGCCCGCACGGTCGCGAGCTGCCCGAGTGCGGCGTCGTGGCTCGTCAGCCGCTCGAGGTAGCGGAACAGCCCGCGGCCGAGCGCGAACGCGCGCACCGCGACCACGACGGCGGAGATGTACATGACGGCGGGCTGCTCGGCGGCGCGGGTGATGAGCCAGGCGCTCGCGGCGAGCAGGGCGATCGCGGAGACGGCGGTGCCGAGCCCCGACAGGATCGCCCAGTGGAACCGGCGGAGCGGCGGCTGCGCGTCGCGCAGCACGCGGGCGGTCGCGGCGTTCATCGGGCGGCCTCCCGGGCGACGTCGGATGCGGTGGGCGCGAGCGTCACGACCCGGTCGGCGATCGCGGCGGCCGAGGTGCGGTGGGACACGAGCAGCACGCCCGCGCCGGCGCCGGCCTCGGCGCGCAGCATCCGCCACAGGCCGGCCTCGGTGGCGGCGTCGAGCGCGCTGGAGGGTTCGTCGAGCACGAGCACGCGGGCCCTGCCGCTGCGGAGCCGGTACAGCGCCCGCGCGACGGCGACCCGCTGCGCCTGCCCGCCGGAGAGCCCCGACCCGGTCGCGCCGAGGACGAGCCCCGCCGGCACGTCGACGAGCGCGTCGCGGAGGCACCGGTTCACGAGGGCCGGGTCGGGGGCGTCGTCGCCGAGCGCGACGTTCTCCGCCACGCTGCCGGCCATGAGTCCGGGTCGCTGCCCGGCCCAGGCGACGAGGCCGCGGGCATGCGGCACCGGCGCGCCCGCCGCCTCGATGACGCCGTCGGCCGGGGCGAACCCGAGGAGCGCGGCGAGCACGCTCGACTTGCCGGCGCCGCTGGGTCCCCGCAGCAGCACGACCTCGCCGGCGCCGACCTCCAGGTCGACCGGGCCGATGCGGGTGGTCCCGCGGGTCACGACGAGTCCGCGGGCGGCCAGGAGCGGGCCCGCGGCGGCACCCTGCGCGGCGACCTCCGCGACCGTCGGCGCCGGGGCGGATGCGGCCGCGTCGAGCGTGGCGAAGATGTCCTCGGTCGCGGCGACCCCCTCGGCGGACGCGTGGAACTGCACCCCGACCTGGCGCACCGGCAGGTACGCCTCGGGGGCGAGGAGGAGGACGAACAGGCCGACCAGCAGCGGCATCTCGCCGCCGAGCAGCCGGAACCCGATCGTGACGGCGATGATGGCGACCGACAGGGACGCGAGGAACTCCAGCGCGAACCCGGACAGGAACGAGACCCGGAGCACCGCCATGGTCTCCCGCTTGTACCGGCCGGTGACGGTCTCCATGCTGCGGGCCGCGCGGTGCTGACGGCCGAAGATCTTCAGGGTCGCCAGCCCCGCGACGGTGTCGGCGAACCGGGTGGCGAGCCGGTGGAGCGTGCCGTACTGCCGCTGCTGCACGGCGCGGGTGGCGAGCCCGATGAGCACCATGAAGATCGGGATGAGCGGCATCGTGACGATGACCGTGACGCCCGAGACCGGGTCGGCGACGAGGATCGCGAGCACCAGGATCGGCATCGTGATCGCGGTGGCCACCAGCTGCGGCAGGTACCGGCCGAAGTAGCTGTCGAGCGCCTCCAGGCCGTGCCCCGCGGTGACGGCCAGGGCGGCGCTGTTGCGTCCGGCGAGCCAGCCCGGGCCGAGCTTCTCGACGGCGCGCACGAGCGCGTCCCGCAGCTGCAGCGACGCCTTCGCGGCACCGCGCGCCGCCGTGCGCTCACCGGCTGCGAGGAGCAGGCCCCGCACCAGGGCGAGCGCGGCCCCCACGCCGATCCAGGGCAGGAGCGACCCGACCGGGGCGCCGTCGATCGCGCCCACCAGCGCGCGGGTCAGCGCGTAGGCGAAGCCGATCGTGACGCCGGTCTGGGCGAGGGTGATCGCGGCGGTGACGACGAGGAAACCGCGGGATGCGGAGGAGTACCGCAGGAGCCTCGGGTCGACGGGGCCGCGACTCGCGCGCGGGGGCGCCTCGACCGCATCCGGACTCACCGTTCCATCCTTTCATCCGGAACCGGGCGACCCCTGCGAAAGGGGCCGCCCGGTCGGTCAGTGGGCCTGCGCCGCGGCGCGCTCGATGCGCGAGCGGCTGACGCGCTTGCGGAACACCCAGTACGTCCAGCCCTGGTACGCGAGCACCAGCGGGAGGAAGACGAGCGCCGCCCACGACATGATCGTCAGCGTGTAGTCCGTGCTCGACGCGTTCTCGATCGTGAGGCTGAACGCCGGGTCGGTGGTGGAGGGCATCACGTTCGGGAAGAGCGCGAGCCACAGCGTCAGCACCGCGGATGCGACCGTGCCGGCGCCGAACCCGAACGCCCAGCCCTCGCGGCCCCGGGCGTTCGCGAGCAGCGAGGCGACGAGCAGCACCGCGGCGACGGCGGCGCAGGCGATCACGAGCAGCAGCGTGGGCGCGCCCACGGCGGAGGCGTTCAGCACGGTCCACACCAGGAACACGGCCGCGACGAGCAGCGTCAGCAGGCCCGAGCGGGCGGCGAGACGCCGGGCGTCGGCACGGACGGCGCCGTCGGTCTTCAGCGCGACGAAGTACACGCCGTGGGTGAAGAACAGCAGGAGCGTCGTGACACCGCCGAGCAGGCCATACGGGTTCAGGAGGGTGAGCAGCGACCCGGTGAACTCGTGGTCGGCGTCGATCGGCACGCCCTGCACGATGTTGGCCACCGCGACGCCCCAGAGGAACGCGGGCAGTGCCGAGCCGATCACGATCATGCGGTCGAAGCCGCGCTTCCAGCGGAGGGAGTCGCGCTGGTGCCGGTACTCGAACGAGACGCCGCGGGCGATGAGCGCCAGCAGGATGAGCAGCAGCGCCAGGTAGAACCCGCTGAACAGCGTCGCGTACCACTCGGGGAAGGCCGCGAACAGGCAGGCGCCGGCCACGATGACCCAGGTCTCGTTGAGGTCCCAGACCGGGCCGATCGTGTTGATGATCTGCCGGCGCGAGACGTCGTCCCGGCCGAGGAAGGGCAGCGACATGCCCACGCCGAAGTCGAAGCCGTCGAGGACGAAGTACCCGACGAACAGCACGCCGACGATGAAGAACCACAGGTAGGCGAGATCCATGATGAGCTCCTAGTAGACCGTCGTCGGGACGTCGAGGTCGGTGTCGTCGGATGCGGCGCCCCGCTCGGGCAGCGGCTCGGGCCCCTTCTTGGCCGCCTTGAGGATGAGGCCGAACTCCACGACCGCGAGGGCCGCGTAGATCGCGGTGAACGCGATGAGCGAGACCAGCACGTTCCACCCGGGCACGTTGGGGGAGACGCCGTCCTCGGTGAGCATGAGCCCGAAGACGATCCACGGCTGGCGGCCCATCTCGGTGAACACCCAGCCCACGAGGCTGCCGAGCAGCGGCAGCGGCGCGCTCCAGATCGCGACCCGCCACGCCCACTGCGGCACGGTGCGGGTGGCCTTCTTGCGGGTCAGCCAGAGGCCGACGACGGAGATGAGCGCGGCCAGACCGCCGAAGCCCATCATCCAGCGGAATGACCAGTAGGTCACCCAGATGGTGGGGGCGAAGTCGAGGCCCTCGCCGCCGAGCTGCGCGGCGAACTCCGGCCACTGCGCGGCGTACTGCGCGTTCAGGTCGTTGATGCCCTCCACGCAGCCGTCGAGCGTGTGGGTGGACAGGAACGAGAGCAGGTACGGCACCCGGAGGGACCAGATCTCGGAGCTGCCGTCGGGGGTGCCGAGGGAGAAGATCGAGAACGAAGCGTCGGCGCCGCAGGCGTTGTCGTACAGCGCCTCGGCCGCGGCCATCTTCATCGGCTGCGTGTCGACCATGACGAGCCCCAGCTGGTCGCCGGCGAGGGCGGTGCCGGCGAACGTGATGAGCATCATCCACATGCCGAACCGGAGGGCCGGACGCATGGTCTCGGTGTTCCGGCCCCGGGCCAGGTGCCAGGCGGCGACCGCGATCACGACGGCGGCGGCGAACATGAAGGCCGCGAACATCGTGTGCGGGAAGGTGTTCAGGGCGACCGGGTTGGTGAGCACCGCGACGATGTCGGTGAGCTCGGCGCGCCCGCCGTCCTCGGCCATCTCGTAGCCGACCGGGTTCTGCATGAACGAGTTCGCCGCGAGGATGAAGTACGCCGACATGACGGCACCCGCCCACGCCAGCCAGATGGTGGCCAGGTGCAGCCCGGGCTTCAGGCGGTCCCACCCGAAGATCCACAGGCCGATGAAGGTCGCCTCGAAGAAGAACGCGAGCAGCCCCTCGAACGCGAGCGGTGCGCCGAAGACGTCGCCGACGAAGCGGGAGTACGCGGACCAGTTCATGCCGAACTGGAACTCCTGCACGATGCCGGTGACCACGCCCATCGCGAAGTTGATGAGGAAGATCTTCCCGAACAGCCGGGTCAGCGCCAGCCACTTCACGTTGCCGGTGCGCAGCCACACGGTCTGGAAGACCGCGACGATCATGCCCATGCCGAGCGTGAGCGGCACGAACAGGTAGTGGTAGAGCGTGGTGAGCCCGAACTGCCACCGTGCCAGCAGCAGGGGGTCGAGGAGGTCCATTGAACGAGTGCCCTTCTCCGCGCCGGCCCCGATGCACCGACCCTGAGCCGGGCAAACCCGACACGGTTCGCACCGATTCTCGCCCGGGAAAGTGAGCGGATGCTGCGTGCTCGACCGTGAATAATCGCGGCCCCCGCACCCCTGCCGGCGTCGTACGCTCGGAGCATGCACGAAGCCCCCGGGTCCGCGCCGTGACGGCGCTGACGATCGGCATGCCGCGGCTGCGGACGGCGCTCGCCGACCGCCCGGCGGCGGCCGTCGGCGACCCGCTCGTGGACCGATTCGGGCGGATCCACCGGGATCTGCGGGTCTCGCTGACCGACCGGTGCTCGCTCCGGTGCACGTACTGCATGCCCGAGCAGGGCAACGAGTGGCTCGCGCGCGAGAGCATCCTCACCCTCGACGAGATCGAGCGGGTGGCGCGGGTCGCCGCCGCCGACGGGGTGAGCACCTTCCGTCTGACGGGAGGGGAGCCGCTGCTGCGCCGCGACATCGTCGACGTCGTCCGCCGCCTCGCGGCGATCGAGGGGCCGGCGGGGCCGGTCGAGCTCGCGATGACCACGAACGGCATCCGCCTGCCCGAGGTGCTGCCCGACCTCGTCGACGCCGGCCTCACCCGCCTGAACATCTCCATCGACACGATCCGGCGCGACCGGTTCGCCGAGCTCACCCGCCGCGACCGGCTCGACGACGTGCTCGCGGGCATCGCGGCGGCCGCCGCATCCGGGCTCGCACCGCTGAAGCTCAACGCGGTCGCGATGCGCGACGTGAACGACGACGAGCTCGTCGACCTGGTCGAGTTCGCCGTCTCGCAGGGTGCGCAGCTGCGGTTCATCGAGCAGATGCCGCTCGATGCCGGGCACACCTGGGACCGCAGCCGGATGGTGACCCGCGAGGAGATCCTGGAGAAGCTGTCGGCACGGTGGACCCTGTCGCCGGTGCCCGGCCGTGGGGGCGCCCCCGCGGAACGGTGGACGCTCGACGGCGGACCGCACACCGTGGGCGTCATCGCCTCGGTGACCGCGCCGTTCTGCGGCGACTGCGACCGGCTGCGGCTCACCGCGGACGGGCAACTGCGCAACTGCCTGTTCTCCACGACGGAGTTCGACCTGGTGCCGGTGCTGCGCGACGGCGGCACCGACGAGGACATCGACCGGATGCTGCGCCACTGCGTCGCACGGAAGCTCCCGGGGCACGCGATCGACGACCCCGGGTTCCTGCAGCCCACGCGCGGCATGAACGCGATCGGAGGCTGAGATGGGACGGATCACGGCACGGCGGCCGGTGGTGAAGATCCGGCTCGGGAACGAACCGGTGCGGCGGGCGGACGTGCTCGCCGTCGAGGAGCCGCTGGAGATCCGGGTGGCGGGGGAGCCCCTCGCGATCACGATGCGCACCCCCGGGCACGACGTCGAGCTCGCGGCCGGGTTCCTCGTCTCCGAGGCGGTCATCGGCGCAGGCGACGAGTTCCGCGGCGCCATCCACTGCGGCGGTCCGGGCACCGGGGGGATCGAGAACACGTACAACGTGCTCGACGTCACCCTCGCGCCCGGCGTCGCCCCGCCGCCGCCCGAAGCGGCGCGGAACTTCTACACCACGAGCTCGTGCGGACTGTGCGGCAAGGCCTCCATCGACGCGGTCGAGACCGTGTCGCGGTACGACGTCGCGGTCGACGACGTCACGGTCGCCGCCGAGACGATCGCGACGCTGCCCGACCGGCTCCGGGAGCAGCAGGCCGTGTTCGACAAGACCGGCGGACTCCACGCCGCCGCCCTCTTCGACGCCGACACCGGCGAACTGCTCGTGCTGCGGGAGGACGTGGGCCGGCACAACGCGGTCGACAAGGTGATCGGGTGGGCCGTGCTCCAGGACCGGCTGCCGCTGCGGCGCACCGTCCTGCAGGTGTCGGGGCGGGCGAGCTTCGAACTCGTGCAGAAGGCGGTCATGGCGGGGATCCCGGTGCTCACCGCCGTCTCGGCGCCGTCGTCGCTCGCGGTCGAGCTCGCCGCCGCATCCGGACTCACGCTCGTCGGCTTCGTCCGCGGGGCGTCGATGAACGTCTACAGCGGCGCCGAGCGGGTGCTCGTCGCCGAGCCCGCCGTGCCCTGAGCCCGGTCAGCGGCCAAGGTGCACCACGCAGTCGGCGGGGTTGCACGACGGCGCCATCCCCGCGATCCGGAGCGGCCCGCCGGCCTGTGCCAGCACGCCGTCCATGAGTCCGAGGTGCACGGCGCACAGGGTCGAACGCGCGCCGTCGTCCGACGCGGCGTGCGGGCAGGGGGAGAGGTCGACGGTCAGCGACGCCTCGTCCACCACCGGGTCGAACCCGGCCGCCCCGAGGTCGTCGACCAGCGCGTCGAGCTGGTGCACCGCCTCGGTGGGCAGGTCGCCGGCGGCGCCGGCGGTCCAGGGCATGACCTTGCGCATGAGGTCGCCGCGGGCGGCCGCCTCCCGTGCCTTCCGCAGGGCGATGGGGCTCACGTTCTCGTCGGCCGCGGCGGCGGAGTACAGCACGCGCGGACGGCCGCGGGTGGTGCGCTTCTCCGGCTCGGCCACGACGTACCCGCCGTCGATGAGCCGCTGCAGGTGCTCGCGCACCGTGTTCGCGTGCAGCCCCGTGCGCTCGCACAGTTCCGCCACGGTGCGCCGCGGTCGCTCCTGCAGCAGGTGCAGCACGCGCACACGCGAGTAGCTCGAGATGGCGCTGTACGCCGGGCGGGTCATGCCTCCATTATCCGTCCGATCCGTGGATCCCGCTCGTGTCGCGGGCAGGGCCGTGCCCACGACGTGTGCCAGGCTGGGGCCATGGTGACCTCCGGCGTCGGAATCGTGTTCAACCCGAGCAAGATCGCGCGTGAGGAGCTGGCGGAGCTGTGGCTCGACGCCGGCGGCCCCGACGACGCCGCCTGGTTCGAGACCACGCCGGAGGATCCCGGGCAGGGCCCGGCGCGAGCCGCCCTCGACGCCGGGTGCCGACTCGTGGTCGCCGCGGGCGGCGACGGCACGGTCCGTGCGGTCGCCGAGACCCTCGCCGGCACCGAGGTGCACCTCGGCATCGTGCCGCAGGGCACGGGCAACCTGCTGGCGCGCAACCTCGGCATCCCCCTCGCCCCGCGGGCGGCGATCGAGCGCATCCTCGAGGACGACCCGCATCCGATCGACATCGGCTGGGTCGAGACCGACAGCGCCCCGCGCACCGCGTTCGTCGTCATGGTCGGATTCGGCCTGGACGCGCAGATGCTCGCCGAGACCGACGACGACCTGAAGTCGAAGGCCGGCTGGCTCGCGTACGTCGAGGCGATGGGGCGTGCGCTCATCGCATCCGACGTGGTCCGGTTCACCATGGCCACCGACGGCGAGGAGCCGCGCGAGGTCTCGGCCCACACGCTGCTGGTGGGCAACTGCGGCACGCTGCAGGGCGGGGTGACCCTGCTGCCGGACGCGGCGCCCGACGACGGGCTGCTCGACCTGCTCGCCCTCAGCTCCGAGAACGCCGGGCAGTGGCTCGACGCGCTCCGCTCGATGGTGTGGGAGAACGGCATCCTGCGCCTGTTCGACCGGTCCCGCCGCGCGGCGAGCACGAACTTCGTCGACCACGCCCAGGCCCGCGAGGTGCGGGTGGAGCTGCCGTCGCCGCAGGCGTTCGAGATCGACGGCGAGGAGGCCGGCGAGGTGCGCAGCTTCACCGTGATGCTGGATGCCGGGGCGCTGCTCGTCCGCTGACCCGCCCGGACCGCCGGCGGGCTTGTCAACCCCTCGCCGACACCCGGCGCCGGGATGACAGCATCACGGATGCCGGCGCACGACCGTGCGCCCGAAGGGAGTCCGTGATGAGCATCGGAGCTGGCATCGTCCTGATCGTGATCGGTGCGATCCTGACATTCGCCCTCAACATCCAACTGGAGTGGATCGACCTCGACCTCATCGGCTACATCCTCATGGGTGCCGGAGTGGTGGTCGTGATCATCGGCATCGCGCTGCTCGCGCGTCGCCGCACCGCGACCTCGGTCACCCGCACCACCGCGGATCCCGCCGGGCAGGAGCGGGTCACCGAGCGCTCGGTGAGCGCCGACGACGACCCGCGCGTCTGACGGAACCCCCGTGCGCCTCCCGTCGCGTCCTAGACTGCGGCGGGAGGCGCGCCCGCGCCCGGAGGGAGCGACATGCAACTCGGAATGATCGGCCTCGGCCGGATGGGCGCGAACATCGTGCGGCGCCTGCAGCGGGGCGGCCACGACTGCGTCGTGTACGACGTCAACCAGGATGCGGTGGCCTCGCTCGCCGCGGAGGGCATGACCGGTGCTGAGTCGCTGGCCGACCTCGCCGCGAAGCTCGAGGCGCCGCGGGCCGTCTGGCTCATGATCCCCGCCGGGCTCACCGGGCAGGTCGTGGAACAGGTCGCGGCCGTGCTGGAGCCTGGCGACACGATCATCGACGGCGGCAACTCCAACTACCGCGACGACGTGCGGCGGGCGAAGGCGCTGCGCGAGCGCGGCATCCACTACGTCGACATCGGCACGAGCGGCGGCGTGTTCGGCCTCGAGCGCGGCTACTGCCTCATGGTCGGCGGACCCACCCAGGCCGTCGAGCGCCTCGACCCGGTGCTGCGCACCATCGCGCCCGGCGCCGGCGACATCCCGCGCACCCCGGGCCGCGAGGGGGACTACGCACCCGAGGAGCTCGGCTACCTGCACTGCGGTCCCTCCGGTGCCGGGCACTTCGTGAAGATGGTGCACAACGGCATCGAGTACGGCGTGATGGCCGCGCTGGCCGAGGGCATGAACATCCTCGAGAACGCCGACGCGGGCGTGCGCGACGCGGAGCACTCCGCCGAGATCGCACCGCTCGAGGAGCCCGAGTACTACCAGTTCGACATCGACGTGCCCAAGGTCGCCGAGGTGTGGCGCCGCGGGTCGGTGATCTCGTCGTGGCTGCTCGACCTCACCGCCGCCGCACTGCGGGAGAACCCGAAGCTCGACGGTCTCGCCGGGCGCGTGTCGGACTCCGGCGAGGGCCGCTGGACGGTCAAGGCCGCCGTCGACGTGGGCGTCCCGGTGCCGGTGCTCGCCGCATCCCTCTTCGAACGCTTCGCCTCGCGCGACGAGGACCACTACGCCAACCAGCTGCTCTCGGCGATGCGGCTGCAGTTCGGCGGGCACCAGGAGCTGCCCGCGGGCGACAAGCTCGAGGCCGGCTCGAGCAAGTCCGACAACGCCTGACCCGCCCGCTCCGCCCGCTCCGCCGGCTCTCCGCGCCCGCGCGGTCCTGCATGTCCCACCTTCTGCAGAAAGTGGGACACGGTCAGGGGTGCCGGGCGCGGATGCGGCGGCAGGCGGCGGGGAGTGCGGGATGCGGGTCAGAGGCGCTCTTCGGCGGCGACCGTCCGCAGGTCGATCCGCTCGCGCCGCAGCGCCATCGCGATGAGCGGGAACAGCAGCACCGACAGCATCCCGGCCGCGACGAGGGCGGCCGCCGGGCCCGCCGGGAGGATCTCGGCGTCGACCCCGATCGCGGTGACCGCGACGATGATCGGCAGCGCGGTCGCACCCATGAGCGCCACCGCGGACCGGTCGCGCAGCGACGACCCCTGCGGGGCGGCGAGCATCGAGGGCAGGCCGCGGACGACGAGGAGCAGCAGTGCGCCGACCGGCACCAGGAGCAGCAGGGCCGGCTCGTCCAGCAGCGCCTGCAGGTCGAACGTGACGCCGGTGTAGACGAAGAACACCGGCACGAGGAACCCGAACGCGACCGCCTCGATCTTGCTCTCGACCTGTTCGCGGTCCTCCTCGCGGGCGTTGCGCATGAGCAGCTGCCAGATGACCCCGGCGGCGAAGGCGCCGAGCAGCATGTCGAGTTCCAGCGCGACGCTCAGGGCCACGAGCGCGACGAGGATGAGCAGCAGCACGCGGATCGCGAACTGGCCGGAGGTGTGCAGCGTCGCGGTGATGACACGGTGGAGCCGGCCGTGCGTGCCGCGCAGCGCGTACCAGACGGCCGCCGCGGTGAGCACGAGGAAGACCGCGAGCACGACGGTCGCGACGCCCGGGTCGCGGCCGCCGAGGAACACCGAGATCGCCACCAGCGGGCCGAACTCGCCGACCGCGCCGGTGGCCGCGATCGTGCGGCCGAACGGGGTGCGCAGCTCGTCCGCGTCGCGGAGGATCGGCAGCAGCGTGCCGAGCGCGGTGGAGCACAGGGCGATGCCGATGAACACCGCCGGCTCCCCGGGGGCGATCACGAACCCCGCGGCGAGGCCGAGCAGCAGGCTGAGGAACCAACCGAGGATCGCACGCTTGCCGGTGCGGCCGGAGAGCGCGCGGAACTCGATCTCGGAACCCGCGACGAAGAACAGCATCGCAAGGCCCACGTCGGCGAGCGTCGAGGCGAACCCGCTCGGCTGCGCCCAGCCGAGGACGGCGGGACCGGCGACGATGCCGAGCACGAGCTCGAACACGACGACCGGGATCGGCAGCCACCGCCCGACCGAGCGGGTCAGGACCGGCGCGAGGACGGCGAGGAGCGGGATGAGGAGGAAGTCCGCGACGAAGGACACCCTGTCACGGTACTCCCGCGGCAGGTCAGCCGCCCGCGACGCCGCCGCTCAGCCGCGCGTGGAAGCGGGCCGTCGCATCGTTCATCCCTTCGAGCACCACCTCGGTGCCGAGCCGGTGGTAGCGGGTCGTGATGGCGTCGAGGGCGGCGACCGACGAGGCGTCCCACACGTGCGAGCGCGACAGGTCGATCACGACCCGCGCCGGATCGTGCGTGTACGAGAACTGCGTGGTGAGGTCGTTGCTGGAGGCGAAGAAGAGCTCCCCGACGACCTCGTAGCGGGCGACGGCGCCGTCCTCGGACAGGACGCGGGTCACCTCGGTGAACCGGGCGACCCGACGCGCGAACAGCACCATCGCGGTGACGACGCCGACCCCGACCCCGATCGCGAGGTTGTGGGTCCACACCGTGATCGCGACCGTGACGACCATCACGAGCAGCTCGCTCCTCGGCATGATCCGGAGGGTCGACGGGCGGATGCTGTGCCAGTCGAAGGTGCCGACGGAGACGACGATCATGACCGCCACGAGCGCCGCCATGGGGATGATCGCGACGACGTCGCCGAGCACGAGCACGAGGATGAGCAGGAACACCCCGGCCAGGAACGTGGAGATGCGGGTGCGGGCGCCCGAGGCCTTCACGTTGATCATGGTCTGGCCGATCATGGCGCACCCGCCCATGCCGCCGAACAGGCCGGAGAGGATGTTCGCACCGCCCTGGCCGACGGCCTCGCGCGTCTTCGACGACCGGGTGTCGGGCGGCGCATGGTGCGGGCCGCCCGCCGAGGAACGCGATCGCGATCGCCATCACGCACGACGAGAACAGGCCCAGCCGCGGGTCGACCCCGGCGATGATCGAGAAGGCGACCGCCTCGGGGATGAGCGCCAGCGCCACGACGAGCCCCGCGAGCACCTCGCGCGTCAGCATCCGGGGGCTCCGCAGCGCCTGTAGCACGGTGGGCTCGATGCGGGCGCGGGTAGAGGCGGGGGACATGCGGCTCCTGGATGCGGCGGGACTCCGCGGCGGCACGGGCGCCGGCATCGCGGGAACGGCCGGACGGCCGTCGTGCACTCTCCCGCCCGGTCGCTCCGCGTTCCCCGTCCACCCCTTCCCTCGGACACGTGAACGACATATCGTTCACTATCGCTCACGATCAGGAGGTCGACATGAACGGTTCCTTCCCCGGTGGGATGTTCGGTGCAGGTCAGGGGTTCGGTGATCTGGGTGCAGGGCTCGGCAACGCCGCGTCCAGCGTCTTCGAGGCGATGGAGCAGCTTCGTGCCTCCGTCGACAAGCGCGTCGGGCCCCGGATGGGTCGCGGCGACGTGCGCGCGGCGGTGCTGACGCTGCTCGCCGAACGGCCCATGCACGGCTACCAGATCATCACCGAGATCGCGGAGCGCTCCGAGGGGGTGTGGAAGCCGAGCGCGGGCTCGGTCTACCCGACCCTGCAGCTGCTCACCGACGAGGGGCTCGTCACCGCGGAGGAGGCGAACGGCCGCAAGACCTACTCGCTTACCGAGGCCGGCCGGGTCGAGGCCGAGCAGGCCGCCGACAAGCCCGCCCCGTGGGAGCACAGCGGGGTGCGCGACAGCGGCCGCATGACGGCGCTGCCCAAGGCCGGCATGGAGCTCGCGCAGGTCGCCGCGCAGGTGGCCCGCACGGGTGACGCCGCGCAGGTGCAGGAGGCGGTCGAGGTGCTCGACGAGGCGCGCCGGAAGCTCTACGGCATCCTCGCGCAGCGGTGACCGCGACGGACGGGGCGCCCGTGGCCGGCACCGTCGGCGGGGCGCGCTACCGCCGCATCCTGCGGTTCGCCGCGGCCGTGCTCGTCCGGACGTGGTGGTTCGAGCTCGTGCTGCCCCGAT
The DNA here is from genome assembly GCF_054798235.1 of Microbacterium sp. GXF7504. NCBI lineage: Bacteria > Bacillati > Actinomycetota > Actinomycetes > Micrococcales > Microbacteriaceae > Microbacterium > Microbacterium sp. GXF7504. The sequence continues at coordinate 231,422 of NZ_JBSJZI010000001.1, read as the reverse complement.
TCGGGCTCGCCCGCATCGCCGAACGCGGACGCGAGGCACGGCTGCGGCGCCTCGCGGTCCGCTTCCACGCGCTCGCCGTGTCGCTCGGCGGACTCATGATCAAGGTCGGGCAGTTCCTCTCGTCCCGGCTCGACGTGCTGCCGCCCGAGATCACCCGCGAACTGGAGGGCCTCCAGGACGAGGTGCCGCCGGTGCCGTTCCCCGCCGTCCGCGACGCCCTCGAGGAGGCCCTCGGGATGCCGCTCGACCGCGCCTACGCCGCGCTCGACCCGGTGCCGGTCGCGGCCGCGTCGCTCGGCCAGGCGCACCGGGCCCGGCTGCACCCCGACATCGCCGCCGACGTCGGGTTCGACGGCGTCGTGGTCAAGGTGCAGCGACCCGGCATCCAGGAGGTCGTCGCCGTCGACCTCGCGGCGCTGCGCCGGATCGCCGGGTGGCTCCGCCGCATCCGCATCGTCGCCGACCGCGTCGACGCCCCGGCGCTGGTGGCCGAGTTCGCGAGGACGAGCCTCGAGGAGATCGACTACCTGCACGAGGCGGGCGCGGCGGAGCGGTTCGCGGCCGATGCCGCCGACGACCCGCGGGTCGGGGTGCCCGCCGTCGTGTGGGAGCGGACGACCCGCCGCGTGCTGACCCTCGCCGACGTCACCGCCCTGAAGATCACCGACGTCGCCGGTCTCCGCGCCGCGGGGATCGACCCGGCCGAGGTCGCATCGACGTTCGCGGACGTGATGTTCCGCCAGCTCTTCCGGCACGGCTTCTTCCACGCCGACCCGCACCCGGGCAACCTCTTCGTCACACCGGTCGCGGACGGGCGTGCGGGTCCCGCGTGGCGCCTCACGTTCGTCGACTTCGGGATGATGGGCGAGGCGGGTCCCGAACTGCGACGGGGACTGCGGCGCGTCGTGATCGCCGCAGCCGCGCGCGACGGTGCGGGCGTGGTCGCCGCGATCGAGGATCTCGGGGTGCTGCTCCCCGGCGCCGACACCCGCCGCCTCGAGGTCGCGATGACCGAACTGTTCGGCCGGTTCGGCGGCATGGGGTTCGCCGAGCTGCGCGATGTCGACCCGCGGGAGTTCCGCGACTTCGCCGCACAGTTCCGCGACGTCGTGCGGGAGCTGCCGTTCCAGCTGCCCGAGGATTTCCTGCTCATCATCCGGTCCATGTCGCTCGTGTCCGGCGTGTGCAGCTCCCTCGACCCGGGGTTCAACGTGTGGGACGCCGTGGAGCCGTTCGCCGCCGACCTCCTCCGCGACGAACAGGGCGGGATGCTGCGCGACGCCGCCGCACAGGCGGCCGAGACCATGGCGGTCACCGCGCGGCTGCCGCGGCGCATCGACACGGTGATCACCAGCATCGAGGAGGGCCGGGTGCGGGTCGACCTCGGCGGCCTCGAGCGGCGGGTGTCGCGGCTCGAGGGGCTCGCCCGCCGCATCCTGTCGGCGCTGCTGTTCGCCGCGCTCCTCATCGGCGGCATCCTGCTGCGGCTGCAGGACCCGGTCGGCGGTGCCGTGCTCATGGCGCTGTCCGCGCTGCCGCTCCTGCACGCCCTGTTCGCGGGCGTCGGCCGCCGGCGCTGACCGGATCATCCCTCCGGCGGATGCGGATGCGACCCGCGGCGGATGCCCCGCCGGGGCCGTGGTCCGTAGCGTCGGGGACATGACGGCACTCAGCGCCCCCGGTCTCCCCGCATCCGTCCGTGCCCGCGAGGCGACCGGTGTCGTCGCGCGGCTCACCGGGGTGATCGTGCTCTCGTTCATGCTGGGGGCGCTCACCTCGTACGGTCAGTGGCTGCTGCCGGCGCAGCTCGTGTCGATCGCGAACTCGGTGAGCGGCTGGACGGTCGTGCTCGGGGCGCTCCTGTCCGCCGCCCGCCTGCCGGCGTGGCTCTCGGCGATCGCGGGCGCCGCGGGGTTCGCGCTCCTCACGGCCGGGTACGCGGTCGCGTCGGGGGCGCGCGGCTTCGGGTACGACCCCACGTTCTTCGTGCTCGTGGGGCTCATCGCCGGCCCCGTGGTGGGGGTGGCCGTGGCGTGGGTGCGGACCCGGCGGCTGCGGGCCGCCCTCGCGACCGCGGTGCTCGCCGGGCTGCTGTGCGGGGAGGCGCTGTACGGGCTGACCGTCGTCGCCGACACCACGAGCCCCGTCTACTGGTGGCTCGCCGCGGCGGCCGGCGTCGCCCTCCTCGTCGTGATGGTGGGGCTGCGCCTGCGGGGACTCGTGGCGCAGGCCGTCGCGATCGTCGGGACCGTCGCGATCACGTTCGCGTTCCCCGCCGCGTACCTCGCCCTGGGCGCGCTCTGACGGACTGTCGGAAGCGGCGCCCCCGGCCTACGCTGGCCGGGTGCACCGCATCTTCCGGACCCCGTTCGCATCGGTCTACCCGATGTACGTCACCAAGGTCGAGCGCAAGGGCCGCACCAAGGACGAGCTCGACGAGGTCATCCGCTGGCTCACCGGCTTCGACGACGAGGAGTTGCGTGCCCACATCGAGCAGGGCACCACGTTCGAGGAGTTCTTCGCCGCCGCCCGGCTGAACCCGGCCGCCGACCGCATCACCGGTGTGGTCTGCGGCATCCGGGTCGAGGACATCGAGGACCCGCTCATGCAGAAGCTCCGCTATCTGGACAAGCTCGTGGACGAGCTGGCCCGCGGCAAGGCGATGGGGAAGGTGCTCCGCAGCGCCTGAACCGGGGTGGCCGGAACCGGTCCCGCCCCGGTGATAGACTCATCCGCGGAAGTGTGTCCGAGCGGCCTAAGGAGCATGGCTGGAATCCATGTAGGCGGGGTAACTCGTCTCGCAGGTTCAAATCCTGTCACTTCCGCCACACGATGAGCGTCGCCCCCTCGGGGCGGCGCTCATCGCCGTTCCGGGGTGCCGACACCGGCCGCCGCGGGCGGGCGCAGCACGAGCGAGCGCGGCACGAACACCGACCGCACCCGCCGTCGGCCCTCGGCGGCTGCGAGCAGGCTCGAGCGGACCGTCGCCGCCGCGGCCGACAGCCCACGGTCGGAGGCGTCGTCCGGCGCGTACGCCGCATGCTCGACCGCGTGCACCAGCAGGTCGACCGCGGCGGGGTCGGCACCGGCGCGGCGCAGCCGCTCGGCGAAGCGCCGAGGGGAGTCGCTCCCCGGGACCGGGATGGCGAGGTCGATCGCCGTCTCCTGCACGAACAGCCACGCGTCGGCCGCCCCGCCCGCCCGCAGCAGGCGCCGGCGCCGGACGGCGGCGATCGCGGCCGGACTCGCCAGCACCAGCAGGACCGCGAGCGCCACCGCGCCCGCGGTGAGCCATCCCCGAGCGGTGCGCTCGGCCTCCGCGGCCGTGGGCGCGGCATCCGGGACGTCGCCGCGGTCGCGGTCCTGCCCGGGCGTCGCGGTCGGCATCGGCGCCTGCTGCTCGGGCGTCACGGCCGACCCGTCGCCGGACGCGGTGCCGGCGGACGTGAACCTCGGCGGGCTGCCCAGGCTGTTCGTCGGCTCGAATCCGACCCAGCCGATCCCGTCGAAGTACACCTCCGGCCACGCGTGCAGCAGATCGCTCGTGACGAGGTAGACCGACTGGCCGTCGACCACCTCGCCCGTCGCGATCCCGGGGAGGTAGCCCACGACGATCCGCGCCGGCATCCCGAGCGCGCGCACCATGAGCGTGAAGGCCGACGCGTAGTGGATGCAGTAGCCCTCCTTCACCTCCAGGAACTCGGCGACCGCCTCCACACCCGCGCCGTCGAAGTCGTCCGCGACCGGCGCCGTGAGGGAGTAGGAGAACTCGCTCGAGCGGAACCACCGCTGCAGCGCGGCGGCCGCGTCGTAGTCGGACTCGGTCCCCGCCGTGACGGCGAGCGCGGTGTCGACGACGACCTGGGGCGTCTCGTCCGGGACGCCGAAGTACCGCGACGGCACGTCCGCGTCGCGGGCGGATGCGGCGCGGATCCGCTCGAGCGACGGTTCCGCGCGAAGGCTCTGCACCCGGTACTCCTGCCCGACGGTGGTGCCCTCGAGGGCCACGACCGTGCGGTTCAGCTGCTGCATGCCCCAGGTGCCATCGACCCCCTCGACCGAGGTCGCCGCGAACGGCACCGGCAGGTACTCCGACCGCAGCCGCGAGACGCGGATGTCGGTCGTCACCTCGGTGACCCCGACGTCGTCCGAGGTCTCGAGCGGCCCGAAGCCGTCCTCGAGCGGGGTCACGGCCGTGCTGTCGGCCCGCCACCGCCGGCCGTCGAAGCCGGAGAGGGTCGCGGCGCGCAGGTACTGCGGGGCGCCGGCGGTCGAGCGCACCGTGAGCACCTCGGTCGGTTCGGGGCGGCGGAGGTCTTCGCCGAGGCGCAGCGACGCGTCGATGCCGACCGACCCGCCCCCGCCCACACCCGCCTGCGGCACCGGGCTCGGCAGGAGCGGTGTCGCGACGAACGCCACGACCATGGCGCCGGCCGCCACCGCGAGCGCCCCGGCCGCGGAGCCGCCGCGCAGTCGTCGGTCGCGGCCGCGACGCGCGCGCTCCTCGGTCCACAGGAGCAGGAGGACGGCGACCGCCAGCAGCACCATCTGGGCGCCGTCGAAGGCCGCCGGCACGGCGACCGACGGGGCGAGGCCCACCGCGACCACCGCCACCGACGCGAGGAGCGGCAGACGCGTCGCGATGACGACGTAGTCCAGCACGACCGCGAGCGCGCCGGCCGCGGCGACGTAGAGGAAGGCGACGGGGACCGTCGCGGGAAGCGGCGCCACACCGGTCGCGAGCTCCTCCGTCCCCTGCCCGACGAGCACGGCGGCCGCGCCGACCGTGTCCGCCGTGGGCACCACGCCGAGGATCGCGGTGCCGCGCAGGAACACCGCGGTCAGGGCGCCCGCCCACACGAGCACGCCGGCGAGCGGGGCGATCGGCGCGGGGCAGCGGAGCGCCCGTGCCGCGGTCGCGGCGGCGAGGACGCCGGCGGTCAGCACGAGGGTGGCGGGCAGCCACGTGCCCGGTTGGATCGCCCGGAGCGACGGCAGCACCGCCGCGGCGACCGCGACCCAGACCGCCGCCGCGGCGGGCAGGCGTGCCGCAGCGGGGGAGAGGCGCCGGTCAGCGCGGGGCACGGTCCACCCCCACGGCGATCGCGTCGCGCCAGCCGGCGGCGACGGCGTCCGCGCCCGCGACCGCCCGTGCGCACCAGCCTTCGGCGGCGTCCAGCGCCGACTGCCCGGCATCGATCCCGAGCAGCACCGGCAGGGTCGAGTGCGACGCACCGGCGGACAGTGCGGCGGCGCCCACGGCATCCAGGCGCCCGGTCACGATCACGACCGGCCCGCGCACCTCGCCCGTCAGGCCGGACGCCTGCGCGGTGAGGGGACCCGCGGGGCGCGCGCGGAGATCCGCGACCGCGACGCCCATCGCCGCGAGCGCCGATTCGTCGCCGGCGGGCACGGGCAGGCACAGGTGCGTGCCGGCGTCGTCGACGAGTTCCACCGAGAAGCCGTCCCGGGAGAGCCGGGTGACCGCGGAGACGGCGGCCACGACCGCGGCCTCGAACGCGGGGTCCGACCCGGGCGTCCCGGAGGCGGCGGGCGCGTAGCGTTCGACACCGCGGTCCAGCACCACCCGCGCGTCGGGGGATGCCTCCCGCTCCTCCTGCCGCACCATGAGCTCATCGCGGTGCGCACTCGCCCGCCAATGGATGCGGCGCATCGAGTCGCCGGGCACCCAGGGCCGTGCGACGAGGTCGTCGAAGCCCTGGCCGTAGCGGTTGCTCGGCGTCGGATGGGCGCCGCCCGACCGGCCGGGAACGGCACCGATCGGTTCGAGCTCCACGGGACACGGCGCCACCACGACGCGGGACGCATCGCCCCACTCGGCCAGACGTCGGGCGATGCCGAACGGATCGGTGAGGCGCAGCCGGAACGGGCCGAGGTGGTGCACGCCCCGCCCGCCGGCACGCAACCGGTACTCCACGGCCACGATCCGCTCGCCACCCGCCCAGCCGCCGCCGATGGCGGGGAACGGGCCGGATGCGGCGCCCTCGAAGGCCGCGGGCGTCTCGTCGCGCCAGGTGCCGGCGGGGGAGCCGGCGGCCGACACGACGCGCACCCGCAGGCGGACCGAGACGTCGTCGCCGACGTGCGGCGTCTCCGGGGCCACCACCCGGACCACCTCACCGCGCCGCCGCGCCGCCGACACCCACACCAGGCATCCCGCGACGAGGGCGAGCAGGAGCACGCCGAACCACTGCAGTTCGACGACCCCGAGCCGCCCGGCGGCGATGAAGCAGCCCAGGGCGAAGACGACCGCACCGGTGCCGCGCACCGTCAGCGGCCACCAGCGTCGCATCGGCTCAGCCCTGCGGTGCGAGCGGCACCCGGGTCGTCGCCACGATGTGCTCGAGGAGGCCCGCGATGTGCCGGGCGGGGTCCGCGCCGCGGACGGAGCCGGTGCGCGAGGGCAGCAGGCGGTGCGCGAACACCGGCACGACGAGCGCGGCGATGTCGTCCGGGATGACGAACGCCCGGCCGTCGAGGGCGGCCTGCACCTTCGCGGCACGCACGAGCTGCAGCGTGGCGCGGGGGCTCGCGCCCAGCCGCAGGTCGGGGTGGGCGCGGGTCGCCTGCGCGAGCGAGACCGCGTACTCCTCCACGGCGGGGGAGACGTGGATGGCGCGCGCCCAGGTGATGAGCTCCCGGACCCCGGCGGAGTCCACCACCGGTTCGAGCCGGCCCAGCGGATTCTCGCGCTCCCGCTGCCGCAGCATCGCGACCTCCGCCGACGCATCCGGGTAGCCCATCGAGATCCGCATCATGAAGCGGTCGCGCTGCGCCTCCGGCAGCGCGTACGTGCCCTCCATGTCGAGCGGGTTCTGCGTCGCCACCACGAGGAACGGCTCCGGCAGGCGGTGGGACTGCCCGTCGACCGTGACCTGGTGCTCCTCCATCGCCTCCAGCAGCGCCGACTGCGTCTTCGGGGAGGACCGGTTGATCTCGTCGGCGATGACGATCTGCGCGAACACCGCGCCGGGCTTGAACTCGAACTCCCGCGCGACCGGGTCGAACACCGAGACGCCCGTGACGTCGCCGGGCAGCAGGTCCGGGGTGAACTGGATGCGGCGCACGGTCGCCGCGACCGAGGCGGCCAGGGCCCGGGCGAGCATCGTCTTGCCGACGCCGGGGACGTCCTCGATGAGCAGGTGCCCCTCGGCGAGGAGCGCGGTGAGCACGGCGCGCACCGCATCCGGCTTGCCGTCGATCACCTGCGCCATCGACTCGGCGACCGCGCCCGTGACCGCGGCGAACCGATCGGCCGTCATCGCCTCGGTCTCGGTCTGCTGCACCACGTCGGGAACCTCCGCATCGAGCGTGTGGGAGCGATGCTATCCCGCCGCAACGGGGGTGGGGGCGGTGGGGCGGAGCGGATCACGGCCCAGCTGCGTTAGACTCGGATCGGCTCTCCGCGTGGCGGCATCCCGGCCAACTCCCCCAGGACGGAAACGTAGCAAGGGTAACCAGGCTCTGTCGGGTGCGCGGAGGGTCTTTTCTTTTGCCCCTGGAACCGGGGCCGCACGCGCCTAGGCTTGATGCGTGGCGCACTCCATCATGATCACCTCGGCCGAGGGGCACTCCGGCAAGTCGACGGTGGCGCTCGGCGTGCTCGACGCCCTCAGCCACGCGGCCGAGCGGGTCGGCGTGTTCCGCACGATCGCGCGGTCCACCCGGGAGCGCGACTACGTGCTCGAGATGCTGCTCGACCACGACGGGGTCGACCTCGAGTACGAGGAGTGCATCGGCGTCGGCTACGACGAACTGCACGCCGACCCGGATGCGGCGCTCTCGCGCATCGTGGAGCGCTACAAGGCCGTCGAGGCCCGCTGCGACGCGGTGGTGGTGCTCGGCAGCGACTACACGGACGTCGGCAGCCCCGCCGAGTTCTCCGTCAACGCCCGCATCGCCGCGAACCTCGGCGTGCCCGTGCTCCTCGTCGTCGGCGGTCGGACGCAGCACGGCCGCGGCGACCAGCTGGGGGTGAGCGACCCGCGCACCCCGGAGGACGTCGCGCAGGTCGCCTCGATCGCCATGGCGGAGCTGCGTGCCGAACGCGCCGACCTCTTCGCGGTCGTCGCGAACCGCGTCGACGAGAACCTGCTCGCCCCGACGCTGGCCGCCGTGCGGGCGGTGTTCCGCGACCGGGTGCCGGTCTGGGCACTGCCGGAGGACCGCTTCCTCGTCGCCCCCTCCGTCCGCGGCGTGCTGCGCTCGGTCGACGGGGAGCTGCGCAAGGGCGACCCCGAGCAGCTCACCCGGGAGGTGCTCGGCGTCGTCGTCGCGGGCATGTCGATGGTCAACGTGCTGCCCCGGCTCACCGAGAGCGCGGTCGTCGTCATCGCCGCCGACCGCACCGAGGTGCTGCTCGCGGCCCTCCTCGCCCACGCGTCTGGCACGTTCCCGTCGCTCGCGGCCGTCGTGCTGAACGGGCCGTTCGAGCTGCCGGAGCAGATCGACCGGCTCATCGACGGGCTCGGGACCACGCTCCCGATCATCACGACGGAGCTCGGCACCTACGACACCGCGGTGCGGATCATGAACACGCGCGGGCGGCTCGCCGCCGACTCGCGGCGTCGGTACGACACGGCGCTGGCGCTGTTCGAGCAGCACGTCGACGGCGCCGAACTCACCCGGCTGCTCGGCCTCGCCCGCCCCACCGTGGTCACGCCGCTGATGTTCCAGTACGGGCTCATCGAGCGGGCGCGGTCGGACCGCCGTCGCATCGTGCTGCCCGAGGGCGGGGACGACCGCATCCTCCGCGCCGCCGCCACCGTGCTCTCCCGCGGCATCGCCGACCTCACGATCCTCGGCGACGAGCAGGAGCTCCGCGGTCGCGCCGCGGAGCTCGGCGTCGACATCGCCGGGGCCGAGGTGCTCAGCCCGTTCGACGAGACCCTCGTCGGGCGGTTCGCCGAGGAGTACGCGGCGATGCGCGCCCACCGCGGGGTCACGCTGTCGCAGGCGGCCGACACCGTGAGCGACGTGTCGTACTTCGGCACGCTCATGGTGCACGCCGGGCTCGCCGACGGCATGGTCTCGGGCGCCGCGCACACCACCGCCCACACGATCCGTCCGGCGTTCGAGATCATCAAGACCAAGCCCGGCGTCTCCGTCGTCTCGAGCGTGTTCCTCATGGCGCTCGCCGACCGCGTGCTCGTCTACGGCGACTGCGCGGTGATCCCCGATCCGACCGCGCCGCAACTCGCGGACATCGCGGTCTCGTCCGCCGCCACGGCATCGCAGTTCGGGATCGAGCCCCGCGTCGCGATGCTGTCGTACTCGACCGGCGAGTCCGGTTCCGGCGCCGACGTCGACAAGGTGCGGGAGGCGACCGCCCTCGTGCGCGACCGCGCCCCCGGCCTGCCGGTCGAAGGGCCCATCCAGTACGACGCCGCCGCGGACGCCGCGGTCGCCCGCGCGAAGCTGCCGGAGTCGGAGGTCGCCGGGCGGGCCACCGTGTTCGTGTTCCCCGACCTGAACACCGGCAACAACACGTACAAGGCCGTGCAGCGCTCGGCCGGGGCCGTCGCGATCGGTCCGGTCCTGCAGGGCCTCAACAAGCCGATCAACGACCTCTCGCGCGGCGCGCTCGTGGAGGACATCGTGAACACCATCGCCATCACCGCGATCCAGGCGCAGGGGGAGCGGGCATGAGCGTCGTCCTCGTGATCAACAGCGGCTCGTCGTCATTCAAGTACCGGCTGCTCGACATGGACGCCGAGCAGGTGCTCGCCTCGGGTCTGGTGGAACGCATCGGCGAGCCCACCGGGCACGCGGCGCACACGGTCGCGTCGGCCGCGTTCGACAGGGCGGATGCGGCGCCCACCGTGCTCGACGCGACGACCACCCGCGACCTCCCGATCCCCGACCACGCCGCGGGGTTCCAGGTCATGCTCGACGCGTTCGCGCTGCACGGTCCGTCGTTGGAGGAGTTCCCGCCGGTCGCGGTGGGGCACCGGGTCGTGCACGGCGGCGCCCGGTTCCTCGAGCCGACCCTCATCACCCGGCTCGTCGAGATCAACATCCAGGACCTCTCCGCGCTCGCCCCGCTCCACAACCCCGGGGCGCTGCAGGGCATCCGCGCCGCGCGGGAGTCGTTCCCCCGCATCCCGCACGTGGCCGTGTTCGACACCGCGTTCCACCAGACCATGCCGCCCGGCGCCTACACCTACGCGATCGACCGCGAGGTCACCGAGCCGCTGCGCATCCGCAAGTACGGCTTCCACGGCACCTCGCACAAGTACGTCAGCGAGGCCGCCGCCGCGTTCCTCGGCCGGCCGCTCGACGAACTGAAGCAGATCGTGTTCCACCTCGGGAACGGGGCGTCGGTCACCGCGATCGACGGCGGCCGATCGGTCGACACGTCCATGGGGCTCACGCCCCTCGAGGGGCTCGTCATGGGCACCCGGTCCGGCGACATCGACCCTGCCGTCGTCTTCCAGCTCGCACGCCGGGCCGACATGTCCATCGGTGACATCGACGCGCTGCTGAACAAGCGCTCCGGCATCCTCGGGCTGGCCGGGGTCGCCGACATGCGCGACCTGTTCGCGCGCGTCGACGCCGGCGACGAGCACGCGCAGGTCGCGCTCGACGTGTACGTGCACCGGCTGCGCGCCTACGCCGGCGCCTACCTCGCGCAGCTGGGCGGCGTCGACGTCATCAGCTTCACCGCAGGTGTGGGGGAGAACTCGCCCCGCATCCGCGAGGCGGCACTGGCGACCCTCGGCTTTGCCGGGGTGCGCCTGGACCCCGAGCGGAACGCGGCCCGGGCGATCGGCATCCGGGTCGTGTCCGACGACGCGTCGGCCGTGACCGTCCTCGTGGTGCCCACCGACGAGGAGCTGGAGATCGCACGCCAGACCCTCCAGGTCGCCCACGCCTGACCGACCCGCGGCGACGCCGCCCGACGACCACCCCACCCATCGGAGGATCCGTGACCGACCTGCCCGACCTGGCGAGCTACGACGCCGTCCTCTTCGACCTCGACGGCGTGCTCACCCCGACCGCCGAGGTGCACATGCACGCCTGGCGCACCATGTTCGAGGAGCTGTTCGCCGCCTGGGGCATCGAGCCGCCCTACACCGACGACGACTACTTCCGGTACCTCGACGGCAAGAAGCGCTACGACGGGGTCGCGAGCCTCCTGCGCAGTCGCGACGTCGAGGTGCCGTGGGGCGACCCCGCCGACGACCCGTCCGCCGACACGGTGTGCGGCATCGGCAACCGCAAGAACGAGGTGTTCGCGCGGGTGCTGCGGGCGGAGGGCATCGGCCCGTACCCGGGCTCCATCGCCCTCGTCGACCGCCTCGTGGCCGCAGGCGTGCCGGTCGCGGTGGTCTCGAGCTCCAAGAACGCCGAGGAGGTGCTGGCGGCGGCCGGCATCCGCGACCGCTTCGCCGTCGTCATGGACGGCGTCATCGCCGAGCGGGACGGCCTGGCCTCCAAGCCCGCGCCGGACGTGTTCGTCGAGGGCGCCCGGATGCTGGGGGTCGACCCGGCCCGCAGCGCCGCCGTGGAGGACGCCGAGAGCGGTGTGCGCTCCGCATCCGCCGGCGGATTCGCGCTCGTCGTGGGCGTCGACCGGGGCGCCGGCGCCGATGCGCTGCGCGAGGCCGGCGCACACGTGGTCGTCGACGACCTCGCCGCATTCGTAGACTGACCTGTCGACATACCCGAGAGAAGGTTTTCCCGCACATGATGGATCGCGACCGGTTCCCCGTCGACCCCTGGCGACTGGTGGAGACGTCCTATTCCCTGGAGGACGCCGGGGTGACCGAGACGATCTTCTCGGTCGCCAACGGATACCTGGGGCTGCGGGGCAATCAGCCCGAAGGACGGTTCGGACACGAGCAGGGGACCTTCATCAACGGGTTCCACGAGACGTTCCCGATCCGCCACGCCGAGCAGGCCTACGGCTTCGCCGAGGTCGGCCAGACGATCGTCAACGCCCCCGACGCGAAGGTGATGCAGGTCTACGTCGACGACGAACCGCTGTCGTTCGACGTGGCCGACATCCTCGAGTACGAGCGCGTGCTCGACATGAAGGAGGGCGTGCTCACCCGTCACGTGCTGTGGCGGACGCCGTCGGGCAAGACCGTCCGCATCGACTACGAGCGCATGGTCTCGTTCGAGGAGAAGCACCTCGCGATCATGAGCATCGAGGTGACGGTGCTCGACGCCGACGCCCCCGTCGTGATCTCGTGTCAGCTGCTGAATCGCCAGGACGGCGAGGACGTCTACGGCGGCTCGCCGAGCGCGCAGAAGAAGGCCGGGTGGGACCCCCGCAAGGCCGAGCGGGTCGCCGACCGGGTGCTCGTGCCGCAGGAGTACTGGCAGGACGAGAACCGTGCGGTGCTCAGCTACCGCGTGAACCAGTCCGGCATGACCGTCGCGGTGGCCGCCGACCACGTCATCGAGACCGAGAACGAATACAACTCGCGCGCGCTCATCGAGCCCGACATCGCCAAGAACGTGTTCCGGGTGCACGCGAAGGCCGGTGTGCCGGTGAAGGTCACCAAGACCGTCAGCTATCACACGTCCCGCGGCGTCCCCGCCCGCGAGCTCATCGACCGCTGCCGCCGCACCCTCGACCGGGCCGCGGAAGTCGGCGTCGAGGAGCTGCGCGAGCGCCAGCGCGCCTGGCTCGCGGACTTCTGGGACCGCTCCGACGTGCGCATCGGCGGCCAGGACGACCTGCAGCAGGCGACCCGCTGGTGCCTGTTCCAGCTCGCGCAGGCCGCGGCCCGCGCCGACGCCATGGGCGTGCCGGCGAAGGGCCTCACCGGCTCCGGGTACAGCGGCCACTACTTCTGGGACACCGAGGTCTACGTGCTGCCGTTCCTCGCGTACACCTCGCCCCTCTGGGCGCGGAACGCCCTCCGGATGCGGGTGCTCATGCTGCCCGCCGCGCGCAAGCGCGCGTTCCAGCTGAACGAGGCCGGCGCCCTCTTCCCCTGGCGCACGATCAACGGCGAGGAGGCGTCCGCGTACTACGCCGCCGGCACCGCGCAGTACCACATCAACGCCGACGTCAGCTTCGCCCTCGCGAAGTACGTGCGCGCCACCGGCGACATCGACTTCCTCTACCGCGAGGCGGTCGACATCGCGGTGGAGACCGCGCGGCTGTGGGCGACCCTCGGCTTCTGGCGCGAGGAGATCGACGGCGAGGACAGCTTCCACATCCACGGCGTCACCGGCCCGGACGAGTACACCACCGTCGTGAACGACAACCTGTTCACGAACGTCATGGCACGCTTCAACCTCCGCTTCGCCGCCCGCACGGTGCGTGCGATGGCGGAGGAGGCCCCGGATGCCTACCGCCTCATGGCGGAGCGGCTGGGGCTCGACCCCGCCGAGGCGGAGGGCTGGGAGCGCGCCGCCGACGCGATGCACATCCCGTTCAGCCCGGCGCTCGGCATCCACCCGCAGGACGAGGTCTTCCTCGAGCGGGAGATGTGGGACCTCGAGCACACGCCGGACGACCAGCGTCCGCTGCTGCTGCACTTCCACCCGCTGGTGATCTACCGGTACCAGGTGCTCAAGCAGGCCGACGTGGTGCTCGCGCTGTACCTGCAGGGCAACCACTTCAGCGACGAGGAGAAGCTCGCCGACTTCGAGTACTACGACCCGCTGACCACCGGCGACTCGACGCTGTCGGGCGTGGTGCAGTCGATCCTCGCCGCCGAGGTCGGCTACCAGGACCTGGCGCTGGACTACTTCCTCGACGGCATCTACGTCGACCTCGCCGACCTGCACAACAACGCGGCCGACGGTGTGCACGTGGCGTCCGCCGGCGGCGTGTGGACCTCGCTCGTCGGCGGGTTCGGCGGCATGCGCGACCACTACGGCGAGCTCACCTTCGACCCGCGCCTGCCCGCATCCTGGCCCGAGTTGGCGTACACGCTCACCTGGCACGGCACGAAGCTGCGGATCACGCTCCGCCGCGACGAGATGATCGTGCGCGCCGAGGGCGACGGTGCGCGGGTGCCGTTCCTCGTCCGCGGCGTCGGCTACTCGGTCGCCCCGGGCGAGGAGGTCGTGGTGCCGCTGGCCACGCAGGGCCCGGTGCGCCCCGGTCGGCCGACGCTCCGCCAGTTCGTCGACGCCCGCCGTGAGGACGGCACGCTGCTGTCCGCATCCGTGCCGGTGATGACGACGAGCGTGCCGGTCGTGACCGGCGCGGTGCCCACGGCAGCCGACGCCGAGTCCCCCCTCGACGTCTGACCCGTTTCCCGGACCGCGAGACTGCGATGCAGTCTCGCGACAAGGGCTCATCGGTGGATCGAGGCTAAGTTCTTGGCGTGGGGAAGAAATCCAAGGAAGCGATCCACGCGTCGAAGACGTTGATGGCGGCGCTGCTCCGCATGGTCTATGAGCCGGTCTTGTTCGTTCAGTACGCCGCCGTGCTTGTGGGCACGCTCGGGCTGAGTCTCTGGCAAATCTGGGGGCAAGGTTGGCTTACCGCGGGGGTTATCGGCACGTTGGTCTCGTTTGGGACCTTCCTCGTCCGAGACGCCGGTGACCGTGTAGTCCGTAAGCGGGCACACATTGAGCGAACCTTCCTGTCCGACACTCTTGCGCCGATCTCCCAAGCGGTTGCAGAGATGGTCTCCCTGACCCCGGGGAAGAGGGTTGAGCGCCTCAGTACCATTGCCGAGCAGTGCGTCTACGCCACGCTCCGCCTGGAGCCGACCGAAGGTGTGCGTGTCTGCGTGTACCTGCTCAACGAAGACGGCGACGGTCTGGATCCCATCGCGTGGAAGGCGAATGGTCACCGACACCGTCCGAACCCATTCGTTCCGCTGACTCCACGTACTCTTTCTGTTCTCAAGCTCCTCGCGAGTGGTCGCCACCGATTCGAAGACGACATAGCAGGGAAGGCGCTATCGGACTATGAAGGCAGCGGCGACGGTTACAACACCTTCATCTCCATGCCGATCCAGTCGACGGGCAACGCCTTTGGCTTGCTCACCATGGACGCAATCACGACGGACGACCTTACCGAATCGAATGTGAACGATCTTCGGTTGGTCGCCGCCGTACTGGCGCCCGCTGTTGCCCTCGTGACGTCATCAGGTCGCGCCGCGACCAATCCGAGCAATGTCGGCGATGCGGAGTAGAATCGCAGTATGAAAACCGTAGGCCAGATCAAGATCAGCGACTCAGAAGTCCTGCCCGATCTGGGTAATGACTTTGATGTCAATCGCCTGCGTTCCGACGCAGTGAGCGACGAGCGAGTCACCAGCTACCGCGAGGCGCGCCGCGCGTGGGCTCGGCTCCTCCGTCCCGCCGGGTAGGGGTCGCCTAGCTGTTCTTCCTCGACACGTTGTGAACGGCTGAGGTAGGTGAAGACCTCCGGGACGATGTGGGTACCACCCTCACATCGGATTCCACGGAGGTCTTCGTGACTCACGCTAACGCGCCTTTGACGCCGGAAGGGCGTCGCCGGCTGGCTTCTTTGATCGTCGACGACGGCTGGGCCCTCAGAAGAGCTGCGGAACGATTCCAGGTTTCGCCAGCGACCGCGTCCAGGTGGGCGCGCCGGTATCGGGCCGGGCTGGCTCTGACCGATCGCACTTCCAGGCCGCGAACGATGCCGTCCAGATCGTCGCAGCGCCTGGAGCGACGCATCATCGCGCTCCGGTTCACCCGCCGGTGGGGCCCGCACAGGATCGGCTACCACCTGCATGTCCCCCGATCAACGGTCGGCCGGGTGCTTGTCCGCTACCGGATGCCGCTGCTCGCCCACGTCGACCAGGCCACGGGCCTTCCGGTGCGCAAGGCGAAGCCCGTCCGCTACGAGAAGAACGCACCGGGCGAGCTCGTCCATGTCGATATCAAGAAGCTCGGTCGCATCCCGGACGGCGGCGGACACCGGATGCTCGGGCGCACGGTCGGCAACCGGAACAACAAGAAACAGGGACTCGGCTACGCGTTCCTGCACCACGCCGTCGATGACTACTCACGACTGGCCTACTCGGAGATCCTCACCGACGAGCGCAAAGAGACCGCAGCCGGCTTCTGGGAACGCGCCAACGCGTTCTTCACCCGCGCAGGCATCACCGTCACCGGGGTGATGACCGACAACGGCTCCTGCTACCGATCCCGAGCGTTCGCTGCCGCACTCGGCGAGCACGTCAAGCACCGTCGCACCCGCCCCTACCGTCCACAGACCAATGGCAAGGTCGAGCGCTTCAACCGCACCCTCGCCGCCGAGTGGGCCTATGCCAGCACCTACCGATCCGAGACCGAACGCGCAGCGACCTACGCAACCTGGCTCCATCACTACAATCACCACAGACCCCACACCGGGATCGGCGGATCAACCCCAGCCGAACGCGTTCACAACCTCACGAGGAAGAGCACCTAGCGATCCGAGCGGCGGAGCGTGCCTGCTAACTCGGCGAGTGCCTGCGCGAGATAGCCAACCGCTTCGGCTGTCTTATACGTGGCATCGTCGCCGGTGGCAAATCGAGCCTGGTTCGCGCTCGCGCCAGCTGCATTGGCGAACCGTTCCACATCGCTATACGACATCTGCGTTTCCCTTCCGTAGATTTGTCCTTTGTCTAGCAGGGCGGCGGGAGCTACTGTCTGCTCGTATGAGCGAAAACTCCGAAGCGTCTATCTGGGGAATGTCTGACGTCGTCGATCTGCTCACCCAGATCAGGGACGACCTCTCCGATATTGGTGACAAGCTCGACATGATCGCCGGCGACACAGGCGACATTCTCGAGGGGACGGGGAGACCCGACGCTGCCGTTGTTGAAGCTGTTCAAGCGCTAGGTGTACTGACCTCGACCGTTGTTGATTCGGTCGATGGGGGTCATGCCTCCGATGCCGAGGTGGTGCCGTTCTAGGTTGTAGTGGTCGAGCCATGCGGGCAAGGCGGCGCGGCGTTCCTCGTTCGAGGTGAAGGGGCGCGCGTATGCCCACTCGGTGGCGAGGGTGCGGTTCAGTCTCTCGACCTTCCCGTTCGTCCACGGGCAGTGCGGTCGGATGAACTTCTGTTTGATGCCGTGCGCATCGATCACGGCGTGGAACGCGGTGGAGTTGCGGTAGGCGAACGCGTTGTCGGTGATCACGCGTTCGACCGTGACGCCGAGGCTGGCGTAGAACGCGATCATGCGCTCCAGGAATCCAGCCGCGGTGGCGCCCTTCTCGTCGTCGTGGGTCTCGGCGTAGGCGACGCGGGAGTGGTCATCGATCGCGGTGTGGACGTAGTCGTAACCGATCCCGCGCCCACGGACCTTCTCGCTGCGGCCGTGCGCCCGCCAACCGCCGCCGTCCGGGATCCGGCCGAGCTTCTTCACGTCGACGTGGATCAGTGAGCCGGGATGGTCGTGCTCGTAGCGCTGCGCGGAACGGCGGGTGGCGCGGATCACCCTCCCGGTCACCGGGTCCAGCTCCCGCAGCAGCGGCATCCGGTGGCGGCGCAGCACCCGGCCGACGGTCGAGGCATGCATGCCGAGCTTGTTCGCGATGAACACCGGCCCGCGGCGGGTGAGATGCCGCAAGATCCGCACCCGCGTCTCCGCGCAGGGGCCGGTCCGTGACGGGTGGGTGCGGGCGACGCTGGAACGGTCGGTCAGTCCCGCCGGACCCTCCTCGCGGAACCGTCGCCACCACCGCCACGCGGTCGTTCGAGAGATGCCCATCTCCGCCGCGACGTGCGCGACCGCGCGTCCCGATTGGATGCGCTGGACAAGGATCAACCTGCCGGCCGGAGCCAGCCGAGCATTACCGTGGGACAAGAGAGGCCTCCGTGTGAACGAGTTGAGGAACTAGACAGCTCCAACTCGACCCCGGAGGCCTCTCCTACGTCAACAACGATCCGGGTCAGTACAGCTAGGCCCGAAACTGGAGGAGATCGCTTCCGCCGTGTACGAGTCGGCGTAACTTCGCGCGCGGCAAACACGCGACCGCGGCCGACACGAGATTCGGATCATCGAACACCGCTGACACGGCAGCGGGAGCATGCTTGAATTGCACCTACGAGATGCCTCTCGTTTCCGGGAACTAGAACCTTAGACAAGCTCTATTTTCCCTGATCCGAGGGGCATTTCCGCGTCACGGCACCCGCTCAACACCCAGGCTCATCGGTGGATCGAGGCTCAGCGCGCCACGGCCCTCGATGAACAGGGCCTGGTAGATCGCCTCGTGGCTGATGCGCATGGACTCATCATCGGGGAAGTCGATCTCAAGCCGATGCGAGATCTGCTCCGGGCTCCACGCCGTCGCCCACCGTCGGTCCTGCCGGTGGGGCTTGTTCCTGCCCTTCCACTCCGCGGTCGTCGGCCCGGGGGCAGGGGTGCCGTCGGCGCGGCGGACCGTGCCGACAAGGCGCTCCTGGACGTACTCGCGCAGCCTGTCGTTGGTCACGAGCTTGGAGGGCTTGGGCCGCTTCGCGGCCTGCTGCGCCTTCCACTGCGCGACCGTGGCCCGATACTCCTGCTTCCCGCCACGGGTGGCGGCATTGCGGCGCAGTTCGCGCGAGATCGTCCCCGGGTCACGCCCCAGAGAGCGGGCGATCTCCCGCACGCCTTTGTCCTTTGCCCGTAGGCTCGCGATCTCCTCACGCTCCTCGAAGGTCAGGTAACGGCCCGTGGGCTCGGCCAAGCTGATCGGCGGCATGCCGCCAGCGTGGCGAAACCAGCGGGCACCCACCGGCCACGACACGCCAACCGCCAACGACGCCTCCACCGTCGTGACGCCCGTCGCGATCGCGCGCCAGAACGGGACGAGTGGTATCAGAACGAGCTGAAGCAGACGTAGCTGTTCGGGGTTAACGCGCGATTAGCTTTCCAGAGCATCAGCACCGGCTGTACATTTCGAGCCATGCGCTATGTGTGGGCACTCCTTTACGCCGCCGGGGGTCTCCTATTTGTTGTGGCATTGCTAGTTCTAGCGCTGCCTGTGTCATCGGTGTGTGGGTCGGTTTTCGTGCCCATGCCCCAGCCTGCCGACAGCTTCTCCTTCTGCCCTGGCTCGCTCAGTACCCGAGCGGAAACAGCAGCGTGGATCGCGGTCGCTGCTACCGCGGCCATCGTGTTTGCGGTTGTCTTGCAGATCACAGCCCGTCGACCCGCACCCCGCTGAACGCGGGCCCCCACAACGGGTGCGGTGAGCGCGTTGTGGGGGCCCGCGAACGGCCCGCGGCGCTGTCCTTTAGCGGCTCTTCGGACATCCGGTGGGGGTCATGGGGTGAGTCCGCCGGCGGCGAGGAGCATGCGGAGCCGGTAGTGGTGCCGGTTGCGGTAGCCGCGGGCGAGGCGGCGGTGGAGCTCGATGATCCCGTTCACGGCCTCGGCGCCACCGTTCGATGACCGCCCCGTCGTGAAGTACGCCAGGAACGCGTCGCGCCAGCGGCGGAGGGTGCGGCCCAGTCGTGCGATCTCGGGGATCGGGCAGGTGTGGAACGTGTCGACGACTTGCTCAGCGATCCGCCGCCCCGCGGCCAGATCGCCCTGGTGGTAGGCGGAGCGGAGTTGCTGCGCGCACTGCCAAGCGACGAACACTTCGTCGTGCGCGGGGTCGGCTTCCATCGCCGCGGTCAGCCTCACCCGCTGCTTCTCGGTGAGGTTCTCGGCCCCGGCGCGCAGGATGGTCTGCACCCCGTAGAGCGGGTCGCCCTTGCGTCCGCGGTGCCCGAGGGTGTCCTGCTGAACGCGACGGCGGACCTCGTCGACCGCGGCGGTGCCGAGCTTCACAACGTGGAACGCGTCGAGGACGGCGACGGCGTCGTCGAGCTTGTCGTCGATCGCGGGTCTTGTATCCGGCGAACGGATCCAACGCGGCGACCTTCACCTGCTTCCGGAACGCGTCGCCGCGCTCACCGAGCCAGGCTTAGGCTCGAAGGTTGATGCGGCCGACTGGGGAGTCGCTGCGATGTTCTCGAGATAGGGCCTTTCGTCGTGCGCCGAAAGAAGCTGTACACCCGTTCGCGCTGGTGGAGCGTCCCGCTGCGGATCGTCACGGTCACCGTGGCGAAAGACCCCGACGGCGGTGTGCGCGAGTCCGTCCCCGACACCGTCGCAGTCCCGACCACGACGCCCCAGCAGGGCATCGCACTGGTGAAGGCCGCGGCGACACGATCGCGTACACGTTCACGGTCCGCAACACCGGCAACGTGCCGCTGCGCTCCGTGGCCGTCGACGACGCGCTCCTCGCAGGACAGGGCATGACGCTCGACTGCGGCGCGGGCCCGCTCGTGCCCGGTGAGGCGCGTGCGTGCACCGTCTCCGGCGTCTCCACCGTGACGGCAGCCGACGAGCGCGCCGGCGCCGTGCACGACACCGCGGTGGCCCGTGCGGTCGACCCCGACGGCGGCGCCGTGCGCAGCCCGCAGGACGAGACCAGCACCCCGGCCCGGATGCCCGAGGCCGCACTGCACCTCGTCAAGGAGGTCGTGTCGGTCGAGGACGCGAACGGCTCCGGCATCCCGGACGTGGGCGACCTCGTCACGTACCGGGTCACCGTGACGAACACCGGCAACGTGCCGGTGGCGGACGTGCGGGTCGACGACCCGCGGCTCGCGGGCGACCGTGCCCGCAGGACACCCTCGCCCCGCGGCGCGGGGATGACCTGCACGGCCGACGGCTACACCATGACCGCGCCGGGCGCCCAGCAGGTCGAGGGGACCGTCACGAACGGCGGTGACGACGCATCCGACTCCGTCGTCACCGTGTCGTGGATCGACGACACCTCCGACGTGCGCGCCCGCGGCATCGCCGTGGTGGAGGACGTCGCCCGGGCGACACCGCATCCTTCGCCCTGGAGGCTGAGGAGCCGGCGGGCGTCACCACCTGCACGTTCCACGTGCTGCGCGGCGCCCTCCCCGCCGAGGGCTGACCCCGCGGTTCGTCGATCCGGGGGAGGTGCGGACGGATGCGGCGGCCTGCCGTGATGTCGGCGGCACCCCGTAGGCTTGACGGGTGACCACCGCCTTGTATCGCCGTTACCGCCCCGAGGCGTTCGGCGAGATGATCGGGCAGTCCCAGGTGACCGACCCGCTCATGACGGCCCTCCGCGCCGACCGCGTCGGACACGCCTACCTCTTCTCCGGGCCACGCGGCTGCGGCAAGACCACGTCCGCCCGCATCCTGGCGCGCTGCCTGAACTGCGCGCAGGGTCCGACCGACACCCCCTGCGGCGTCTGCGACAGCTGTGTCGAGCTCGGCCGCGGCGGCGGGGGATCGCTCGACGTCGTCGAGATCGACGCCGCGAGCCACAACGGTGTCGACGACGCCCGCGACCTCCGCGAGCGCGCCGTGTTCGCGCCGGCCCGAGACCGGTTCAAGATCTTCATCCTCGACGAGGCGCACATGGTGACCCCGCAGGGGTTCAACGCGCTGCTGAAGCTCGTCGAGGAGCCGCCCGCGCACGTGAAGTTCATCTTCGCGACGACCGAGCCGGAGAAGGTGATCGGGACCATCCGCTCCCGCACCCACCACTACCCGTTCCGGCTCGTGCCGCCCGCCGCGATGCTCGAGTACGTGCAGCAGCTGTGCGAGACCGAGGGCGTCGCGGTCGAGCCGGGCGTGCTCCCGCTCGTCGTCCGCGCCGGCGGCGGCTCGCCCCGTGACACGCTGTCGCTGCTCGACCAGCTCATCGCCGGGTCGGAGGGCACCTCCGTCGCGTACGAGCGTGCCGTGGCGCTGCTCGGCTACACGCACGGCGAGCTGCTCGACGCGATCGTCGACGCGCTGGCCGCACGCGACGCCGGCGGTGCGTTCGGCGCGGTCGACCGCGTCGTGCAGACCGGACAGGACCCCCGCCGGTTCATCGAAGACCTGCTGGAACGCCTCCGCGACCTCATCGTCGTCGCCGCGACCGGCGCGGGTGCATCGGCCGTGCTCCGCGGCGTCCCCGCCGACGAGCTCGAGCGGATGGCGACGCAGGCCACGGCCTTCGGGGCCGACCGCCTCTCGCAGACCGCCGACATCGTCATCGCGACGCTCGACGAGATGACCGGTGCGACCTCGCCGCGCCTGCAGCTCGAGCTCATGGTCGCCCGCGTGCTCTCGCAGACCGCCGCGCCCGCGACGGGCGCCGGCACCGCCCCCGTCGGCGTCCCGGCCCCGTCGCTCGCCGCCGCGCCGGTCGCCGCGCCGAGCGCGACGCCGCCCGCCGCCCCCGCGCCGCCCCCCGCCGCCCCCGCCGCGCAGCCCGCCCCCGCGCAGGCGACGGCGGCGACGCCCGCGGCAGCCGCCGCGGCGCCGCCCGTCACCGAGGCGCCCGCCGAGCCGCAGCCCGAGCCCACGACCCCCGCGCCCGCGCGCCCGGTCGGACCGGTCACCGTCGAGCACATGCGCGACGCATGGCCCGAGGTCCTCGCCGCCCTCGAGGGGATCAGCCGGTCCTCGTGGCTCATCGCCACGTCGGCGCGGGTCGTCGCGCTCGACGGCGACATCCTCACGCTCGGGTTCCAGAGCGCCTCCGACGTCGCCGCGTTCAAGAAGCGGGCCGCCGGCCAGGGCCCCAGCGAAGACCTCCGGCAGGCGATCCAGCACGTGCTCGGCATCCGGGTGAAGTACATCGCCCGACAGGACGGCGACGACGGGCCGCCGGCGCCGCCCGCCCCGCCCGCCCCGCCCCGCGGCGGCGCAGAGGCGTCCCCGCCGGCCGCGCCGCCCGCATCCGCTCGTCCCGCCGGTGCCGCCGCGCCGGCACCCGGCGGTGCCCGCCTCGCCACGGCCGCGCCCGTCACCGAGTGGGCGGTCGCGCAGATCCCGACCTCCGACCCGGCCGTCCCGCCCGCCCAGTTCGCGGTCGACGACGACCCGGAGGATGCGGCGGCGCCCCGTGCCACCGTGTTCCCGGTCCGCGAGGGGGCGATCCTGCCCGCATCCGAGGTCGCGCCGTCCGACGAGGGCGACGAGGAGGACCTCGACGTCGTCGACCCGCCCGCCGCCCAGGCGCAGGTGCCGCCGGTGGTCCCGCAGCCCGTGCGCCCCGCGCCCGGCGGCGTGCAGCGCTACGGCGAGGCGGTCGTGCGGCAGATGCTCGGCGCCCGCTTCATCCGTGAGGAGCCGTACTCGGCCCCGACGAGGTTCGCCTGATGTACGACGGCATCGTCCAGGAACTGATCGACGAGTTCGGGCGCCTCCCCGGCATCGGACCGAAGTCGGCGCAGCGCATCGCCTTCCACATCCTGCAGACCCCGAACTTCGACGTGCAGCGGCTCTCGCAGCTGCTCGGCGAGGTGCGCGAGAAGGTGCGGTTCTGCGAGGTGTGCGGCAACGTGTCCGAGCAGGAGCGCTGCAGCATCTGCCGTGACCCGCGCCGTGACGGCTCGCTCATCTGCGTCGTCGAGGACGCCAAGGACGTCGCGGCGATCGAGCGCACCCGCGAGTTCCGTGGCCTCTACCACGTGCTCGGCGGCGCGATCAGCCCGATCGCCGGCGTCGGGCCGGACGACCTGCGCATCGCACAGCTCATGCAGCGGCTCGCCGACGGCTCGGTGCAGGAGGTCATCCTCGCCACCAACCCCAACCTCGAGGGGGAGGCGACCGCCACCTACCTCAGCCGCCTGCTGACGACCCTCGAGATCCGGGTGAGCCGGCTCGCGTCGGGCCTGCCGGTCGGTGGCGACCTGGAGTATGCGGACGAGGTGACCCTCGGCCGCGCGTTCGAAGGGCGACGGACCCTCTGAGATGAACCCGGTCGCAGCGCGCATCGGGGCGCGCGGGTGGATGCTGTTCGGGGCGATGTCGATCCTCTGGGGCATGCCGTACCTGTTCATCAAGCAGGCCCTCGACGGGTACTCGCCCGCATCCGTGGTCGCCGGCCGCACTCTGCTCGGCGCGCTGGTACTGCTGCCGTTCGCGCTCCGCAGCAAGGCGCTCGGCCCCGCGTTCCGGCGGATCGGGTGGGTGCTGCTGTTCGGCGCCCTCGAGATGGGCGGGCCGTTCATGCTGCTCAGCCACGCCGAGCAGACGATCGACTCCGGCCTCGCCGGGCTCCTGGTCGCAACCGTGCCGCTGTTCGGCGCGATCATCGCGTTCTTCGGCGGCGACCGCGGCGTCTTCCGCCCGGCGCGCGCGATCGGCCTCGGCCTCGGGTTCGTCGGCGTCGCGCTCGTCGTCATGGGGCCGGGCATGGGCTCCGGCGGCGACCACCTGCTCGCGGTCGGCGAGGTGCTGCTGGTGGCGGTCTGCTACGCGGTCGCGCCGTTCATCGTCGTGCACAAGCTGCAGGACGTGCCGACGCTCGGTGCCATCACCGTCTCGCTCAGCGCGGTCGGCATCTTCTACCTGCCGATCGGGTTGCTCACGCAGGACCGCACCCCGACGGTGACGAGCACCGTCTCGCTCGTCGCGCTCGGGGTGCTGTGCACCGCGGTCGCGTTCATCACATTCTTCGCCCTCATCCGCGAAGTGGGCCCGGCACGGGCGCCCCTGTTCACGTACGTGAACCCGGTGGTCGCGGTCATCCTTGGTGCGATCGTGCTGTCCGAGCCGATCACCCCTGGACTCCTCCTCGGCTTCCCGCTCGTGGTCGTCGGATGCTGGTTGGCGGCCACCGGCGGCTTCCGCAGTCGCCGCGTCCACGGCGACCTCCCGCCCGTCGCGGGCTGAACCGCATCCGGTCGGGGTCCGGCCCGACACATGTCCGGTGACGCATTCCAGGCTCCGTAGAATGGATCCTCGGGCACAACACTCGCGTGCCCGTATCCCCGGGGAGTTCCACTGTGGCGTTGATCGTGCAGAAGTACGGCGGGTCGTCGGTCGCCGACGCGGAGAGCATCAAGCGCGTCGCGAAGCGCATCGTCGACACGCGTCGAGCCGGACACGACGTGGTCGTGGCCGTGAGCGCGATGGGCGACACCACCGACGAGCTCCTGGACCTCGCCGGTCAGGTCGCGCCGATCCCGGCGCCGCGTGAGCTCGACATGCTGCTCTCCTCGGGTGAGCGCATCTCGATGGCGCTGCTGGCGATGGCCATCCACTCGATGGGCTTCGAGGCGCGCTCGTTCACCGGCAGCCAGGCGGGCATGATCACCGACGCCACCCACGGCGCCGCGCGCATCGTCGACGTCACCCCGGTGCGGCTGCGCGAGGCGCTCGACGAGGGCGCGATCGTCATCGTCGCCGGCTTCCAGGGCTTCAACCGCGACACCCGCGACATCACGACCCTCGGCCGCGGCGGTTCCGACACCACGGCCGTCGCGCTCGCCGCAGCGCTCGAAGCCGACGTCTGCGAGATCTACAGCGACGTCGACGGCATCTTCACCGCCGACCCCCGCGTCGTCCCGCGTGCGCGCAAGCTCGACCACGTCTCCAGCGAGGAGATGCTCGAGCTCGCCGCGAACGGCGCGAAGGTCCTCTACATCCGCGCCGTCGAGTACGCTCGACGCCACGGCGTCCTCATCCACGCCCGGTCCACGTTCAGCTCCGCCGAGGGCACGTGGGTCGGCACCGGTCGACACCCCCACCACGTCCCCTTGGGAGAGCACATGGAAGAGCCGATCGTCGCCGGGGTCGCCCACGACCTCAGCCAGGCAAAGATCACCGTCGTCGGCGTCCCCGACGTCCCCGGCAAGGCTGCCGAGATCTTCAAGATCGTCGCGAAGTCCGGCGCCAACGTCGACATGATCGTGCAGAACGTGTCGGCCGCCGCCACCGCGCGCACCGACATCTCGTTCACGGTGCCGAAGACCGATGCCGCCACGGCGCTGAAGGCGCTCGCGGGGGAGCAGGCCGAGGTCGGGTTCGAGAGCCTCGTCCACGACGACCAGATCGGCAAGCTGTCGGTCGTCGGCGCGGGCATGCGCACCCACTCCGGCGTCTCCGCCACCCTCTTCGAGGCGCTGAGCACCGCCGGCATCAACATCGAGATGATCTCCACCAGTGAGATCCGCATCTCCGTGGTGCTCCGCGCGGCCGACGTCGCCGAGGCCGCCCGCGTGGTGCACACCGCGTACGGCTTGGACGCCGAGACCGAGGCCACGGTCTACGCCGGCACCGGTCGCTGACCCGCGCCAGCAGCATCCGTCCCGTCCCGCACGGGATCAGGAGAAATCCCCGGATCAGGACGATTCCCGCCGAATCGTCCGGTCTCGGGGATTTCTCCTGTTTCGGGAGGGCGAGGACGGCGCGAAACGGCCGCGGATGGCGGGATGCGGTCGGTCCCTGACCGTCATCGGGGCGGATGCGGCGGGCGTGCCGCGATAGAATCGGGCAACCCCGACGCCGGTCCATGAGGATCCGTCGCGCCGTCACACACCCTGAGGAACCGCCATGACCCGCATCTCCGATTCCGGACTCTCCGTCGCCGTCGTCGGCGCCACCGGCCAGGTCGGCACCGTCATGCGCGAGATCCTCGCCGAGCGGTCGTTCCCGATCCGCGAGCTGCGCCTGTTCGGCACCGCCCGCTCCGCCGGCCGTGCCATCGAGTTCGGCGGCCACAGCATCCTCGTCGAGGACGTCGCCACCGCCGACCCGGCCGGTGTCGACATCGCCCTCTTCTCCGCCGGCGCCACCGGCAGCCGCGCGCACGCCCCCCGCTTCGCCGAGGCCGGTGCCGTGGTCATCGACAACTCCAGCGCGTGGCGCAACGACCCCGAGGTGCCCCTCGTGGTCAGCGAGGTCAACCCGCACGCCATCGCCGACCGCCCCAAGGGCATCATCGCGAACCCCAACTGCACCACGATGGCCGCCATGCCGGTGCTGAAGCCGCTCGACGCGGCCGCCGGCCTCGAACGGCTCATCGTGAGCACCTACCAGGCCGTCTCCGGCTCCGGGCTCGCGGGGGCCCAGGAGCTCCTCGGCCAGGTCGAGGGCGTGCTCGCCCAGGGCGACACCCTCCGGCTCGTGCACGACGGGTCCGCCGTCGACTTCCCGCAGCCGGAGAAGTACGTCGCCCCCATCGCGTTCGACGTGATCCCGTTCGCCGGCAACCTCGTCGACGACGGTGACAACGAGACCGACGAGGAGAAGAAGCTCCGCAACGAGAGCCGCAAGATCCTCGAACTGCCCGACCTCCGCGTCGCCGGCACCTGCGTGCGCGTTCCGGTGTTCACCGGTCACTCGCTCACGATCCACGCCGAGTTCGCGCAGGACATCACCCCCGACCGCGCCCGCGAGATCCTCGCGTCGGCCCCCGGCGTGGTGCTGGAGGAGGTCCCGACCCCGCTGCAGGCCGCCGGTAAGGACCCGAGCTTCGTCGGCCGCATCCGTCGCGACCAGTCCGCGCCGGAGGGCAAGGGCCTCGTGCTGTTCATCTCGAACGACAACCTCCGCAAGGGCGCCGCGCTGAACGCCGTCCAGATCGCGGAGCTCGTGGCCGCGAGCCTCGGCGCCACCGTCTGAGCGTTTCGCACCCAGTCAAGAACCGCGGTTGTTGCCGTTCCGGGGGCCCTCCCCGGGGCGGGGCACACCCGTGCGCGAACTAAGATTGTCGGGTGAGTGAAACCTACGATGTCGTTCTGATCGGCGGCGGCGTCATGAGCGCCACCCTCGGCACGTTCCTGCAGCAGTTGCAGCCGGACTGGAAGATCGCCGTCTTCGAGCGGTTGGGCGACGTGGCGGAGGAGAGCTCCAACGCGTGGAACAACGCGGGCACCGGCCACGCCGCGCTCTGCGAGCTCAACTACATGCCGAACCCGGACGACCCGGCGAAGGCCGTCGCGATCAACGAGCAGTTCCAGCAGAGCCGCCAGTTCTGGGCGTCGCTCGTGCAGGCCGGCATCCTCGACGCGCCGGAGACGTTCATCAACTCCGCTCCGCACATGACGTTCGTGCGCGGTGAGAAGGACGTCACCTACCTCAAGCGCCGGTACGAGACGCTCAAGGAGCAGCCGCTGTTCTCCGCGATGGAGTACTCCGAGGACTCCCGCGTCATCAACCAGTGGGCGCCGCTCCTCATGGACAAGCGCAAGAAGGCCGACGAGCCCTTCGCCGCGACCCGCGTGGTCGGCGGCACCGACGTCGACTTCGGTGCACTCACCCACCAGCTCCTGCGCGCCCTGAAGGACAAGGGCGCGGACGTCCTCACCGACACCGAGGTCCGCAACCTCACCAAGCAGAAGGACGGTTCCTGGCGCGTCGACTTCCGTCGTCGCGTGGGCTCCACCCCCGGCCGCGTCAACGCCCGCTTCGTGTTCGTCGGCGCCGGCGGCTGGGCCATCAAGCTCCTCCAGAAGGCCGGCATCCCCGAGATCAGGGGGTACGGCGTCTTCCCGATCGGCGGGCAGTGGCTGAAGACCAGCGACCCGGCGATCGTGTCGCGCCACAAGGCCAAGGTGTACTCGCAGGCCGCCATCGGTGCCCCGCCGATGTCGGTCCCGCACCTGGACACCCGCGTGGTCGACGGTGAGCCGTCGCTCCTGTTCGGCCCGTTCGCCACGTTCAGCCCCAAGTTCCTGAAGAAGGGGCGCATGGTCGACATCGTCGCGCAGGTGCGTCCCTCGAACCTCGGCAGCATGCTGAAGGTCGCCGTCACGAACCTCGACCTGGTGAAGTACCTGGTCAGCGAGCTGCTGAAGTCGCACAAGCGCAAGGTCGACAGCCTCCGCGAGTTCATGCCCACCGCCGAGCGCGGCGACTGGGAGCTGCTGAACGCCGGCCAGCGCGCACAGGTCATGAAGGGCGGCAAGCTGCAGTTCGGCACCGAGGTGGTCGCCGCATCCGACGGCACGATCGCCGGGCTCCTCGGCGCCTCGCCGGGTGCCTCCACGGCCGTCTCGATCATGCTGGGCCTGCTGAAGACCTGCTTCCCGGAGCAGATCGAGGGCTGGAAGCCGAAGCTGACCGAGCTCATCCCCACCTACGGCGAGACGCTGAACGACGACCCGGAGAAGGCCCGCGAGGTCATGGCCCGCACGGCCGACGTGCTGCACCTGCCCGCCTGAGGCCATGGCGAAGCTCTACTTCCGCTACGGGGCGATGAACTCCGGCAAGTCGACGTCGCTGCTGCAGGCCGCGTACAACTACGAGGAGCGCGGCCAGCACGTGCTCCTCGCGAAGCCGGAGATCGACACCAAGGGGGCGGAGCACATCGCCAGTCGTCTCGGCGTCACGCGCGAGGTCGACTTCCTCATCCCGCCGGATGCCGCGCTGCGTGACCTGTTCGGCACCTACCGTCGGCGGGTGCAGACGGAGACCGGCGCGGACGTGGCGTGCCTGCTGCTCGACGAGGCCCAGTTCCTCACGCGGGAGCAGGTCGACGACCTGCTGCGGATCGTGGTGCTCGACGGCATCCCGGTGCTCGCCTACGGCATCCGGACGGATTTCCGCACCCGCGCGTTCCCCGGTTCGGAGCGGCTCATGGAGCTCGCGCACAGCCTCGAGGAGCTGAAGACGATCTGCCGCTGCGGGCGGAAGGCGCTGTTCAACGCGCGGCTGGTCGGTGGCCGGTTCGTCTTCGACGGCGACCAGGTCGCGATCGACCAGTTGAGCGCCGAGACGGTCACCTACGAATCGATGTGCGCCGACTGCTATCTGCGGGAGTCGGGGGGCCGGCTCGGCTGACCGGGCGGCTCAGACCGTCGCGTCCTGCGTGACGGGCCGCCGTGGTGGCCACGGCACGAGCATCGACGTGCGGCGGCGGTACTCGGCGTAGGCGGGGTACTTGCCGGCGGAGATCGATTCGGTGAAGATCGTCGACCCGGTGAACAGCACCGTCAGCAGCACCGCCCCGACGACCGACCAGTTGAGCACTCCGGCCCAGAAGCCGGCGGCGGATGCGGCGACCGCAGCGAAGCCGTAGAGCACCCACCACTGCGCCTGCTCGAAGAAGAAGTTCGGGTGACGGCTGTAGCGGAAGAGGCCCGTCGTCAGGAAGCCGGGCTCCAGGTGCCCGCCGGCGCGCCGCTTGGCCTGGTGGAAGTCCCACTGCTGCTGGTCGGCGACGGACTCGCCCACGAGGAACCCGAGGAACAGCACGGCGAGCACGGCGTCCCAGGCGCCGAGCGGCGTGGGGTGGGCGAGGGCGACGAGGGCGGGCAGCGAGATGAGCACCAGCAGCAGGTTCTGGTACAGGACGATGAAGCCGACGTTGAAGAGCTGGAACCAGGCCGGCGGCATCTTCGCGCGCAGGATCGCCCACCGGTAGTCCTCCATGCCGGTGTACCCGCCTTTGCGGGCGAAGTTGAAGGTCAGCCGCGCACCCCACAGGGTGACGAGCACGGCCATGAGGACGAGTCTCGCGGCGTCGACACCGGCGGCGAGGCCGAACCCGGCGAACACCCACACGTACAGCACCGGCACGATCGACCAGGCGCGGTCGACCCAGGACGTGTCCTTGGTGACGAGCGAGAGCACCCAGCACGCGGCGCTGACAGCTGCGGCGAGGGCGACGACCACCGAGAGGGCGACGGCTTCCATGGCCGTCAGCGTAGTGTCAGCGCGGCGGGAGGGTGGGGATCAGGGCGTCCAGGTGGGCGGCCGTGTCCTCCCAGCCGTGGACGGCGTGGCAGGTGACGCCGAGGGCGAGGACGGGGTAGTCGTTGCCGTCGGGGTCGAGGCGGTCGCCGACGAAGAGCATGTCGTCGAGGGGGATGCCGGTCTGTTCGACGAGGCGCTGCATGCCGTAGGCCTTGTCGATGCCGCGGTGGGTGATGTCGACGCTGGTGGAGCCGCCGGAGCGGACCTCGAGGTCGGGGATGCGGGCGGCGACGGCCTCGCGGAGGGTGTTCTTCTTCTCACCGGTCGGGTCCCAGGCGGTCTTCGCGTCCAGGGGCGCCTGCTGGCCGAGGGCGGAGAAGGTGATCTGCGAGCCACGGTCCTCGAGGATGGGCCCCCAGGTCTGCTCCTCCCAGAGGCCCAGGCGGCGGGCCTCCTCCTCGACGGCGGCGAGGGCGCGGGTCTTCTCGTCGTCGCTGAGGGAGTGGGCGTACACGGTGCGGATGCCGTCGGGCTCGATCCGGTAGTACTGGGTGCCGCAGGTGGGCAGCAGGTGGAAGTGGGAGAGGAGGTCGGCGGACGCGTCGGGGAGGCGTTCGACGACCTGGCTGGTGAACTGGGCGAGCTGGCCGCCGGAGATGATCGCGACCTCGACGCGGGCGGCGAGGTCGAGCAGCAGCCGACCCATGCGCGGGTCGACGGCCTGCTTGGACGGCGCGAGCGTGTCGTCGAGGTCGAACGCGACGAGCTTCGGGGTTGCGGTCATGTGTGCTCCCGTGTGCTGAGGGGCTGGGCCGGTGTCCGAATACAGCGGAGGCTCCGCCCGAAGGCGGAGCCTCATCGCGTCGGGGTGACAGGATTTGAACCTGCGGCCTCTTCGTCCCGAACGAAGCGCGCTACCAAGCTGCGCCACACCCCGTGGCAACCCTCCAAGTCTACCGTGTTCTGCGCCGGAGACCGAATCGAGGACCCCCGAGCGTGTCGCGGTGCCGCCGCCGCAGTGCCGCCCACAGCGTGAGCGCACCCCCGACCGCGAGCGTGCCGAGACCGGCCCCCGCCCACAGCCGCACCGGACCGGCGTCGCCGGTGCCGGTCACCGCGAGCCGCTCGACCCGGGTGCTCTCGCCGTCCTCCCCGCAGCCGCCGCGGTGCACGACGATCGGTTCCGCGCCGGGCGCGGTGCGGATGCGGAGCTCGGCGATCCACAGCTTGGTGCCGGGGGTGCCGGAGCGCACCTCGGGGGAGCGGTATCGCCCGGGGCCGTCGACGGGGACGGCCGCGGTGGTCGCCTCGAGGTTCTCCGGGGTGCACACCGGCTCCGCACCGGATGCCACGTGGTGCACGGTGAAGACGAGTTCGGCGTCCACGCCGTCACCGAGCCCGGTCACCTCGGCCGTGTCGGCGTACGGGGCGTCGATCCCCGCGTGCGGATCGGCCGCGGTGACCACCTGCGGGGTCTCGACCTCGGTCGTCTCATCGGGGACGCCGCACGTGCCGTGGGCGAGCAGCATCCGTTCGCCCTCGGGCGTCGTGTGCCACAGCGACTCGACCCAGAAATGGGTGCCGGGCGCGGACAGCCGCACCGCGGGGGAGCGGAACTCGCCCGCACCGGTCACCGCCACCGGTTCGGTCGTCGCGACGAGGGTCTCGGGCGTGCAGGCCGCGGCGGGGTCGCCGCCCGGCGAGCGGAACACCTCGAAGACCAGCTCGGTGCTCCCGACGACGGGGACCGGGCCGGTCACCGTGGCGAGATCGGTCACCTCGCCGCCCAGCCCGACGCCGGCCTGCGCGAGTGTCGTGACGGTCGGCAACGGTGCCCGCGTCGTCTCGTTCGGGATGCCGCAGACACCCGTGTGCACCGCGAGACCGTCCGCGTCCGTCGCCCACTCCCGCCACACGTACGTGCCGAACCCGGGCACCGCCGGCGCCGTGAACGACACGGATCCCGCCGCGGCCACGCGGGTCGGCGCCGACCCCCACACCCGGTGCTCCGGGCGGCACGCGTCGGCGGGCTCGACCCCGTCGGGCACCCGGAACACCTCCGTGCCGACGTCGAGCCCGGCCGCGGGGACTGCGCCGGCGACGATCACGACGTCGCTCATGGTCGAGCCCACCGCGACGACCGGCTCGGCCTCGGAACGCACCTCGGTGACCGCCATGACCTGACTCCGTTCGCCGAAGCGTTCCACCCACCGGTAGCCCTCCTCCAGCGCCGCCACGGTCTCCGGGGCCTGACCGTCGGCGTCGATGCGCCACACCGCGGTGTAGAACCCCGGTCCGGGGAGCGGCCAGGGCGCTTCGACCCGGTACGGTGCGGTCGGGCCGACGCCCGGATCCGTGGTGACCGAGAGGGTGCCCACCTCCTCGGCGTCGTCTGGTACGCGGTCCGCCGTGACCGGTTCGGCCGGCGTCCGGTAGACGACCGCCGTCGCCGTCACGGGGACGTGGCCGCCGTCGACGGTGCGGCCCCAGGCGCCGCGGACGGCGGTGAAGGTGACGTCGTCGACGTATGCGCCGCCGGGCACGTAGCGGCTCACCACCTGCGTGTGCACCTCCGGTGCGAACACCGTGGTGCGCGGCGCCTCGTCCGCGCCCTCGACCGGGAACTCGAGCTGACCGCCCGGCCCGGCCGTGTCCTGCCCGCCCGGCGTCGTGAAGTGGCGCACCGCGGGCAGGAACCCGGCGTGCAACGTGCCGCTCCCGCGGACCGTGTATGAGCTCGCCCCGGGTTCGGGTGCGCCGACGATGTCGTAGACGCCGCCGGAGACCGCATCCGTTCGGGTGGGGGAGCCGGTGTCGGCGAAGACGGCGCCCTCGAGCGTGACCGTGCCGCGGGCATCCGGTGTGTCGGTCTCGACGGTCACCGTGCCACGGGACGGGTCGTCGGATGCTGCGGTGAACCGCAGCGCGCCGCTGCCGGATGCCCTGCCCGCGGCCATGGCGGTCGCCTCCGCGTAGTAGGCCGCTGCGAGGTGCTGTACGGCGGCGGAGTGCTCGGGGGCGAGCGCGGAGAAGGTCCAGTGGATGGCGCCCTCCAGCGAGTCGCCGGGGTAGCCGAAGTGGTGGAGCGTCTCGTCCCAGTTCGCGATCGCCTTCACCGCCCAGCCGACGCTCGCCGCCTGCACCGGGTCGTCGGTCTGCCCGTACGTGCTCACGAGCATGTTGATGGCGGTGAGCCGCTGCGGGTCGAGGCCCGCCGCGTCGAAGGACACCCCGTGGTCGGCGCTCTCCCCGACGGGGAGCGGCCGGCCGGGGAAGATGCAGTAGGTGTGCACGCCGCCGACGAGCATCGACCCGTGCCAGCCGTACGTCGAGGTCGGTGCCCAGGTGCCGAAGCCCGCACCGGGGGAGGCGGCCTGCGCGGGCGGACTCAGCACGATCCCGCCGGTGACGACGGCGAGCAGGATCAGGATGGCGGCGAGGGCACGTCTCATGCGTCCCACCCTCGGCGCCGGCACCCCGCGCAGGTGCGGTGCCCCCCGCCGGTGTGGACGGCGGGCGCCGCGTGCCGGGCTGGGGAGGAGCGGATGCTGCCGCGCGCCGCATCCTCGCCCGCGCCCGCGCGCGCCGCTGCCCCCGCTCGTCCGCCGACCCACCCCTTTTCCTGCCAGCCACCCCTCTTTCTGCAGCAGAAATAGGGGTGGCTCGCTGAAAAGGGGGTCGCTCGGCGATGGGGTCGCGTCGGCGTGCACAACTGCGGAGACGGCGCGCGACACGCCGCCCCGCCGCATCCGCACCTGGCGTGTCGGCCACGATCTCCGCAGTTGTGCACGCGCAGCCGCGGGCGCAGGGGCCGTCGTCAGTCGCTGATGCGGTCACGCACGGATGCGGTCACGCACGGATGCGGTTACGCGCAGCGGCGGTCTGCCTCACTCCGCCGACCCACCCCTCTTTCTGCGAGCCACCCCTGTATCTGCAACAGGAAAAGGGGTGGGTCGCAGGAAAGGGGGTCGCTCGGCGATACGGGCCTGCGCGCACAGCGGCGCCCACGCCAGGGCGAGGGCTCAGCGGGCGGGGACGAGCTGCAGGAGCGATGCCTCCGGGCGGCAACCGAACCGGACCGGGGCGTAGATCGAGTGCCCGATGCCGGCGCTCACGTTCAACGGCACGCTGCGGCCGCCGTGCGTCCAGGTGCTGAGGCCGCGCGCCTGGTCGAGCGGCACGTCGCAGTTGGCGACGAGCGCCTTCGGCGAGAACGGGATGCGGACCTGCCCGCCGTGGGTGTGTCCGGCGAACAGCACGTCGGCGCCGAGGTCGGTGAACCGATCGAGCACGCGCCGGTAGGGGGCGTGCGAGACCCCGACGACGAGGTCGGCGGTGCCGGCGGCTCGCTGCGCCTCGCGCAGCGGCGGGAGCGCGTTCAGGTCGTCCCAGTGCCGGTGGGCGTCGTCGACGCCGAACGTGTCGATGCGCAGGCCAGCCGCATCCAGGGTCGCGGCGGCGTTGTCGAGGTCGTGCCAGCCGAGCTCCTCGATGAGGAACCGGTCGAGCGCATCGGTGTCGAGCGGCGTCTCGGTGTGGTGCCGCTTCGACGGGCCGAGGAAGTAGCGCAGCGGGTTCCGCGGCGACGGTGCCGACACGTCGTTGGACCCGTGCACGAACACGCCGGGCACGCCGGCGAACGGGGCGAGCGCGCGACGGACGCCCTCGAGGCCTTCGGCGTGCCCGAGGTTGTCGCCGGTGTTGACGACGAGGTCGGGCTCGAGTGCCGCGAGCGAGGCGATCCACCGTTGCTTCCGGTGCTGCCAGGGCGCCATGTGCGCGTCCGAGATGTGCAGCACGCGCAACGGTGCCGCACCCGCCGGGAGCACCGCGAGGGTGTGCCGGCGCACGGTGTAGAGGTGGCGTTCGACCCCGACGCCCCACGCGGCGGCGCCGAGACCGGCCGCCCCCACCGCGCCGAGCGCAGTGAGGGCGGCCATCCCGGGTCTGGACGGGGTCAAACTCAGCATTCCTTCTTCAGGTAGTTGATCCGGATCTGGGTGCCGCGGTTCGTCGCGGTGCCGGCGGCGGGGTCCGTGCCCGTGACCTTCGTCTCGTTCCCGTTCAACGAGTCGTCTGGCGTGCAGCTCCCGAGCGTGACGTTCGCGAAGCCGGCACCGTTCAGCTGGCCCTGCGCGGCCTGTACCGTGCCGCTCACCGAGGGCACCGTGCCGCCCTGCCCGTTGCTCGGGTTCAGCGTGACGGTCGTGCCGCCCGCGACCCGGCCCGCGCCGGGGTTCTGGGCCGCGACGATGTTCGTCGGCTGGTCGGAGTCGACCGGGTCACCCACGACCGCTTCGAAGCCGGCGGCCTCGAGCGTCGCCTGCGCCTGTTCGATCGACATGCCCACGACGCTCGGCAGGTCGACGTAGACGACCTTCGTGAGGTTCTGGTCCGGGGCCGGGAAGGCACCGCCGGGGTACAGCTCGTCGGCGGTGCGCTGGATGGCACGGGCGATCGGGTAGCGGAGGTCGGACACCGCATACCCGTTCGCGTACTTGCGGGACAGCTGCACCTCGCCCTGGGAGTTGCCGACCCAGACCGCGGTGGTGACGGCGGTGCTGGACTCGATCATCCACGACTGCCACTGCTCGTGGGTACCGGTCTTGCCGATCACCTGCGTGCCGTCGTTCGGGTTCGCGCGCGAACCGGTGCCGCCGCTCGCCATCACGCCCTTCAGCGCGTGCGCGGCGGTGGCCGCGACCTCGGGGCTGATGACCTGGTTGCAGGAGCGCGCGGGGACCTTCTCGGGAAGGTCGTTGCCGTCCGCATCCGTCACCCGGTCGATCGCGCGGGGCTGGCAGTAGATGCCGTTGTTGGCCACGGTCGCGTAGGCGCCGGCCATCGCGAGCGGGGAGATGTTGTCGGAACCGATGACCTCGTTGGCCACCGACATGGGCACCGGCGTGCCGTCGCCCTTGGTGACGCCCATCTTCTCGACGACCTTGGCGATGTCGCACATGTCGAGCTTCTCCGCCATGGCGACGTAGCCCGAGTTCAGCGACTGCGCGGTGAACTGCATCGGGGTGCCGGTGAACCCGCCGGACCCGTTGAAGTTCCCGATCTTCCAGTTCTCCGTGTTGACCCAGTCGCCGGTGCAGCTGTTCTTCATCCGCTTGAACACGCGGTTGACACCGTTGAGCACCTCGTTGACCGAGTGCCCGCTCTCGAGCCAGCTCACCAGGGTGAACAGTTTGAACGTCGACCCGGCGGGGAACCCGATCGAGCCGCCGTTCTTCAGGTCGCCGGCGTAGACGAGCGAGCTGTAGTTCGGGTCGGCGGCGTCGGCGGACGACTCGCTGAACGCCGTGTTCTGCGTGATCGACAGGATGCGGCCGGTGCTGGTCTCGACGTTGACGCTCGCGGCGCCGAAGTTCATGCCCTCGATGGAGGTCGGGGCGAGCTCGGACATCGTGCCCGCAGCCGAGTTCTGCAGGTTCATGTCGAGCGTGGTGGTGATGCGCAGACCGCCGCGGCGGAGTGCGACGATGCGGTCGTCACTCGTCTCACCGAAGGCGGGGTCGCTCCGGATGACGGAGACGACGTACTGGCAGAAGTACGGGGCCGGGCTCGCGGCGCAGCCCTGGGCGGCGCGCGTGATGTTCGGCGTGATGGGCTCGGCGACGGCGGCGTCGTGCTGCTCCTGCGTGATCTTGCCGTCGGCGAGCATGCGCCCGAGCACGTAGGTCTGGCGCTTCTTCGTCAGCGCGTACCCGTCGTCGGCGCCGTTGGCGGGCGTCCCGTCCTCGTAGGTCGTCGTACCGCCGGAGAGGTCGATGCGGTAGGTGTTCGGGTTCTGCACGATGCCGGCGAGCACGGCCGCCTGGCCGAGCGAGAGCTCCGCGGCCGGCACGCCGAAGTAGTAGCGTGCGGCGGCGTCGACGCCGTAGGTGGTGCCGCCGAAGTTCGCGATGTTCAGGTATCCGAGCAGGATGTCGTTCTTCGAGTACTGCTGCTCGAGCGAGATGGCGTAGCGCATCTCCTGCAGCTTGCGCTCGATGCCCTCGGTGCCGTCGGACTGCGTGGCGGCGACGAAGCAGTCCTGACGCTCCTCGTCGTCGGTGGCGTTCCACTCGCACTGCTGGATGAGGATGTTCTTGACGTACTGCTGGCTGATCGAGGAGCCACCCTGGATGTTGCTGCCGCCCGACAGGTTCGACATCACGGCGCGCGTGGTGCCGATGAGGTCGACGCCGCCGTGCTCGTAGAACCGCGGGTCCTCACTGGAGAGGATCGCGTCGTACATCACCGGTGCGATCTGGTCGAACGTCACCGGCGAGCGGTTCTGGTCGTAGAACGTCGCGAGCTCGGTCTGACCGTCGGAGTAGTACAGCGTCGTCGGCTGCATGAGCTCGTCGATCTCGAGCACGCTCGGCAGCTCGTCGAACATCGTGATCGCACTGGAGGCGGCGGCACTCGTCACGGCGATGGCCGGGGTGACGGTCGCGGTGATCAGCACACCTGCCACGGCGCTGAGGCCCACCAGGCCGGCAAGGCCCGAGAGCACACCGCTGGCTGTCCGTTTGTTGTCGGGCATAGGGTTGATCGTAGGCCAGGATGCTGGGGGAAGCCTCGACATCGCCCGCATCCGTGCGCCCGGAATCCATCCTCGACGCGCAGGGAGCCGCGATGACGACCTGGGAATACCTCACCACGCCGCTGTTGATCCACAACACCGCGGCCATCCTGAACAACTGGGGCAAGCAGGGCTGGGAGCTCGTGCAGGTCGTGACCGGTCCCGAGGGGGGCCTCGTGGCGTACTTCAAGCGCCCGGTCGGCGGCGGCGCGGAGAACGCGGGCCTCGGCGCGGCGGCCACGGCCGCCCGACAGTTCGAGGGGGAGCAGCAGTTCGAGGGGGAGCAGCAGTGACCTCCGTCGGCGCCCGCCTCGCCGAGCTCGGCATCGACCTGCCCGACGTGGTGCCGCCGGTCGCGGCCTACGTCCCCGCGAAGGTCCACGGCGACCTCGTGTACACGTCCGGCCAGCTGCCGATGGTCGCCGGCGCCCTGCCGCAGACCGGCAAGGTCGGCGACGCCCATGGGCTCGTCCCCGCGGAAGACGCGAAGGCGCTCGCCCGCCAGTGCGCGCTGAACGCGCTCGCGGCCGCGGCGGCCGTGGTCGGCGGTGTCGAGCGGATCACCGGCGTCCTCAAGGTCACCGGCTTCGTCGCGTCCGTGCCGGAGTTCACCGGTCAGCCCGGCGTCATCAACGGCGCGAGCGAGGTGCTCGGCGAGATCTTCGGCGACGCCGGCCGGCACGCCCGCGCAGCGGTGGGCGTCCCGGTGCTGCCGCTCGACAGCCCCGTCGAGGTCGAGGTCGTCTTCGCCCACGCCTGACCCGCACCCACGCGAACCCGCACTCACGCGAACCGGCACCCACGCGAACCGGCACGGCCCCTGGGGACCGTGCCGGTTCGTCGTTTCCGCGCCGCATCCGCGCCGCTTCGCCGCATCCTCCTCCGGCATGTCCCACTTTCGGCGGATCATGTCCCACTTCCTGCCGTTCTGGGGTGCCCATTCCGGCAGAAAGCGGGACATGCGCAAGGGGCGGAGGCATGCGCGGCGCGCGGAATCCCCGGGGAGCGCGGGATGCGGCTACTTCACCTGTGCGGAGATGACGCTCATGACGGCGGTGTCGGCGAGGGTCGTGGTGTCGCCGACCTCGCGGCCCTCCGCGACGTCGCGGAGGAGGCGCCGCATGATCTTGCCGGACCGGGTCTTCGGCAGCTCGCCGACGATGTACACGTCGCGGGGGCGCGCGATCGGGCCGATCTGCTCGCCCACCCACGCCCGCAGCGAGCCGGCGAGGCCCTCGGGGGAGTGCTCGTCGAGGTAGCTCTGCTTCATGATCACGAACGCGACCACCGCCTGGCCGGTCGTCTCGTCCGACGCGCCGACGACCGCGGCCTCCGCGACCGCCTCGTTCGCGACGAGCGCGGACTCGATCTCCGCCGTCGAGAGCCGGTGGCCGGACACGTTCATGACGTCGTCCACGCGGCCGAGGAGCCACACGTCGCCGTCCTCGTCGAGGCGGGCCCCGTCGCCGGCGAAGTAGTAGCCGCGGTCGGCGAACTTCTCCCAGTACGTCTCGACGAAGCGGTCCGGGTCGCCCCAGATGCCGCGGAGCATGCTGGGCCAGGGCTCGGTGATGACGAGCAGGCCGCCGTTGCCGTTGCCCACCTCGTCGCCCGCGTCGTCGACCACGTCGACGGAGATCCCGGGAAGCGGCACCTGTGCCGAGCCGGGCTTGGTCTCCGTCACGCCGGGGAGGGGCGACACCATGATCGCGCCGGTCTCGGTCTGCCACCAGGTGTCGACGATCGGGGTGCGGTCGCCGCCGATGACCGAGCGGTACCAGACCCACGCCTCGGGGTTGATGGGTTCACCCACCGACCCGAGCACGCGCAGCGACGACAGGTCGAACTCCGCGGGCACCTGCCGGCCGATCTTCATGAACGAGCGGATGGCGGTCGGCGCGGTGTAGAAGATCGTCACGCCGTACTTCTGGATGATCTCCCACCAGCGTCCGGCATGCGGGGTCTCCGGCGTGCCTTCGTACATCACCTGCGTGGCGCCGTTGGCGAGCGGACCGTACGCCACGTAGGTGTGGCCGGTGATCCAGCCGACGTCGGCGGTGCACCAGTACACGTCGGACTCCGGATGCAGGTCGAACACGTTCCGGTGCGTGTACGCCGCCTGGGTGAGGTAGCCGCCGGAGGTGTGCAGGATGCCCTTCGGCTTCCCCGTGGTGCCCGAGGTGTAGAGGATGAACAGCGGGTTCTCGGCGGGGAACGCCTTCGGCTCGTGCTCCGCGGATGCGGCGGGCACCACGTCGTGCCACCAGAGGTCGCGTCCCTCGGTCCACTCCACGTCGTTGCCGCCGCGGCGGACCACCAGCACGTGCTCGACGGTCTCCTGCACGCCGGCGCCGTTCCGGTCGGCGAGGGCGAGGTCGACGGCGGGCTTCAGCGGCGACACCTTGCCCTTGCGGTAGCCGCCGTCGGCGGTGATGACGACCTTCGCGCCGGCGTCGTCGATGCGGGCGCGGAGGCTGTCGGCGCTGAACCCGCCGAACACGACCGAGTGGATCGCGCCCAGGCGCGCGACCGCGAGCATGGACGCGACGGCCTCGGGGATCATCGGCAGGTAGATCGCGACCCGGTCGCCCTCGCCGACGCCGAGGTCGGCGAGCACGTTCGCGACGCGCTTGACCTCGTCGGTGAGCTCTGCGTAGGTGATGCGGCGCTCGTCGCCCGGCTCGCCCTCCCACAGGATCGCCACGCGGTCGCCGTGCCCGGCCGCGACGTGCCGGTCGAGGCAGTTCTCCGCCACGTTGAGCTCGCCGTCGGCGAACCACTTCGCGAACGGCGGGTTGCTCCAGTCGAGCACCTCGGTGAAGGGCGTGCGCCAGGTCAGCAGCTCGCGGGCCTGCCGGCCCCAGAAGGCCACTCGGTCGGCGCCCGCCTCGGTGTAGAGCTCGGGCGTCGCCACCGCCTGCGCGGCGAACTCGGCGCTCGGGGCGAACCGACGGGTCTCGTTCAACAGGTGATCGATCTGACTGGTCATGTGCATCCTTTACGACTCCCGGGCCTCTTCGCCCGGCGACCGCGCGGCACGCTCCGCGCTCGGTCACTGTATCCACGGCCGGTGGAAGGCGACTACCTCCGATAGTCGGTGATGCGCGGCCGGCCGAACCCGGCGCGCCCGACCCGTCGGACACGCCCCGGCGCGAGTTTGCGACCCGTGTGCCGACGCGTAAGCTCGTGCTGTCCCACTCTCTGTAGGGATCCGCCGCGCCTCGCGTCCCCCAACTGCGAGGCCCGGCGGGGGCGGCATCCCGATCCCCCATCTGGGATGCCGCCCGTCTCTGTTTTCCGGGGGATCTCTCCTCCACAGCCGCACGCCCGCAGCCGGCCGTGCACAGCACCGC
The DNA here is from genome assembly GCF_054798235.1 of Microbacterium sp. GXF7504. Classification (NCBI taxonomy): domain Bacteria; kingdom Bacillati; phylum Actinomycetota; class Actinomycetes; order Micrococcales; family Microbacteriaceae; genus Microbacterium; species Microbacterium sp. GXF7504. The sequence goes on along the minus strand of NZ_JBSJZI010000001.1, from coordinate 190,155 downwards.
GTCCGCCGCCTCGATCGCGCCGGGCCGCGGCATAGCGTCGCCGGCATGTCCCAGCCGTTCGTCGTCCGCCCGCGGAGCGCGTCGCCGTCCGTGGGGCGTCGCGACCCGCATCCGGCGTGGGGGCCGCTCGCCGGTTGGATCGCCGACCCCGAGGTGACCGACGTCTTCGTCAACGGCGGCGGCGGGCTGTTCGTCGACCGCGGCGAGGGCGCGGTACCGATCGCCGGATGGGATGCCGACGAGCGGCTCGTGCGCGGCCTCGCCGTCTCCCTCGTCGCGCTCGGCGGCAGGCACCTCGACGAGGCCACGCCGTGCGTCGACGTGCGGCTCGCCGACGGCATCCGGGTGCACGCCGTGCTCGCGCCCGTGGCCGCGTCGGGCACGTCGGTGTCGATCCGCATCCCGCGGACGGGCGACGTCGGCCTCGACGGGCTCGAGCGCCGCGGCATGTTCGGCCCCGGCGTCCGCACGAGGCTCGAGTCGCTCGTCGCGGCGCGGACGAACCTGCTGCTGACCGGCGCCGGCGGCACCGGCAAGACGACGCTCCTCGCCGCGCTCCTCGCGACGGCGCCGGCGACCGAGCGGATCGTCACGATCGAGGACGTCGCCGAACTGCGGATCGACCATCCCCACCACGTGCGGCTCGAGGCGAGGCAGCCGAACCTCGAGGGCGCCGGCGGGATCGGGCTCGCCCGCCTCGTGCGCGAGGCGCTCCGGATGCGGCCGGACCGGCTGGTCGTGGGGGAGTGCCGCGGCGAGGAGGTGCGCGAGCTCCTCTCCGCGCTGAACACCGGTCACGACGGCGGTGCGGGCACGCTGCACGCGAACGGACTCGACGACGTGCCCGCCCGGCTGGAGGCGCTGGGCGCGCTCGCCGGGCTCGACGACCGCGCGCTCGCCCGGCAGGTCGTGAGTGCGATCGGGGCCGTCGTCCACCTCGCCCGCGACGCCGACGGCACGCGTCGGGTCGCCGGGATCGGCACGCCCCGACTCGTCGGCGACCGGCTCGTCATCGAGGCCACGCCGTGAGACGGCGTCGCGAAGACCACGGGCGCCCGCCGGCGGACCTCGTGCTGCGGCTCGCCGTGCTGCTGCAGGCCGGCCTCGCGCCTGCGGCGGCCTGGCGCCACCTGGCGCGCGACGACGCCGACGCGGGCGCGGTGGTGGCCGCGCTCGAGGCCGACCCGCGGGGCGAACTGGCCGCGGCCATCGCGCGGCGTGGGCCCGCCTGGGCGCCGCTCACCGCGGCGTGGGCGATCGCGGAGCGCTCCGGCGCGCCGCTCGCGGACACCCTCCGTGCCATCGCCGCGGCCCTCCGCGAGAGCGACGACTGCCGCGACGAGGTCCGCATCGCGCTCGCCGAGCCCGCGGCCACCGCACGGCTCATGAGCTGGCTGCCGCTCGTCGCCGTGGGGCTCGGACTGCTCCTCGGCTTCGACCCGCTCGGGACGCTGCTCACGAACCCCGTCGGCATCGCCTGCGGCGTGGCCGGGGTGGGCCTCATGGTCGGCGCACGTGCCTGGACCGGTCGCCTGGTGCGGTCCGCCCGGCCCGCCGAGGGCGTGCCGGGACTCGTCCCCGAACTCCTCGCGATCGCGCTCACCGGCGGCGTCTCGCTCGACCGTGCCCGGATGCTGGTCGCCGAGGCCGGTGCGGACGAGGCGGACGGCGAGACCGAGCGGCTGCTGGTGCTCTCCCGCGAAGCGGGCGTCCCCGCGGTCGAACTCCTGCGGGCCTCCGCCGCGCTCGCCCGTCACCGCGCACGGGTCGAGGGGCGCCTGCGCGCGGCCACCCTCTCGTCCCGCCTGCTCCTGCCGCTCGGCGTGTGCGTGCTCCCCGCCTTCCTCGCACTCGGCGTCGCGCCGATGCTCCTCAGCGTGCTCGGCACGACCGAGCTGACGCTCTGACCCCTGACCGTGCCCACCACGTGCCCCGATACCCAAGGAGGAACCATGACCATCCGACCCATCAAGCCCGGCCGGGCGCTGCCGGCGTTGACCCGGCGGCGCGCCGCGCTGCTGTTCGCCGACGACACCGGCGCGGCCACCGCCGAGTACGCCATCGCGACGATGGCCGCGGTCGCATTCGCCGGCATGCTCGTGCTGATCATGCGCAGTGACGAGGTGCGCGGCATCCTCGAAGACCTCGTGCGCCGCGCGCTCACGGTCGAATGACCCGGCGGTGGGGTGACCGCGGCTCGGTCACGGCCGAGTTCGCGGTCACCCTCCCGGCCGTCCTGCTGGTCGTGGTGCTGGGCGTCGGCGCCCTCGCCGCGGGCGCCCGGCAGGTGCGGCTGCAGGATGCGGCGGCCGACGCCGCGCGCCTGCTCGCCCGCGGGGAGGACCCCGCCAGGGCGGACGGCGTCCTGCAGACGGCGGTGCCCGGCGCCGCCATCGCGACCGACCGGCCCGGCGACCTCGTCTGCGTCACCGCGACCGCTGGCGCCGGCATCCCGGGGCTCACCCTGCGGGCACGCTCCTGCGCGCTGGCCGGAGGCCTGTGATGGCCGGGACCGTCACCGCGGTCGCGGCGGTCGCCGCCGGGCTGGTGCTCACCGCCGGCCTCGCCGCGGTCGGCGGGGCCGCGGCCGGCGCGCAGCGGCTGACCGGCGCCGCCGACGCGGCGGCGCTCGCCGCGGCCGACGCCGCATCCGGCGCCGTCCCCGGGATCCCGTGCACGCGCGCCGCAGAGGTGGCGGCCGCGGGCGGGGCCGGGCTGCGGGACTGCATACTTGAGGGAGCCACCGCCACCGTCACGGTCGAGGCGCGGGTGCTGCGGTGGCGGATCGCCGCGACATCCCGCGCGGGTCCGCCCCCATCCCCATGACGTCGCCTCCCAGCCGGGGCCGCCGGACGGGTGTGTATGGTGTGCAACGACGAAAGGACCCACTGTTGGCACAGGGCGAGAAGACGAAGACCCGACACGGCAAGAAGCTCGTGATCGTCGAGTCGCCGACCAAGATGACCTCCATCCAGGGGTACCTCGGAGACGACTACCAGGTGCTGAGCTCGGTCGGCCACATCCGTGACCTTGCGAGCAAGAAGGACATCCCGGCGGACAAGAAGGCCGCCTACGGCAAGTACTCGATCGACGTCGAGAACGGGTTCGAGCCGTACTACGTCGTCAACGACCGCAAGACGAAGACCGTCGCCGAACTCAAGCGCGCCCTGAAGGACGCCGACGAGGTCCTGCTCGCCACCGATGAGGACCGCGAGGGCGAGGCCATCGCGTGGCACCTCCTCGAGGTGCTGAAGCCCAAGGTGCCGGTCAAGCGCATGGTGTTCCACGAGATCACCAAGGACGCGATCCGCCGCGCCGCCGAGAACACCCGTGAGCTCGACACCGCGCTCGTGGACGCGCAGGAGACCCGCCGCGTGCTCGACCGCCTGTACGGCTGGGACGTCTCGCCCGTGCTGTGGCGCAAGGTCGGCAGCGGCCGCGACGGCGCGGCGCTGAGCGCCGGCCGCGTGCAGTCCGCCGCCACCCGCATGGTCGTCGACCGCGAGCGCGAGCGCATGGCGTTCGTCGCCGCGTCCTACTGGGACATCCAGGCGCTCGCCGCGCACGCCGACCGCGCCGACGAGACCTTCCAGATCCGGCTCGCCCGCATCGACAACGCCCCGCTCGCCCGCGGCGGCGACTTCGACGACCTCGGCAAGCTCAAGAAGGCCGTCGTCGTGCTGAGCGAGTCCGACGCCCGCGCGCTCGCCGCGGCGGTCACGGCCGCCGGCACGGCGACCGTGTCGAACCTCGAGTCGAAGCCCGGCACCCGCAGCCCCAAGGCGGCCTTCATCACCTCGACCCTCCAGCAGGAGGCCGGCCGCAAGCTCTCGATGAGCGCGAAGCACACCATGAGCGTGGCGCAGCGTCTCTACGAGAAGGGGTACATCACCTATATGCGCACCGACTCGGCCTCGCTGTCGAGCCAGGCGATCCAGGCCGCCCGTGCGCAGGCCGTCGCCCTCTACGGCGACAAGGCCGTGCCGGCGAACCCCCGCGTCTACAAGAGCAAGAGCAAGAACGCGCAGGAGGCGCACGAGGCGATCCGTCCCTCGGGCGAGACCTTCCGCACGCCCAGCGAGGTCGCCGGTCAGCTCGACCGCGACGAGCAGCGGCTCTACGACCTCATCTGGAAGCGCACGATCGCCAGCCAGATGTCGGACGCGAAGTACGAGACCACCACCGTGACCCTCGCGGTCGACGCCGACGGCAAGAAGCTCGAGTTCACCGCATCCGGCACCGTCTACACCTTCAAGGGCTTCCTCGAGGCCTACGAGGAGGGCCGCGACGAGAAGCGGTCGGATGCGGACAAGGCCGACGACCAGTCGCTGCCCGCCCTCGCCGTCGGCGACACCCTCCGCACGAGCGACGTGGAGCCCAAGGGCCACACCACGAGCCCCAAGCCGCGCTACACCGAGGCGAGCCTGGTGAAGGCGCTCGAGGAGAAGGGCATCGGCCGCCCCTCGACGTTCGCGAGCATCATCGACGTGATCCTCGACCGCGGCTACGTCACCAAGCGCGGGCAGGCGCTCGTGCCGAGCTGGCTCTCGTTCAGCGTGGTGCGCCTGCTGGAGGAGCACTTCTCCGACCTCGTCGACTACGACTTCACCGCCGCGCTCGAGGACGACCTCGACGCCATCGCCCGCGGCGAGCAGCGCCGTGAGGAGTGGCTGCGCGACTTCTACTTCGGATCGGAGTCGCACGTGGGCCTGCGCAACATCGTCGACAACCTCGGCGACATCGACGCCCGGGAACTGAACTCGACCCGGATCGGCGACGTCGCGACGCTCCGGTTCGGCAAGTACGGCCCCTACCTCGAGGTGCCCGACCCGAACGACCCGGAGAAGCGCCGGATCGTGAACGTGCCGGAGGACCTGGCGCCGGACGAGCTCACCCCCGCCAAGGCGCAGGAGCTCATCGACGCCCCCGTCGCGGGCGACCGCGTGCTCGGCGAGAACCCCGCGAACGGCAAGCTCGTCGTCGTGAAGGACGGCCGGTTCGGACCGTACGTCGAGGAGACCGACCCGGTCGACCCCGACGCGGTCGACGAGGCCACCGGTGAGGTCGAGGAGAAGCCGAAGAAGAAGACGGCGAAGAAGGACGCGCCCAAGCCCCGCACCGCGTCGCTGTTCAAGAGCATGTCGGTCGACACCGTCGACCTGGAGACGGCGCTCAAGCTGCTCGACCTGCCCCGCGTCGTCGGCGTCGACCCCGCCACCGGCGAGGAGATCACCGCGCAGAACGGCCGGTACGGCCCGTACCTGAAGAAGGGGACGGACTCCCGCTCGCTCGACAACGAGCAGCAGATCTTCGACCTCACCCTCGAGGAGGCGCTGGAGCGCTACGCGCAGCCGAAGTACGGTGCTCGCCGTGCATCGAGCGCCCTGAAGGAGTTCGACGCCGACCCGGTCAGCGGCAAGCCGATCAAGGTGAAGGACGGCCGCTTCGGTCCGTACGTCACCGACGGTGAGACGAACGCCACGATCCCGCGCGGCGAGACCGTCGAGGACGTCGACTTCGAGCGTGCCAAGCAGCTGCTCGCGGACAAGCGTGCCAAGGGACCGGCCAAGAAGCCCGCCCGCAAGAGCACCACGACCCGCAAGCCGGCGGCGAAGAAGAAGTGAGCGCCGAGGCCGCATCCGCACCCCGAGGGGTCTGGATCACCCTCGAGGGCGGCGACGGCGTGGGCAAGACGACCCAGGCCGCGCTCCTCGAGGAGTGGCTCGTCGGGCAGGGGCGCACGGTCGTGCGCACCCGTGAGCCCGGTGGCACCGAGGTGGGCGTGCTGGTGCGCGACATCGTGCTGCACCACCGCGGCGAGGTCGCGCCGCGCGCCGAGGCGCTGCTGTACGCGGCCGATCGCGCGCACCACGTCGCGACGCTCGTGCGGCCGGCGCTCGCCCGTGGCGAGGTCGTGCTGCAGGACCGCTACCTCGACTCCTCGGTCGCGTACCAGGGGGCAGGCCGCGTGCTGGATGCGGAGGAGGTGCGCCGGCTGTCGCTCTGGGCGACCGAGGGTGCGCTGCCCGACCTCACCGTGCTGCTCGACCTCGACCCGTCGGTCGCGCGGCGCCGGCTCGACGCCGCCGACAAGCCGTTCGACCGGCTGGAGGCCGAGGCGGCCGAGTTCCATTCCCGGGTGCGGGAGGCGTTCCTGGCGCTCGCGGACGCCGAGCCCGACCGGTTCGTCGTCGTCGACGCATCCCGTCCGGTCGCCGAGATCGCGGCGGCCGTGCGTGCGCGCGTCGCAGCGATCCTCTGATCCGCACTCCGCCCACGCGGGCGTCGGAGCCCACGGTTAGGCTGGTCGCATGACCTCCACGGCGATCGAGACGGACGTGCCGTGGGGTGAGGTCTGGGGGCAGCCCGACGCCGTGCGGATGCTGCAGCAGGCCGCCGCCGACCCGCGCGCGGCCAGCCACGCCTGGCTCATCACCGGCCCGCCCGGATCGGGCCGTTCCACGCTCGCCTACGCGTTCGCGGCGGCGCTCATCGCCGAGCCCGGCGACGAGGACGCGATGCGCCAGGTGCTCGCCCACACGCATCCGGATCTCACCGCGCTGCGGACGGAGCAGGTCGTCATCCGCATCGAGGAGGCGCGGCGCCTCGTCGAGCGCGCCTACTACGCCCCGTCGATCGGCCGGTACCGCGTCATCGTCATGGAGGACGCCGACCGCATGGCCGAGCGCACGTCGAACGTGCTGCTGAAGGCCCTCGAGGAGCCGCCGGAGCGCACGGTGTGGATCCTGTGCGCACCGAGCGACGCCGACCTGCTCCCGACCATCCGCTCCCGCGTCCGTACCGTGCGGCTGCGCGACCCCGACGTCGACGACGTCGCGCGGCTGGTCGCGCAGCGCACCGGCGCGGAGCCCGCGATCGCCCGCCAGGCGGCCCGCCATGCGCAGCGCCACATCGGCATGGCGCGGCGCCTCGCAACCGACGAGGCGGCACGCGAGCGCCGCGACCGGACGCTGCGGGCCGTGCTCGGCGTGCGCGGCGTCGGTGACGCCGTCGAGGTGGCCGGGCAGATCGTGCAGGTCGCGACCGAGGACGCGAAGGCGCTCACCGCCGAACGCGACGAGGCCGAGCGGGCGGAACTCCTGCGCATGGTGGGGGTGCCCGAGGGTGCCGCGGTGCCACCGGCCGTGCGGTCGCAGCTCAACGCCCTCGCCGACGAGCAGAAGCGCCGGGCCACACGGAGCCTGCGCGACGGCATCGACCGGGTGCTCACCGACCTGCAGTCGCTGTACCGCGACGTCGTCATGCTGCAATTCGGCCGCGCGGACGACCTCGTCAACGAAGAACTCGCCGCCGAGCTCACCGCGCTCGCGGAGACCTGGCCCACGACCCGCACCCTCGCGGTGCTCGACCAGCTCGCCGTGACCCGCCGCAACCTCGAACGCAACGTCGCGCCCGTGCTCGCCGTGGAGAGCCTGCTGATCACGGTCGCCACCGGAAGGACGCCATGAGCACGCTCCGTCGCAGCACCGCCCGCCTCGTCGCCGTCGTCGCAGGGCTCGCCGCGGCGAGTCTCACCCTCACCGGGTGCCTGTTCTCGCTCAAGGAGGCGCCCGAGACGACGGGCACGAGCGCCCCGGCCGCCACGGACGGGATCGCCGAAGACCTGCTCCCGTTCTACGAGCAGCGGCTGGAGTGGACCGACTGCGGCGACGGCTTCGACTGCACCACCGTGCGTGCCCCGCTCGACTGGGCCGACCCCGACCTCGGCGAGATCGACCTGGCCGTCGTGCGGCACCGCGCGACCGGGGGCGACCCGATCGGGTCGCTCCTGACGAATCCGGGCGGCCCGGGCGCGAGCGGCATCGAGCTCGTCCGCGACTCGCTCGACTTCGCCGTCGGTACCGAGCTGCCGGCCCGGTACGACGTCATCGGCTTCGACCCCCGCGGGGTCGGCGACTCGACCGCCGTGCAATGCCTCGACGCGCCCGAGATGGACGCGTACCTGTACGACATCCCGCCGGGCACGCGGAACTCGGCCGAGTGGAACGCGGCGCTGGAGGAGCGGGCGGCGATGTTCGCCGACGCGTGCGAGGAGAACTCGGACGGCATCCTCGAATTCATCACCACGGAGCAGGCCGCCCGCGACCTCGACCTCCTCCGCGGTGTGCTCGGCGACGACACGCTCAACTACCTCGGGTACTCCTACGGCACCTTCCTCGGCGCCACCTACGCGAAGCTCTTCCCGGAGCGTGTGGGCCGGCTCGTCCTCGACGGCGCGATCGACCCGGCGGTCTCCGGCACGGGCGTCGGCACCGCGCAGGGTGTCGGCTTCGAGCAGTCGCTGCGGGCGTACATGGCGAACTGCCTGGCCGGGCGCTCGTGCCCGTTCACCGGTTCGGTCGACCAGGCCATGGCGCAGCTCGGTGAGATGCTCGCGGCCGTCGACGCGGCACCGCTGAAGAACACCGACGGCCGGATGCTGGGCGGCGACACACTCCTGACCGCTATCGTCACGGCGCTCTACTCGCAGGGCAACTGGCCCTACCTGACCACGGCGCTGGCCGACGTCGCGGAGGGCGACCCCGCGGTCGCGTTCCAGCTCGCCGACTTCTACAACGCCCGCTCCGGCGGCGGCTACCTGGACAACTCGACCGAGGCGTTCACCGCGTACAACTGCATGGACTACCCGGTCGCCGACGCCGAGGAGGAGGCGGCCTCATCCGAGCTCCTCGCCCAGCAGGCGCCGACGGTCGCGCCGTACTGGGAGTCCGACGTGGACGGGTGCGCCTCCTGGCCGTACCCGCCGACCGGCGTCCGCGAGCCGATCGCGGCCGAGGGTGCCGCGCCGATCGTCGTCCTCGGCACCACCGGCGACCCCGCCACCCCGTACGAGTGGTCGGTCTCCCTCGCCGAGCAGTTGAGCTCCGGGGTGCTCGTCACCCGTGTGGGGGAGGGCCACACCGGATACAACAAGGGCAACGCCTGCGTCGACGACGCGATCGAGGCCTACCTGCTCGACGGCGTCGTCCCCGAGGACGGCCTCCGCTGCGAGTGACCCGCGCGTTCGCGGGCACCCGTTCGACCATGTAAGATCGTTGATCGTGCATCGCCTCGTGCGAAGCGCGCCACCTTAGCTCAGACGGCAGAGCGATTCACTCGTAATGAATAGGTCAAGGGTTCGATTCCCTTAGGTGGCTCAGCACACGAAGACCGCGGAGGGATCCGCGGTCTTCGTCGTTCCGGCGCTGACATCCTCGCTCCCGCGCGACCGACCGCAGCCCGCGCCGACCCACCCCCTTTCCTGCGAGCCACCCCCTTTTCCGCGGTGGAAAGAGGGGTGGCTCGCAGAAAGAGGGGTGGCTCGGCGGAAGGGCGCGGGATGCGGGACGCACACGCGCGCGGAACCGCGAGCGGCACGCGGGGGAGGGTGGCGCTTCTGCCAGAGTTGAGCCATGGAAACCTGGGACACGATCGTCGTCGGTGCGGGCATCAGCGGGGTCACGGCGGCGAACCTGCTGTCGGGCCGCGGCCGCAAGGTCGTCGTGCTGGAGGCGCGCGACCGCGTCGGTGGTCGTACCTTCACCGACCACCACACCGGCGTGAGCCGCCCGATCGACGTCGGTGCGTCGTGGATCCACGGCATCGACGGCAACCCGCTCATGCCGCTCGTCGAGGCGTTCGACGTCGCGACCACCGAGTTCACCGTCGGCAGCTTCCAGCCCGACGGCCGCCCGATCGCGACCTACGGCCCCGACGGGCACCGCCTCGACGAGGCCGAGGCCGCGCAGTGGGTCGCCGACATCGAGACGATCAATGCGGCCGTCGCCGAGCTCGTCGCCCCGCTGCCTCCCGGTACCTCCTTCGAGGTCGTCGCCGAGCAGGCGCTCGCCGCGACCGGCTGGGACGCGGAGCGGCAGGAGCGGGTGCGCGAGTTCCTGCGCCACCGCATCGAGGAGCAGTGCGGCGGCTGGATCGGCGACCTCGACGCGCACGGCCTCGACGGTGACGCCATCGACGGCGACGAGGTCGTCTTCCCGAACGGGTACGACGTGTTCGCCCGGACGCTGGCGGAGGGGCTCGACATCCGGCTCGGGCACATCGTGCGCGAGGTCGTGTGGGCGCAGGAGGGTGTCGTGGTGCGCACCGACGACGCCGAGTTCCGTGCCGCGCAGGCGATCGTCACGGTTCCGCTCGGCGTGCTCAAGACGGACGCCATCCGGTTCGAGCCCGCACTCCCCGACGAGGTCGCGGGACCCATCGAGCGGCTCGGCTTCGGGCGCTTCGAGAAGCTCTTCCTGGAGTTCGCGGAACCGTTCTGGGATGCGGACGTCTACGCCGTCCGGCAGCAGGGCGAGCGCGGGCTGCGCTGGCACTCCTGGTACGACGTGACCCGGAACGCCGGTGTCCCGATGCTGCTCACGTTCGCCGCCGGGCGTTGGGCGGAGCTCGCCCGTGAGGAGGGGAAGGCGGCGACGGTCGCGTCGGCCCTCGACGCGCTCCGCGCCATCTACGGCGACGCCGTGCCGGAGCCGGTCGGTGTCCACCTCACGGAGTGGGGTGTGGATCCGTTCGCTATGGGGTCGTACTCGTACGTGGCGCGCGGCGGGTCGTACGAGGACCACGACCGCCTCGCGGGTCCGGTCGGCGGCGTGCTGCACTTCGCGGGTGAGGCGGCCACCGACGAACCCGCCACCGTCCACACCGCGCTGCTGTCGGGTGCGCGTGCGGCCGAGCGCGTGCTCGGAGAGTCGATCGACCTGGCGGAACTGCGCGACTGAGCGATTTCCCAAACATGCAGATTGCTAGATAAGCTATCTACATGACGAACCTACGATCTCGCGATCGACAGCCCACCCGGTGGCTGCGTATCGGCATCCCCGTGCTGCTCGTGCTCATCTGGCTGGTGGGAGGCGGGATCGGCGGTCCGTACTTCGGCAAGGTCAGCGAGGTGTCCACCAACGACTCCTCGGCCTACCTGCCCGACAGCGCCGCCTCGACCCAGGTGCAGGACCGCCTGAGCGACTTCGCCGGGGGCGACTCGATCCCCGCGATCGTGGTCATCGCCGGTGACGGCGAGCTCACGGAGGACCAGCTCGCGGACATCCAGACCGTCGCCGACGACCTCGTCGAGATCGACGGCGTCGCAGACGAGATCTCGCCGCCCGTGCCGTCGGAGGACGGCGAGGCGGTGCAGCTCATCGTGCCCCTCGACAGCTCCGGCGACATCGGCGACATCGTCGCGGAGGTCCGGACCCTGCTCGGCGACGAGCTCCCCACCGGTCTCGAGGGATGGGTGACCGGTCCCGCCGGCTTCACCGCCGATCTCGTCGAGGGCTTCACCGGCATCGACGGCCTGCTCCTCGGGGTCGCGCTCCTCGCCGTGTTCGTCATCCTCGTCATCGTCTACCGGTCACCGCTCCTGCCACTGCTCGTGCTCATGACCTCGGTGTTCGCGCTCTGCGTCGCGCTCCTGACGGTCTGGTGGCTCGCGAAGGCCGGCATCGTCGTGCTGAACGGCCAGGTGCAAGGCATCCTGTTCATCCTCGTCATCGGTGCCGCGACCGACTACGCACTGCTGTACGTCGCCCGCTTCCGGGAGGCCGTCGGCACCGGCGCGCGCCGCTGGCCCGCGGCGCTCACGGCATGGAAGGGCGCGTTCGAACCGATCATCGCGTCCGGCGGCACCGTCATCGCGGGTCTCCTGTGCCTCCTGCTCTCCGACCTCGCGACGAACCGTGCGCTCGGCCCGATCGCCTCGATCGGGATCGTGTTCGCCATGCTCTCGGCGCTCACGTTCCTCCCCGCACTCCTCGCGATCTTCGGCCGTGCCGCGTTCTGGCCGTTCATCCCCAAGGGTGACGGCAACCGCATCCCGGACGACTTCGAGAAGCCGGTCAAGGGCGTCTGGGCGAAGCAGGCGCGGTTCGTCGCCCGCCATGCCCGCCCGGTGTGGATCGTCTCCACGGTGGTGCTGCTCGTCGCCGCCGCGGGCGTGCTGCAGCTGAAGGCCGACGGCGTCCCGTCGAGCGAACTCGTGCTCGGGCAGTCCGACGCCCGCGACGGCCAGAACGTGCTCGCCGAGCACTTCCCGGGCGGCTCGGGCAGCCCCGCCTACGTCATCGTCCCCGAGGGCGACCTCGACGAGGCGGCGACCCTGCTCGACGACGAGGCCGGCATCGACAGCCTCGCGGTGTTCTCCGAGGACTCCCCGAGCGGCCAGGCGCCGCTGACGATCGAGGACGGCGCGGTCGTGCTCACGGCGTTCGGTCCTCCCGGCACCGAGGCCCCGAAGCCCACCGTCAGCGACGGCGACGTCATGCTGCTCGCGACCCTCTCGGACGAGGCGGATTCCGCGGCGGCCGAGGAGACCGTGCGGCAGCTGCGCGTGGACCTCGACGAGACGTTCGGTGAGGGCAACGCCCTCGTGGGCGGCGTGACGGCGACCGACGTCGACACCAACGACACGTCGATCCGCGACCGCACGCTCATCATCCCGATCGTGCTCGTGGTGATCCTCATCATCCTGATGCTGCTGCTGCGCGCCGTGCTCGCGCCGGTGCTGCTGATCCTCAGTGTCATCGTGTCGTTCGCCTCGGCGCTCGGCGTGAGCGCGCTGGTGTTCAACAACGTGTTCGACTTCCCCGGCGCGGACCCCGCGGTGCCGCTCTACGGGTTCGTCTTCCTCGTCGCGCTCGGCATCGACTACAACATCTTCCTGATGACGCGGGTGCGGGAGGAGTCGATCGTGCACGGCACGCGCCGCGGCATCCTCCGCGGCCTCGTGGCGACCGGCGGGGTCATCACGTCGGCGGGCCTCGTGCTCGCGGCCACCTTCGCAGCGCTCGGGGTCATCCCGATCCTGTTCCTCGCGCAGCTGGCGTTCATCGTGGCGTTCGGTGTGCTGCTGGACACCTTCATCGTCCGGTCGCTGCTCGTCCCCGCCCTCGCGTACGACATCGGCAAGAAGATCTGGTGGCCGTCGAAGCTCTCGCGGATGCCGGACGACCCCGAATCCACGGATGCTGCGGACACGCGCACGCGGGCGGAACGTCGGCGTACCGTGGAGTCGTGACCAGAGCACTGTTCATCGTCGACGTCCAGAACGACTTCACCGAGCACGGTGCGCTCGGCGTGGAAGGCGGTGACGCGGTCGCAGGCCGCATCACCGCCTTCCTGGCATCGCATGCGGACGACTACGAGATCGTCGTCGCGTCGCGGGACTGGCATCACGGTGACGACGACAACGGCGGCCACTTCTCGGACGCGCCCGACTTCATCGACACCTGGCCGGTGCACTGCGTCGCCGGCACACCCGGCGCCGAGTACGACGACGGGTTCGACACGGCACGCGTCACGCACCACCTGAAGAAGGGGCAGGGCAAGCCCGCCTACTCCCTCTTCGAGGGTGTCGGCGACGACGGGCGGACCGCCACTCAGCTGCTCGACGAGCACGGGATCCTCGACATCGACATCGCCGGGATCGCGACGGACTACTGCGTGCGGGCATCGGCCCTCGACGCGATCGCGGCGGGCCGGCACGTCCGCATCCTCACCGACCTCATCGCCGGGGTGCATCCGGATTCGAGCGCGAAGGCGCTTGCGGAGATCGCCCACGCCGGCGGGGAACTCCTGTCCGCCGAGCAATAGTCGGCCCTTTCATCCGGGCGGGTGATATCGGGGGTGAGGCCCCGGGGCTTTTCCTGCGGCTTGTTGTTGCGGAATTGCATGGAATTCCCACTATTCTGGGTTTCGGAATACCGACCCCCGAATGCCGGAATTCCAATGCACCCCCAACTGAAAGCAGGAACCAATGGCAAAGAAGGTCACGGTTCAACTCGTGGACGACCTCGACGGCACGCCCATTCCCGAAGGGGAAGGCGGCACCGTCGTGTTCTCGATCGATCGCAAGAGCTACGAGATCGACCTTTCCGACGCGAACCAGGACAAGCTCCGCGACGCGCTCGCGCCCTACATCGACGCCGGTCGCGTCGTGTCGGCGGCGGCAGCGGCACCGCGGGCCCGTGCGGCATCGAAGCCGGCGTCCAACGGGCACGATCTGACCGCCGTCCGCGAATGGGCGCGGAAGAACGGCCACACGGTCTCGGACCGCGGTCGAATTCCCGCGAGCATTCTCGAGGCGTACGACGCCGCGAACTGAGCTCGCTTCAGGAAAAGGGAACGGTCCTCACCCGCCGTTCCCTTTTCCTTTTCCCTTCCCGTTGCCGTTGTTGTTCCCGGGACCGTTCCCATTGCTGTTTCCCGGGCCGTTCCCGTTGTTGTTCCCCGGCCCCTGATTCTCGTTCCCACCACCGGGATTCTCGGAATCATCGTCGCCCGAATCCCCGGAACCGGAATCATCGCCCGTCGGCTGTTCCACGATCGGTGCCGTCGCCTCGGGCGCCGGGGTCGCCGCCTGCAGCAGCGCGGCGAGGTCCTGGCGCACGAGGTCGAGGGCGGTCCGGATGCGGTCGGCCCGCGCCGCGCTGACCGTCCCCGCCTCGAGGGCTGCGGTGAGGTGCGTCTGCAGGGCGTCTGCGGTCGCGAGGGCGTTCGTGGGATCGCCCGCCGCGGCGAGTTCGGCGATCGTGGCCACCTCGTCCTGCAGCCGATCGGCGGTGGACGTGTTCAGGTCGGTACCGCCGGCGCATCCTGCGAGCCCGAGTGTGAGCACGGTCGCGAGCGCGCCCGCCCGGAGCCCCTGCATCCATCCGTCGGGGATCACGGTGTCACCGCCTCCATGAGGTCGTCGAGGTGTCCGCCGAGCGGCTCCTCGACGGCGGGAAGGGTCGGCGGCGCATCGTCGCTCGGGCGCGGCGACCGCGCGGCCCAGGCGATCCCTGCCGCGACGACGGCCGTGGCCACGAGGCTGCCGATGACCAGGAGCGGCCTCCGGGAACGGCGGTGGACTGGGGGCAGGACCTCCGTCGAGGTGGGCTCCGACGCGTCCGTCCCGGAGGGCGGCCGGCCGGCCTGATCGTCCGCCGGCGCGACGGGAACGGTCTCCGCGGTCGGCACCGGGACGCGATGCGCGGCCACGGTCTGCGCCGGGTCGAGCGGCGCGGTGTCGACGAGGGCGACAGGTGCCGATGCGGCGCCGACGGCCGGTGCGTGGGGGAGCCGCGCCGCCTCGGCGGCGACCTCGATGGCGCTCGGCCGCTCCGCCGGGTCGGTCGCCGTCATCGAGGCGAGGAGGGTACGCCACGCGGCCGGAACGGTGTCGGGGATGCGGGGAGGCCCGCTGAGCCGCGCCATGACCGCCTCGGGCGCACTCGGCTGGGGGAACGCCCGCTCGCCGGTGAGCGCCTCGAGGAGCACCAGGCCCATGGCGTACACGTCGGTCGCCGGTGTCACCGCGTCGCCGCGCGCCTGCTCCGGGGCGAGGTAGGCGGCGGTGCCGATGAGGGTGCCCGGCGTCGTCAGCCGGGTGGCGCCCGAGAGGTAGGCGATGCCGAAGTCGGCGAGCTTCACCCGGAACGCGCGGTCGGGGAGCGTCGAGGGCCAGGTGAGGATGTTCGACGGCTTGAGGTCGCGGTGCACCACGCCCGCCGCGTGCACGACGTGGAGGCCCTCGGCGAGTTCGGCCGCCGCGGCGGCGACCTCGCGGGGTGGCAGGGGGCCGGCGGCGATGTGCTCGCGCAGCGTGACACCCGGCACGTGCTCCATCACAAGGAACTGCGGCCCGTCGGGGAGCAGCACGGCGTCGTGCAGTGTGACGAGGGCGGGGTGGCTCACCGACGCCAGCAGCCGCATCTCGGAGCGTGCACGTGCGAGGTCGTCGTCGTCGCCCGCGCCGGCGCGGAAAAGCTTGATCGCGACGTCGCGGTCGAGGTGCTCGTCGGTGGCGAGGTAGACCCGCGCCATGCCGCCCTGCCCGAGCAGGGAGTGCAGCCGGTATCGCTCGGCGACGAGGTCGCCGACGTCGGGTGCATCGGTCGTGAACGGTTCGGTCATGATCGCGGCGGCCGTGCCCAGGGTCGGTGTGCGCGGCCACGGTCACTGTGGCACGCGGCGGGCTGCGGCGGACGCCCCTTGCGCGGACGCGCCGCGGTGCGTATGGCCCGGTGCGCCATGGCCTGCTCGCTACGGGACGGCGACCGCCGAGGCGAACAGCACCGCCTCGGCCGCCGCGGTGAGGACAGCGGCCGTCCGCTTGCGGCTCGTCCCCGCGCTGTGCGGCGTGGAGTTGAGCAACCCGAACAGCGCGTGCAGCAGCGTGCGGCGCTCGTCCGCCCGCATTCCGGGGTTCAGCTCGGCGAGCGGCGCGTCCCACGCCTGCACGTAGGCGCGCTGGAGCGCGCGGATGCGGCGGTTCGCGGCATCCGGAAGCGCGGTGAGCTCCCGGTCCTGGATGCGGATGATGTCGGGCTCGCTGAGGGCGAAGTCCACGTGGAACCCGATGAGCGCCTCGAGGAGCCGTCGTGGGTCGTCGATCTCGGCGGTGAGCTGCCGGGCGCCGTCGAGGAGTCGTTCGGACGTGTCGGCGAGGAGTTCCTCCAGCAGGGCGTCCTTGCTCGCGAAGTGCTTGTACAGCGCCGGGCCGCTGATGCCGACCGCCTCGCCGAGGTCGCCGGTCGAGACGGCGGCGAACCCGCGTGCCGCGAAGAGCGCGGCCGCGGCCGTCATGAGTTCGGCCCTGCGCTGCGCCTTCTGCGTCGCCCGCCAGGTCGCGGTCATGCGTCCTCCCGTCGTCCCGCTCATCCTAGGGCGAACGAACTGCTCCTTGCATCTTCCGGTGAACGGTCGCTAACCTGATTTCGGTTACTGAGCATTCATCGAAGTGGATGGTGGCGGTGGAGACGACGACGTACGCCGACCTGGTCGAGCAGCTGCGGGAGCGGCGCGCCCTGGTCGAAGCGGGGGGGCCGGCGCCCGCGCGGGAGAAGCACGTCGCGCGCGGCAAGCTGCTCGCCCGCGACCGCGTCGACGCGCTCCTGGACCGCGGCAGCCCGTTCCTCGAGGTGGCGCCGCTCGCCGCCTACGGGATGTACGGCGGCGACGCGCCCGCCGCCGGCGTCATCGCGGGGATCGGGCTCGTGCACGGGCGGCACGTGATGGTCGTCGCGAACGACGCGACCGTCAAGGGCGGCACGTACTTCCCGATGACGGTGAAGAAGCACCTGCGGGCGCAGGAGATCGCGGCCGAGAACCGGCTGCCGTGCGTGTACCTCGTCGACTCCGGCGGCGCGTTCCTCCCCATGCAGGACGAGGTGTTCCCCGACCGCGACCATTTCGGCCGCATCTTCTACAACCAGGCTCGCATGTCGCGCGACGGCATCCCGCAGATCGCCGCTGTCATGGGGTCGTCGACGGCGGGTGGCGCCTACGTGCCCGCGATGAGCGACGAGACGGTGATCGTGCGGAACCAGGGCACGATCTTCCTCGGTGGGCCGCCGCTGGTGAAGGCCGCGACCGGTGAGGTCGTGAGCGCGGAGGACCTCGGCGGCGGGGCCGTGCACACCCGTGTCTCCGGCGTCACCGACCACCTCGCCGAGAACGACGAGCACGCGCTGCAGATCGTCCGCGACATCATCGCGACGCTGCCGGCCGCGCGCCCGCTGCCGGAGGAACCCGCGCCGGTCGTCCCACCCGCGGCGGACCCAGAGACCCTCACCGAGGTCGTGCCGGTCGAGCTCACCGCGCCGTACGACGCCCGCGAGATCGTCGACCGTGTCGTCGACGGCGGCACGTGGCACGAGTTCAAGCGAGAGTACGGCGAGACCCTCGTCACCGGGTTCGCCCGGGTGCACGGCCGCCGCGTCGGCATCCTCGCCAACAACGGCGTCCTGTTCGGCGAGTCCGCGCTGAAGGGCGCCCACTTCATCCAGCTCTGCGACCAGCGCGGCATCCCGCTCCTGTTCCTGCAGAACATCACCGGGTTCATGGTCGGACGGGAGTACGAGGCGGGCGGGATCGCCAAGCACGGCGCGAAGATGGTCAACGCCGTCGCCACCGCATCCGTCCCGAAGCTCACGGTCGTCGTCGGCGGCTCGTTCGGCGCCGGCACCTATTCGATGTGCGGCCGTGCGTACTCGCCGCGGTTTCTCTGGCTGTGGCCGGGCGCTCGGGTGTCGGTCATGGGCGGGCCCCAGGCCGCATCCGTGCTCTCGACCGTCCGGCGTGACCAGATCGAGGCGAAGGGCGGCGAATGGAGCGCGGCCGAGCAGGCCGCGTTCGAGGCGCCGATCCGCGAACAGTACGAGCAGCAGGGGAGTCCGTACTACTCGACCGCCCGCCTGTGGGACGACGGCATCATCGAGCCCGCCCAGACGCGCGACGTCGTCGGCATGGCCCTCGACGTGTGCCTGCGCGCCCCCTTCGACGCGCCGGGCCATGGCGTCTTCCGGATGTGAGTGTCATGTTCCAGACCGTGCTCATCGCCAACCGCGGCGAGATCGCCTGCCGCATCATCCGCACCCTCCGGTGCCTCGGCATCCGGTCGGTCGCCGTCTACAGCGACGCGGATGCGGACGCCCGCCACGTGCGGCTCGCCGACACCGCTGTACGACTCGGCCCCGCGCCCGCCGCGCAGAGCTACCTCGACATCGACCGCGTCATCCGTGCCGCGCAGGCCACCGGCGCCGAGGCGATCCACCCCGGGTACGGGTTCCTCGCCGAGAACGTCGCGTTCGCCGAGGCGTGCGCGGCCGCGGGGATCGTGTTCATCGGCCCGGATGCGGACGCCATCCGCACCATGGGCGACAAGATCACCGCGAAGCTCGCCGTCTCGCGCCGCGGTGTGCCGACCGTCCCCGGCGTCGCGCGCCCGGCGATGACGGATGCGGAGCTCATCGCCGCCGCGGCCGAGGTCGGGTACCCGCTCCTCATCAAGCCGTCGGCGGGCGGCGGCGGCAAGGGCATGCACGTCGTCGAGCGCGAGGCGGACCTCGCCGCCGCGATCGGCGCGGCCCGGCGCGAGGCGGCCGCCGGGTTCGGCGACGACACGCTGTTCCTCGAGCGCTACATCTCGTCGCCCCGGCACATCGAGGTGCAGGTGCTCGCCGATGCGGCGGGCACCACGATCCACCTCGGCGAACGCGAGTGCTCGCTGCAGCGGCGGCATCAGAAGGTCATCGAGGAGGCGCCGTCGCCCCTGCTGGATGCGGCGACCCGCGCCCGCATCGGTGAGGCCGCCTGCGAGACCGCCCGGAGCGTCGGGTACCGCGGCGCCGGCACGGTCGAGTTCATCGTCGCCGCCGACCGCCCGGACGAGTTCTTCTTCATGGAGATGAACACGCGCCTGCAGGTCGAGCACCCGGTGACCGAGGAGGTGACGGGCGTCGACCTCGTCGAGCAGCAGCTGCGGATCGCCGCGGGGGAGCCGCTCGCACTGACCCAGGACGACGTGGCGCTGCGCGGACACAGCATTGAGGTGCGCCTCTACGCGGAGGACCCTGCGGCCGGGTTCCTCCCGACGGGCGGGCTCGTCGAGCACGTGCGGCACCCCGCGGGCACCGGCATCCGCGTCGACACCGCGATCGAGGACGGCCTGGTCGTCTCCACCGACTACGACCCGATGCTCGCGAAGCTCATCACGCACGGCGCCGACCGGGAGGAGGCCCGCCGCCGCATGGTCGCGGCGCTCGATGACACCGCCGTGTTCGGGTTCCCGACGAACGTGGAGTTCCTCCGGGTGCTCCTGCAGGTGCCCGCCGTGATCGCGGGCGACCTCGACACCGGACTCATCGCCCGCGAACTCGACCGCATCCGCTTCGCCGCCCCCGACGACCGCAGCCGGCAGGAGGCCGCGCTGCTCCTCGAGGCCGCGGCCACGCGCGGTGAAGGCCCGTGGGCGCGCGGCGACGGGTGGCGCCTCGGCGCACCCGCTGTGCGCGCCTACCGCTTCGCCGGCGCGGACGAGCCGGTGCGGCTCCTCGGCCGGGGCGACGCGCTCCGCGTGCTCGGACCGGACGGGCCGGTCGCCGCATCCGTCTCGTTCGCCGACGGCATCGCGCACGTGGCGATCGACGGCGCGGGGCGCACGTTCCCGGCCTGGATCGGGCATGACACGGTCGAGCTCCTCCGCGACGGTGCGGTGCTCCGGCACACGCTCGCCCGCCCGGCGTTCGGCGCCGAGGGCGAGGCCGACACCGACCCGACGCTCACCTCGCCCATGCCGGGCACGGTCGTGCTCACGCATGTGGCCGACGGTGACCGGGTGGCGGCGGGCGACCCGATCGTGGTGGTCGAGGCGATGAAGATGGAGCACGTCATCCGCTCCGCCGTCGCCGGCACCGTCTCGCTCCACACCCGCACCGGGGCCACCGTCGCACGCGGCGAACGCCTCGCCGTCATCGTCGCCGACAACGCAGAGGAGCACGCGGCATGAACGAACGCATCGTCCAGCGGGGCCTGTACTTCGACGAACTCGTCGAGGGCGCGGTCTACGTGCACGCACCCGGGCGCACGGTCACCGAGGCCGACAACGTGCTGTTCACCACGCTCACCATGAACACGCAGTCCCTGCACCTGGATGCGGCGTGGTCGGCCGAGACGGAGTTCGGCGAGCGGCTCGTGAACAGCATGTTCACGCTCTCCACGATGGTCGGGCTCTCCGTCTCGCAGCTGACCCAGGGCACCATCGTCGCGAACCTCGGGTTCTCCGAAGTCTCGTTCCCCGCGCCCGTGCGGGTGGGGGACACGCTGTACGCCGAGACCCGGATCGCGTCGAAGCGGGTGTCGTCGTCGCGGCCCGGGCAGGGGATCGTCGAGTTCGCGCACACGATGCGCAACCAGGACGGCACGGTCGTCGCCACCGCCACGAGGGCCACCCTCATGCTCGTCTCCCCGGAGGCGTCATGATCGACCTCGGCCCCGCGATCCTCTTCTGCCCCGCCGACCGGCCCGACCGGTACGCGAAGGCGGCCGCCGCCGCGGATGCGGTGATCCTCGACCTCGAGGATGCCGTCGCCCCGGCCGACAAGCCGGCCGCGCGGGCGAACCTCGCCGGCGCCGGGCTCGACCCCGCCCGGACGATCGTGCGGGTGAACCCGGCCGGCACCGCCGACCACGACGCCGACCTCGCGGCGCTCGCCGACACCGGGTTCCGCACGGTCATGCTCGCGAAGGCCGAGGACCCGGCGCAGTGCGACGCGCTCCACCAGGCGGGGCTCCGGGTCGTCGCGCTCTGCGAGACTGCCGCGGGCGTCGAACGCGCGGCGGAGCTCGCCCGCCACCCGGCGGTCGACGCGCTCATGTGGGGCGCCGAGGACCTCGTCGCGAGCCTCAGCGGCACCTCGAGCAGGTTCCCCGACGGGCGGTACCGCGACGTCGCCCGCTACGCCCGCGCCCGCGTCCTCATCGCGGCGGGTGCCGCCGGCGCGGTCGCCTGGGACGCCGTGCACCTCGACATCGACGACATCGACGGGCTGCGCGCCGAGGCCGAGGACGCCGCGGCGTCTGGCTTCGCCGCATCCGTCTGCATCCACCCCCGGCAGGTCGCCGTCATCCGCGAGGCCTACGCGCCCACCGCGGAGCAGGTCGCCGACGCCCGTGCGGTGCTCGACGCCGCCGCCGGGGAACCGGGCGTCTTCCGCTTCCACGGCCGCATGGTCGACGAACCCGTGCTGCGCCAGGCGCGGCGCACCCTCGCCCACGAGGCACGACAGAAAGAGGCACAGGCATGACCGGTTACACATCCGACTACGCCCTCACCGACGAGGAGACCGAGCTCGCAGGGATGGTGCGCGAGTTCGCCGACGAGGTCGTGGCCCCGAAGGCGTACGAGGCCGACCGCACGAAGACCCTGCCGCTCGACGTCGTCGCGCAGATGGGGGAGATGGGCCTGTTCGGCCTGCCGTTCCCGGAGCAGTACGGCGGGCAGGGCGGCGACTACTTCGCCCTCGGCCTCGCCATCGAGGGGCTCGCCCGCGTCGACCAGTCGATCGCGATCACCCTCGAAGCGGGGGTGAGCCTCGGCGCGATGCCGGTGTTCCGGTTCGGCACCGACGCGCAGAAGGAACAGCTGCTGCCCGACCTGCTCGCCGGGCGTGCGCTCGCCGGGTTCGGGCTCACCGAGCCGGAGGCGGGATCGGATGCGGGTGCCACCCGCACCACGGCGGACCTCCGCGACGGGGAGTGGGTGGTCAACGGGTCGAAGCAGTTCATCACGAACTCCGGCACCGGCATCACCCGGTTCGTCACCGTCACCGCCGTGACCGGCCGCACCGGCGACCGGAACGAGATCTCGACGATCATCGTGCCGAACGGCACCCCCGGCTTCACGGTGGAGCCCGCCTACGACAAGGTCGGCTGGCACGCCTCCGACACGCATCCGCTCACGTTCCAGGACGCCCGCGTGCCGGAGGAGAACCTGCTCGGGCAGCG
Source organism: Microbacterium sp. GXF7504 (assembly GCF_054798235.1). Taxonomy (NCBI): domain Bacteria; kingdom Bacillati; phylum Actinomycetota; class Actinomycetes; order Micrococcales; family Microbacteriaceae; genus Microbacterium; species Microbacterium sp. GXF7504. The sequence continues at coordinate 167,871 of NZ_JBSJZI010000001.1, read as the reverse complement.
CGGGCGGGGGTTCGCGAACTTCCTGCACATCCTCGACGAGGGCCGCATCGCGATCGCCGCGCTCGCGACCGGCGCCGCAGAGGGGTGTCTCGAGGCGGCGGTGGACTACGCCGGGAAGCGGACCGTGTTCGGCGAGCCGCTGTCGACCCGCCAGAGCATGCAGTTCCTCCTCGCGCGGATGCGGCAGCGCGTGCACGTCGCCCGTCTCGCCTGGCACCACGCGGCGCGCCTGCGCGACGCCGGCAAGCCGTTCAAGGTCGAGGCCGCGATGGCGAAGCTCACCGCGAGCGACGCGGCGATGGACAACGCCCGCGACGCCACGCAGATCTTCGGCGGCAACGGGTTCATGAACGAGTACCCGGTCGCGCGGCACTTCCGCGACTCGAAGATCCTCGAGATCGGCGAGGGCACGAACGAGGTACAGCTGCTGCTCATCGCCCGCGACCTCGGGGTCGCGTGACGGCGCAACCCCTTCCGGACCGGATGCCGGCGTCCTAGCCTGACGGCACGTCCACGAGGGGGTGACAGGTCGATGCGCACGCCACGCACGATGGGGGTCGAGGAGGAGCTGCTGCTCGTCGACAGGGCGACCTTCGAACCCGTTCCGCTGATCGCCGAGGCGCTCGCCGCGGCCGGTGCCGATGGGGCGTGGCTGCGGCACGAGCTCAAGCAGGAGCAGATCGAGGTGGCGACCCCGCCCGTCAGCCACCACACGGAGCTCGCGACGGCGATCGACGAGGCTCGGCGCATCGCGGACGCCGCGGCCCGTGCCGTCGGCGCCCGGGCGGTGCCGCTCGCCACCCCGCCCATGGTCTGCCGCACGCACCTGGTCGAGACCTCGCGCTTCCTCGCCATGCAGGACCCGTTCGGTGTCGTGCTCGACGAGCAGCTCACCGGCGGCTGTCACGTGCATGTGGCGATCGCCTCGCCGGACGAGGGGGTCGGGGTGCTCGACCGCATCCGCCCGTGGCTGCCGCTGATCCTCGCGCTGAGCGCGAACTCGCCGTTCTGGGGCGGACACGACACGTCGTTCGCGAGCTACCGCCAGCAGCTGTGGTGGCGGTGGCAGACGACCGGGCCGACGGAGCTCTTCGGCACCGCCGAGGCCTACCGTGCCGCGGTCGACGCCCTCATCGCGGGCGGCGTGACCATGGACGAGGGGATGGTCTACTTCGACGCCCGGCTGTCGAGCCACGTGCCCACCGTCGAGGTGCGGATCGCCGATGTGTGCCTCGAGGCGCAGGATGCGGTCACGATCGGCCTGCTCGTGCGCGCGCTCGTGACGCGGGCAGCGGCAGATTGGCGTGCCGGGGTCGCACCGTCGGCCATGCCGTCCGCGATCCTGCGCGCGGCGAGCTGGCGCGCGAGCCGGTGGGGCGTCGAGGGCGACCTGCTGCATCCGGACACCGGACGCATCGTGCCCGCCGCGGACGCCGTCGATGTGCTGCTGCGGCACGCGGCGAGCGGGTTCACGGACGACGCGGAACGGGCACGGGCGCATGCGGGGGTGGCGCGGATCCTTGCGCGCGGGTCGGGCGCGGCACGGCAGCGCGCCGCGCACGCCCGCGGCGGTGTGCGGGGGGTCATCGCGGAGGCGATCGCCCTGGGGCTCGGTGCGCATGAGGCACCCCTTGGAACGGGCCCTGCGGCGGCCTAGCCTGACCGCATGTGCCGGAACATCGTGCCGCTGAACAACCTCGCCCCGCCCGCCACCGACGAAGAGTGCCGCGACGCCGCGCTCCAGTTCGTGCGCAAGATCTCGGGGTCGACGAAGCCGTCGAAGGCGAACCAGGCGGTGTTCGACCGTGCCGTCGACGAGATCGCGCGGGCGACCCGGGCGCTCCTCGACGGGCTCGTCTCGCCCGCCCCGCCGAAGGACCGCGACGAGGAGGCCGCGAAGCGCCGCGCCCGCTCGGCCGACCGGTATGAGGCGCTCCGCGCGTACCAGGCCGACAAGCGCGCCGCCCGGGCCGCATCCTGATGGCGATCTCGTTCGTCAACGTCGGTATCGCGGTGCGCGATCTCGACGAGGCGGTGGCGTTCTTCACCGACCTCGGGATGCTCCTCGTCGGCGAGGACACGGTGAGCGGCGAGTGGGCAGACACCGCCGTGGGGCTCGACGGCAATCACGCGCGGATCGCGATGCTCGACACCCCCGACGAGAGCGGCCGCATCGAACTGTTCGAGTACCTCGACCCTCCGGGTGCGAACGAGGTGCCGCCGGCGCGGCCGAACGATATCGGCATGCACCGGGTCGCGCTCGCGGTCGACGACATCGACGCGGCGCTCGCGATCGCCGCGCAGCATGGGTGCCACCCGCTGCGCGGGGTGGCGCAGTACGGGGACCACTACCGGCTCACCTACCTGCGCGGGCCGAGCGGCATCATCGTGATGCTCGCGCAGGACCTGCACGCGACGCCGGGCGTCTAGGTCAGTCGCCGTCGAGGTCGAGCCCGCCGGGGGCGTCGACGGTCGGGGTCTCGTCGTCGACGACGATGAGCGCCGCGGTCGTCGTCGCGTCGCCCGGCCGGAGACCGGCGGACTGCAGGGCGCGGTCGATGGCCGCATCCAGTTCGGGATCACGTGCGTCGTCGGTCATGATGCCTCCCGGCGCCAGCGTATCCGCGGCGGTCGCGCGAGGGAACGGTTCAGTGGAGCGCTCCAGCGAGGGTGTCCGCACCGAGCGCGGCAAAGGTTGCATCGGCCGCCACGGCACGTGTCCTCGATCTGGCCCGATTCGGATCCCGTTTCGCGGAGCGGCCGGATGGGGAGGTTTGCGGCAGGGGACGGTGCGTGCGATCGGGGAGCTGCCGCAAGCAGTCACCGCCCTCGTCGAGTTCAACGTGCCGTTGCTCGACATCGGGACATGCTCAAGAACGTAGACTGCCCTCGCAGTCGTCGGCGACCTACCAGGGTAGGGACGACCGATCTCTGGTCGTCGCCCGCCGCCAGTGCCCCATCGAGTCTCTATCTGACTCGCAGGGCAGGAAGTACTTCATTGAGTGCAGTCCCAAGCTGGCTCATGTACTCCTCGCCAACGTTCAGGTCACGTCCCGCAGAATCTGTGAGGGTGATGAAGAAGTAGTCCACCCGGTTCGGGCATCCCAGCATGCGCCCTTCCCTGGCACGTCACTGGTCGACGGGAAGGTCTGCACGGATTGCAATAGCAGTGGATGTCCCTGCTTGAACCGAAGTCCGCCCGTTCCTAACTGGGCATGAGTCGGCGGTGAGCGACGACGCCGTCACCCTACTAGCGCGATGGTATTGAAGACGGCGATCGTGATCAACGTGTCACAGCCCTACCGGCTCCTGTGGCATCAAACGCGGCGGGGAGCGACGTAGCCATGCCCGGCGAGATCCTTTGGTCGCGCCGGCGTGGCTTCGATGTCGACCTGTCATGCCTTCCGCTGCGGGACGAACCTCTCGGCTACGACGGGCAGCCACGTCTCACGGTTCGAACGAGCGCCGTTTGGAGCGACGCCGGTCGAGGGGGCCGCGGGGACATGCGGCTCAACAGCTCCGGTCGGCTCGGGGCCCCAGTCCGTTAGTTCGCACGGCCTGCGCCGGGTCGGGCTTGATCCTCATCCGGGCAGTGCGCGCGGGGGCTGGGTAGCGCGCGTCTGTGGCTGTCCGGTTGAGGCTCCGTCGCCGGCACGAGGCGGTACACGCTGGCTTAGGTCGCGGCAGCATTTTCTGGTGCGTCCCTATCCTGATGGGGTGATCCGCCTCTCCGCACCATCTCTGATGTCCGTGTACCTCCGCGCGATTCGCCAGCGCGCCGATTCGGACGAGTGGGTGGTGCTAGGTACAGGAACCGGCTTCGTGGTCTTCAGCCACAAGAGGTCGTATCTCGTGACCAACTGGCACGTGATGACGGGGCGGGACCCGCTGACCGATGAACCGACGGGGAGTTCATCCGCGAAGCCGAGCTACATCGAGGCCCATGTAATCGTCGAGTCGGCTGCCGATCAACGACTCGGCAAGGTGCGCTACGACTTGCGGCTCTACGATGACGAGGGGCGAGCGCGGTGGCTCGTCCACCCAACGCTTGGTCGAGCGGTTGACGTCGTCGCGTTTGAATTTGGTCCGGCCTACCCGGCTCGCACCGAGGATTTCATGCCGTACGACGCGTCGGAGCCGGCCGACCCTGCGGCGTTCACCCCGACTTCGGAAGTGAGCATCGTTGGTTTTCCGTTCGACCTCGATCAACGAATCGATCTGCCTGTCTGGACACGTGCGAGTATCGCAACCGAACCCGAGTTGAACTTCGAGGGGAAGCCTTGCTTCCTCGTAGACGCGAAGGCTCGTCCTGGTCAGTCGGGTTCGCCAGTCATCGCGTACTGGACGCCGGAGCGGACTAAGCTCACGCAGCGGGGGAGCATTCAGATCGGCTCCGCCGAGTCCTGGGAGCTTCTCGGGGTCTACTCGGGGCGCATAACGAATACTTCGGACCTCGGGCGAGTGTGGAAGCGCGAGGCAATCCGGGCAGTGTTGGAAGGTGGCGCCGTGGACGACTACCGATTCGATTGAGTCAGCGCTATTGGCGATCGGCAACCGGGCGGTGCCCGCAGGTCGTGCTCTCACGGGGCGCCGGTCGCGTCTCAACTTCGGAGTGACCAGACTCGGAACCTTCGTCGTCTACAGACGACTGAGCAACTCAGCCTTCTTCGCCTCGAACTCTTCGGTTGTGAGAACCCCGCCATCGCGGAGCTCGCCGATCTTGTGGAGCGTCGCGACGATTTCGTCGGCTGAACTGGGCGGGACCGGCGGAGACGGGGGTGCGGTTGGCGCATTGGGCGAAGCATTCGGTACTCGGTGCTTCGCGTTCATCGCGGCTTTGACGGCGTCGAGGAACGCAGCGCACTCGTTCGGTGGCTGGAGCCACTTCACGTTGACCCGGCTACCAGACGCGTGGAAAGTGACGTGATGACCCATCATCGACTTGCCGTGCTCGAAAGATGAAATGTTGCCGAACGGGAACGACTCCAGATCAATCGCCCGAGCTTCTTTGCGTAGAACACGACTCGGCGATCGGTCGCGATAAGCACGCCGTTGCGAACGGTATCCTTCCCCATCAACTTGGCCTCGTAGGCTCCCATCTCCGCAGCCTCGACGACCTCGTCCGATTCCAGGTGCTGCCTGGCTTGCTCCATCAGCTTGTCTGCTTTGCCCATCCGATGCTCCTTCGTGCCGTCCAGGGATCACCGACATACGCGGCGTCGTCTGACGATGGCTACACCGAGCCTGTATGGACCCCGCTGCGGGCGATGCGCACTTATGGGGCGTCGCGGGCGGGCCGGGAGCGGTGCTATGGAGGTTCCGCCTGGGCTTAGCGAAGTAGCTGGTCGCCGGTGTGGGTCCGGTTCCTGTTGAGCCCGTGACGTCGCGAGTCCACTGCGTCCTTGGAGTGGCTCTCGGCTGTGTCGATGTCCCTGGTGGGTGTTGACGGGTCGAGGCTCGGAGCAGCGAGAAGCGCAAGAGGCCGGGCTCGACCCACGAGGCTCGACATTTCCCTGTGCCTGTTTGTCGCATATGCGCTCCAGCTGCCGGTTGCGTCGCCGTCTGCCTTGCCGACGTAGTTTCGGCCGTCGCGGGTGTCGGTTATGCAGGTGTCGGTCATGAGGTAGATCCCGAATACCGAAGAGAGGGCTGTATGCCAGGACGCGTAGCTAGGCACCGGCTCGCGGGGGGCGGTGCGCTCCTGCGTTCGCGTCGCAATTTGCTCCGGTGGCGCCTCAGAGCAGGCGCGCGTCACCAGTGGAGATTGAGTGCGGAGACAAGCGCGTTGTGCAGAACGTAGTCCGCAACGAATGAGAAGCCTCCCCCGGACGTCTTGCGAAAGATGAAGTTGGTGTGCACTGAACCCCCACGTCGCGAACGAACGCCTAGACCGCCCGCCAGGAACAGTTGATTGAGTAACGCTCGCAGTTCCGGTTTGTCTACGATCCCGTCCAGCTCGGCGCGAAGAGAGTTCGCGTTGAACTCCCGAGAAGGCAGGACGCTCAGTGCGTCGAAGAAGGCGGCGACCTTATCGCTCTGCCCAGGGAGGACGTGACTCAGGTTGTTGCGCATCTCTCGAATGAAGTAGGTGTCCGAGTATCGCTTCACGGCGGCAACGGCGGCTTGTTCGCGCACCTGACCGGCGCCCGTGTGTGACTTTTGAAGTGTCGTCATGAGAGCGACCAAGTCGCGCGGGATGAGCCGAGTCTGCGCGAGGAAGTAGGACGGAAGATCGTTGTGTGGACCGACGCCGATTGGCTCAGCGAGATACGCCTTGCGCACGTCCCCAAGAGTGAGGCCGACATGAGAGGCGGGAACCGAGGCGCGAGCCTTAGCGTTGATCAGGCTCCAGAGGTCGTCCCCCTTGCTGGTGCCGCCCCGGCTCCAGTCGAGTTCGACGGCGTGGTCCCCAAGTTTTGCCGAATCAGTGCTCGGCAGCGCAACGAACATGTCGTGCCGGATGGCAATGACTACAGAGGATCGGGTCTGGGTCTCGATGAGAAAGTGGTTCACCTCATGTGACGCATCCAGGAGTGCACCAAGTGACTCCCTCTGATCCTGCGCTTGGGCGAAAAAAGAGTCCAGTCCGTCGACTGACAGAATGTGGCGCGATTCGGTATGAATATCAGCGATAGCGCGTCTAAGAAGCTCGACCACCTGGAGCGGGGTTGCCTCAGCCTCCTGCGTGCTTCCTTCCACACCGAAGACGAGCACATTGAACTTCACCGTCGTCTTGGACCAGTCGAAGAACTTTGTCCGCAAATCGGGGCCGCCGATGAGGCCGGCCGAGATGAGCGATTTGTGGAATCCCGTGACTTCGCCGGGGTATCGAGCACTCTGGTCACGCATGAGGGACTCGAAGACGCGCAGCAAAATAAGGAACTGCCAGGCCGCTCGCGTGCTAGTCGGTCCCAGCGAACTTCCCACCTGGATTCTCGTCACGTCAGCTACCGGAAAGCTTGCGAGATCCCACCGGGACAGAAACCGGTCGTGGTTACCCTCCCAAGTGAGTCCGAGGTGCTCTAGGCAGGCGGACTTACCCGCACCCTTGGGGCCGATCAGGACCCACGCCTGGCCTGATGCGACATCGTAGGCAGCATTCTCAAAGTCAAAGAACCCCTGGAGGAGCAGTTCCGGCGCGCGCTGTGCTTCCTCCCGGGCGTCGAGGCGCCCGAAATCCAACGCTCCAAATGGCGGATACTTCGCATTTGCCATGCGCTCAACCTAGTGTGCGAAAACCGATTGCCTGAGTTCAAACGTTCGATTCGTCCTTCGCTGATCAGTCACGAAGGAGTCGGTCCGCCCCACCGGATCTCGCGTGTGCTCACCGCACGGTTGCCACAGAGAAGTGTTCGTTTCGGGTTGATCACTCAATGAGCCGTTGCAACCGCAGGGCGTCAGTCAGTCTCGTGATAGGTCCAGCCGCTCTCGCGTCCCCAGCGCATGATGTACCCGGTCCCACCATCCAGCCAGAGATCAGTCAAACCGGCCGGAGCGGTAAACGTGCCGTCGGTAAACCAGCTTGGTGACGTGGGTAGGAGGTTGCCCAGCGGCCGGCTACAGGCGTCTTCACTGGGCGCCGAGCGCGACCGCCTTGCGCTCAAGCTTCGCGAGGTGGCGCACTGGGCGTTCCTCAGTCGAGAGGTACGCGGATAGCCGTTTCAAGTGGGGCATGTCAACGGAGTCGACTGCGGCGTTCCATGATTCGAGCACAAGCCCGACTGCCTAGCGGCTGCGACCGGGGCGCCAAACTTGATCCCGGGTAAGACTGCTTGCATCGCGGCTGCGGCATCTTCGCTGATCGCGCCTACCCGTGCCTCGTGACGCACACGTTCGACGGCTTCCAGCCAAAGGTCGCCCGTATCGCGCGCCTTTCGGTCCTTGGCCAGAGGCGGCTGCCACCCGCGTTGCAGGTGGACCGGGATGTAGCGTTTCGGGGGTTCATCCCGCTTCAGCTCGGCGACGAGAGCTGCCGCGCGAGGCAGCCTGATACCTCCCTCCAGTCAATCGTCGCCAGGATTTCGAGGGGCTCAGGCTGCGTCGGCGGCACGCAGTACAAGGTCGACGAGCCCATCGTCGACTCCTCTTACGTCGCGGCGGGAGGGCGTAGCTCCAGTGAGAAACCACACGTTCATCGCGGCTCGCAGGTCGTCAGTCGGAGCGCCTCGGAACTCGTCGGATTCCCACCAAGCTCTAGCGGGCGAGGATAATTCGGCGGCCGCCTCAGAGATGGACGGGCCGCGCTCGCACCACCCTTCGGAGAGCAGCCTCATGGCCCGACCGTACTGCACGAGCGGGAACGGGCGCCCACCTTCCGTAAGCCGTTCGATGATCCCGTAAGCCGTTCGATGATCGAACTTCCCGCCAGCCGCTTGACGTCTCTCTGATTACTTAGGCTTCGTGGAATGGAGCCGGCGGTGTGCGGAGGGCGTCTTGCAATAACAGACCAGAAAACCCTGTAGCTCAAGCGGTCCATACTTATCGTGTCTACGTAGCCCCCGGGCCAAACTCGCCATGACTGCAGTAGTTTCGTCCAGAATCATGACGTGACGCATTATTGGCAGAGCGGCGCCGGCGAGCGCATCCGGATGTTCAGGCGGCGGATGTCATCGCTGAGAGTCGTCGTGCCCATCGAGGGCCCGACCAAGAAGACGCGTCGGGCGACACGAGAGCGGGCAAGGCAAGCGCTCCATGCGGCTTTCGAGGATGACCCGCTGGTCCGCTACGCGCGAGAGAAGACCAACTGGCCAAAGCCCCGCGCGCACATCGCGCTCGACATATCCGTGACCAGCGCTGCAAGGAACGGCGCACGAATCGACAGCGTTTGCAAGTGGCTACTCGACGAACTGAACGGCCTCGTGTACCAGGATGACCGGCAGGTGAAGTTGCTCTTCGCCCGCATCGGTCGACCTATGACGGATCCCGGATCGTCCTGGGGCGATCCATCCTCGCCACCCGTCGCGACAGATCGGGCGATAGAAACGCCCGAGATCTGGATTACCGCACAGCCGCGAGCCAGCGTCCTTGAGGATCTCCGAGTCGCTGGCAACCTTGACGAGCGGTGGGATCCTTTCAAGGCCGTCTACGGCAGAGGCCGACGCTCGACCTACGAGTCGGACTTCGAACGAGACGAACTGCGCGAGTGGCGGTCGATGCTCGACCCCACCATCGAGGAAACCCAGCGGAAGATCAAGCAGCTTGAGAATCAGATCGACTATCTGGATCAGACGCAGCAGCAACAGCATGTAGACCTGGTGTTCTCATCGCTGCTAACCGACCTCCCCGTCGACCGCTTCGGCGTCTGGCGGCGAGCGAGCGCGCGCCTGGCTCACTGCCCCTATATCTTCAATGTCGGCACGCTCCCGGAACGAGGAGAAACTGCCGTGTTCGAACGCCGCCTTCGCCAGATACTGGAAGACCGCCGAGAACAGTTCCCCGCGTTGCTGCCCCTGCGCGCCCGGAGCGGCATTTCGATGATCCTCTTCGAGAAGCGCGGGCACTCGAAGGACCTGGACAACCTAGTGCGGCAGACGTTGCCGGCGATCCTCGATCTCCTCCGACCTCCGGTTCACGACCACGAGGGTTGGTTGGCGGATGCTCCCGATCTGAGCGAAGCCGCGGTTGACATTCCGTTCATCGAGATAGCGTCGATACCGGCGGAGATGTCCGACATGCCGCCTGGTTCTCTCGTCCTCGGGCTGTCGAGTGCCGACAGGTTCTCAAGCTGGTGGTCCCTCGTAGCCGACTACGTAGAGAGCAGGCTCGAGGACGACTCTGACTACCGGTAGCGACGGCCCGAACGCCGGTGGGCTAGCGTGCGGGTTTCGCCACCCAAAACCGTAGCCAAGAGGAGTCGGTGGGAGACCCGAGAGCCTACTCGAGCGCGTGCGGATTGACGGAGGAGCCGGACCAGTGCTTGTCAGCAAGACCCCGGCTCGAGCTTCACCAGGGCGAGCCCTTGATTCAGGTAATCGATCATTTCGGTTTCGCCTTCGTGAGAAACCGGTGGCAACTCTGACGGAACCGCGCGCTGCTGGTGCAACTGCTCCGTGCGGGCATTGAACTCCTCGCGCCCGAGACCTTTTCGAACTCTACGAGATAGCGACCCATGCCCATCAGTATCGGCGGCAAGCGACATGGCGGTGGTTACGCGGTGCACGCCATCGATCGCGCGGGATCTGTCACGGGATCCGCTGCACCGAGCGCCTCTGTTAGGGCCGCGCGAGGGGCGGTCGGTGAGCGCGCTGATTCTCGTGTCGACTGGCGGGATAGCGGGGTCAGTTGTCCCAGCCGTCGGGGAGGCGGGGATCCTCACGGATGAGCGCCGCGGCTGCCGCCGGGTCACGATGCCAGAGCCGGATGCGATCGCCCAGCAGCTGCATCGCCTCGAAGAATTCCATGGAGCCAGCGGCGAGGGTGCTCTTTGCGTCGATGGAATCAGCGAACCTCGTCACCCATCGCGCGATCCCATTGTCGGCTTCGGGCCCGGCGAGGAACGCGGCCTCGTTGAGCCGGAACGTGTATTCCTGGACGACCTCCTGCTTTGGCTTGCCCGCGAATCGCGCTCCGACGAGCCCCGCGGCGAGCTCATTGAGGACCGAAGCGTAGCCGGCCCGTGCAGACATGCCCGCAATGTCATTGGCACGCGTTAGCGCGGTGGCCGACTCCTGCCAAGCGGTGAGAGCAGCGATCTGGGCCTGCCGAGACTCTACGCTGGCGCGATCGGCCTGGATCGCCTGCCACCACGCGACGGCTGCAGCTCCGGCGGTCGCGACGAAGATCCCGATGTTGATGTACAGCGCGGCGTAGTCCACGCCGGCACTCTATCGGCGGGCTCATTCGTTAGCTCCGCGTCTTCCTGCACGACCGCGACGTCGGGCTCGACGACGCCGGCGGGGGCGTCGGCTGCGCGTGCGGCGTCATCCTTTGAGATGTGTGCGGAGGCGGGGCCCTCAGCGGGCTCGATCCTGGTGCTAGATGTCGAGGACGCTGTGCTTGGCGTTGGCCGCTCCCGCCGGGCACTGCGCCGGCTCCGCCGATTCGGCCGCTTTGTGTTCCGGCCCCGCCGAAAGCTTGGAGGGAGGAAGACGCGACCGTGCCGAATCGCGTCCCAACGAGCGGCCCGTCTTGTGAAGCAGATAGAGGGCGCTGACGATGGTCTCGTCGCGGAGAGATGAGGGGGACACGATGGGCAGCATCCATCCCACCGGACGGCCGCCGGCAAGCGGGTCTCTCGCATCAGATCGGTGCTCTGGGGGAGGAGTGGATCGCGTCACGGCGCCGACCTCTAGCCCTCGACGTTTCGCAGCACGGACTCCGGCTGGCGCATCCACGTTCAGCCCAAGTGGGACTCTCGACAGGTTGGCGGGATCCGCCACTCCGAGATCCAGGCCTGGATCGCAAGCGTCATGACGACCCACAGCCTGACGGCGGTGCGACGCGTGCACGAAGTGCTCGCGGGGATCCTCGACGTCGCGATGCGCGACCGGCGGATCGCGGCGAACCCCGCTCGCGGCGTGAAACTCCCGCGCAAGACGTCCAAGCCGCGCGTACTTCGACCACACCCAGGTCGCCACACTGACCGCGCGTCCAGCCATCCCGAACTGTCGTGTTCCTCGCGTACACGGGGCTCCGCCGGGGAAAGGCGACCGGGCTGCGGGTCAAGCACGTCGATCTCACACGGCGGTGCGTGAGCGTGGAGGAGAACGCCGTGGAAGTCGGAAGCTTCATCGAGATCGGCACACCCAAGTGCCACGAGAAGCGAAGGGTCCCCGTACCCGGCGTTCTTCGCAGACGCGATAAAACGCATGGTCGGCGGCAAGACGCGGGACCAGATCGTGTTCGGCGACGTCCAGATCCACATGCGCCGGCCCAAGTCGACGACGGGCTGTTCAACAGCGCCGTGGCTCGCGCACAAGCCTCGACGACGGCATCCATCGCGGTCGCCCCGAGACGGGGTTCGAGGGGCCCGGCCTCTTCCCGCGCGGCACGCTCACGCCCCCCGCGGCGTCTCTCGCGATCTCCGCCGGACCGAACGTCAAGCCGGTGCAGCGGATGCTCACGCCACGAGTCCGCCGTGGGAACCTGGGTACCTACGCCGACCTGTTCGACGACGAGCTTGTCCTCTGCTTCAGCGGCGTTGGATGACGCCGCGAGTGATCAGGTGTTGTGATTGGCTTCACGCGACCATTCCGCCGAGAAACGATATGCCGCGATCCCAGTCGAGAGTAGGGAACGCGGCACATGAAACCTGGTGGGCCCCGTGGGGCTCGAACCCACGACCCGCGGATTAAAAGTCCGATGCTCTACCGACTGAGCTAGAGGCCCGTCCGTCAAGCCTACTGGCCTGACGCGGGGGTGCGCGCACACGAAGGGCCGCCGGTCGAGCCGGCGGCCCCGCGCTCGCTGTCGGCTCAGGCGGCCGGCGGCATCAGCACCGTGTCGATGAGGTAGACGGTCGCGTTCTGGGTCTCCACGCCACCGCAGATGACCATGGACTCGCCGTTGACCATCCACTCGTCACCGCTGCCGGTCACCTCAAGGTCGGCGCCCTGCACGGTCGTGTGCGTGCCGGCGATGTCGGCGGGCATGATCTGGCCGGGCACCACGTGGTACGTGAGGATCGAGGTCAGCAGGTCGCTGTCGGTCTTCAGCGTCTCGAGGGTCGCCGCGTCGATCTTGCCGAACGCGTCGTCCACCGGCGCGAACACCGTGAACTCGCCGCCGTTGAGCGTGTCGACGAGGTTGACGTTCGGGTTCAGCTGGCCGCTGACCGCGGCGGTGAGCGTGGTGAGCAGCGGGTTGCCGGATGCGGCGGTCGCGACGGGCTCCATCGCCATCTGCTCAACCGAACCCGCCCCCGAGGGCACGGCCTCGGCGTAGTCCATGCATCCGGGGCCGACGAGGCCCGCGAGGGCGTCGTCCGTCGGCATGGCCGACTCGCTCTCCATCGGCGCCGGCGTCGACGACTCCATCTCGTCGGAGCTCGTGTCGGCACCGCTCGAGCACGCGGTGAGCGCGAACGCGCCCGCCAGGGCAAGAGCCAGACCTGCTGTGATCTTCTTCGAAGTGCGCATGACATCTCCCTGTGGTGTGAGCGCCACCCGGTGTGGCGTGTTGTCAGGTCGTTCGGCACCCCGTCGGGATCGGATTGGACGCAATCCGCACCCGGCGTGTCGCGGCGGGAAGGGGAGCCGCGGCGCCGCGTCAAGCCCCCACCCCCGTCTCGTGCCCGCGCGCGCGAGGGGTCATGCTGGGGCCATGGTGATCGACGGCTTCGACGTCCCCGATGCGGGGGCCGACCCGGTCGACCACGTCGGCGACCTCCTCGTCCGCATCGGCGACGGAGACCAGTCCGCCTTCGCCGAGCTCTACGACGCGCTCTCCGCGCGGGTGTTCGGCCTCATCCTCCGCGTGCTCGTCGACCGGTCGCAGAGCGAGGAGGTGCTGCAGGAGGTCTTCCTCGAGATCTGGCAATCCGCATCCCGCTTCGCTCCGAAGAAAGGTCGAGGCAGGACGTGGGTGCTCACCATGGCACACCGTCGGGCCGTGGATCGTGTGCGGGCGTCGCAGGCGAGCACGGACCGTGACGTGCGCACGGGCATCCGCGACCTCGAGGTGCCGCACGACGGCGTCGCCGAACTGGCGGAGCTGCGGCTGGAACGCACCAGGATCGTCGACGCGCTGCGGGAGCTCCCGGACCCGCAGCGCGAGGCCATCACCCTCGCCTACTACGGGGGTTACTCTCAGAGCGAGATCGCGGCGATGGTGGGCGCGCCGCTCGGCACAGTGAAGACACGGATGCGGGACGGACTCTCCCGCCTGAGGACGAGCATGGGGGTGGAGGCATGAACGAACGCGACTTCGACGAACTGGCGGCAGGCCACGCCCTCCACGCGCTCTCCGAGGAGGAGGAACGCGCGTTCCGCCGCGCGCTCATGGCGCGCCCCGACCACCGTGCCCGCGCCGAGGCCGACGAGGAGACCGCCGCGCTCCTCGGCGACGCCGTGCCCGAGGTCGTGCCGCCGCCGCAGCTGAAGGACGCCCTGCTCGCACGCATCGCGTCGGTGGCGCAGGATGCTGCGCCGCAGCGCGATGACGAGCCGGACGACGGCGAGGCCACCCCCGCGCTCGCCGAGGAGATCGACGGCGAGACCTGGGTCGACCCGCCGAAGTGGGGACCATCGCGCACCGCCCGGGCCTGGCTCGCGCTCGTCGCGGGGCTCGCGCTGCTCGTCGCCGTGGGTGCCGGGATCACCGTCTTCCTCGACCAGACCCGGCCGACCGCCGGCCTCGTGGCGCTTGAGCGCATCGAGTCCGCCGAGGACGCGCAGTCGGCGACCGCGACATTCGGCGACGGCGGCACCGCCACCGCGCACTGGTCGGCCATGCTCGGCGAGGCCGTGCTCGTCAGCGACGGGCTACCGGTGCTGCCGGAGGACCGCGACTTCGAATTGTGGTTCATCCGCGACGGGGTGCCGATCTCGGCCGGCGTGTTCGTCGCCGAGGGCGACGAGGCGACGGCGGAGCTGTCGGGCGAGATGCACGAGGGCGACGTCATCGCCGTGACGATCGAGCCCGCCGGTGGCTCGCCGAGCGGCGACCCGTCCGGCCCGCCGATCCTCGCCGTCGAGACGAGTTGAACCGCTCCCGGCGGGCCGGGCGCGAGTACCCTGGATCCGGTGACAGACGACCCCCGGCCCTTCCACAAGCCCGTCCGGCGACCCGCCGAACTCTTCGACCGGCTGTTCTCCGCGGAGGACCCGGCCGAGGTCTCGCGCGTCGCGCACTCGACCGCGCAGGCGCTGCTGTCGCGGGTTCGCGAGAACCCGGATGCGGCCGTGGTCGACCGGCTCGTCACCTTCACCGACGAGAACGGCATCGACGACATCGCCGAGCTCTGGTCGCGCGCACCCGCGCGCTCTCTGCCGGGCGCACTGTGGCGGCTGTACCTGCTGCAGCTCATGATCCACGACGACGCCGCGTCCGCCGCGCTCCTCTACGAGCGCGGGCGCACGGCGACCGGGTCGTCTGACGAGGTCGTCGTGGGGGCGCCGGCGCCGGCGAGCCCGGACGAGCTCGTGACGCTCATCGACATGATCCTGCGGGGGCTGTTCCAGGGCGACTTCGCGATCGCGCTCGAGCGCGCGGCGGCGTTCTGCCGCATCCAGTCGGCCGGCGCAACGCACGTCGCCGACGACTACGAGGCCACCGAGCCGGAGCGGGCGTCGGCGCTGACGACGCGGGCGCTGCGACTCGCGCGGTACGCCGAGGACCTTGCGGCTGCGGCGGGGCTCTGGCGCCGCGACTCGCTCACCTGACCGAGGCTCGCTCGGCAGCGACCCGCTCGGGCTGGGGACGCGCCGTCACAGGCCGAAGGCCGACCGGGCAAAGAAGAACCGGGCCGCAGAAACGCCTCTCGGCGCGAGGCCGCTCGCAGCGGCAGAAGTTGGAGCCCGGGGTTACTGCGGCCCGGCCGTTCAAGTGTAACGGAGGGTCAGCGGCGGGGATTCCCGTCGTCCACATTCCCTCTAGGCTCTGACCATGGCCTGGCGTCACGCGCTCCTGCTCATCCCCGCCGCATCCGACGACGCGCGCGCGGACTACACCGACACGTTCACCGCGATCGACCCGGAAGCGCCCGCGCTCAGCGTCGGCGAGTTCAGCACGCAGCGCGGCGACGGCGTCTTCGAGTCGATCGGCGTCGTCGACGGGCACGCGCAGGAGGTCGAGGCACACCTGGAGCGGCTCGCGCACTCGGCACGTCTGTGCGAACTGCCGGCGCCGAACCTCGCCCAGTGGCGGCAGGCCGTGACCGCCGCGGCGGCCGAGTGCCCGCCGGGGGAGTGCGTCATCAAACTCATCCTCAGCCGCGGCGTCGAGCACGGCCCCACCCCCACCGCATGGGTCACGGTCGCGACCGCGGCCGACAACAGCGCGGTCCGCGAGCACGGCATCCGCGTCGTCACGCTCGACCGCGGCTACGACGCCGGCGCCCCCGCCCGGGCGCCGTGGCTGCTGCTCGGTGCGAAGACGCTCTCGTACGCGACGAACATGGCCGCGATCCGCGAGGCGCGACGCCGCGGCGCCGACGACGCCGTGTTCGTCTCGAGCGACGGGATGCTGCTCGAGGGCCCCACCTCATCGCTCGTGCTCCGCATCGGCGACCGCTTCGTCACGCCCGAGCCCGGCGCCGGCATCCTCCACGGCACGACCCAGCTGAGCCTGTTCGCCTGGCTCGCCGAGCACGGGTACGAGACCGGGTACGACTCGCTGCCGGTCGCCGCGCTGCGGGAGGCCGACGCCGCATGGCTGCTCTCGAGCGTGCGGCTCGCGGCGGGCATCACCGAGGTCGACGGCGCCCCGCTGCCCTACGACGCCGAGTTCACCGCATCCGTGAACCGCTACCTGCTCTCGCCCCGCGACTGATCGACCGGCAGCTCGCGGAGCCGCGCGAGCGTGGCGACCACGTCGCGGTGCCAGTGCCGTGACGCGGGGAGCGCGCCGGTGAAGATCGGCACGTCGTGCGTGACGCCGAGGTACCGCACGCACGTCGCCTCGACCCCGGCCGCGCGGAGCCTCGCGGCATAGGCCGCGCCGTTGCCGCGCAGCGGGTCGTACTCCGCGGTGAGGATCACCGCCTCCGGCAGCCCCGCATGCGACTCCGCCCGGATCGGCGACGCACGGGGGTCGTACGCGTCGGAGCGCTGCGGCAGGTAGGTGCGCGCGACCGAGCGCAGTTCGCGCAGCGCGATGACGCTCGGGATGCCGAGCGCCCACGTCGCGCGCAGGTCGATGTGCCGGCCGGTGAGGTCGACGACCGGCACCTCGAGCAGCTGCATCCGGATCGGGAGGCCGATGCGGTCGCGGTTGACGAGCGTGAGGGCGGCGGCGATCGACCCGCCGGCGGAGGTGCCCATGACGCCGATGCGGTCGGGGTCGAGCCCCAGGTCGGCGGGGTTCGCGTGCAGCCACCGCAGCGCCGCCTCGGCCTGCTCGATCTGCGTCGGGAACCGGTGCTCCGGGGCGAGCGAGTACGCCACGGCGGCGATCGCGACGCCGGCGTCGGCGGCACGGCGGCGGTTGGCCGCATCCGTCGTCGGGTAGTCGATGCCGCCGATGCGGAACGCGCCGCCGAAGAACGACAGCCACACCGGGACGGGAGCGTCGGGACGGCCGCCCCGCGCGGTGGGGTAGTAGATGCGCAGCGTCACGGCGGGACGACCGGGCACCTCGACCGTGTGCTCCTCGACGTGCACGTCGGGTCCGGGGGTGCCGACCGTCTCGAGCTCGGTGCGGTCCCACTTCAGCGCCGCACGGCGGTGCTTGGCGCGCGCCCTGGTGCTCGGGGACTGCGGTTTCGCGTCGGGCTTCGGTGCGGGCGCGTCGCGCTTCGTCGTCCGGTCGCGCAGGTCGGTGAGGCGGGTGCGGAGGGACTTCAGCCACTGCCCCAGGAGATACCGGCGGTGCACCCGCAGGCGCTCGGCGAAGAACGGGTCCAGCGGCATGCGTGGCTCCTTCCGGGGGTCCTTCGATGGTAGGTGGGCAGGTCCGGGCGCGCAGCGCAACCCTGGGGGCGACTGGCGGTTGGGTTTCGGTGCTTCGCATGCACAACTGCGGAGTTCGTGCGCGACACGCCGGAGCGAGGGCCGCCGTGGGCGGCAAGTCGGGTGTGATCTCCGCAGTTGTGCTCGCGCGGCGGCCGTCTTGGGCGGCGGATGCGGCGGGGTCACCGCTGCGGGATGAGGTGGTGCCCGGCGGCGACCTGGCCGTCGGTGACAGTGCGTGCACAACTGCGGAGTTCGTGGGCGACACGCCGGGGTGCGGGCCGGGGTGGGCGGCGTGTCGGGTGTCATCTCCGCAGTTGTGCACGCGGGGCGGGCCGTCTTGGGCGGCGGATGCGGCGGGGTCACCGCTGCGGGACGAGGTGGTGCCCGGCGGCGACCTGGCCGAGGATCGCGCGTTCGACGAGGTCCCAGTCGTGGACGACGAGCGCGTAGTCGAACCGCAGGGTGACGTAGCCCCAGGCTGCGGCGTTCGCGTCACGGGCGAGGTCCTTGTGGCGGAGCGTCAGGCCGTCGTGATTCTCACGGCCGTCGGTCTCGACGAGCAGCCGGTCACCGATCAGCAGGTCGACGCGGCCGACGGATGCCATGACCAGCTGTGTGCGCACCCGCAACCCGTGCCGGCGCAGCCGCCACCGCAGCAGCGACTCGAGGCCGCTGTCGGCGTCGGACCGTGAGAACGCGATGGCGTCGCGGGCTGCGGCGCTCGTGTGGGTGCGGAGCCACAGCATCCCGCGCTGGCTGAGGAGCCCCTGTCGGCGTGCGGACTCGAGGGCGACGAAGAACTGTTCCAGGCCGAGGCAGGCGAGGATCTGCCGCAGCACGACCGGCACAGACGGTAAACCGAAGGCGCCGTCGAGGTCGTCCCAGTGGGGGATGCAGCGGCATCCCGGTTCCGCGACCGGATGCCGGAAGTGCCCGTCGCCGCGGACCCGCACGTGCAGCACCGGCTCCTCGTCGAGGACCCAGATGCCGAGGTGCCGCGCGGCGCTGACGCACGCGAGCGTTCCGCCGTGCGCTGCTGCCTCGACCACCGGGTCGCACGCGGTGACCCACGCGTACGTGCCGCGATAGAGGCGCCGGATCAGACCCATCTCGAGGTGCTGCGAGAGCTGCCTCCGCGTCATCCCCGACGCGCGGAGTCCGGTGTACGTGACGATGCTGTCGGCTGCGGTGCACACCTCCGCAGCCTCGCCCGCGGTCGTCCCGGCCCGGAGCTCCGGTCGCGGCCGGTGGACGCCGCATCCGTTCCCCGCCCCTGGGGAGGACCGGATGCCGCGTGCACAACTGCGGAGTCGGTGGGCGACACGCCGGTTCCGGATGCGGTGGGCACGGCGTGTCGGTGATGATCTCCGCAGTTGTGCTCGCGGGCGGAGAGGGCGGTCGCGGTGTGCCCGGGTGCGGCCGGTGGTGGCGGCATCCGTGTTCCGGGCCGGATGCGGCGTGCACAACTGCGGAGTCGGTGGGCGACACGCCGGTTCCGGATGCGGTGGGCACGGCGTGTCGGCGACGATCTCCGCAGTTGTGCTCGCGGACGGAGGCGTCGGTCGCGGCGCGCCGGGGTGCGGCCGGTGGTGGCGGCATCCGTGTTCCGGACCGAATGCGGCGTGCACAACTGCGGAGTCGGTGGGCGACATGCCGGTTCCGGATGCGGTGGGCGCGGCGTGTCGGTGATGATCTCCGCAGTTGTGCTCGCGGAAACGAGCAAACGCCCGAGGCGGACCCCCCCGCCCCCTACCCGAAGCGGCCGGAGACGTAGTCCTCGGTGGCCTTCACGGACGGGGTGGTGAAGATCGTGGAGGTGTCGTCGTACTCGATGAGCTTGCCGGGCTTGCCGGTGCCGGCGATGTTGAAGAACGCGGTCTTGTCGGACACCCGCGACGCCTGCTGCATGTTGTGGGTGACGATGACGATCGTGTACTCGGTCTTCAGGTCGTCGATGAGCTCCTCGATCGCATACGTCGAGATCGGGTCGAGGGCCGAGCAGGGCTCGTCCATGAGGAGCACGTCGGGCGAGACGGCGATCGCACGTGCGATGCACAGACGCTGCTGCTGACCGCCGGACAGGCCCGACCCGGGCTTGTCGAGGCGGTCCTTCACCTCGTTCCACAGGTTCGCGCCGCGCAGCGACCGCTCGACGAGATCGTCGGCGTCCGAGCGCGAGATGCGGCGGTTGTTGAGCTTCACCCCGGCCAGCACGTTCTCGCGGATCGACATGGTGGGGAACGGGTTCGGACGCTGGAACACCATGCCGATCTGCCGTCGCACCAGCACCGGGTCCACCGACGGGCCGTACAGGTCGTCGCCGTCGAGCAGCACCTCGCCCTCGACACGCGCGCCGGGGATGACCTCGTGCATGCGGTTGAGGGTGCGCAGGAACGTGGACTTGCCGCATCCGGACGGGCCGATGAACGCGGTGACGCTGCGCGGCTGGATCTCGAGGGAGACGCCCTCGACGGCGAGGAAGTCGCCGTAGTAGACGTTGAGGTCGTTGACTTCGATGCTCTTGGACACGTGTGTTCTTCCGGGTGGGTCAGCGGCCGGTCTTGGGCGCGAACAGCTTCGCGATGAGCCGGGCGATGAGGTTCAGCAGCATGACGATGAGGATGAGGGTGAGCGCCGCGGCCCAGGCGCGGTCCCAGTACGCCTCGGGCGGGATGCCCTGGTTCGCGTACTGCGAGTAGACGAAGACGGGGAGGGTCTGCATCCGGCCTTCGAAGAGGTTCAGGTTCAGCGAGTCGGTGAAGCCGGCGGTGATGAGCAGCGGCGCGGTCTCGCCGATGACGCGCGAGATCGAGAGCATGACACCGGTCGTGATGCCCGCGATCGCAGTGGGCAGCACGACCTTCACGATCGTGAGCCACTTCGGCACCCCGAGCGCGAAGGACGCCTCGCGCAGCTCGTTCGGCACGAGGCGCAGCATCTCCTCGCTCGAGCGGACGACCACCGGGATCATGAGCACGGCCAGCGCGATCGACCCCATGAACCCGAGCCGCACGCCCGCGCCGAAGAAGAGGGCAAACAGCGCGTAGGCGAACAGGCCCGCGACGATCGACGGGATGCCGGTCATCACGTCGACGAGGAACGTGATCGCACGCGCGAGCTTGCCGCGGCCGTACTCGACGAGGTAGATCGCGGTGAGCAGGCCGATCGGGATGGAGATGACCGCCGCGGCGAGGGTCACCAGCACCGTGCCCCAGATCGCGTGCACGACGCCGCCGCCCTCGCCGACGACGTTGCGCATCGAGTTCGAGAAGAACATCGCGTCGAAGCGCACGACGCCGTACTGGATCACGGTCCACGCGACCGAGACGAGCGGCACCATCGCGATGAGGAACGCCGAGGTGACGACGCCCGTGACGAGCCGGTCGACCGCCTTCCGGCGCCCTTCGACGATCGCCGAGACGGTGAAGACGAGCGCGAGGTAGACGAGCGCTGCGGTGACGAGCCAGCCGGCCGCGTTGAACCCGTCGCCGCTGACGGCGGCGAGTACGGCATAGACCGGGAGGAACACGACGACGGATGCTGCGAGCAGCGCCCACGGCGCCCACTTCGGGAGGCGTCCGTTCGTGATCCCGCGGGTGGCGGGCGCGGTGACGACGCGGGGTGCGGTGGTCAGGGTCATCAGTTCGCCCCCGAGAATTCCTTGCGCCGGCTGACGATCCAGCGGGCGACGGCGTTGACGGCGAAGGTGACGACGAAGAGGATCAGCCCGGTCGCGATGAGCACGTTGATGTTCGTGCCGTACGCCTCGGGGAACGTCAACGCGATGTTCGCGGCGATCGTCGACGGGTTCGACGAGGTGAGCAGGTCGAGGGTCACGACGCCGGTGGTGGAGAGCACCATGGCGACCGCCATCGTCTCGCCGAGTGCACGGCCGAGACCGAGCATGGCGCCCGAGACGATGCCGGAGCGGCCGAACGGCAGCACGGCCATGCGGATCATCTCCCAACGGGTCGCTCCGAGGGCGAGTGCCGCCTCCTCGTGCAGGCGCGGGGTCTGCAGGAACACCTCGCGGCAGATCGCGGTGATGATGGGCACGACCATGACCGCGAGGACGATCGCGGCGGTGAAGATCGTGCGACCGGTAGCGGAGACGGGGCCGGAGAACAGCGGGAACCAGCCGACGTTGTCGGTGAGCCAGGCGTACGCGGGCTGCACGGCCGGGGCCAGGACGAGGATGCCCCAGAGACCGAACACGACCGAGGGCACGGCGGCGAGCAGGTCGACGACGTAGCCGAGCCCCTGCGCGAGCCGGCGCGGCGCGTAATGGGTGATGAAGAGGGCCACCCCGAGCGAGAGCGGCACCGCCATCAGGAGCGCGAGGAACGCCGCCCACACCGTGCCGAACAGCAGCGGCCAGACGTAGGCCCAGAAGTCGGTCTTCAGCAGGCTCGCGGTGGTGCTGTCGGCGCCGAGCGCCGGCAGTGACTGGACGATGAGGAAGATCGCCACCGCCGCGAGGGTGACGAGGATCATCGACCCCGCGAACAGCGCGGTGCCGGAGAACCAGATGTCGCCCGCTCGGCGGGCGGCGCGGGGCCGCACCGGCGCGGGGGCGGTGGTCGATGTCATGCGGGTCGGGTTCCTCGTTCGGGTCGGGGAGGCGGTCCCGGGGTGCGTCCCCGGGACCGCCCGCGGGTCACTTGATGGCGTCGACTGCTGCGGTCACCTTCTCGCGGAGCGAGTCCGAGATGGGTGCGCTGCCGGCGTTGGATGCGGCAGCATCCTGCCCCTCGACGCTCACCGCGGTGGAGAAGAACGCCTTCACCAGCTCGGCGGTCGCGGCGTCCTCGTACTGCACGCAGCCGATGAGGTAGCTGATGAGCACGACCGGGTAGGCGCCCGCCTCGGTGGTGGTGCGGTCGATCGCGATGGCGAGGTCGGTGTCGGCGCGGCCCTCCTCGAAGGGGGAGGCGTCGACGGCGATCGCTGCGCCCTCGGCCGAGTGGGTGACGAACGCGTCGCCGACCTTGACCGCCACCGACGACAGCGACCCGGCCTGCGAGGAGTCGGCGTAGCCGATGGTGCCGTTGCCGCCCTTGACCGCGTTGACGACGCCCGAGGTGCCCTGCGCGGCCTCGCCGCCGTCGATCGGCCACTCCTCGACCGAGCCGTACGTCCACGCGTCCTCGGCGTTCGCGGCGAGGTAGTCGGTGAAGTTGCCGGTCGTGCCGGACTTGTCGGAGCGGTGCACCGGCGTGATCGCGACGGCCGGCAGGTCGACGCCCTGGTTCGTCGCGGCGATCGCGGGGTCGTCCCAGCTGGTGATCGTGCCGGCGAAGATCCCGGCGAGGGTGGTCGCGTCGAGGTTCAGCTCGTCGACACCCTCGAGGTTGAAGATGATCGCGATTGGCGAGACGTACGCCGGCAGCTCCACGATCTCGGAGTCGGGGGCGCAGGCGTCGAACGGGCCGGCCTCGATCTCCTCCAGCTTGAACGCCCGGTCGGAACCGGCGAACTGCACGGCGCCGGACTGGAACGACTCGCGACCGGTGCCGGAGCCCTGCGGGTCGTAGTTCACGGTCACGCCGCTGTTGGCCTGCTGGATGAGCTGGGACCACGACTGCACCGCCACCTGCTGCGAGGTGGCGCCGGAGCCGTTCAGCGTGCCGGAGAGGGCCGCGGCGGTCGAGCCGGCGTTGTCGGCGCCGCTCTCGTTCGCGGCGCAGCCGGCGAGGGCGAGGGCGGCGACGGCCGCGAGTGCGCCCGCGCGGGCGAGGCGAGAGATCTTCACAGTGTGCGAGTCCTTCACAGGTCAGGGTGCGGGTCCGGGTCGGAACCCGCGATGACGCTAACCACGTGTGCTGACCAGCATGGTGTGCGCCGGTGAACAGCGGGTGAACAGCATCCGACCTGCGCCTGCGCCTGCTCCAGCGCCTCACCCGCACCGCGCGCCCGCGCGCTTGCGTGCCGTCGCGCTCGCGCCCGCCACCCGCCACCCTCGCGCCCGCGCTCGCCCGCCGCCCGCACCCTCGCGCTCGCGCCGAAACAGGTGATTCGGCGAACACAGGCGGTTCGGGCCCGCAAACGTCCTGTTCTCGCCGAATCACCTGATCCGGTGGGCTCGGCCTCGCCGAAACACCTGATCTGGTATCGGATGCGGCAGCAACCGCCTGCGGCAGCCACCGCCTGCGGCAGCCGCAGCGCAGTGACCCTAGACCTGGGGGAGCATCGTCTCGATCGCGGCGATCCCGGAGCCGGGGTTCGTGCGCGACAGGTGCACCACGGAGAACCCGGCGACGTCGAGGCTCGACGCGCTGCCGAGGTACGACCCCTTCAGGGTGCCGGTGGCGAGGGCGAGCTCGCTGAGGATGTCGGGGAGCACCGGTCCGTGGCTGCACAGGACCGCGGGCTTCCGCGCCCGTACCCGCTTGCCGACGACCGTGCGCACGTCGGAGCGGCCGTCCTCCCAGGCGTCCTGGCTGAGGAGCTCGGTCTCGCGGATGCTGCGCTTCAGCGCCTTCGCGAGGGGCTTCACGGTCGACACGCACCGCACGGCGTCGCTCGAGACGATGCGCCGGACGCCGTAGGCGCGCAGCGGCCCGACGATCGACTTCGCCTGTTTGGCACCGCGGTCGGTGAGCGGGCGCGACGCGTCGGAGCCGTCCCACTGGTCGCGGGCGACGGCCTTCGCGTGCCGGAGCGCGATGATCGGGAACGTCTCGAGCACCCCGTCGTCGGCGAACGCGAGGAAGCTTTCCACGATCTCCACGTCGACCGGGTAGCTGAGGTGCTTCAGCGCCTTCTTCGGCGTGACCCACTCGAGCGCGGCGATCTCCTTGTTCGGCACGAACGCGGAGGTGCGCACGGCCTCATCCGTGGCCTCGGCGGCCCAGTAGTGCACGACCTTCTCACGGCCCTTGGGGAGGGTGTAGCGGGAGACCCCGACCGGCAGGCCGAGGTGCACGCGGATGCCGGTCTCCTCGAAGATCTCGCGCACGGCGGTCTCCACGAGCGTCTCGCCCGGGTCGACCTTGCCCTTGGGGAGCGTGACGTCGCGGTACCGGGTGCGGTGGATGAGGAGGATGCGCAGCTTCCCCTCGACCACGCGCCAGACGACACCGCCCGCGGCGTAGACGGCCGTCGAGCTCATCGCACCGCCCGCGGCCGACGGCGCCGCTGCACCTGCAGCATCGTCGCGTCCTGGATGTCGACGAGGCGGTTGCCGTCCGCATCCTGCGCGTGGCGGGTCCACACCCCGTCGGGGCCGAGCCACCACGAACTGGTGTCGTCGCGCATCGCGAAGTCGAACAGGTCGTTCAGCTCCGCGATCTGCGCCGGGTCGGCGATGCGCACGAGCGCCTCGACCCGGCGGTCGAGGTTGCGGTGCATCATGTCGGCGCTGCCGATGTAGACGATCGGGTCGCCGCCGTTCGCGAATGCGAAGATGCGCGAGTGCTCGAGGTATCGGCCGAGGATCGAGCGCACCGTGATGTTCTCGCTCATCCCGGGCACCCCGGGCATGAGGCTGCAGATGCCGCGCACCCACACGTCCACCGGCACGCCGGCCTGGCTCGCCCGGTACAGCGCGTCGATGATCTGCTCGTCGACCATCGAGTTGACCTTGATCCGGATGCGGGCGGGCTTGCCCGCGAGCGCGTTCCGGCGCTCCTTGTCGATGAGCCGGACCAGCCCCTTACGGAGGTGGAGCGGCGCGACGAGCAGGCGCTTGAACTTCTTCTCGATCGCGTACCCGGACAGTTCGTTGAACAGGCGGGTGAGGTCGCGGCCGACCACCGGGTCGGCGGTGAACAGGCCGAAGTCCTCGTAGATGCGGCTCGTCTTGGGGTTGTAGTTGCCGGTGCCGACGTGCGAGTAGCTGCGCAGCACGCCGCCCTCCTGGCGGATGACCAGCGCGAGCTTGCAGTGGGTCTTCAGCCCGACCAGGCCGTACACGACGTGCACGCCCGCCTTCTCGAGCTTGCGGGCCCAGACGATGTTGTTCGCCTCGTCGAACCGCGCCTTCACCTCGACGAGCGCCAGCACCTGCTTGCCCGCCTCGGCGGCGTCGATGAGCGCCTGCACGATCGGGCTGTCGCCGGAGGTGCGGTACAGCGTCTGCTTGATGGCGAGCACGTGCGGGTCCTTCGCCGCCTGCTCCAGGAACGCCTGGACGCTGGTCGCGAACGACTCGTAGGGGTGGTGCACGAGCACGTCGCCCTTGCGGATGGACGCGAACACGTCGGCGCGCTCGTTGTTGTCGCCCGGCTGGAACGCCAGCGCCGTGGTGGGCACGTGCGGCGGGTACTTCAGGTCGGGCCGGTCGAGGCGCGACAGGTCGAACAGGCCGCGCAGGTCCAGCGGGCCGGGGAGGCGGTAGACCTCCTGCTCGGTGATGTCGAGCTCCTTCAGGAGCAGGTCGAGCGTGAGCTCGTCCATGTCGTCGGTGATCTCGAGCCGGATGGGGGGACCGAACCGGCGGCGCATGAGCTCGGCCTCCAGCGCCTGGATGAGGTTCTCGGTCTCGTCCTCCTCGATCACCATGTCCTCGTTGCGCGTGAGGCGGAACGCGTGGTGGTCGAGGATCTCCATGCCCGGGAAGAGGTCGTCGAGGTTGTTCGCGATGAGGTCCTCGAGCGCGATGTAGCGGACCCCGTCGCCGCTGCGCGACACCTGCACGAAGCGGGGGAGCATCGGCGGCACCTTCAGGCGCGCGAACTCCTGCCGGCCGGTGCGGGCGTTGCGGATGCGGATCGCGAGGTTGAGCGAGAGGCCGGAGATGTAGGGGAACGGGTGCGCCGGGTCGACCGCGAGCGGCATGAGCACCGGGAACACCTGCGTCTGGAAGTACTCGTACAGCTTCTCGCGGTCCTGCTCGTCCAGGTCGGTCCACGACAGCACCTCGACGCCCGCCTCGGCGAGGGCGGGCTTCACCTGTCGCTGCCACACCTCGGCATGCCGCAGCTGCAGCTCGTGGGCCGCATCCGAGATGTCGGTGAGCACGTCGGCCGGCGCCCGGCCCACGTTGCTCGGCACCGCGAGACCGGTGATGATGCGGCGCTTGAGCCCGGCGACGCGCACCATGAAGAACTCGTCGAGGTTGCTGCCGAAGATGGCCAGGAAGTTCGCGCGCTCCAGCACCGGCATCGCCGGGTCCTCCGCGAGTTCGAGCACCCGCTGGTTGAACGCCAGCCAACTCAGCTCACGGTCGAGGTAGCGCCCCTCGGGGAGCTCCGCGTCCGGCGTCTCGGTGGCGTCGAAGTCGTCGTCGTCCGCGTCGCCGAGTCCGGCGTCGAGCACGTCCTGTTCGATCATCACCTCATCATTGCAGCAGCACGTGCCGAACGGGTGACGGGTTGCGCGCGATCAGGACTCCGCGCGCTCCTTGGCGGGCGGCACCTGGTCGTCCTCGTACACGTTGAAGCGGTAGCCGACGTTGCGCACCGTGCCGATGAGCTGCTCAAGGTCACCGAGCTTCGCGCGCAGGCGCCGCACGTGCACGTCGACCGTGCGGGTGCCGCCGAAGTAGTCGTAGCCCCACACCTCGCTGAGCAGCTGCTCACGGGTGAACACCCGCGACGGGTGGGTGGCGAAGAAGTGCAGGAGCTGGAACTCCTTGTAGGTGAGGTCGAGCGGGCGACCGTGCACCTTCGCGGAGTAGGAGGATTCGTCGATCGTGATGCCGGAGGTCTGGATGCGGGTGGACACCTGCTCCTTCGAGACCCGGCCGACAGCCAGACGGATGCGGGCGTCGACCTCGGCAGGACCGGCGGAGGTGAGGATCACGTCGTCCACGCCCCAGTCGGGGGAGACCGCGGTCAGGCCCCCCTCGGTGACGACGAGGATGAGCGGGGCGTCGAGGCCCGTGGTGGTGAGGATCTTGCACAGCGACTTGGCGCCGACGAGGTCCTGGCGCGCGTCGACGAACACCACGTCTGCGTTCGGGGCGTTCACCAGCTGCGCGGCCTCAGCCGGGATCTGGCGGACGCGGTGGCTCAGCAGCTCGAGGGACGGCAGCGCCGCGGCCCCGGCAGGTGCCGAACTCAAGACGAGTAGCTGTGCCAAATGGGTCCTCCCGGCGGTTCACCGTAACGGGGTTCATCATACGGTCACGGTGGGAGTGCGCCGCGCGCACGTTTCGCGGCGATGCCGACGGTGGCCGCCGCGTGCGCGAGAATGGGCGCATGAGCGCTCCTGAACTGGTGCCCCGCCGGCCGATCGGCGGCATCGTCGGCGTCTGGATCGGCACCGCGCTCGCGGGGTTGGCCATCGTGCTGTTCGTCCCCGCGCAATGGCAGATCCCGTGGGTCACGGTCGTGCTCGGTGCCTCGCTCGTGGACGGGTTCGTGGTGCAGCTCGCCTACGGCCGGCCGCAGCGGTTCATCCAGCGCATGGCGCTCACCGTCGTCGGGTCGTTCCTCATCCTCGGCGTCATCACCGCGGTCGCCGCGCTCACCACGCTCCTGCGCATCGTCTGACCCGCCCGCATCCGACTCCGGATGACGGCCGTGCACCGGGTGTGTCGCGCGCAGGGATAACATGGTGCGCATGGACCTCCTCGCGCTCGAACTCTTCTTCGTGGGTCTGCTTGGGCTCGCCTCGCTGGCCATCGTCTTCATCTCGGGCGTCGTGCTCAAGAACCTCTACCGCGGCCAGCGCTGACGGGCCGGGCCGTGATCGAGCTTCCGACCGATCTGCCCGCCGACCTCGTCCCGCTCTCCTGGCTCATCGGGGTCTGGGAGGGCACCGGCGTCATCGACTACGAGGCCGCCGACGGTCACCGGTTCACCGGTGAGTTCTCGCACCGCGTCAGCTTCAGCGACGACGGCGGCGGTGCACTGAACTACTCCGCCACGGCGAAGCTGCTGGACGGCGACACCCCGAAGACCCTCGTCTCCGAGGTCGGGTTCTGGCGGCTCGCGCGACCCGCGGCCGACACCGACCCGGGTCCCGGGCTGCTGCCCGCATCCGCCCAGGCGGCACCGCGCACGGCCGACGACGTCGAGGCCCTCCGCACCGCCGAGAACGGCTTCGAGGTGCAGGCCGCGATCGTGCACGCCGACGGACTCAGCGAGCTATACCTCGGCCAGGTCCGAGGGCCCCGCATCGACATCGCGACCGACGCGGTCGTCCGTCCGCCCGGGGGCAAGCCGTACGCCGCCGCCACCCGCCTGTACGGGCTCGTCGACGGACACCTGCTCTGGGCGTGGGACATCGCTGCGCTCGGGCAGGAACTCGGGTCGCACGCATCGGCCCGCCTCGCGAAGGTGCAGTGATGACCGAGCTGCTGCAGGGACTGCCGGGCGCCGTGACCGACGACGCCGGCGTCCTGCTCCACGTCGGCAACCCCTTCACCGAGCAGCGCGCGCTCGCGACCGGCAAGGCCGTCGCCCTCCTGCTCGACCGGGCCGTGCTCGCCGTCACCGGTGAAGACCGGCGCACCTGGCTCGACTCCGTCTCGTCGCAGGCGCTCAAGCAGCTCGACCCCGGTGTCTCGACCGAGCTGCTCGTACTCGACCCGCAGGGCCGCGTCGAGCACGCGGCGGCCGTCCTCGACGACGGCGAGACCACCTGGCTCGTCGTCGACCGCGGCGACGCCGACGCCCTGCTCACCTGGTTGCAGCGGATGCGGTTCCGCCTGCGCGTCGACCCGCACGCCGCCGACGACCTCGTCGTGGTCGGCGTCGCCGACGACGCGCTCGACACCGTCACCGCGGCCGACCCGGCCGGGGTGCCGCTCGTCTGGCGCGACCCGTGGCCCGAGATCTCGGTCGGCGGCACCACCTACACGGCGGCCACGCCGCATCCCGGTGCCGAGCGCCGCTGGAACGAGGTGCTCGTCCGCACGGAGGACGCACGCGCCCTCGTCGAGGCCGCCACCCGTGGGGAACGCCAGCTCGCCGGGACGCTCGCCGCCGACGCACTGCGGATCGCCGCCTGGCGGCCGCGCTGGTCGGCCGAGGCCGACGAGCGCCTGCTCCCGCACGAGGTGGACTGGCTGCGCACCGCGGTGCACCTGGACAAGGGCTGCTACCGCGGGCAGGAGACCGTCGCGAAGGTGCACAACCTCGGCCACCCGCCCCGGCGCGTGGTCGCGCTGCAGCTCGACGGCAGCGACGCGGTGCTCCCCGAGCGCGGCGACGCGGTCACGGTCGACGGCACGGCCGTCGGTGCGGTGACCTCCGTCGCGCGGCATTACGAGGACGGCCCGATCGCCCTCGCGCTCATCAAGCGCACCGCATCCGTCGACGGCGAGTACCGGGTCGAGACCGCGGCGGGGGAGATCGCCGCGACCGCGCAGGTCATCGTCGCACCGGATGCCGGGGCGACCGCATCCGTCCCGCGCCTCACTCGGCTGTCCCGCCGCAGCTGACCCGCCGGGCGCCGCCGGTCAGGCCGGGGCGACCGCCGACCACGGCACGGTGACCTCGCCGAGCCGCCAGCGTGCACGGTCGAGGAGCGGCCATCCCGCATCCGCCATCGCCTGCATCGCCGCGCGCCACCGCTGCACCGGACCGAACGCCGACAGCGGCGCCGCGCGCTCCCACTCGCGGTCGAGCGCGCGCAGGAAGTCGTGCACCCGTTCGCCCGGCACGTTCCGGTGGATGAGCGCCTTCGGGAGCCGCTCCGCCGCGATCGACGGAGCCTCGAGCTCCGCGAGCCGCAGGGCGACCGTGAACGTCTCCGGCACCGCCTGCGCGTTGACCGCGACCCACGTCGACACCCGCCCGACCTCGTTGCAGGTGCCCTCCACCAGCATCCCGCCCGGCTCCAGGCGGGACGCCATCCGCGCCCACGCGTCCGGGACGTCGGCCTCGTCGTACTGGCGCAGCACGTTCATCGCGCGGATGACGCGGGGTCGACGCGGTGCCGGCACCTCGAAGCCGCCGGTCGCGAACGTGACCCGGGCGTCGGGGCGGAAGCGCGCGGCGCCGTCGCGGACGTCGGCGAGCTGCGCCCGGGCGGTCGCCACCCGCGCCGGGTCGATCTCGAGCCCGAGCACCTGCACGTCGGCGCGGGCACGGTGCAGTCGCTCCTCGAGTTCGAAGGCGGTCACCCCGCTGGCGCCGAAGCCGAGGTCGACCACGAGCGGCTCCGCGGCCGCGGTGCGCAGCACCGGATGCCGCGCGATCCAGCGGTCGACGCGACGCAGCCGGTTCGTCCCCGTGGTGCCCCGCGTGGCACGTCCGATGGGGGCGAGGGAGGCGGGCACCAGGCAATGATGCCAAACACGACCTGAACGCCCGCCTCGATAGAATCGGGCCATGACTTCGCCACGTACCCTCATCCTGTTGCGCCACGGCCAGAGCCAGTGGAACGAGCTCAACCTCTTCACCGGATGGGTCGACGTGCGCCTGACCGAGCAGGGCAAGGCCGAGGCCGCCCGCGGCGGCGAGCTCATGGCCGAGACGGGCATCCTGCCCGACGTCGTGCACACCTCGCTGCTGTCCCGCGCGATCCAGACCTCCAACATCGCGCTGGACGCCGCTGACCGCCTGTGGATCCCGGTGAAGCGCTCGTGGCGCCTCAACGAGCGCCACTACGGCGCCCTGCAGGGCAAGGACAAGGCCGAGACGCTCGAGCAGTACGGCCAGGAGCAGTTCATGCTGTGGCGTCGCTCGTTCGACGTGCCGCCGCCGGACCTCGCCGACGACTCCGAGTTCAGCCAGGTGAACGACCCCCGGTACGCCGGGATCGACGGCGAGGTGCCGCGCACCGAGTCGCTGAAGCTCGTCATCGACCGGCTGCTGCCCTACTGGGACGCCGAGATCGTCCCCGACCTGCAGGCCGGCAGGACCGTGCTCGTCACCGCCCACGGCAACTCGCTGCGCGGCCTGGTGAAGCACCTCGAGGGCATCAGCGACGACGACATCGCCGAGCTGAACATCCCCACCGGCATTCCGCTCGTCTACCGCCTCGACGAGGACAACAAGCCCCTCGGCCCGGGCGAGTACCTCGACCCCGAGGCCGCCGCCGCCGGCGCCGCCGCGGTCGCCTCGCAGGGCAAGAAGTAACCCTGACGCACGAGAGGGGCGGATGCTGCGGCATCCGCCCCTCTTCGCGTCCCCGAGTGAACGGCGACGGGGTCAGTCGTCGGCGCCGGCCCAGTCGCCGGTCGCGAGGTAGACGATCTTCTTCGCCACCGAGACCGCGTGGTCGCCGAAGCGCTCGTGGTAGCGGCTGGCGAGCGTCGCGTCGACGGTGGCCGACGCCTCGCCCTGCCAGGAGTCGCTGAGCACCTTCTCGAACACGCTGAAGTGCAGCTCGTCGAGCTTGTCGTCCTCGTTGCGGATCTGTTCGGCGAGCTCCAGGTCGCGCGTGCGCAGCAGTTCGGCGAGCTTGCCGGCAAGGGCGACGTCGATCTCGCCCATCTTCGTGAACGTGCCCTTCAGCCCCTTCGGGATCGCCCGGTCGGGGAAGCGCATGCGGGTGAGCTGCGCGATGTGCTCGGCGATGTCGCCCATGCGCTCCAGCGACGCGCTGATCCGCAGCGCCGAGACCACGGTGCGCAGGTCGCTCGCGACGGGCTGCTGGCGGGCCAGGATGTCGATGGCCAGCTCGTCCAGCTCGATCGCCTTGTCGTCGATCACCGAGTCGTTCTCGATGACCTCCTCGGCCAGGCCCACGTCGCTCGACCCGAAGGCGCGCGTCGCCTTCGACATGGCCTCCTCGACGAGCTCGGCGATCTCGACCAGGCGCACGCGCACCTCGTCCAGGGACTGCTGGAACACCTCACGCATGGAACACGGACCTCCGGGTCGACGGCACGGCACACGGGCCGGAACCGAGTGTCCCGGGCGAAGGTGAACGAACGGTGCCGCGTTGGTGAATAGTAGTCCGCGGCCCCGGTTCCGGCCGGTCGCACCCAGGCGGGCACCCTACGCTGATGCCCATGGACGCGATGCAGCTCGCGCTGCTCGAACTCTTCGTCGGCGTCGTCATCGGTGGTGGCGTCGCCGCGCTCGTCGTCGTGTCCGTGCAGGCGCGGCGGCGGATGCGGGCGCAGGCCGCGTCCACGACGCCGGACGGTGTGCACGACGTGCTGCAGGCCATGGACGACGCCGCCGCCGTGGTCGACCAGTCGGGCACCGTGCGTGCCGCTTCCGCGGCCGCATCCGGATTCGGGATGCGGGAGGGCGACGTCGTCACGGACGAGCACGTGCGGGCGCTCGTCCGAGCTGCCCGCGACGCGGGGTCGGCCGGTGAGCTGCTCACCCTCCGGCGCGTGGACGTGCCGTCCGAGCAGCGCCAGGTGGCCGCGCGGGCGGCGACGATCTCCCCCCGGCTCACCCTCGTGGTGCTCCGCGACATCACCGAGCGTGAGCGGGTGGAGCGGATGCGGCGGGACTTCGTCGCCAACACCAGCCACGAGCTGAAGACCCCGGTCGGTGCGATCTCGCTGCTCGCCGAGGCGATCGAGTCCGCCGCCGACGACCCCGCGCAGGTGCGGGTGTTCGCCGCCCGCATGAGTGCGGAGGCCACGCGGCTCGCCGAACTCACCGAGCGCGTCATGGACCTCTCCCGGCTGCAGTCGTCCGACGGTGCGTCCCGGATGCGGGTGGTGGCCGTCGACGCCGTGCTGGCCGAGGTGCTCGACGCGCACGGCACGATCGCCGCAGGCGCCGACGTGACGCTCGTCCGCGGCGGCAAACGCGGACTGCACGTGCTCGGTGAGCCGGCGGTCCTCGCCGACGCGGTGGGGAACCTCGTCGCGAACGCCATCGCCTACTCGCCGGCGGGCGCGCAGGTGGGGGTCGGGGTGAAGAAGGTGCACGAGCGCGTCGAGATCGCCGTCACCGACCACGGCGTGGGCATCCCGGAGGCGGAACAGGCGCGGATCTTCGAACGCTTCTACCGGGCCGACCAGGCCCGGTCGCGCCGCACCGGCGGCACCGGCCTCGGCCTGTCGATCGTGAAGCACGCGGTGCAGCGGCACGGGGGAGAGGTGCGGGTGTGGTCGCGCCCCGGCCACGGCTCCACGTTCACGATCAGCCTGCCGCTCACCGACCCGCCGCCCGGCGCCGACGCCGAGCGGCGGTCGAAGCCGAAAAAGGACAAGAAGAAGGCGAAGAAGGCCGCGCGCGTGGCAGCCGGGCCCGTCGCGCCCGCCGAGCCCGTCGCACCGCCTGGGCCCGCCGCACCGCCTGGGCCCGCCGCCTCCGCGCAGGACCCCCGACCCGACCCCACCCCGGCCGAGCCGCGAGAGACCGGAGCCACCGCATGACCCGCGTCCTGATAGTCGAGGACGAACCCGACATCGCCGACCCGCTGGCGTACCTCCTGCGCCGGGAGGGGTTCGAGGTCGAGACCGTCGAGGACGGCTCGGCCGCCCTCACCGCCTTCCACGCCCACGGCGCGGACATCGTGCTGCTCGACCTCATGCTGCCGGGGCTTCCCGGCACGGAGGTCTGCCGGCGCCTGCGCGCCGAGTCGTCCGTGCCGATCATCATGCTCACCGCCAAGGACAGCGAGGTCGACATCGTCGTGGGCCTGGAACTCGGCGCCGACGACTACGTGACGAAGCCGTATTCGACCAGGCAGCTGCTCGCCCGGATGCGGGCGGTGCTCCGCCGTTCCGAGCAGGCCGGCGGCGAGCCCGAGGAACGGGTGCTGCGCGGGGGCAGGGTGGCGCTCGACGTCGACCGGCACACCGTCGCGGTCGACGGGCGGGAGATCGCGATGCCGCTGAAGGAGTTCGAGCTGCTGGAGTTCCTCATGCGCAACGCCGGGCGGGTGCTCACCCGCGGCCAGCTCATCGACCGGGTGTGGGGCGCCGACTACTTCGGCGACACGAAGACGCTCGACGTGCACATCAAACGCATCCGGTCCCGGATCGAACGCACCCCGAAGGAACCCGAGATGCTCGTCACGGTGCGCGGCCTGGGGTACCGCTTCGAGGACTGAGCCCGCACACGAAGGAGGGCGGCACCCGTTCGGATGCCGCCCTCCTTCGAAGTCGGTCGGGTCAGGGGACCAGTTCGCCGAGGTGCTCCAGCGTGCCGTCCACGACCTGGATCGGGACGCTCGCGCCCTCGCCGTCGCCGGACTGGAAGTAGACCGAGACGGTCGCGCCCGGCTTCACGTTCAGGCCCTCGATGAGCAGCGGCTCCGCGCCCTCGAGGTTCTCGACACCGTCGATGTCCTCGACGCCCAGGCTCTTGGTGGTGCCGGCGCTGACGCGGATCGTCTTCTTGACCGCGTCCGAGCCCTCTCCGATCTCGAGGTTCAGCGTGTGGTCATCGTCGGTCGCGTTGACGACCGCGGCGATGAAGTTGCCGTCGACGCCCTCGTCGTCCGAGACGATGAGCGCGTTGCGCACGAGCAGCGGGCCCGAGGAGTCGGGCACGTTCATGCCGTCGGACGGCTGATACTGCACGGTCGTGCTCTGGGGGGCGATCAGGCCGCAGCCGGTCGTCCCGAGGACGACGGCGGCGCCCACGGCCAGGGACGCGATGAGACGCGATTTCACGGTACCTCCCAGAGGGCTGACGGGTTCTCCCAGCATTCTATGGGGTTCGCGCGCGGGATGCCGACGGCCGCGGCGGTGGGGGCGCATACCTTAGCGCAGAACGCCTGTGGTATCCTAGTAGCTGCCGAAAGGACATAACTCCATGCTTTTTGAGGTTGGCGAAACGGTTGTCTACCCGCACCACGGGGCGGCGACCATCATCGAGGTCAAGGAACGCGTCATCAAGGGCGAGACCAAGAAGTACTTGAAGCTCAACGTCACCCAAGGCGATCTGATCATCGAGGTCCCGGCAGAGAACGTCGACCTGGTCGGCGTCCGCGACGTCATCGGCAAGGACGGCCTGGAGCGCGTCTTCGAGGTGCTGCGCGCACCGTTCACGGAGGAGCCCACCAACTGGTCCCGCCGGTACAAGGCGAACCTCGAGAAGCTCGCCTCGGGCGATGTCATCAAGGTGAGCGAGGTCGTCCGCGACCTGTGGCGCCGCGACCAGGACCGCGGCCTGTCCGCGGGTGAGAAGCGGATGCTGGCGAAGGCCAAGCAGATCCTCATCTCGGAGCTCGCCCTCGCCGAGAAGACCGACGAGGAGAAGGCCAGCGTCCTCCTCGAAGAGGTCCTCGCCAGCTGAGACGGCCCTCGTGGACGTCGCACCCCCGCCCCGCGTCGGGGTCATCGTCGTCGCGGCCGGTTCCGGCACGCGGCTGAACGCCGGGGCGCCGAAGGCGTTCGTCGGCATCGACGGACACACCGTGCTGCGGCACGCCCTGCGGAACGTCTTCGACGGCCCGTACGCCCAGGTCGTCGTCGTGGCGCCCGCGGGGTACGAGGGTGAGGCCCTCACCGATCTACGGGCCGTGGCAGGCGACCGCAGCGAACTGACCCGTGTGGTCGTCGGCGGCGACACCCGCCAGCGATCGGTCGCGGCCGGGCTCGCGGCGCTCCTGCCGAGCGTCGAGGTCGTGCTCGTGCACGATGCCGCCCGCGCGCTCACCCCGCCCGCCGTGTTCGAGCGCGTCGTCGAGGCCGTCGACGACGGCATCCCCGGCGTCATCCCGGTGCTCCCGGTCGTCGACACGCTGAAGCGCGTCGACGGGGCCGCGGTGATCGGTCCGGTCGACCGGTCGGAACTCGCCGCCGCGCAGACGCCGCAGGGCTTCCGGCGCGACGTGCTCGAGACGGCGTATGCCGCAGCCACGGCGGACTTCACCGACGACGCGGCGCTCGTCGCCGATGCGGGCCACCGCGTCGCGGCCGTCGAGGGGGCGGCGCTCGCGTTCAAGATCACCACCCCCGACGACCTCGACCGCGCGAGGAGCCTCGTGACCCCCGAACCCGCAGTCCGCGTGTCCCCGCATCCCGGCACCCCCGCCGGACTGCCGCGGGTCGGCGTCGGCACCGACGTGCACGCCTTCGGGGGCGAAGGGGCGCTGTGGCTGGCCGGGCTCGAATGGCCGGGGGAGCCCGCGCTGTCCGGGCACTCGGACGGGGATGCGGTCGCGCACGCCATCGTCGACGCACTGCTGTCGGCGGCCGGGCTCGGCGACATCGGCACCCACTTCGGCACCGACCGCCCGGAGTACGCCGGTGCGCACGCCGACGCGTTCCTCGCCCGGACGCGCGCGCTCCTGTCGGAGGCCGGGTGGGCGGTCGGCAACGTGTCGGTGCAGGTGCAGACCGTGCGGCCACGGTTCCGCGGTCGCCGGGAGGAGGCCGAGGCCGTGCTCTCGGCGGCGCTGGGCGGCGCACCCGTCTCCGTCGCCGCCACCACGACCGACGGGCTCGGCTTCACCGGCCGTGGCGAGGGCGTGGCGGCGACCGCCGTTGCACTCGTCGTCCCCGCCTGACCACCGGGTCAGAGCGGGAGTGTGAAGTACACCGACAGCGGATCGTCGGTGTAGTCCGCGAACGGGCCGCACCGGGCGAACCCCTCGGACTCGTACAGCCGCCGCGCGGGCAGGAACTGCGGGCCGCTGCCGGTCTCGAGCCACAGCGCCGTCATCCCCTCGGCGCGCGCGGCCGTCACGATCCGGCGCAGGATCGCGCGGCCCACACCCGTGCCGCGCGCCTCGAGCGTCGTGCGCATCGACTTCACCTCGCCGCCCCGCGCATCCAGCCGTTTCAGCGCGCCGACGCCGAGGAGCCGGTCGCCCTCCCAGGCGGACCACACGGTGATGTCCGGATGCGTCAGCGCCGACAGGGCGAGCGCATGCACGCTCTCCGGCGGTGAGCCCGCGTGCATGTCGTCCAGGTGCTCGCCGATGAGCCGCTGCACGGCCGGATGCGTGAGGTCGTCGACCCGCAGTTCCATGTCAGCCCTCCACCGCGAACGGCCGGGGGTCCCGCGGCGCGCGTGAGCCCCAGGCGAGCAGGACGAGCCCGGCGCCCAGCACGACCAGTCCGGCGACCGCGGCGGGGGAGAGGAGCTCGCCGAGGAGCAGGATGCCGAGCAGCGACGCCGTGAGCGGTTCGGCCAGGGTGAGGGTCGCGGCCGTCGCGGCGCGCAGCCGCTCGAGCCCCCAGGTGAACAGCGTGTACGCGACCGAGATCGTCGCGAGGCCGAGCCACAGCGCCATGACGATCCCGGAGGGTTCGGCGAGCCAGGACAGATCGGCGAACGGCAGCATCGCGAGCGAGCACAGGGCCGATCCGAGTCCCATGGCACCGGCGACCGTGAACGGGTCCCAGCCGGCGTCCATGAGCCGCCGCTGCGCGTTCGCGAACACGGCGAACGACGCGCCCGCGCCGACCGAGCCCAGCAGCCCCAGCGGGTCGGTCCCGCCGGCGCCCGCATCGCCGCCGCCGAACGCGAGGAGCGCGACCCCGGCCGTCGCAAGCGCCGTGGCGCCGAACCAGGCCGCGCGGGGTACGTGCCGGGTGAGCGCCCACTCGATCACCCCCGCGAGCACCGGCGCCGACCCGAGCGCGATCACCGTGCCGACGGCGACGCCGTTGCGGGCGGTGCCGAGGAAGAACAGCGGCTGGTACACGGCGAGGCAGACGCCGGTCGTCGCCATGAGCAGGAACGCGCGGCGGTCGAGCCTGGGCGGGGGAGCAGCGGATGCGGCCCGTCGGCGCCGCGCGAGCGCGAACCCCAGCAGGGCGAGCCCGGTGCCGCCGATCACGAGCCGCATCGCACCGACGCCGAGCGGCGACGTGTCGGCCGGACCCAACGCCTGGGACGTGCCGGTGGTACCGAAGAGGACCGCGGCGGCGACCACGGCGAGGACAGGCAGCATCCTCCACTTCTAGCGTGTCCGTATGACGGCGCTGTGACAGGGCGCGCCGGTAGGCTGGGACGGTGACGGTCCGGCTCTTCGACACCCAGACGCAGACGCTGCGCGATTTCACACCGCTCGACCCCGAGAACGTGACCATGTATGTGTGCGGTCCAACGGTCCAGTCCGGCCCGCACGTCGGCCATTTGCGTGGCGGTCTTGCCTTCGATGTACTCAGACGCTGGCTCGAGTACCGCTTTGGTCGAGTGACTTACGTGCGCAACGTCACCGATATTGATGACAAAGTCCTTCAGAATGCGACCAACGGAGAGCCTTGGTGGGCACTTGCGTACCGTACCGAGCAGGAGTTTGACTCGGAGTACGCCGCGATCGGCATTCGCCCGCCGACGTATGAACCCCGCGCCACCGGGGCGATCCCGGAGATGATCGGTTTCATCGAGCGGCTCATCGAGGCCGGACACGCCTACCCCGCGCTGGACGGCTCCGGCGACGTGTACTTCGACGTGCGCTCATGGCCGTCGTACGGTTCGCTCACCCACCAGGAACTCGACGCGATGGAGCCAGCCGCCGACGCCGACTCGCGCGGCAAGCGGGATCCGCGTGACTTCGCCCTCTGGAAGAGCGCGAAGCCCTGGGAACCCGCCGACGCCACCTGGCAGACCCCGTGGGGTTCCGGGCGCCCGGGCTGGCACATCGAGTGCTCGGCGATGAGCCGGCGCTACCTCGGCCCCGCGTTCGACATCCACGGCGGCGGCCTCGACCTGCGCTTCCCCCACCACGAGAACGAACTGGCACAGTCCAGGGCTGCTGGGGATCCGTTCGCGCGGTACTGGATCCATAACGGACTAGTGAACGTCTCCGGCCAGAAGATGTCGAAATCTCTGGGCAACTTTCTGCTGGCACGAGACCTTCGAAGGGCTTGGTCGCGTAACACCATCCGGTACGGTCTCCTTGCCGCGCATTATCGTTCTTCGCTTGACGTTTCAAACGACACGTTCTTGGAAGCAAGGAGATCAGTGGAGCGGATCGAGAGGTTCCTCGGCCGTGCGCGAGAGTTTGGCGGGAATATCCCGACCTCGACGGTCATTGCTGATGATCTGGCTGAAGCGATGGATGACGACTTAAACGTCCCGGCGGCTTTCGCAGCGATCCATACGCGGATTTCGTACGCGAACCGGCTGATGGACACTGGCCAGTCCACATCAATGTTCGGGCGTGAACACGAAGTGGAGCACATTGCCGCGGATATCAGAGCGTTTATGAAACGACTTGGATTCACGTTGCGCCCAAAGACAGCGGGACGGAGACCGAGCGGATTCGCGGACCGTGTCGAACAGCTGATTGCTGATCGAGAAAGCGCGCGAAACGAAAGAAATTGGGAACGGGCCGACAAAGTCCGTGCGGAGTTGGATGAACTGGGTGTTTTCGTAACGGACACGCCCGATGGGCCAGTTTGGAGACGGAAATGACTAAACCAGGACGCCCCGGCGCCGGCAAGAGCAAGAAGAAGGGCCCCACGAAGGGCACCGGCGGACACAGCCGCAAGGCGCTCGAAGGCAAGGGCCCGACCCCCAAGGCCGAGGACCGCGCCTGGCACGTCGCCGGCAAGCGCAAGGCCGCCGCGGAGCGCTACGCCGCCGCCGGCGGCAAGGGCAAGCCCGGCCAGAAGCCGCAGCAGCAGCAGAACCGCGCCCCGCGGGCGAAGGCCGCCGACGACACCGAGATCGTCACCGGGCGCAACTCCGTGCTCGAGGCGCTGCGCACGAGGATCCCCGCCACCGCGATGTACATCGCCCAGCGCGTGGAGATGGACGACCGCGTCAAGGAGATGCTCGCCACGGCCACCCACCGGGGCATCCCCGTGCTCGAGGTCACCCGCCCCGAGCTCGACCGCATGGCCGGATTCGACGGGGTGCACCAGGGCGTCGCGCTGAAGGTGCCGCCGTACGAGTACGCCCACCCGCAGGACGTGCTGGAGCAGGTGATCGACCGCGGCGAGGTGCCGCTGTTCGTCGCGCTCGACGGCATCACCGACCCCCGCAACCTCGGCGCCATCATCCGCTCCACCGCGGCCTTCGGCGGTCACGCGGTCATCCTCCCGCAGCGCCGGAGCGCGAGCGTCAACTCCGCGGCGTGGAAGACCAGCGCCGGTGCGGCAGCCCGCATCCCGGTCGCCCTCGCCTCGAACCTCACGGCCATGCTGAAGGACTTCAAGAAGCAGGGCGTGTTCGTGCTCGGCCTCGACGGCGGCGGCGACGTGTCGCTGCCCTCGCTCGAGCTCGCCGACCGTCCGGTCGTCATCGTGGTCGGCTCCGAGGGCAAGGGGCTCTCGCGCCTCGTCACCGAGACGTGCGACCAGATCGTGTCGATCCCGATCTCCGCCGCGACCGAATCGCTGAACGCGGGGATCGCCGCATCCGTCGCGCTCTACCAGGTGTCCACCCTGCGCGCCACGCGCGAATAACCGCGAAAGGAAACGCATGGCCGTCATCGCCGTCATCGGAGGCACCGGGTACGCCGGTCGCCACATCGTCAAGGAGGCCGTCGACCGCGGGCACACCGTGCTCTCGATCGCGCGCAACGTCGCCGCGGAGCGGGTCCCCGGGGCCAGCTACCTCGAGGCGTCGCTGCTCGACATCCCCGACCTCGTCGCGCAGCTGCAGGGGGCGGACGTCGTCGTCCTCTCCGTCGCACCCCGCGGCGACATGGCCGGCAAGGTCCGCCCGGCGATCGCCGAGCTGAACTCGGTGCTCCCGGGCCAGGTACGCCTCGGCGTCATCGGCGGCGCCGGCGGCAGCCGCGTCGCCCCGGACGGCCCGCTGCTGCTCGACACCCCCGAGTTCCCCGAGCCGTTCAAGGCCGAGGCGCGCGAGGCCTACGGCGTGCTGCAGGACCTGCAGGCCGACGAGTCCGGCCGCGACTGGTTCTTCGTGCACCCCGCGGGCGGCTTCGGCTCGTTCAACCCGGGCGAACGCCGCGGCACCTACCGCACCGGCGGCGAGGTGCTCGTCACCGACGAGCAGGGCGAGTCGTTCATCTCCGGCCCCGACCTGGCACTGGCCGTCGTCGACGAGATCGAACAGCCCGCGCACGTGCGCGACCGGTTCACGATCGGCTACTGACCACGACACGAAGGCGGATGCCGGGCCCCGAGGCTGCGGCATCCGCCTTCGTCGTCCGCGGCCTCAGACGAGGTCGCGCCAGTCGAGGTCCTCGTCGTCGTCCGGCGGGAGCTGCCCATCGCGGATGACCGGGATCGACACGGTCTCGGTGGGCGGTCCCATGACGGTCGCCTCGTCGCGACGATGGCGCAGCACATCGTCGATGTAGCTGGTGAGCACCTCCGCGAGCGGCACCGACCGGCCGCGGGCCTGCGACATGTACCAGCGGTGCTCGAGCACCTGGTGGAACACCTCCGCGGGCTCCAGTTTGCTGCGCAGCTCGAACGGGATGGCCTTCACGACCGGCTCGAACACCCGCGTGAGCCACTCGTGCGCGACCATCTCCTCGTCGTCGCCGAGCCGCGAGATGCGGGCGCGGAACTCGTCCAGGTCGTTCAGCAGGCGGCGGGCCTGGTTCTCCTCGACGTCGAGGCCGGTGAGCCGCAGCAGCCGCCGCTGGTGGTGGCCGGCGTCGACGACCTTCGGCTGGATCGACACCGTCGTGCCGTCGGGGGTGGTCTTGATCGACATCTCGTCGATGTCGAAGCCGAGCGCGTTCAGCCGCTGCACCCGCTCCGTGATGCGCCACGTCTCGTCGACCGAGAACGACTCCTTGTCGGTGAGCGCGCCCCACAGCGACTGGTACGACGAGACGATGCCGTCGGCGATGGCGACCGCATCCACCCCGCCCTCGAGGCGACCGCCGGCGGCGAGGTCCATGATCTCGCCCGCGATGTTCGTGCGGGCCACATCGAGGTCGTGCGCGCGCTGGCCCGGGGTCAGTCCGCTCTCGTGCAGCTCGCCGGTCTCGGCGTCGACGAGGTACGCGGCGAACGATCCCGCATCCCGTCGGAACAGGGTGTTGGACAGCGACACGTCGCCCCAGAAGAACCCGACGTTGTGCAGGCGCACGAGCAGCACCGCGAGCGCGTCCACGAGCCGGGATGCGGTGTCGGGCCGCAGCACCTGGGTGAACAGGGCGCGGTAGGGGAGCGAGAACTTCAGGTGCGCGGTGACGAGCGCGGCGGGCAGCGGCTCCCCGCTCGCGTCGGTGCGCCCGGCGATCACCGCGACGCGTTCGACGCAGGGCACGTCGAGCCGGCCCAGGTTGCCGAGCATGTCGTACTCGCGCCGGGCCATCTCGGCCGTGGTCTCCTTCACGGCGATGACCTTGCCCGACAGGCTCGAGAAACGCACCAGGTGGCGCGAGAGCCCCTTCGGCAGCGACACGATCGCCGAGCTCGGCCACTCGCCCAGGGGCACGTTCCACGGCAGGCTCAGCAGGGCCGGATCGACGCTGGACGCGGTGATGGTCAGGGAATCGCTCATCGTTCTCCGGAAGCGGACGCGGCGCGGGGGTTCCTGAGGAACCCGCCGCGCCGCGTCTTCGAAAGGGATGGATCAGGCCGAGGCGATGGCCTTGTCGGTGAGGCGCTCGCCCGTCTCGAGGTCGAAGACGTGCACGTGACCGGTGACCGGGGCGAGGACGACCGTCTCGCCCGCGTTCGGGTGACGGCGGCCGTCGACGCGCGCGACGATGTCGGTGCGCTTGCCGTTGACCTCGGCGTGGCCGTACAGGTAGCCGTCGGCGCCGAGCTCCTCGACGAGGTCCACGACGACCGACAGGCCCTTGCCGTCGGCCGGCGCGACCTGGATGTCCTCGGGGCGGACACCGATGGTGACCTCCGAACCGTGGGCCTTGCCGATGACGTCGGCCTCGACCGGCACCACCATGTCGCCGAAGCGGACGCCGCCCTCGGCCAGGTCGGCCGGGAACAGGTTCATGGCGGGGGAGCCGATGAAGCCGGCGACGAAGACGTTGGCGGGCCGCTCGTACAGGTCGCGCGGGGTGCCGACCTGCTGGAGCACGCCGTCCTTGAGGACCGCGATGCGGTCGCCCATGGTGAGCGCCTCGGTCTGGTCGTGGGTGACGTAGACCGTGGTGACGCCCAGGCGACGCTGCAGCGACGCGATCTGGGTGCGGGTCTGGACGCGGAGCTTGGCGTCGAGGTTCGACAGCGGCTCGTCCATGAGGAACACCTGCGGCTGGCGGACGATCGCGCGGCCCATGGCGACACGCTGACGCTGACCGCCCGAGAGGGCCTTCGGCTTGCGGTTGAGGTACTGCTCCAGGTCGAGCAGCTTCGCCGCCTCGAGGACGCGCTGGGCACGCTCCTCCTTGCCGACGCCGGCGATCTTCAGGGCGAAGCCCATGTTCTCGGCGACCGTCATGTGCGGGTACAGCGCGTAGTTCTGGAAGACCATCGCGATGTCGCGGTCCTTCGGCGGGATGTCGGTGACGTCGCGCTCACCGATGCGGATGGCGCCCGAGTTGACCTCTTCGAGGCCGGCGAGCATGCGCAGGGACGTGGACTTTCCGCAACCCGAGGGGCCGACCAGGACGAGGAACTCGCCGTCGCCGATCTCGAGGTTGAGCTTGTCGACCGCGGGGCGGGTGCCGCCCGGGTACAGACGGGTCGCGTTGTCGTAAGTGACGGACGCCATTGTGTTCTCCTTCACCGGCAGGTACGTGCCGGACGATCCGTAGTGAATGGAATTGCGGGGGCTGTGCCCGCACGCCCACCATCGGGCGCCCGTTCAGTATGGCATGGCCGTCTGGGCATTTCACAGGCTGTCTGACTAGCATCGTCGGGGTCGCTTCACCCGGGCGGCCCGCCGGTTGCGAACCGGCTCTCCGCAGTCTTAGAGGTCTCATGTCCAACGACGACGATTCGAACGTCCCGGCATCGCGCGACCGTCGCGAGGCGGTCCGCGAGAAGGCGCAGCAGGTGCAGGCGAAGCACGCCCGCCTGCGTGCACTCCGTCTCGCCGGTCTCGGGGCGCTCGCGCTCGTCCTCGTCGTGGCCGTCATCACCGGCGTCACGATCGCGGTCAACTCCGCCGCATCCACCCCCGTCGCGACCCCGCAGAACGTGACCGACGACGGCGGCATCCCGATCGTCTCGGTCGCCGGCGTCTCCACCGGCACCAGCACGCTGAACGAGACCGCGACGCCGACGGAGTCCGCCGAGCCGACCCCGACCGCGACCTCT
This sequence comes from Microbacterium sp. GXF7504, assembly GCF_054798235.1. Lineage (NCBI taxonomy): Bacteria > Bacillati > Actinomycetota > Actinomycetes > Micrococcales > Microbacteriaceae > Microbacterium > Microbacterium sp. GXF7504. The sequence goes on along the minus strand of NZ_JBSJZI010000001.1, from coordinate 123,447 downwards.
GCCTCGACCGTCGACATCCGCATCTACGTCGACTACCTCGCCGCCGGTGCGAAGACGTTCGAGCTCGCGAACGCCGCGCAGCTGTCGAAGTGGTTCACCGCCGGCTCCGCGACCCTGACCTACCACCCGGTCGCCATGCTCACCGCGAAGTCGAACGGCACGAAGTACTCGCTGCGCGCCGCGAGCGCCGCCGCATGCGTGGCCACGTACTCGCCCGACTCGGTGTTCGCGTTCAACCACGAACTGCTGGCGAAGCAGCCCGACATGGACTCCGCCGGCATCCCCGACTCCGACCTCGCCGCCCTCGCCATCGCGACCGGCGCCACCTCGCCGAAGGAGGTCCGCGCCTGCATCGAGGGCGAGGACTTCATCACGTGGGCGCGGGGCGCGACGGACGCGGCGCTCGTCGACATCCCCGGCACCGACGGCCTCACCCTCACCGGCACCCCGCTCGTGCTCGTGAACGGGCAGGTGTACCAGGGTTCGCTCGACGACCCGAAGGAGTTCGCGCAGTTCGTGCTCACCACGGCCAGCGCCTCGTACTACAAGAACTCCCCGTCGCCGACGCCGACCGCGACGGCCGAACCCACGGAGTGACCTGGCGCCTGGCTAGACTGGGCACTCTGCCGGCTTGGCGCAATTGGTAGCGCACCTAACTTGTAATTAGGGGGTTGCAGGTTCAAGTCCTGTAGCCGGCACCATCCGTCCCGCGCCCGACGGCGCCTCTCGCTCGCTCACCGGATCAGGTGATTCGGCGAGATCAGGCGCCCGCGCCCGCGAAACAGCCTGATCCCGCCGAATCACCTGTTCTCGTGCGTCGCCCCGCGCCCCGGCCCGCCAGCTGGCTGCGAACCGCGAGACTGCATCTGCGTGACGAGACCGCTGACATTGGATGCAGTCTCGTCGCGCAGATGCAGTCTCGCGGCCCTGGCACGGGCGCGCACGGGGCCGCGGGGCGACGACCGGGGCGGCGGGGCACGCCTAGGGTGGGAGGGTGCCGACGCCCACGACCTCCCCGAAACGGTTGCCGGCGGCGGTGGCGGTCGGCGGTGCCGTGCTGGTGGGCGTGCTCACCACCGTGCAGGCGCAGCTGAACGGCGCGCTCAGCGCCGCGCTCGGTGACAGCGCCGTCGCGTCGCTCATCTCGTTCGGGTCGGGGTTCCTCATCCTGCTCGTGCTGTGCCTGTCCACGCCGACCGGCCGGGCGGGCCTCGGCCGGCTCGTCACCGGGCTCCGCGCGCACCGGGTGCGGTGGTGGATGCTGGTGGCCGGGTTCGCGGGCGCGTTCACCGTCGCGACCCAGACCCTCACGGTCGCCGTCATCGGCGTCGCGACGTTCACGGTCGGCGTCGTCGCCGGGCAGACCGTCAGCGGCATCGTCCTCGACCGGGTCGGGTACGGCCCTGGCGGCGTCGTCGGCGTGACGGTCGCACGCCTGATCGGCGCGGGGCTCGCGGTCGTGTCCGTCGTGATCGCCCTCCTCGGCGAGGGCCCCACGGAGGCGCCGTGGTGGATGTTCGTGCTGCCGTTCCTCGCCGGGGCGGGCATCGCCTGGCAGCAGGCCACGAACGGGCGGCTGCGGCAAGCGGTCGACAGCGCCCTCACCGCCACCCTCGTGAACTTCGCGGCCGGCACCCTCGCGCTGCTGGTCGCCACCTGCATCCGCATCGGGATCGCGGGGCCGCCGGAGCGCTTCCCGACCGAGGTGTGGATGTACCTCGGCGGCGCGACCGGCGTCGTCTACATCTTTCTGTCGGCCGCCCTCGTGCGGCACACCGGCGTGCTGCAGCTCGGCCTCGGGTCGGTCGTGGGGCTGCTCGCCACCTCGGTCGTGATCGACGCGGTCTGGCCGGCACCCGCGGGCGCGCCGCTCGTGATCGCGGTGATCGCCGTGGGCGTCGCGCTCGTCGGCGTGCTGGTGGCGGTCGTGCCCAGGCGCGGTCGCCGGCGCTGACCTCAGTCGTCCGGGAGCGTCGAGAGGAACTTCTCGCCGTCGACCTCGCGCGGGTGCCCCTTGCGGTCGGCGCCCTCGGGCTTGCCGCCCACGTACAGCCACCCCATGAGCCGCTCGCGCTTGCGCAGCCCGTGCGCCTTCGCGACCGCCTTCGAGCGGGTGTAGCCGCCGGTGCGCCAGATGACGCCCCAGCCCGCCTCGTCGAGCAGCAGGCTCAGCGCGTGCGCGACACCCGACGCGACGGCCTCCTGCTCCCAGTCCGGCACCTTCTCGCTCTTGCGGATGCGGGCGACCACCGCGATGAGCAGCGGTGCGCGCAGCGGCTTGGTCGAGGCGCCGTCCTTGTGCTCGGCCTCGTGGATCGCGCGGCCGAGCCGCTCGCGGTCGTCGCCGCGGATCTCGATGAGCCGCCACGGCCGCAGGGACGAGTGGTCAGCCACCCGTCCCGCGGCGCCGACGAGACGCACCAGCTCGTCGTGATCCGGTGCGTCGTCGGTGACCTTGGACCACGAGCGGCGTCGCCGCATCGCGTCCAGCGCGCTCATTCGCCGGCTTCGGGGGTGAAGTTCAGCGACAGCGAGTTCATGCAGTAGCGGTCGCCGGTCGGCGTGCCGAACCCGTCGGGGAAGACGTGCCCCAGGTGCGAGCCGCAGCTCGCGCAGCGCACCTCGGTGCGCTCCATCCCGTGGCTGTTGTCCTCCAGGAGTTCGACCGCGTCGGGGCGGACCGACTCGTAGAAGCTCGGCCACCCGCAGTGGGAGTCGAACTTCGTCCCGCTCTTGAACAGCTCGGCGCCGCAGCCGGCACACGTGTAGAGGCCGGCGCGGCTCTCGTCGAGCAGCTCGCCGGTCCACGGCCGCTCGGTCGCGGCCTCACGCAGCACCGCGTACTGCTCGGGGCCGAGCTCCTCGCGCCACTGCTCCTCGGACTTGTTGACGGCATAGCTCATGACTGCATCCTCCTCGGGGTACTGCTCAATTCAACCCTGTCCGGTCGTGCTGTGTTCCCACTGTTACCCGAGAATGGTCCAATGCCCGATCCGGATGCGCTGCACGCCGTCGCCGCGCGCTACGCCCGCTTCGCCGACGAGGAGGCCCCGGGGCGCTCTGCGCTGTACGAGGCGTGGGCCCGCGACGTCGCCGCCGACCCGGCGCTCGCCGCCGTGATCGCGGCCGCGCCCGCCGCCCACCGGCAGCCGCCGCTCGTGTTCGCCGTCATGCGGATGCTGGGGGCGCCCGAGACGCCCGGCGCGCCGTGGCGGGCGTGGGTGCTGGCCCACGCCGACGAGGTCGCTGCGGAGTGCGGGGCGCGCAGCATCCAGACGAACGAACCGCTCCGGTGCGCGGCGCTCATGCCGGCGCTCGCCGTGATCGACGGGCCGATCGCGCTGCTCGAGGTGGGTGCGAGCGCCGGGCTGTGCCTGTACCCCGACCGGTACTCGTACGCGTACACGACCGACGACGGCGCGGCCGTGTGGCTGGACCCGGCGGACGGGCCGAGCGGGGTGCTGCTCGAGAGCGCCTGGCGGGGCCGCGCCGCGCCGCCCACGCGCCTGCCGGAGATCGTCTGGCGCGCCGGGATCGACCTCACGCCGCTGCCGCCGGCCGATCCCGCGACGCGCGCTTGGCTCACCGGGCTCGTCTGGCCGGGGGAGACCGGCCGTGCCGCGCGCATCGCCGCGGCGCTCGACATCGCCGCCGCCGACCCGCCGGTGCTCGTCGCCGGCGACGCGGCCTCGGACGCGGTCGCGCGACTCGCGGCACACGCCCCCGCCGGTGCGACCCTCGTGGTGAGCACCCCCGGTGTGCTGATCTACGTGCCGCGCGCCCTGCGCGCCCGCGCGATCGACGAAGCGCGGCGCGCGGGACGATGGCTCACGATCGACGCCCCCTCGACCCACGACGGATGGCGCGGGCCCGTGCCGGACCGCGGTGACGGCGCGTTCGCGGTCGCCCTCGACGGCGAGGTGCTCGCGGTCGCCGACCCGCTCGGCCGGTTCGTGGAGTGGCTCCCGGACGGGGCGGCCCGAGCGAGATAGCGTGGCACCGTGCTCACCGACCTCGACCGTGCCCTCCTCGACTTCGAGGCGCAGTGGCCGGGGCACACGAGCGCGAAGGAGGAGGCGATCCGCACCCGTCTCGACCTCGCGCCGGCCCGGTACTACCAGCTCCTCGGGCGGCTCATCGACCGTGAGGACGCCCTCGCGCACGACCCGCTGCTCATCGGGCGCCTGCGCCGAGGCCGCGACGACCGGCGCCGTGACCGGGCGCGCCGGATGAGCGCCGCATCCTGAACGGACTCCGAGCCCGCGCCCGGTAGCATCGTGGGGTGCCGCGTCAGACCTTCCCCCGCGACCGCTTCGACGACCTCTCCTCGTCCGCAGGCCGTGTGGGCGCCCACCGTGCGGAGAACCCGCGCATGCGTGCCGGCATCGTGCTGCTGTGGGCCGTCGTCGCGACGATCGTGCTGGTCGGGGTCGGCATCTTCGGCAGCCTCATCGCATCCGGTCGCATCACGTTCAGCCCGGCCGAGACGCCCGAGCCCGAGCCGACCGTCGTGGTCGAGCCCGTCGTGGACCCCTCGTACACGGTGCTCGTGCTGAACGCGACCGAGGAGCAGGGCCTCGCGACCCGGATGAAGGACACGCTGCTCACCTACGGCTGGGCGGAGCAGGACGTCACGGCCGGCGGCGCGGGCGGCACGTTCGAGATCACCACGGTCTACTACGCCTCCGAGGACGCGTACCCGGCGGCGCTCGGCCTGGCGGAGATCGTCGGTGCCACCGAGGTGCAGTTCAACCCGGATTACCCGCTGCCCGGCACCTCGCCCACGCAGCTCACGGTCGTGCTCGGCACGGGCCAGCTCTCCTCGCCCGAACCCACCGAATAGGGCCGCTCCGGGGGCCGTGTTTCCGCGGCGTAAACAGTTCGCCACGGCCGTGTCAACAGTCGCTGAAACGGCGGAATCACGCGGATCCGCGTGGATACGATGGCGACGTTCCACAGCTTCAGGAGAGTCACATGGCCCAGGGCACCGTCAAATGGTTCAACGCTGAGAAGGGGTATGGATTCATCACCTCCGGCGACGGACAGGACGTCTTCGTCCACTACTCGAACATCGAGATGACCGGATTCCGGGTGCTCGAAGAGGGGCAGTCGGTGGAGTTCACCGTCGGCTCCGGGCAGAAGGGCCCGCAGGCCGAAGCCGTGCGGGTGGTCTGAACCCACCGAGACCGAACCCGCGCCGACGGCGCCGCGGGTGACGAGCGTCCTCGACGCACAGCACGGCCCCGCCCGCCGCATCCCGACTCGACCCGGGATGCGGCGGACGGGGCCGTCCGTGCGTGCGCGGGGCGCGGGTCAGGCGATCTCGCCCTGGGTGACCGCCTCCGCCAGCGCGTGCACGCGGGGGAGGTGGTGGGCGCCGTAGAAGTCGGCGGCGGTGAGCCGCGCCGTGTCCGTCTCCGAGCGTTCGGCGTGACCGAGCACCGCGTCGACCGCGAGCGCGTGCATCCAGCCGCCCGTGAGGGTGCCGAGGAGCATCAGGTACGGGACGCTCACGGCGTAGGCGTCGCGCGGCGTCGCGGCGGAGGCGAGCAGCGCCTCGGTCGCGCGGCGGGCCGCGGCGACCGCGCGCTCCAGCCGCTCGGCGGTGCGGAGCGCGATCTCGTCGCCACGGGTGCGCAGCGCGGATGCCGTCGCCTCGATGCGGGAGAAGAGCTCGGCCGCGACCGCGCCGTCGTTGCGCAGCACCTTGCGCCCGACGAGGTCGTTGGACTGGATGGCGGTCGTACCCTCGTAGATCGCGGCGATGCGGATGTCGCGGTAGTGCTGCGCGACCCCGCTCTCCTCGATGTAGCCCATGCCGCCGTGCACCTGGATCGCGTCGCTCGTGACGCCGATCGCCTCCTCCGTGGCCCAGCCTTTGAGGATGGGGACGAAGAACTCGCCGAGCGCGGCGTCGACGCCCTCCTTGCCGTCGAGCAGGTCTGCGGCGTAGACCCCCATCGCGCGCATGGCGAACACGAGGCTCGACATCGAGAGCAGGAGGCGCCGCACGTCCGGGTGCTCCGCGATCGGCGCGCCCGCGGGGCGGTCGATGACGCGGCCCTGCAGGCGCCCCGCGGCGTATGCGGCGGCGGCCTGGTACGCACGGTCGGCGATGCCGGTCGCCTGGAAGCCCATGCCCACTCGGGCCGAGTTCATCATGACGAACATGCCGGCGAGGCCGCCGTGCAGGTCGCCGACGAGGTGGCCGACGGCGTCCTCGTAGGAGAGGACACAGGTGGGGCTGCCGTGGATGCCGAGCTTGTGCTCGACCGCGACGGTCGTGACGGCGTTCCGTTCGCCGGGGTTGCCGTCGGCGTCCGGGAGGAACTTCGGCACCACGAACAGCGACAGCCCCTTCGCGCCCTCCGGCGCGTCCGGGGTGCGCGCCAGCACGAGGTGCACGATGTTCTCGGCGACGTCGTGGTCGCCCCACGTGATGAAGATCTTCTGCCCGCGCACGGCCCACGTGCCGTCGGGTCGGGGTGTCGCGACGGTGCGGATGGCGCCGAGGTCGGTGCCCGCATCCGGCTCGGTGAGGTTCATGGTGCCGGTCCACTCGCCCGAGACGAGCCGGGTGAGGTAGGTCTCCCGGAGCTCGTCCGACGCCTTCGCGTCGAGCGCGTGGATCTGGCCGGCGGTGAGCAGCCAGCACAGCGCGAACGCGGCGTTCGACGCGTTCCACATCTCGCCGAGCCCTGCGCGGACGACGCCGGGCAGGCCGTCACCGCCCGCCGACTCGGGTGCCTCGGCGGTGATCCAGCCGGCCTCGGTGAACATGCGGTAGGCCTCGGCGTAGCCCTCCGGGAGGCGCACGGTGCCGTCCTCGAGCTTCGCGCCGACACGGTCGCCGACGGTCGAGAGCGGCGCGAGCACCTGCGCGGCGAAGTCGCCCGCGGCGGCGAGGATCTCCTCCGCGTCGGCCGCGGTCAGCGCGCCCTCCGTGGCACGGGCGGCGACGTCCGTGCCGAAGACCTCCTCGAGGATGAACGCGTAGTCCGCGACGGGCGGGCGGTACGAGGACGGTTCGGCCATGCCGGTGCTCCTGTTCCTTCAGGTGAAACGTAGTCGCAGTCTAGTTGGGACTGAGTGCCAGGGGGGTGATCGTCGTCCGCCATGCGCTTGCACTCCCCGGGGGCGAGTGCCAGAATGACTTAGCACTCAACATCGTGGAGTGCTAAAGACCGTCCAACGTCCGGGAGGGACGACACACACATGGCAAAGATCATCGCTTTCGACGAAGAGGCCCGTCGCGGCCTCGAGCGCGGCCTCAACACGCTGGCCGACGCCGTCAAGGTGACCCTGGGCCCCCGCGGTCGCAACGTCGTGCTCGAGAAGAAGTGGGGCGCCCCCACGATCACGAACGACGGTGTGTCGATCGCCAAGGAGATCGAGCTCGAGGACCCGTACGAGAAGATCGGTGCGGAGCTCGTCAAGGAGGTCGCGAAGAAGACGGACGACGTCGCCGGTGACGGCACCACGACGGCCACCGTCCTCGCCCAGGCGCTCGTCAAGGAAGGCCTGCGCAACGTCGCGGCCGGCGCCGACCCCATCGCGCTGAAGAAGGGCATCGAGAAGGCCGTCAAGGCCGTCACCGACTCCCTGCTCGCCGACGCCAAGGAGGTCGAGTCCAAGGAGCAGATCGCCGCCACCGCCTCGATCTCGGCCGCTGACCCCGCCATCGGTGAGCTCATCGCCGAGGCCATCGACAAGGTCGGCAAGGAGGGCGTGGTCACCGTCGAGGAGTCCAACACCTTCGGCACCGAGCTCGAGCTCACCGAGGGCATGCGCTTCGACAAGGGCTACATCAACCCCTACTTCGTCACCGACCCGGAGCGCCAGGAGGCGGTGTTCGAGGACCCGTACATCCTCATCGCCAACCAGAAGATCTCCAACATCAAGGACCTGCTCCCGATCGTCGACAAGGTGATCCAGGAGGGCAAGGAGCTCCTGATCATCGCCGAGGACGTCGAGGGTGAGGCGCTGGCGACGCTGGTGCTCAACAAGATCCGCGGCATCTTCAAGTCGGTCGCCGTCAAGGCCCCCGGCTTCGGCGACCGTCGTAAGGCCCAGCTGCAGGACATCGCGATCCTCACCGGCGGCCAGGTCATCACCGAGGAGGTCGGCCTCAAGCTCGAGACCGCGACCCTCGACCTGCTCGGCCGTGCCCGCAAGGTCATCATCACCAAGGACGAGACGACCATCGTCGAGGGTGCCGGTGACGCTGCGCAGATCGAGGGCCGCGTGACCCAGATCCGCCGCGAGATCGAGAACACCGACAGCGACTACGACCGCGAGAAGCTCCAGGAGCGCCTCGCCAAGCTCGCCGGCGGCGTGGCCGTCATCAAGGCGGGCGCGGCCACCGAGGTCGAGCTCAAGGAGCGCAAGCACCGCATCGAGGACGCCGTCCGCAACGCGAAGGCCGCCGTCGAGGAGGGTGTCGTCGCCGGTGGTGGCGTCGCGCTCATCCAGGCCGGCAAGTCGGCCTTCGACGGGCTCGAGCTCACGGGTGACGAGGCAACCGGTGCGAGCATCGTCAAGGTCGCCATCGAGGCCCCGCTGAAGCAGATCGCCCTCAACGCCGGTCTCGAGCCGGGCGTCGTGGCCCACAAGGTCTCGGAGCTCCCGGTCGGTCACGGCCTGAACGCCGCGACCGGTGAGTACGGCGACCTGTTCGCCCAGGGCATCATCGACCCGGCCAAGGTGACCCGCTCGGCGCTGCAGAACGCCGCGTCGATCGCCGGTCTGTTCCTCACGACCGAGGCCGTCGTCGCCGACAAGCCCGAGAAGGCCGCCGCTCCCGCGGGCGACCCGACGGGTGGCATGGACTTCTGAGTCCGACGCACTGCAACCGGAAGCCCCGGCCCGAAAGGGTCGGGGCTTCCGCCGTTCGCACGGGTCAGTGGAACAGGGTCATGTTCGCCTGTTCCACATCGCGGTACTGCCGCCCGGCTGCATCCAGCGCCGTGCCGATCCGGGCGAGGGACTCCTCGACCTGATGCTGCGTGGCGCGCCACTGGTCGACGGTGTCCTGGAACATCGCCGCGGCCGTCCCGGTCCAGCTCGACTGCAGCTGCACGAGCTGGGCGGACAGGGATGCCGACTCGCCCTGCAGACGGTCGATGGTGCCGCGCAGGGCGGCGGTGGCGCCGAAGACGGCGTCCGGGTCGACGGAGAAGACGGACATGGGGCTTCCTTTCCTCGGAGCCCCCGACGTTACGACCGCCGACCGCGGCGCCCGCCCCGCGGCATCCCGTCGTGGACAACGCACCCGGCACGGTCGTCCGGGGGAGGAACGGATGCACGAGGACCCGGCGACCGATGGCCGCCGGGTCCTCGCATGACGCGGTCGCGGGTCAGATGTGCCCGGCCTCGCCCTCCACGGTCTCGGTGAGCACGGTCGCCGTGTCGTGGTGCTTCGGTTCGCGGACCGCGGCCAGCACGAGCACGGCGACGGCCGCGCACAGCCCGGCGGCGACCCAGAGGCCGACGTGCATGCCGTCCACGAAGGCGGCGTTGACCCCCGGGAAGGCGTCGAAGACGACGCCGGCGGACGCCGCTTCCACGCTCTCCGCCGGCAGCGGCGTCGCCGCGACCGCCGGCACGACCTTCGCCGCGACGATCGCGGAGAGCACCGCGGTGCCGATCGCACCGCCGACCTGGATGCAGGTCGTCTGGAAGCCGCTCGCGACGCCGGCGAGGTGCACCGGCGACCCGCCGACGATGAGGTCGGCGCCGGAGGGGATCGCGAAGCCGGAACCGAAGGCGATGACGACGAACGGGACGGCCATGAGCCAGTAGGACGTGTCGACCGTGACGAAGGTCAGTGCGGCGAGGCCGACCGCCATGAGCGCGAGTCCCATCGCCGCGACCTTGCGCGGGCCGATCTTCGCGGTGAGGGCCGCGCCGATCGGGGCGGAGGGGATCGAGAACGCGCTCATCGGGAGCATCATGAGGCCTGCCATCGCGGTCGACCGGCCGAGCGAGTTCATGAGGAACAGGGTCAGCAGGAAGGTCACACCGAGGATCGCGAAGAAGTTCGCGATGAACACCATGCCGCCGACGCTCACGCCTGCGGAGCGGAAGAGCGTGAGCGGGATGAGCGGGGAGTCGACCTTGCCCTCGACCACGATGAACAGCGCCAGCAGCACGACCGCGGCCACGAAGACCCCGATCGTCGCGGCGCTGGCCCAGCCCCACACCTGTGCCTGCACGACCCCGAAGACGATGGCGAACAGCGCACCGGCGAGCAGCAGGATCCCCGTGACGTCCATGCGTCCGCCGTGCTCGCGTTCGGTCTCGCGGACGACGAGCGCGGTGATCACGACGCCGGCGATCGCGAACGGCACGTTGATGAAGAACACCCATTCCCAGCCGAGGGAACCGACGAGCAGCCCGCTGACGAGCGGGCCTCCCGCGATCGCCACGGAGGAGACGCCGCCCCAGATGCCGACGGCCATCCCGAACTTCTCCCGCGGGAACGTGGCGCGCAGGAGTGCGAGGGTCTGCGGCATGAGCAGGGCGGCGCTCACACCCTGCAGGATGCGGAAGACCAGGACCGCGGTCACGGTGCCGCTGAGGCCGATCGCGACGCTCGTCACACCGAAGAGCACGACGCCGACGACGTACAGCTTCTTGCGGCCGTACCGGTCTCCGAGCTTGCCCGCCGGGATGAGGCAGACGGCGAGGGCGAGCAGATACGTGTTGATGATCCACTGCAGTTCGCCGAAGGTGGCGCCGAGGTCGGCCTGGATCGCGGGGTTCGCGATGTGGACGACGGTGGAATCGAGCCCGACCATGAACAGGCCGAAGCAGACGGCGACGAGGGTGAGTCCCGGGCTTCCCTTCCGGCTGCGGCGGGCGGACGGGGGCGCGACGGTGTCCGTGGTCAACAGATCCTGCTTCCGTGAGTGCTAGTTATGATTATAGAATCATAACATCGACGTAGGATGGTGCCATGACGAGCACGAGTCGCCCCGGTCCCGTCGACCTCGCCCGGCTGGCCGACGTCGTGACCCACCTCGCCGGTCAGCTCGACATCCGTCATCCGGATCTGCGCGACGTGGTGCCGCTCACCGGCACCGAGGTCGCGGTGATCCGCGAGATCCACCGGCATCCGCATTCCACGCCGACCCAGATCGCCGAGGCGACCGGGCTGCAGCGCAGCAACGTCAGCACGGCGGTGCGGACGCTCGAAGCCGGGGGGCTCGTCGTGCGGGGGCGGGTGCCCGACAACGCGCGCTCGGTGACGCTCGCGCCGACGGCGAAGGCGGCCGAGCACGTCGCCCGCATCCACACCTACTGGGCGGAGCGCCTCGCGCAGGCGCCCGCCGAGGCGCTGGCGGATGCGGTGTCCGCCGTCGAGGCGCTGGCGGCCGTCAGCGACGCGCTCGGACGCGACTGAGCGGCGGACGCGCTACTCGGTGGCGGCCGACGCCGGGGCGTCGCCGGCGGACGTGACGGCGTCGTCGTCGGCGAGGGGGAAGGAGACCCGGAAGGTCGCACCGCCGCCCGGGGTGTCGCCCACGCGCACGTCGCCGTGCAGCGCGTCGACGAGCGAGGCGACGATCGACAGGCCGAGGCCCGACCCGCCCGTCTCCCGGGTGCGTGAGGTGTCGGCCCGCCAGAACCGCTGGAAGATCTGTTCACGGATCTGCTCGGGCACGCCCTCGCCGTGGTCGACGATCTCGATCCAGCCGACCTGCCGCTCCTCGTCGGTGCCCACGCGCAGTTCGATCGGGGCGTCCTCGGGGGAGTAGCGCTGGGCGTTGCCGAGGAGGTTCGCCACGACCTGGCGGACGCTGTTCTCGTCGGCGAGCACGATCGGCGGCCGAGAGGGCAGGGCGAACGGGGCGGTGAGGGTCGGCACCTCACCCGTCAGGCCGCTCTGGTCCGCGCGGGGCTTGCGGCGCAGGCGCGAGGCGAGGTTGATCGCCGCGGTCGGCACCGGGCCGCGGCGGCGCGCGGTCGTCGGGGTGGGCTGCGTCGCGGGCAGCTCGATCGGTGGGGTCTGCACGACCGTGCGGTCGCCGCTCACGTCGACGACCGTGACCCGGCGCTGCGGCGAGGAGGCGCGGACGTCCATCGCCGCATCCCTGGCGATGGGGCGCAGGTCGACCGGCACCGGCACGATGCCCCGGCGCTCGTCCAGCCGCGCGAGCGCCAGGAGGTCCTCGACCATGGTGGTCATCCGGATCGCCTCCTTCTCGATGCGCTCCATCGCCTGCCCGGTGGCGTCCGCATCCGGGATCGCGCCCATCCGGTACAGCTCGGCGTAGCCGCGGACCGTGACGAGCGGGGTGCGCAGCTCGTGGCTCGCGTCGCCGATGAACCGGCGCATCTGACGCACCGTGGCGTCGCGCTGCGACAGCGACGCGTCGATGCGGCCGAGCATCGCGTTGATCGCGCGTTTCAGGCGGCCGACCTCGGTCGTCTCCGGTTCGAGGTCGGTGAGGCGGAGGCTGAAGTCGCCGCCCGCGATCGCGTCCGCGGTGCGCTCCACCTGGGTGAGGCTGCGGAAGGTGAGCGTGACGACCCAGCGCACGAGCACGGCGGCGGCGATCACGACGACCAGCGCGAGCAGCGTGTAGATGCCGAGGTAGGTGGCCACGACCCGTTCGGTCTCGGCGGTGGGGATCGCCACCACCTGCGTGAAGAACGGGTTGCCGTCGAACTGCGTGACGATCGCCATCGCCCGGTACGACCCGGCCGGGGCGCCGTCCAGGTCGAAGGGCTCGAGCTGGTGGGTGTACGCGTAGTCGAGCGGGAACGAGCGCGGGAAGACCGCGACGGTGTCGCTCGCCTCACCGCCGGCGGTGAGCACCAGCATCCCGGATGCGTCGTAGACCGCGACCTCGTAGTCGGTGGGGGCGACGTCCTCACGCGGGGTGAACACGAGCCCGTCGGCGGTCACCTCGGTCTCCAGCAGCGCGGTGGCGGCGACGTTGCCCTGCGTCAGCGGGGTGAGCGTCGTGTCCAGGTTCGCCAGCAGCGCCGTCCGCAGGAACAGCATGGTGCCGAGTCCGGTGGCGAACAGCCCCACCACGAGCACGCCGACCGTGACCCCGGTGACCTTGGCGCGCAGGCTGACGCTGCGCCACCAGCGGGTCAACCCGTCGGGTGAGGCGTGGCGCGGCTGCGGCTCGGGCATGCGAGGCGGCTCAGGCGGACTTGCCCGCCTTCAGCATGTAGCCGAAGCCGCGCTTGGTCTGGATGAGCGACTCCGAGGCGTGCGGGTCGATCTTGCGACGCAGGTAGGAGATGTAGCTCTCCACGATGCCGGCGTCGCCGTTGAAGTCGTACTCCCACACGTGGTCGAGGATCTGCGCCTTGCTGAGCACCCGGTTGGGGTTGAGCATGAGGTAGCGCAGCAGCTTGAACTCGGTGGGGCTGAGTTCGATCTGCGTGTCGCCGACGAACACGTCGTGGGTGTCCTGGTCCATCGTCAGTTCGCCGGTGCGGATGACGGAGTCCTCGTCGGCCTGCATCGTGCGGCGGAGGATCGCCTGGATGCGGGCGACGATCTCGTCCAGTGAGAACGGCTTGGTCACATAGTCGTCGCCACCGGCGTTCAGGCCCGTGATCTTGTCCTCGGTGTCGTCCTTCGCGGTGAGGAAGAGGATCGGGGCGGTGTATCCGGCCTCGCGGAGCCGCTTGGTGACGCTGAACCCGTTCATGTCGGGCAGCATCACGTCGAGGAGGATGAGGTCGGGCTCCTCCTCGAGGACGGCGGAGATGGTCTGGGCGCCGTTGGAGACGGCGCGCACCTGGAAGCCGGCGAACTTCAGGCTCGTGATGAGCAGGTCGCGGATGTTCGGCTCGTCGTCCACGACGAGAATGCGCGGTGCGGTCATAGGGCCATTATGGTGACCGTTCCCATGGGATGGCTGCATGCGGCGGGTACGCGCGTCGCGAACGGCTGCGTGGGGCGGGTTCCGGGGCCGTGTCAGGACACCGGCGCGACGAGGTCGTCGGCGTCCAGGATCGTGTAGCTGTAGCCCTGCTCGGCGAGGAAGCGCTGGCGGTTCTGCGCGAAGTCCTGGTCCACCGTGTCGCGGGCGATGAGCGTGTAGAAGCTCGCGGTGTGCCCGTTCGTCTTCGGTCGCAGCAGCCGCCCCAGGCGCTGCGCCTCCTCCTGCCGCGAGCCGAACGACCCCGAGACCTGGATGGCGACGGATGCCTCCGGGAGATCGACCGAGAAGTTCGCCACCTTCGACACGACGAGCAGCGGCACGGTGCCGTCGCGGAACGCCTGGTACAGCTGCTCACGCTCGTCGACCGGGGTCGCGCCGGTGATCTTCGGGGCGCCGAGGGCGTCCGCCAGCGTGTCGATCTGGTCGAGGTACTGGCCGATGACGAGGATCTGCTCGCCCGCGTGGCGGGCGGCGAGGGCACGGACGACGTCGATCTTCGCGGGTGCGGTCGCGGCGAGGCGGTAGCGCTCCTCGTCGGCGGCGGCCGCGTATTCGAGCCGTTCGTCGGCGGGGAGGTCGACGCGCACCTCGTAGCACGCGGCGGGGGAGATGAAGCCCTGCGCCTCGATCTCCTTCCACGGCGCGTCGAACCGCTTCGGCCCGATGAGGCTGAACACGTCGCCCTCGCGACCGTCCTCGCGCACGAGGGTGGCGGTGAGCCCGAGACGCCGGCGGGCCTGCAGATCGGCGGTGAGCTTGAACACCGGGGCCGGGAGCAGGTGCACCTCGTCGTAGACCACGAGGCCCCAGTCGAGGGCGTCGAGGAGCGCCAGGTGCGCGTAGGCGCCCTTCCGCTTCGCGGTGAGGATCTGGTAGGTCGCGATCGTGACCGGCTTGACCTCCTTCACCTGGCCCGAGTACTCGCCGATCTCCTCGGGCGTGAGCGTCGTGCGCTTGAGGAGCTCGTCGCGCCACTGCCGGGCGCTCACTGCATTGGTCACGAGGATGAGCGTGGTGGTCTTCGTGTCGGCCATGGCGGCGGCGCCCACGAGGGTCTTGCCGGCGCCGCAGGGGAGCACGACGACGCCGGAGCCGCCGTCGGTGAAGATGTCGACGGCCTTGCGCTGGTACGGCCGCAGCTGCCAGCCGTCCTCGTCGAGGTCGATCGGATGCGGGGTGCCGGGCGTGTAGCCGGCGATGTCCTCCGCGGGCCAGCCGAGCTTCAGCAGCTCCTGCTTGATCTGCCCGCGTGCCCACGCGTCGACGACGAACGTGTCGGGCGTCGGGTGCGCGACGAGCAGGGGCTGGATGCGCTTGTTCGCGGCGACCTGGGTGAGGACGGCCCGGTCGCTGGAGCGCAGGATGAGCGCCTTCTCGTCGTCGCCGTACGGTCCGCGTTCGATGACCAGGCGGCCGTAACGCGACACGGTCTCGCGGATGTCGGTGGAGACGGATGCCGGCACGGGGAACCGCGACCAGCGGTCGAGCGTGCCGAGCATGTCCTCTGCGTCGTGTCCGGCGGCGCGCGCGTTCCAGAGGCCGAGCCGGGTGATCCGGTAGGTGTGGATGTGCTCGGGGGCGCGTTCGAGCTCAGCGAACACGGCGAGTTCGTGGCGGGCGTTCTCGGCGTCGGGGTGGGCGACTTCGAGCAGGACCGTGCGATCGCTCTGGACGATCAGGGGGCCGTCTGACATAACCGCCGAGTCTACCGTCCGCAGCACGGGGTGGGTCCGGGTCGGTCAGACCGGACGGGCGCTCTCGATGCTCGACAACGGCAGCGTGCGTTCGACGTCCGCGCCGCGGTCACGGCCGCGCAGGCGCCCGCCGCCGAGCCCGGTGGCCTCGAGCTGGAAGGTCCGAGCGGTGCCGTCGGGGAGCCGCACGGTCACCTCCACGACCGCACGCGTCTTCACCGCCTGCTCCAGTTCGCGCTCGAGCCACGCGCCCTCGGCGTCGGGGCCCTGGTGCGCACGCAGCTCGGCGATGAGCGGGGCGTAGCGCTCCAGCGCGGTGGGCGCCGCATCCGCCGCGCTCGTGCCGTGCCGGCGGAGGGCGTGCGGATCGCCGTCGTGGTCGACCGCGATGACGGGGTAGCGGGCGTCGAAGAGGCTCCAGTAGACGGCGTCCCGGGACGCGCGCGAGACGAGGCGGTCGCCGTGCGCGACGAGACCGACGGCGCGGAGCGCCTGGTCGACCGCGACGGTGGCGAGCAGGTCGGGGTCGTCGCCGTCCACGACCGTGTTGCCGGTCTCCGGGTCGACGCCCACCCGCAGGCCGCCGTGCCGTGCGGCGGCGCGGTCGATGAGGTAGGCGAGCGGCTGCGGGATGCCGGTCAGCGACACCTCGCCGAGGAATCCGCGGAGCGACTCGGCGGTCTCGCCCGTCGCCACCGCGGCGGCGAGCGACTCGGCGCTGAACCGGTAGGTCGACGCCTGCGCGCGGCTCTCGCGCACCGCCATCGTGCGCAGACGCTGTTCGATGACGGGCAGCAGCGGCCCCGGCGCGATCGCGGTGAGGTCCGCCTGCAGGTAGATCCGGTCGATCTCGGCCGGGAGGTGGGGAGCGAGCGCGGCGAGCTCGAACGACCCCGTCGTGCGCAGGCGGGCGCTCCAGGGCGGCTCCGTGCGGCCGGCGGCGAGCACGCCGAGGCGCTCGGCGCGGGTGAGCAGCCGCGCCGCGGTCTGGGGCCAGCCGGCGTCGAGCGGGTACGCGTCGGCCCACGCCGACGGTGGGAGCACCCCCGCGTCGGGGGTCCGCAGCCCCGGCCGGAGCGCCGCGACGAACGCGTCCGCCACCGTGGCCCACCGTTCCGGCGTCGGCAGCGCGACCCAGTGCTCGGCGGTGGCCGTGGCGTGCCAGGCCCGGTCGAGGTCGCGGACGAGACCCGCGTCAGCGGCGATCGCCAGCAGGTCCTCCAGCTCCTCGGCGTCGGCCACCGCGCCGGCCTCCACCAGGCGGCGTCGGTCGGCCACGCCCACCGTGCCCGCGCCCGTGCGTGCGATCGGGGTGACCAGGGTCCACAGCAGCAGGTCGGTGAGCGAGGCGACCGCGGTGAACGCGTGCTCGGCGGCGGCCGCGACGGCGGCGTCGTCGGCGGGCCGGGGGTCGTCGGTCGGTGCGGCGTGGGGGAGGTCGGCGGTGAGCTCGCGCACCCGGGCGTTCACGGCGGCGAACCCGTCGCCGTCGGGATGCCGCAGCATCCGTTCGAGCAGGCCCGGGTCGTCACGGCCGTCCACCAGCGCGGTCAGCAGCGGCCGCGGGAGGCCGATCAGCGCCCGGTCGACGGAGGCCGGGGCGAGGAGCGCCTCGGCGACGTCGAAGAAGTCGTGCCAGGGGGCGTCGGGGGAGACCCCGCGGAGGGTCAGGACGTGTGCCAGTGCGGCATCGTCCAGGCGCGCAAGTGCCCCCGCCAGCGACCGTTCGTCCGAGGAGGCGACCACGCTCAGCGGGCTCGGTTCGCCCGGCCCCTCCGCACGAAGGCCCGGATGATGACCGTCAGCATCATCGCGAAGGCCAGCAGCGGGGCGAAGTAGACGACGATGCTCACGGCGGGCCATGCCCCCGCGCCGAAATCGGCGCCGGCGGTGGAGCCGATCATGATCGCGAAGAAGCAGCCGACGGACAGCACCAGCAGGCCCAGCGACATCGTCGCGAGGATGCGGTCCAGTCGCTGGATTGGCACGTCGCCGTCGCTCGTCTTGCTCATCCGTTCCAGCCTACCGCCTCGACGGGAGCGACTAGGCTGGTGACGGGGTCGATCCGCCCCGATTCCGTCGCGCCCGCGCCCCGCGGGCCAACGATTCAGTGAGGTGTCCATGCCCACCGGCAAGGTCAGGTTCTACGACGAAGAGAAGGGCTTCGGCTTCATCACCACCGATGACGGCCAGGACGTCTTCCTCCACGCCACCGCGCTCCCCGCCGGCGTCACGTCGCTCCGGCCCGGCACCCGTCTCGAGTTCGGGGTCGCCGACGGCAAGCGAGGCCTCCAGGCGCTCTCGGTCCGCGTGCTCGAGGCGCCGGTCAGCCTCGCGAAGCGCTCCCGCAAGCCCGCCGACGACATGGCGGTCATCGTCGAGGACCTCGTGAAGCTCCTCGACAACGTCGGCGGCGACCTGCGTCGCGGGCGGTACCCCTCGAGCGGCCACGCGAAGAAGGTCGCCGCGGTGCTGCGGAAGGTCGCGGACGAGCTCGATGCCTGATCCCGATGCCGTGAACGACGCGCCTGCGGTCGACGAGCCGGTCGACGCGGCCCCCGAGGCCGTGCCGGCGCCCCCCGCCGACGCGCAGCTCGTCGCCGCCCACGACCTGGCGCTCGCCGGGTTGAAGGAGATCACCCCGGAGTCCACGATCGGCCCGGCCGCCGGGTACACCGTGGAGCCCGACGGGGTGGTGTCGTTGCGGTTCGAGAACCGTCTCGCCGGCTATCCCGGCTGGTACTGGACCGTCAGCGTGGCGCGCGTCGAGGGCGAGGAGCCCACTGTGCTCGAGGCGGAACTGCTGCCGGGCGAGTCGGCCCTGCTCGCACCCGAGTGGGTGCCGTGGGCCGTGCGGCTCGCCGAATACCGCGCGCAGCAGGCCGCGGCGGCCGCCGCGCAGGCGGAGGGCGGCGAGGACGCGGACGACGACGCGGACGACGACGCAGACGATGATGCCGGTCTCGACGACGACCTGGACGACGTCGACGACCTCGACGCCGCGGACTTCGACACCGACGGCTCGCCGATCCTGCACGCCGGCGACGTCGACGGGGTCGACATCGACGAACTCGACGAGGACGCCGACGACTCGGACGACGAGGACGCCGACGACGACGAGGACGACGAGGACGACGACGACGAGGACGACGAGGACGTGGACGACGACGAGGACTCGGACGACGAGCCCGACGGAGACGACGCCGAGGACTGACCTCGCACGGGAAAGGGCCCGCCCGCACCGTCCGGTGCCGGCGGGCCCTTCGTCATGTGGGCTCAGATGTGCTCGAGCGTGTAGTCGATGCAGCGGATGAGCTGTCGCACGTCGTCGGGGTCGATCGAGACGAACGTCGCGATCCGCAGCTGGTTGCGGCCGAGCTTGCGGTACGGCTCGGTGTCGACGATGCCGTTCTGACGCAGGCTCGCGGCGACCGCGGCGGCGTCGACGGACTCGTCGAAGTCGATCGTGACCACGACGGGGGAGCGGTCGGCGGCGTTCGCCACGAACGGGGTCGCGACCGCGGACGCCTCGGCCCACTCGTACAGCGCGTTCGACGATTCGGCGGTGCGGGCGCCGGCCCACGCGAGGCCGCCGTGCTCGAGGATCCAGCCGAGCTGCTCGTCGAGGAGCACCAGGGTGCCGACCGCCGGGGTGTTCAGCGTCTGCTGCAGACGCGAGTTGTCGAGCGCGTTCTTCAGACTGAGGAAGTCGGGGATGTAGCGGCCGGATGCGGCGACCCGCTCGATCCGCTCGATCGCGGCGGGCGAGACCGCAGCGAACCACAGGCCGCCGTCCGAGCCGAGGTTCTTCTGCGGCGCGAAGTAGTACACGTCGGCCTCGGCGACCGAGAAGTCGATGCCGCCCGCGGCGCTCGTCGCGTCGATGACGGTGAGGGCGCCCTCGTCGCCGTGCACGCGGGAGATCGCGGTCGCGACACCGGTGGAGGTCTCGTTGTGGGGCCACGCGTAGACGTCGACGCCCTCGACCGGGTCGGCGGCGATGCTGGAGCCCGGCTCGGCCTTGCGCACGTCGGGCGCCTCGAGCCACGGGGCGGCGGCGGCCTTGGCGAACTTGCCGCCGAACTCGCCGTAGACGAGGTTCTGCGCGCGGCGCTCGATGAGCCCGAACGCGGCAGCATCCCAGAACGCGGTCGAGCCGCCGTTGCCGACGATGATCTCGTAGCCGTCCGGGAGGCGGAACAGGTCCGCGAGTCGCGAGCGCACGCTGCCCACGAGGTTCTTGACCGGCTTCTGCCGGTGCGACGTGCCCAGCAGCGTCGCGCCGGACTCGGCCAGCGCGCGCACCTGCTCGGGACGGATCTTGGACGGGCCGCATCCGAACCGTCCGTCAGCGGGCAGGAGCTCAGTGGGAAGCACGACGTGGGGCATAGGGATGATTCTAGGGCGACCCGCCGGGCGCCCCCATCGCCCGGAGGGGGCCGCGGGGCCGGGCACCGCCTCGGTCCGTCACACGTTGGATAGGCTGGACCGACACTCCCGAAATCTCGCCCGAGGACCGCCATGACCGATCTCATCGACACCACCGAGATGTACCTGCGCACCATCCTCGAGCTCGAGGAGGAGAACATCACCCCCCTGCGCGCGCGGATCTCCGAGCGCCTCGGCCACTCCGGCCCCACCGTCTCGCAGACCGTCGGCCGCATGGAACGCGACGGTCTCGTGGTCGTCTCGGACGACCGCACCCTCGAACTCACCGACGCGGGCCGGCAGAAGGCCGTCGACGTCATGCGCAAGCACCGGCTCGCGGAGCGGCTGCTCAGCGACGTCATCGGCCTGGACTGGGCGTACGTGCACGAGGAGGCGTGCCGGTGGGAGCACGTCATGAGCGAGCAGGTGGAGCGCCGGCTCGTGGAGCTGCTCGGGCACCCGACGGAATCGCCGTACGGCAACCCGATCCCCGGGCTCGACCAGCTGGGCGACCTGCCGTCCACGACCTTCGATGAGGGCGTGGTCGGCCTTGTCCGCCACCTCGACGCGGTCGGGGGCCCCACGACCGGGGTGATCCGCCGGCTCGCCGAGCCCGCGCAGGTCGACCCCGAGCTGCTGCAGCAGCTGCGTGCAGCGGGGGTCGTGCCCGGCGCGACCGGCACGTTCCAGTACAGCGAGGGGTACGTGCTGGTGCAGATGGACGGCGTCGAGGAGGGACTCGAGCTGCCCGTCGAGGTCGCCGCGCACATCTTCCTCGTCGCGGCCTGAGCGCGCCGCATCCGTTCCTCCCCACCTCCGAAAGGCTGGATGTGGCCTGTGGAGGAATGTGACTTATTCGTTACCTTCGGGTAGCCTGGTCCGGTCCACAGGTGAAAGCCCGCCGAAGGACCCCGTCCGGATTGCCTTTCAGGCTCGTCGTCCGGAACGGTGCCGACACCGCACATCGTGCCCCGAACACCGAGTGCTGACGAGCCAGCGCGATCACCGCGCGGAGGCGCCGGAGGACATTTTGGCTGAACACGTGGATGCGGAACCCCGCGAGCCCGACGAGGCTGCGACCCCCACGCCCGCCCGACGCGGACTGCGTCAGGCGACCCGCTCGAAGACCCGTCCCGCGCGCACGCCGCGCGGTCCCCGCACGTTCGACGCGAAGAAGCCGCTGCGCAGCGTCGTGGTGCTCGCGATGGTCGGCGGTCTCGTCGCCACCGTCGCGCTCCCCGCCTACGCCGCCTGGAACCCCGAGGGCGACGTGCCCACGATCGAGCAGGTCGCCGCCGACAACGCGCAGTCGCTCGTCGTGGCGTCCGACGTCGTCACCACCGACCTCTCGCGCAGCAGCTACGCGGCGACCACCGCGGAAGAAGTGGCCACCAAGAAGGCCGCCGAGGCCGCGGCCGCCCGCGCCGCGCAGATCGCGCGCTCCAGCGGCGGCGGGGGAGCCGTGCTCTCCTCCGTCGACCTCAGCCTCGTCGCCCCCGGCAGCGGCCAGGTGCGCTGGCCGCTCGACATGTCCGCCATCAAGATCGGTCGCGGCATCAGCGGCTCCCACGACGGCGTCGACCTGCTCGGCGCGGCCAACACCCCGGAGTTCGCCGCTGCCGCCGGCACCGTGCGCGTCGCGAGCTGGTTCGGCGGGTACGGCAACGGTGTGGTCATCGACCACGTCATCAACGGCGTGACCGTCTCCACCCTGTACGGCCACATGAACCAGATCCTCGTCTCGCCCGGGCAGACCGTGTCCGCCGGGCAGATCATCGGCCTCATGGGCAGCACGGGTCGCTCGACCGCGAACCACCTCCACTTCGAGGTGCGTGTCAACGGCGGTCTCGTCGACCCGATGGCCTGGCTCTACTCCAACGCCGGCTGACGCGACACACGTCGCGTCCCCTCGCTGCATCCCGGGCGTGTCCCGGTGGGTTACTCTGTGTCTCGACGCCCGAGAGACACGGAGGTCGCCGATGAACGGCATTCCACGCACCCGAACCACGGGTGCGATCGGACTGCCCGGACACCGGCATCATGAGAGCGGATGCCACGGGATCGCCGTGCGTCCGAGGCGCTGTCTGTAGACAGCGCCTTTTTTCATGTCCTCTCCGCTCGAGCGCCGCTGGAAATCGAAGAACCGCGAAGCCGTCCCGGCCATTCGAGAGGACATGGACATGCGCACTCTGGTGCTGAACGCGGGCTACGAGCCCCTGGCCGTCGTCTCCTTCAAGCGAGCGCTCGTGCTCGTGATGAACGAGAAGGCGACGATCATCGAACGCGTCGAGGGTGAACCCGTGCGGGCGAGTCGTGAGACCTACGACCGGCCCGCCGTCATCATCCTCACCCGCTACGTGCGTGTGCCGATGTCGCACCACGTGCCCGTCACCCGGCGCGGCGTGCTGCGCCGCGACGCGCACCGGTGCGGCTACTGCGGCAAACCCGCCGCCACGATCGACCACGTGCTGCCCCGCTCGCGCGGCGGCAGGGACACATGGGAGAACCTCGTGGCCTGCTGCCTCCGGTGCAACAACCTCAAGAGCGACCGGACGCCCCAGGAGATGGGGTGGACCCTGCGGCTCGTGCCCGGCATGCCGCGCGGATCGCACTGGATGGTGCGCGGGGCGGAACGGGCCGATCCCTGCTGGGAGCCCTACCTGGCACTCGCGGCCTGATCGTCCTCGAGGAGAGCCAGCCAGCGTCGGAGGATCGGCTCCAGCGCCGCGGCGTCGTGTTCGCCGAGCTCGTCGAGCAGCCGGCGCTCGTTCGCCATGTGCGCGGTGAAGGCCTCGTCGATGAGTTCGCCGCCCGCATCCGTCAGCCGGATCATGCGGCGGCGGCCGTCCTCCGGGGTGCCCAGGCGCTCCACGAGGCCGCGGGCGACCAGCCGGTCGACGCGCTTGGTCAGTCCGCCGCTGGTGACCATCGTGTGCGCCGCGAGCTCACCGGCCGGGAGGCTCCGTCCCGGGCTGCGGCGGAGCGAGGCGAGCAGGTCGAACTCGGGTTCGGTCAGGCCGTGGGCGGCGTAGACGGTGGTGAGCTCCGCGGTGAGGGCCATCGCGACCCGGTGGAGGCGCCCGATGACGCCCTGCGGCGACGGGTCGAGGTCGGGGCGCGCCGTGCGCCACTCCTCCTGGATGCGGTCGACGCGGTCGGGGTGATCGGTCATGGGGTCGAGGATATCTTCCTCGTAAGCTAAAGTGCTTTCCGTGGAAGATAAATGGTTTCGGTGGGCGCTCGTCACCGCGATCGCCCCGGTGGCGTGGGGGAGCACGTACTTCGTGACGCGGCAGGTGCTGCCGCCGGACGCCGCCCTCTGGGGCGGGGTCATCCGATGCCTTCCCGCCGGCCTGCTCGTGCTGCTGCTCGTGCGGAAGCTCCCGCGGGGCTCGTGGTGGTGGCGCTCGCTCGTGCTCGGCTCGCTCACCGTTGGCGGCCTGAACGTGCTCGTCTACATCGTCGCGCAGCGACTGCCCACGAGTCTCGCCGCGACGCTCATGTCCACGTCGGCCGCGGCGATGCTGCTGCTCAGCTGGCTCCTGCTGCGGCAGCGGCCGCGGCTCGCCGCCGTGCTCGGCGCGCTCGTGGGCATCGTCGGCGTCGTCGTGATGATGGGCCCCGGCGCCGGGCCAGTCGACCCGTGGGGGATCGTGGCCTCGATCGGCGCGATGCTGTCGTCCTCGCTCGGGTTCGTGCTCACCGCCAAGTGGGGGGCCGAGGTGCCGCCGCTGTCGATGACGGCATGGCAGCTCATCGCCGGCTCCCTCGTCGTGCTGCCGTTCGCCGTGGTCTTCGAGGGGGCGCCGCCCGTGCTCGACGGACCCGCCATCGCCGGGTTCGCCTACGTCATCCTCATCGCGACCGCGCTCGCCTACGCCGCCTGGTTCGCGGGGCTCTCCCGGCTCCCGGGTTCGGTCGTCGGCATCGTGGGGCTCCTCAACCCCGTGACCGGCGTGGTGCTCGGCGTGTTCCTCGCGGGGGAGGCGTTCGGCCCGGCGCAGGCGATCGGCCTCGTGCTCGTGCTCGGCGGCGTCGTGCTCGGGGTGCTCCGGCCGCGGGCGCGGGCGACGGGGGTCGCCTCCGAACCGGGCTGATCGGCCGTCGGCTGTTCAGAACTCAGGACCGTTGTGGCGCATGCCCGGTTCTGCCGCATGTCCGCGGCGGCGACGATGGAATGTCCTGAGTTCTGCACATCGCCCCGGCGGCGCCCGTGCCGTGATGGGATGGCATCGTGACCAGAGCCCTCATCGTGATCGACATGCAGCGCGGCTTCGACGACCTCGACTTCTGGGGGCCGACCGCGAACCCCGACTGCGAACGCAACGTCGCCGCGCTCCTGGCCGCCTGGGCGCGCACCGGCGAGCCGGTCGTCGTCGTGCGGCACGACTCGCGCTCGCCGGAGTCGCCGCTGCATCCGGATGCGGCGGGCAACGCCCTCGTCGACCCGGTCGCGGCGGTCGAACCGGCGCTGTTCGTCCGCAAGCACGTGAACTCCGCCTTCTACGGCGACGTCGACCTGCACGCCTGGCTGGGCGAGCAGGGGATCCGCGAGCTCGTGCTCTGCGGCATCCAGACGAACATGTGCGTCGAGACCACCGCCCGGATGGCGGGGAACCTCGGCTACGACACGACCGTGGTGATCGACGCCACGCGCACCTTCGACCTCGTGGGCGAGCTGCCCGGCGTGGGCGAGGTGCGCCGCAGCGCCGAGGAGCTCATGCGCACCACCGCGCTCGTCCTCGCGGAGGGCGGGTTCGCCCGCGTCGCGACGACCGCATCCCTCGTGGGCTGACCGCGGCGACGGGCTCCGACGTGGATGTCGGAGGTCGAGCATATCTTCGACTCTGACATTGAAGGCACAGAACATGCGTTCTAACCTGTCGGAGTGAGGGCGATCGTGCGGAGTGATGCTGCGGCCGAGGTCCGTCGGCTGCGCGCGCAGCTCGAGCGGGTGCAGGGGCGGCGGCTCGACGCGCCGCTGCTGCCGACCCCGCCCGCCCTCGGCGACCTCCTGCCGGGCGGCGGGCTGCGGGCCGGTGCCGCCTATTCGCTCGCGCCGTCGTCGACGCTCCTGCTGTCGCTGTTCGCGCCGCCGACGAAGGCCGGATCGTGGTGCGCCGCGGTCGGCATGCCCGAACTGGGGGCGGAGGCGGCGGCCGGGCTCGGGGTGGTGCTCGACCGGCTCGTGCTCGTGCCGCATCCCGGTCCCCGGTGGCTCGCGGTGGCCGCCACCCTCGCCGAGGTGATGACGATCGTCGCGGTGCGTCCGCAGGGGCGCGTGTCGGATGCCGACGCGTCACGGTTGCAGGCCCGGCTGCGCGACCGCGGTGCGGCGCTGCTGGTGCAGGGGCAGTGGCCGCAGGCGGAGGCGGCGTTCGAGATCGCCGATCCGCGCTGGACCGGCCTCGGGCAGGGGCACGGCTACCTCGCCGGGCGTGAGGTCACCGTCACGGTGCACTCCCGGCGCAGCCCCGTCCCGCGCCGGGCACGGATGCTGCTGCCCGACCAGGCCGGGGCGGTCACGCAGGTGCCGACCCGGACCGCGCCGCCGATGCCGCTGCGGGCGGTGGGCTGATGTCCGCGCCGCGCAGCATCGTCGTGTGGGTGCCGGACTGGCCCGTCGTCGCCCTCGAACGTGCCGGCGAGGTGCCGGCTGGTGAACCGGTCGCGGTGGTCGGGAACAACGTCGTCATGGCGTGCTCGGCCGCCGCCCGGGCCGACGGCGTGCGCCGCGGGCAGCGCAGGCGTGACGCGCAGGCACGCTGCGCCCGGATGCGGATCGTCGCCGCCGACGAGGACCGCGACCACCGCATGTTCGCGCCGCTGGTCGCCGCGGTCGAGCAGCGGGCACCGCACGTGCAGATCGTGCGGGCGGGACTGTGCGCGCTGCGCGCCCGCGGCCCCGCCCGGTTCTACGGCGGCGAGGAGACCGCGGCCGAGGTGCTGAGCGACGGGCTGACCGAGCTCGGGGTGGCGGATGTGCGGGTGGGGATCGCCGACGGTCCGTTCGCCGCCGAGCAGGCCGCGCGGGCGACCGCCCCCGACCGGCCGGTGCACGTGGTGCCACCGGGCGAGACCGCGGCCTTCCTCGCGCCGCTGCCGGTGACCGTGCTCGACGACCCCTCCCTCGCGCACCTGCTGGCCCGGCTCGGCGTGCACACCCTGGGCAGGTTCGCCGAGATGCCGTCCGAGCGGGTGCAGGAGCGGCTCGGCCCGCACGGGATGCGGCTGCACGGCCTCGCCGCCGGACGCGACGGCAGCGACCTGCGGCCGCGCACGCCCCCGCCCGAACTCGACCGGGAGGTGTGGTTCGACCCGCCGGTGGAACTCGCCGAGCAGGTGGCGTTCGGGCTGCGCGTGGTCGCGGAGGAGTTCATCGCCCGGCTCGACGCCCTGCGCCTGGTGTGCACCGAGCTGCGGGTGGAGCTCGAGACGGAGCGGCACGAGCACAGCGAACGGGTGTGGCTGCATCCGGGCACCTTCGACGCCGCCGCGGTGGTCGACCGGGTGCGGTGGCAGCTCGCGGAATCGCCCATGCTCTCCAGCGGCGTGTCGCGGGTGCGGATCGCGCCCGAGGCGGTGGACGCCGCATCCGGGCACGTGCCGACCCTGTTCGGCGGCGGCGGCGAGGAGAAGGTGCACCATGCGCTCTCGCGGGTGCAGGCGATGCTCGGGCACCGGGAGGTGCTCACTCCGGCGGTCGGCGGCGGACGCTGGCTCGAGGAACGGCAGGTGCTCGTACCGTGGGGCGACCGCCTGGTGCGCGAGCGCGACCCCGACCGGCCGTGGCCCGGGTCGTTGCCGGCGCCGCTGCCGGCGACCGTGTTCGCGCGGACTCCGGCGGTCGCGGTCCGCGACGCGCACGGCGATCCGGTCGTCGTCGACGCCCGGGGCACGCTCACCGCCCCGCCCGCGCGGCTCCTCGCCGAGGGGCACGACCGCGGTGTGCTGTCGTGGGCGGGTCCGTGGCCGGTGGCGGAGCGGGAATGGGATGCGGCGCGTCGCCGGGTGGCGCACCGGTTCCAGGTGGTCGACGACCACCAGTGCGCGTGGCTCCTCGTGTGCGAGGACGGCCGCTGGAGCGCCGAGGCGAGGTACGACTAATGGGCTTCAACAACCCCTCCGTGTCGTGGTCGGAGCTCGAACGGGCGCTCAGCGCGACCCGGCGGCCCGCGACGCCGGCTGCCGACGGCGGCGACGGCCCGGCGTTCTCGGCCCACCGCGGCCCCTACCTGGGGGCGCCGATCGAGCGCCCCGTCGACGCGGTGCCCTACGCCGAACTGCACGCGCACACGTCCTACTCGTTCCTCGACGGCGCCTCCTCGCCGGAGGAGCTCGTCGAGGAGGCGGAGCGGCTGGGCCTGCACGCGCTCGCCGTCACCGACCACGACGGCTTCTACGGCATCGTCCGCATGGCGGAGGCGGCGGAGCGTCGGCGGCTGAAGACCGTGTTCGGCGCCGAGTTGTCGCTCGGCCTCCCGGCGCCGCAGAAGGGCGAACCCGACCCCGCCGGCACGCACCTGGTCGTGCTCGCGCGGCAGGAGGAGGGGTATCACCGGCTCGCCGGCGCCCTCACCCGGGCGCAGCTGCGCGGGGCCGAGAAGGGCAGGCCCCTGTACGACCTGCGCGAGCTCGCCGAGCAGGCCGACGGGCACTGGGCGGTGCTCACCGGCTGCCGCAAGGGCGCGGTGCGGCAGGCGCTCGCCGCATCCGGGCCGCAGGCCGCGGGGGAGCAGCTCGACCTGCTCGTCGACCTCTTCGGCCCGGATGCGGTGCAGGTGGAACTGTTCGACCACGGCGGCCCGGCCGACAGCCGCGACAACGACGTGCTCGCCGCGCTCGCCGCCAAGCGGGGCCTGCCCGTCGTCGCCACCGGCAACGTCCACTACGCGGTGCCGGAGAAACGGGTGCTCGCCGCGGCGATCGCCGCCGTGCGCGCCACCCGCAGCATGGACGAGCTCGACGGGTGGCTGCCCGCGCACGGCGGGGCGTTCCTCCGGTCTGGGGCCGAGATGACCGCCCGGTTCACCCGCTACCCGGGCGCCGTGCCCCGCACGGTCGAGCTCGCCGACGAACTCGCGTTCCCGCTCCGGCGCGCCAAACCGGCGCTGCCGAAGCAGCGCGTGCCGGACGGGCACACCCCCATGTCGTACCTGCGGGAGCTCGTCTGGCGGGGCGCGGCCGAACGCTACCCCGACATGCCCGAGGGCCACCGCGCGCGGATCGCGAGGGAGCTCGACGTCATCGAGCAGAAGGACTTCCCCGGCTACTTCCTCATCGTGCACGACATCGTCGCCGAGGCCCGTCGCTGCGGCATCCTCTGCCAGGGCCGCGGCTCGGCCGCATCCAGCGCCGTCTGCTACGTGCTGGGCATCACCGCCGTCGACGCCATCCGGTTCAACCTGCCGTTCGAACGGTTCCTCTCGAGCATGCGCGAGGAGGAGCCCGACATCGACGTGGACTTCGACTCGGACCGCCGCGAGGAGATCATCCAGTGGGTGTACGCGACCTACGGGCGGGAGCGGGCGGCGCAGGTCGCGAACGTGATCCAGTACCGGCCGAAGAACGCCGTGCGCGACATGGCGCGGGCGCTCGGCTTCTCGCCCGGCCAGCAGGACGCCTGGTCGAAGCAGGTCGAGCGGTGGGGCGCGCTCACCGAGTCCGCCGAGGGGCACGACATCCCCGATCAGGTCATCGCGTACGCCAC
This sequence comes from Microbacterium sp. GXF7504, assembly GCF_054798235.1. Taxonomy (NCBI): domain Bacteria; kingdom Bacillati; phylum Actinomycetota; class Actinomycetes; order Micrococcales; family Microbacteriaceae; genus Microbacterium; species Microbacterium sp. GXF7504. The sequence continues at coordinate 94,702 of NZ_JBSJZI010000001.1, read as the reverse complement.
CGAGCTGCTGAAGGCGCCGCGGCACCTCGGCATCCACTCCGGCGGCATGGTGCTCACCGACCGGCCGGTGGGCGAGGTGGTGCCGATCGAGCACGCCCGCATGCCGGGGCGCACCGTCATCCAGTGGGACAAGGACGACGCCGCCTGGATGGGACTCGTGAAGTTCGACCTGCTCGGGCTCGGGATGCTGGCCGCGCTGCAGCACTGCTTCGACATGATCCGCGAGTCGACGGGGGAGGAGTGGGACCTCGCGAGCATGCCGAAGGAGGAGCCCGGCGTCTACGACATGCTGTGCCGGGCGGATGCGGTGGGTGTCTTCCAGGTGGAGTCCCGCGCGCAGATGGGCCTGCTGCCGAGGCTGCAGCCGCGGGCGTTCTACGACCTCGCGATCGAGATCGCGCTCATCCGGCCGGGGCCGATCCAGGGCGGCGCGGTGCACCCGTTCGTGCGCCGCAAGATGGGGCAGGAACCGGTGACCTATCCGCATCCGAAGCTCGTGCCGGTGCTCGAGCGCACGCTCGGGGTGCCGGTGTTCCAGGAACAGCTCATGCAGATGGCCGTCGCGATCGGCAACTGCTCGGCCGAGGAGGCCGACGTGCTGCGCCGGGCGATGGGCTCGAAGCGGGGCCTCGAGCGCATCGAGTCGGTGCGCGAACAGCTGTACCGGGGTATGGCCGAGAACGGACTCGACCAGGAGCAGTCCGACGCGATCTACGCGAAGATCCAGGCGTTCGCGAACTTCGGGTTCGCCGAGTCGCACTCGCTGTCGTTCGCGCTGCTCGTCTACGCCAGTTCCTGGCTCAAGCTGCACTACCCGGCCGCCTTCCTCGCCGGGCTGCTGCGGGCGCAGCCGATGGGGTTCTACTCGCCGGCGACCCTCGCCGCCGATGCCCGCCGCCACGGGGTGCAGGTGCGGCGCCCCCACCTGCAGTGCTCCGGCGTGCAGGCGGTCCTCGAACCGGTCGACGTGGTGCCCGCCGCGCCCGCGTCCGCACCCGTACCCTCACCCGCGCCAGATCAGGTGATTCGGCGAGATCAGGAAGCCCCGACCTTCGAACAGCCTGTTCTCGCCGAATCACCTGCTTCGGATGCTTCGGATGCTTCGGATGCTTCGGATGCTTCGGATGCTTCGGATGCTTCGGATGCGGCGGATGCCGGTGCACGGCGCCCGCCCACCGGCCTGGACTCCTGTCTCGACCCGGAGCAGCCACATCCGGGGCTGTTCGACCGGCAGGCGCCCGACCGGAGCGCCGAGCACCGGCGCGACGGCGCGTTCGCGGTGCGACTGGGGCTCGGGCAGATCACCGGCATCGGCGACGAGGTCGCCGCCCGGATCGTCGCCGAGCGGACGGCGAACGGCCCCTACCGCGACATGCGCGACCTGGTGCGCCGCACCGACCTGAACGTGACGCAGCTGGAGGCGCTGGCCACGGCAGGGGCGTTCGACTGCTTCGGCCTCAGCAGGCGGGAGGCGATCTGGCTCGCCGGCGCCGCCGCGGAGGACCGGGCGCAGTACCTGCCCGACTCGCTCGCGTTCGTGCAGCCGCCGCTGTTCGGCGACCAGTCCGCGTACGACGTGCTCGCCGCCGACCTGTGGGCGACCGGCATCAGCACCGACGACCACCCGCTCACGCACTACCGGTCGGCGCTCGACGCCCGCGGGGTGCTGACCTCGCGCGAGATGCACGCCGGCGAATCGGGCCGCCGCATCGAGGTGGCAGGCCTCGTGACCCACCGGCAGCGGCCGGCGACCGCATCCGGGATCACATTCCTCAACCTCGAGGACGAGCACGGTCTCGTGAACGTCATCTGCTCGGTCGGGGTGTGGAACCGCTACCGCCGGGTCGCGCGGGACGCGCCCGCGCTCATCGTGCGGGGGATGCTGGAGCGCACCGCCGAGGGGGTCGCGAACCTCGTCGCGGACGGGTTCGAAGACCTGCGGGTCGGGGTGCAGCACCGGTCCCGCGACTTCCGCTGACCGGGCCGGCGCACACGCGACCGGGCCGTGCCTACTCGCGATGGGGTCGGCCCACGTGCGCCCCGGGCCCGGACATGCGTGTGGCCCGGAGCGGATCCACCCCGGGCCACATCGTCAGGTCGTCAGGCGACGACGCCGAGCGCGAAGCGCACCGAGCCGTCGGCACCCATCTCCGCGTCGAGCACCCGGTCGCTGAGGGCCGTGGTGGCGACCTCGTCGACGAACACGCGTGCGCCGTCGGTCTCCACGACCGTGTCGGTGGGTTCCGGCTCCTGCACGAGGGCGAGCTCGAAACCGGTCTGGGGGCCGGTGTCGCGGATGCGAAGGCCGGCGCCGACGACAGGGATCTGTGCCGTGATGGTCTTGACCGCAGTGGCCGCGTTCTCCGTCAGTGTGAGCATTGGTGCTCTCCTTCCATCGATGGTGCGGAGTCGGCCACGATTCCGAGAATCGCGGCGTGATGCAACCGCATCCGTGCCGTTGCCAGGGAACTCCCACCTGCCGTCCCGTCCGCGCCCCCACCGGTCGACTTGCCTCAGATGTACGCCGCGCACGGGGTGCCGCGTACATCTGAGGCAACTCGACCCGGAGGGAGGGGAGGGGGATGGGGTGTCACTCCACCATGCGCTGGTCGGTGTTCGAGTAGGTGATGCTGTCGGCGGTCGCGCCGACGAGGCCGAACGTGACGCGCAGGAGGGTCGGCTCGATGCCGTCCTTCGGGGGTGGGGTGTCCGCGCCGAGGGTGAGCGACTGTCCGCCCGCGGTGGTCGCGGTGAGCGAGTTGAGGTACACCGAGACGTCGCCCGACAGCGTCATCCGGTCGGCGGTGGTCACCAGTCCCGGGGCGTCGAAGTGTCCGACCGTCAGGGCGAAGCCGTCGACCGTGATGGTCTCGGCCGAGATCTTCAGCGCCGTCGCCTCGGATCCGTCGGCGAGCGGCACCTTCACCAGGCTGATGCCCTTGAGTCCCGTGAACGACAGCGACTCGGAGCCCATCTGCGCGGGCGGCTGGGTGAAGACCGGTGCCGTGTCGTCGGCGACGGCTTCGGCCGGCTCGCCCTCCTCCGGCGGTGCGTCCTCCGCCGGCGGCGTGTCCGCGCCGGGTTCGTCGCCGTCCGCATCACTGGCGGTGTCGTCGCCCGGGTCCTCGGCCGACGGTGCGTCGGTCGCCGTGGCACTCGGTGTGGGCGCGGGCGTCTGCTTCCCCCATTCGTCGCACTCCCAGATCTTCGGGATGGGCACGCACCACCACGCGGCGGTCGTCGCGGACATCGACGCCGGTGCCGCCGCGGCACCCGACAGCGCGGATGCGGAAAGCACCGCCGCCGCCACGACCGCCCCTGCACGGGCGAACCGGATCATGCCCGCTCCTCGGGCGGTGCGCCGTCCGCGTCCGGCGTCTCGGCGGTGGGAGCGGCGTCCTTCGGCATCCACGACACCGCGATGACGCCGCCGACGGCGGCGAGCAGCATCCCGACGACGAAGCCGCCGAGGTTCACCCCGATGAGTGAGTACAGCCCGACGGCGAGGGCGAGGACGCCGTAGAAGATGCGGTGCGCAGGCATCGCGATGATGAGCACGCCGAGCAGCACGAGCGCGAGCGGGATGATGGTCGCCTGCAGGCCCTCGATGCCCAGCTGGATGTGCAGCTCGCCGACGTCGAGCTGACTCGAGGCGAACACCTCCAGCCCGGCCAGGATGATGAGCAGGCCCCCCACGAACGGGCGCCGGCGTCGCCAGGCACGGAACCGCGCGCGTCGCCCGGTGGCGGATGCGCGGTGTCGTGCCGTCATGGCGGTCCGCCTCGTCGCAGCGGTCAGAAGCATGTCTGTCCGTCCGTGAGCTCCAGCGACATCCCGGCGAGGTTGAACACCCCCGCCTGCGTGCTCCAGGCGGTCTGCTGCAGGTTCGTGATCCGCACGGTGTCGGCGTCCTGCGCGAAGTCGCCGGCGTCGCCCTTCGCCTCGGTGTTCACGGTCGAGGCGTCCACGCCGATGCGGATGTTGCTGAACGACGAGTCGCCGCGCAGGCCCGTCATGCCCAGCTGCAGGTCGGTCGCGGTGACGGGGGTCTCGCCGCCGCCGGCCTTGATGAGCACGCCGACGGTGCCGAGCGGGGTCTCGGTGACGACCGACTGGCACAGGTCGACGAGGGTCGCGTCCTTGATGTTGGCGATCGCGACCGCGTGCTCGCCGCCCGCCGTGTCCTGCGTGACCCCGCCGTACTGCGAGAACCCGGTGCCGTCGAGGCTCGCCGCGCTGATCTGGAACTGGCTGCCGGAGACGGCGAACGACACCGGGACGGAGCCCTGCGCGACGCCGCCCATGAGGCATGCGGCGACCACGCCGACGGGCACGGCGGCCAGCGTGACGCGGCCGGCGCGGGAACGGGTGAGGGTACGGATCTTCATCAATCCTCCGGGGGTGAGGGACGGCCACGATGCCGTCGCCCTTCGAGGCTAAGCAGTGTTGACAGTCGGTCAATAGGGCATGAGAGGAGTCTCATCGCCACCTCCTGAAGCCCTGCCGCGTAGGGTCGGACGGGTGGACAGCGAGCGGCGGCGGCGCCTGACGCCCGAGGAGCGGCGGGCGCAACTGCTCGCGCTCGGCGTCGGCTTCCTCGCCGAACGGCCCCTCGACGACCTCACCATCGAGGAGCTCTCCGCCCGCGCCGGGGTCTCCCGCGGACTCGTCTTCCACTACTTCGGGTCTCGGCAGGGGCTGCACCGCGCAGTCGTGACGGCGGCCGGGGCGAGCATGCTCGCAGCATCCACGCCGCGGCCCGACCTCGCGCCGCGCGAGCGGCTCGCCGACACGCTCGAGCGGATCGTCGCCTTCGTGCGCGAGCACCGCGGCACGTTCTACTCGCTCGTGCGCGGCGTCGCCAGCGGCGACCCGGTCGTGCGCACGATCGTCGACGGCACCCGCGACGAGCACGCTGACCGCATCATCACGGTCTTCCTCGAACTCGGGGTCGCCGACACCCCGTTGCTGCGGGTGTCGCTGCGCGCATGGATCGCGTTCGCCGAAGAGGTGCTCATCGAACTCGCGCTCGGCACCGAGGCGGATGCTTCGGAGATCGTGGCGTTCCTGGCCCGCAGCGCGCAGGGCGTGGTGGATGCCGCGTCCCGCGGACGCGGCTGACGGCGCGGTCGTCGCAGCATCCGCCCGGCGCGGTCGCAGCGCGGTCAGTCCGACGGTCGCCGCTCCATGAGGCGCCACGGTCCGCCGCGGAGCGGCGTGAGCGTGGCGGCGAGGTAGATCACGGCGGCCACGACGAAGGTGGTCGTCAGCCCCCATGCCTCGGCCGCGAGCCCGCCGAGGGCGGCGCCCAGCGGCATCCCGGCCCACGCCCCGGCCGTGATGAGCCCGAGCACGCGCGCACGCATGGGACCCGGGATGCGCTCGAGCTCGACCGCACCGATGATCGGGTTGATCGCGCCGGCCGCGAAGCCCGCCACCAGCGAGACGACCACGAGCCAGAACGTGTCGAACCCGAGTGCCGGCGCGCACAACGAGACGCCGGCCAGGCTGAAGCAGATCACGAACGGGATGCGGCGGGGGAGCCGGTGGGCGATGAGACCGAACAGGACGGTCCCCGCCAATGCGCCGCCGCCGAAGGCCGCGACGATGAAGCCGAGGGATGCCGCGCCGTCGAGTCGCTCGGCCGCGTACAGCGGCATGAGGGTCGCCGAGCGTGCGGCGTCGAGTGCGTTCGTGACGAGCACGAGCAGGACGAGACTGCGCAGCAGCGGGTCGGTGACGACGAATCGGAGTCCTTCGCGCAGGTCGGCGATGTACCCCGACCGGGCCGGCGTGGGGGCAGGGCCTGTGCCCGGCGGGCGGACGAGCGCAGCGGTGAGGAACGCGGCGACCGCGAACAGTCCGACCGTCGCGAACAGCGCTGGGAAGGGACCGATCGTCGCGACGAGCAGGGCGGCGAGCGGCGCGCCGAGCAGCGAGGACGCCCTGGTGGCGCCGTCGAGGAACCCGACGGAGCGTTCGAGCGGGATACCCGCCTCGAGGGAGAGGCCCGGCACCATGATCCGCCGCGCGGTCTCGCCCGGGGCGTCGAGCAGGCCGCTGAGGAACACGAGGGCGACCAGGAGCGGGAAGGACGAGAGCCCGAGCATCGCGGTGATCGGGATGAGGGCGATCGTCGCGCCGCTGATGAGGTCGGCGGCGACGGAGGACCGCAGGGCGCCGATGCGGTCGACGAGCACGCCGCCGAAGGGCCCGCCGATGACGATCGGTGCGGTGGCCGCGGCCGCCGCGATCCCGACCTGCACGGCGTCGCCGCCCTGCGCGAGCACCGTGAAGGGGACGGCGAAGACCGTTACGACGTTGCCGGTGCGCGACAGCGCGTGGCTCACGACGAGGGCGGTGAGCGATCCGGCGGCCCGGCGGGTCGTGACGGTCATGGTGCCGAGCGGTAGGCCTGCAGCACGACGGTGACCTGTGCCGCATCCGGGGTCGCCGTGTCGCTCACCGCCTGCCACTTCGCGGCCACGGCGAGGAGGTCCTCCCGGAGTCCCTGCAGCTGTTCGGCGGTGAGGTGCAGCAGTCGGTCGGTGGACATCCCAGCCCGCACCCAGTCCTCGCCGAGCTCTGGCGTCCCGGCGAGGTAGGCGTCGAAGCGGCGGGCGTACTCCTGCATGACGGCGCGGGAGAAGTCGCGCGAGGCGGCGAGCGAGTCGGGGTCGCGGGCGAGCTCCGCATCGTCCCACACGGTCGCGGAATGGGTGGCCGACCACCACCGCTGCCGCCGGTCGCCCGGGCGCTCCTCCTCGTGGATGTACCCGGCCTCGGCGAGCTTGGACAGGTGGTAGCTGAGGGTGCCCGGGGCCTCGTCGACGTGCGCGCCCAGCATGGACGCCGTCTGCGGCCCGTGCTCGCGCAGCAGTCCGAGGAGCCGCACCCGCGTGGGGTGCACCAGCACGCGCAGGTGGGCGGCGTCACTGCGGGGAGGGTGTTCGCTCATGCGTTCAGCCTAGGTGCACAAGAACTGTTGTGCAATACTTCTTGTGGAATGTGCGTTTCCGCGCGGACCTGCGGCTCCCCGCACGCCGTGCGGCCCCCGCGCGCTCTGGCCCGCATCCAGATCAGGTGTTTCGGCGGCAGCAGGCTGTTCTGTGCCGTGAACCACCTGCATCCGCCGAATCACCTGATCCGGTGCGGCGGATGCGGGTGGCATCCGTTCCTCCCCAGCGTGCGGGGTCCTCGGGGTCATGCACCGGCGGCCGGAGCGCGGTACGCGCGGCGGCGCAGCGGGCGAGCATCGGGGGATGCGGACGGTCGCCGAATTCGGACAATGGCTCGCGCAGCGCTCGGGGGTCGCGCACAGTTCCGACGCCCGCGCCGAGGGATGGCCGGCGGGGGTCATGGCCGCGGCGGTCGGTGCTGGGGTGTGCATCCGCGTGCGACGGTCGTGGTTGGTCGCGCCCGAGTGCGACCCGCGGCGGGCCGCCGCCGTGACGGTCGGCGGCCGGGTGACCTGCGCGAGCGCCGCGGCGATGTTCGGCCTGTGGACCCCGGCGCACGACGGCGTGCACGTGGCGGTGCCGGGCAACGCCGGGCGCCTGGACGCCGACGGGCTCGTGCTCCATTGGGGTTCCGGGCCGGCGCCCGTCGCGCGCAACGGCGTGGACGACCATCTCGTGAACGTCCTGTTCCACACCGCGCGGTGCCTCGGGCGGCGGGAGGCACTGCCCATCTGGGAATCGGCGCTCCGGAAAGGCCTCGTGGAACGCGCGCACCTGCAACGGATCGCGTGGCGCAATGCCGAAGCCCGTGAACTCGCGCGAGCGGCGTCCCTCCTCTCGGACGCGGGCGGCGAGACCGTATTCGTGCACGGGATGCGGGCGGAGGGGATCGCCGTGCGTCAGCAGGTCTGGGTCGACGGCCACCGCGTCGACGGGCTCATCGGCGACCGCCTCGTCATCCAGGTCGACGGCTTCGCCCATCATTCGTCGGCTGCGGATCGGCGGCGCGACATCCACGCGGACGCGCGGCTCGCCCTCCTCGGGTACACGGTGCTGCGCTTCGACTACCAGCAGATCCTGTTCGACTGGCCGCAGGTGCGCGACACGGTGGTGCACGCCATGGCACAGGGACTCCACCGCATCCGCTGAACTCATCGGGCACGGCCGGGGCGCCGAAACAGGTGATTCGGCGAAATCAGGAGACTCGCGGCCCGAAACCACCTGCACTCGCCGAATCACCTGATCCGGGCGGCGGCAGGAGGGTGGGCTCGGCGGATGCGGCGGGCCTCGGTAGCGCGCCGGGACGGCGGATGCGGGAGGGCGGATGCGGCGCAACCCCCGCCCGCGGGGGCTCGCCCGCGCCTAGCCTGCCCTCATGGCTCAGAAGATCGCGGACCTGCTCATCGACACCCTGGCCAACGCGGGCATCACCCGGATGTGGGGGCTCCCGGGCGACTCGCTCAACGCCGTCACCGACGCCCTGCGGCAGGACGGCCGCATCCGCTGGCTGCACATGCGGCACGAGGAGGGTGCGGCGTTCGCGGCCGGCGCGGAGGCGGAGATCACGGGCGAACTCGCCGTCGTCGCCGGCAGCTGCGGCCCCGGCAACCTGCACTTCATCAACGGCCTCTACGACGCGCAGCGCTCCCGCGTGCCGGTGCTGGCGATCGCGTCGCACATCCCGTCGTCGGAGATCGGCAGCGGGTACTTCCAGGAGACGCATCCGGTGGAGCTGTTCCGCGAGTGCAGCGTCTACTGCGAGATGATCGGCGAGGCCTCGCAGGCACCGTGGGTCATCGAGACGGCCATGCGCACGGCGGTCGAGCAGCGCGGCGTCGCGGTGGTGGTTGTGCCGGGTGAGATCTTCTTCCAGGACGCGCCGTCGCGCCGGAGCTCCGCACCCATCCGGGCGAGCAGACCGCGCATCGTGCCGGCCGAGCACGAGCTCGAGGCCGCGGCCGACCTCCTGAACGGGGCGAAGAAGGTGACGATCCTCGCGGGCGCGGGGGTCGCCGGTGCCCACGCCGAGGTGCTCGCACTCGCCGAACGGCTGCAGGCGCCGATCGTGCACGCGTTCCGCGGCAAGGAGCACATCGAGTACGACAACCCCTATGACGTCGGGATGACGGGGCTCCTCGGCTTCGCGTCGGGCTACCGGGCCATGGAGAAGTGCGACACCCTCCTCATGCTCGGCACCGACTTCCCGTACCGGCAGTTCTACCCGGAGAAGGCGAAGATCGTGCAGGTCGACGTGCGCGGCGAGCAGCTCGGTCGCCGCACGCCGATCGACGTGGGCCTCGTCGGCGACGTGGGGGAGACCGCATCCGCCCTGCTCCCGCTCCTGCGCACCGACCGTGACGACAAGCACCTGCGCGACGCCCTGAAGCACTACGCGAAGACCCGCCGCGACCTCGACGGCCTCGCGGACGACGACGGCCGCACCCCCGTGCACCCGCAGTACGTCGCGCGCCTGATCGACGAGCACGCGGCGAAGGATGCGGTCTTCACCGCCGACGTCGGCACGCCCGTCATCTGGGCCGCCCGCTATCTGACCATGACGAGGCAGCGGCGGCTCCTCGGATCGTTCACCCACGGGTCGATGGCGAACGCGCTGCCCCAGGCGCTGGGCGCGCAGGCGGTCGACCGCGACCGGCAGGTGGTGGCGCTCGCCGGCGACGGCGGGCTGGCGATGCTGCTCGGCGAACTCATCTCGATCCGACAGAACGACCTGCCGGTGAAGATCGTCGTGTTCAACAACTCCGCGCTCGGGTTCATCGAGGTCGAGATGAAGGCCGCCGGCATCGTGAACTTCGGCACCGACCTCGTCAACCCCGACTTCGCGGCCGTCGCGACGGCGATGGGCCTCACCGGCATCCGGGTGGAGAACAGCGCCGACCTCGAACCGGCGCTGCAGCGGGCGTTCGCCGATCCTGGTCCGGTGCTCGTCGACGTCGTCGTCGCGCGTGACGAGATGGCGATCCCGCCGACGATCACCGCCGCGCAGGCGAAGGGGTTCAGCCTGTGGGCGCTGCGCACCGTGCTCTCGGGGCGCGGCGACGAGCTGCTCGACCTCGCCGACACGAACGTGTGGCGCCGCATCTTCAGCTGAGCGGGCCGCGCATGAGTCTGCAACGGCTGCACCCCCGCATCCCGTCGGCGGAGCAGGTGCCGGTCTTTCCGAACGGCAGGAACCCACGGATGCTGGGGTGGGTCGTGATCGGGGTCGCGCTGCTGCCCGCGGCCCTCGCGGTCTTCGACGACAGGCTCGGATTCCGGTTCGTGATGGCGGCGCTCGCCGTCACGGTCGTCAGCGCCGGGGTGGCGCTACTGGTCATGTTCGGCGTCATCGAACCCCGGGTGGTGCGGGTGGACACGGACGCCCGCAGCCTCCGGTTCGTGCCGCCCGCCGCGGCGGTGTGGCCGATATCGGCGATCGCCGTGGCGCTGCTGCTTCCCGCCGTCGCGCAGCTGGTGGTCGACACGCAGGGGCTCCCCACCATGGCCGGGGGTGTCCTCCTGACCCGTGCGCCCTACCTGCTCGGGGTGCTCGGCCTGGCGATCCTCACGGTGCAGCTGTGGCGCCGCCGCATCCCGGCCGGTCTGGAGCTGACTCCGGAGCGGCTGCGCGGCATCCGGGGTCACCTCGACCTCGGCTGGGACGAGCTCGCCCAGGTGAGTGTCGTCGCCGGGCGCGCCGCCAAGCTCTCCCTCGTGCCGCGAGGCGGGAAGGGCCGCCCCGTGCTCGCACCGACGCTCGCGCTCGGATCGGACCCGAACCAGGTCGCCGCGATCGTGCGGTACTACCTCGAGCGTCCGGCGGAGCGGGCGGCGCTCGCCGAGGGAGGGGTCGCGGCGGTGCGCCGGGTGGAAGCCGCTAGCGTAGCCGGGTGACGTTCGAGGGGCACCGGCCGGGCGACCGGGCGTACCGTCGGCTCATCGCGGGCCTCTTCTTCGCCGGCGTCGCGACGTTCGCGCAGCTGTACTCGCCGCAGGCCGTGCTGCCGTTTCTCGCCGCCGACTTCGGCATCCCGCCGGCGACCGCCGCGCTCGCCGTCTCGGCCGCCACCCTGGGGCTGGCGCTGGCGGTGATCCCGTGGTCGATCGCCGCGGACCGGTTCGGCCGTCGCGCGACGATGGGCGCGGGCGTCGCGGTCGCCACCGTCCTCGGGCTCGTCGCCCCGTTCACGCCGACGATCGAGCTGTTCTTCGCGGCGCGCTTCGCGGAGGGTGTCGCGCTCGGCGCGGTGCCCGCGATCGCGCTCGCCTACCTCAACGAGGAGGTGCACGCGGGGCACGCGGCGCGGGCGGCCGGGAGCTACATCGCCGGCACGACGGTCGGCGGTCTCGCCGGCCGGCTCATCGCCGGGCCGTTCGCGGAGTGGGGGAACTGGGAGATCGGGGTCTTCGCGGCCGCCGTGGTCTGCGCGGTCTGCGCGGCCCTGTTCCTGTGGCTGTCGCCGTCCGCCCGGCGGTTCACGCCGCAGTCGGTGCGTCCCGCGGCGCTCACCCGCCGCCTCCTCGCCGTCGTGCGGACGCCCGCGCAGCTCGCGCTCTCCGCGCAGGCATTCCTGCTCATGGGCGGGTTCGTCGCGGTCTACAACTACCTCGGGTTCGCACTCGCCGGGCCGCCGCTGTACCTGCCGCTGTGGCTCGTGAGCCTCCTCTTCCTCGCCTACCTCGGTGGCACGGTCGCCTCGCCCCGGGCGGGCGCGCTGGCCGTCCGCCACGGCCGGCTGCCGGTGCTCCTCGGGTCGACGGTCGTCATGGTGGCCGGGCTCCTGCTCACCCTCGTCCCGGTGCTGGCGGTCATCCTCGTCGGACTCGTGGTGTTCACCGCGGGGTTCTTCGGCGCGCACGCCGTCGCGTCGGGGTGGACGCCCGCATCCGCCCCGGCCGGCACGTCCGCGCAGGCGTCGTCGGTCTACTACCTCGCCTACTACGCCGGCTCGAGCGCGCTCGGGTGGGCGCTCGGCTTCGCGTTCGCGGGGCTCGGCTGGGGCGGGGTGGTCGCCTTCGTCGCCGCAGGGTGTGTGCTGGCCGCGGTGATCGCGGTGGCGGGACTGCGACGGGCGCCGGATGCGGCGCGCTCCTGATCCCAGGGGTTCGGTGCCCCCGACAGGATTCGAACCTGCGACCTGCCCTTTAGGAGAGGGCCGCTCTATCCTGCTGAGCTACGAGGGCGTCCCCCAAGGATAGCCGTCGCCGCCGGGCGCGTCTGCGGCTGGAGGGGTGGATCCCGCCGGGTGCGTGCCGTATGGTCGGGCCACTGGGGGATTCTGGGGGGAATCGATGTCTGCGCAGCAGCCTGGCTGGTATCCGGATCCGATCGCACCGACGCGGTACCGCTGGTGGGACGGGAACGCGTGGGGCGACGATGTCGCCGTCGACGGCGAGATCCGGACCGTGCCGCTGGTCCCACTCAGCGGTCCGACCGCGTCACCCGGACCTGCGAGGCGGATCCCGATCTGGGCCTGGATCGTGGTCGGTGTGATCGCACTGGTGCCGATCCTGCTCCTGTCGCCGATCATCGCGGTCGCGGCGATCGTCGTGCTCATCACCGGGACCATTGCGCTCACGACCGGTCGACGAACGTGGCTCCGCTTCCGATCGCGGAAGGCCGCCGGCATCTTCACCGCCGCTGCGGCCGTCCTGCTTCTGCTCACAGGGCCGATCAGCGTGGGGTCGCTCGGTGGCGGCACAACCGGGCAGTTGGCGGCGAATCCGGTCGGGACGCCGACCGGCGAGCCGAGTGCGAGCACAGCGGAGCCGTCAGCCTCACCGTCCCCGAAGCGGACGGCCACGCCGACGCCGACCCCGGTGGAGAGTACGCGGGAAGAGACGGTGGTCGAGGAGATCGCGTTCACCGAAAGCTGGGTCGACGACGGTGGTCTGCCGTCCGGCCAGACGCAGGTGCGGACGTACGGCCAGAACGGCGAGAAGACGTTGACCTACACCGTGCATCTCGTCGACGGCCAGGAAGTCGGCCGTGAACTCACATCCGAGGTAGTGACCCGGGAACCGGTCACGCAAGTCGTGGCGAACGGCACGTACGTGGCGCCGGCACCCGCGCCTGCGCCCGCGCAGCCCGCGTCGGGGTGTGACCCGAACTATGCCGGAGCGTGCGTCCCGATCGACTCGGACGTGGACTGCGCCGGCGGGAGCGGCGACGGTCCGTCCTATTTCTCCGGTGTCGCCCAGGTGGTCGGACGTGATGTCTACGGTCTCGATCGCGACAAGGACGGCTGGGCCTGCGAGACCGACTGACGACGGGCGGGCGATTCGGTCGTCCCGCGCCCGCACCATCGACCGCGTGCGTCAGCGGCCGGCGCCGACCAGTTCGCGCTCGTCGCGAGCCGCTCCGTCCGCCGAGGCCGAAGCATCCTCGGGGTCCGCAGCCACCTCCGCAGCAGCGCTGACGTCGGCATCCGGTGTCGTGTGCAGGTCGCCGAAGTCGTGCTCGGTGCGTACGGGCTTGATCGCGTCGATGAGGATCACCAGCGCGAGCGACACGAGCCCCCACAGGCCCAGCACCTGCAGGTGGTCCCACACGGTGTCACCGTCGAAGTACAGGATCGAGCGGACCGTCTCGACCGCTGCGGGCATCGGCAGGAAATCGTGCAGGGTGCGGAACCAGTCCGGGGCCATGTAGATCGAGAACGGGCCGTTCGCCGACGGGACGCCGAGGAACATGAGGATGCCGACCGCGGGGATGACCGCCAGCATCCCGAGCAACCGCTCGAACACCATCGCGAACATGGCGACGCAGAAGATGGTCACCGCACCGGCGCCCCAGAGCGCGCCGAAATGCCCGTCGACGGAGCCGGTGATCGGGTCGGCGATCAGCCAGATGACGGTGGACATGAACGCGGCATAGACGGCGGTGAGCGGCAGCATCGTCTTGAGCGGGCGCGTGGCGGGTGCCGCGTTCGCGCCGACGATCACGACCATGAACCCGGCGAGCACCCACCCCATGGCGACGTACATCGTGACGATGCCCTGGCTGTCGCTGTCCGGGAGGGGGTGGAGGTCGTCGACCTCGAACGGGATCTGCTGCGCCGTGGCGACCTGGGTGAACACCCGCGTCGCGACCTGGTAGGCGCTCGGGCTGCCGGCCTGGTTGCCGACCAGTGTGAACGCGGGATTCTGCTGCGAAGGCAGCACGAGCGCGGCGACGAGCGCGCGGTCCTCGACGAGTGCCTCGACCTCGTCGATGTCTTCGGCTCCGTATGTGGAGAACACGAACATGTCGTCGAGGTTCTCCTCGAGCGCTGCGGCGGTCTGCTCCGCCTGCTCCGCCGTCGCCCCGACGACCGCGACCGGCATGTCACGCGGCGTCGGCTGGTGCATGGCGCCGAGCAGGCAGCTCAGCATCATGGTCACCATCGCGAGCGGGAAGAACACCAGTGAGACGTACCGCCACATGTCGTTCTTCGGCCGCGGACCGCCGTGAAGGGACGGGATGTTGACATCCATGGCGACGCCCTCGGGGTACTTGTGCCCGCGGAGCTTGTCGTAGAGCGCGGTCGCGAGGAGCCCGGCGACCGCGCCGATCGCGAGCACCAACAGGTGCCGCGTCACGCCGATGCCGTCGAAGTAGAGCACCGACCGCATCGCCTCGCCGATCGCGGGCATCGGCAGGATCTCGTGCAGGAACCGGTAGAACGACGGCATCGTGTACACCGACATGCTCATGTTGGACGCGGGCATGCCGAGCACCATCAGCAGCCCCATCCCGACGATCACGCCGAGCGGGCCGATGAGCCTGGTGATGAACAGCTGGACACACGAGATCGCGAACACGCCGAGCCACGCGACCGCGGCGACGGCAAGGTAGTGCTCACTCGAGACGACGCCCATGATCGGACCGGTCACGACCCAGACGAGGGCGGCGATCAGCGCCGCCCACCCCGCGATGAGCGGCACGATGCGGCGGAACTTCAGCAGCTCGGGCGAGTTCGAGCGCAGCACGCTGAACGGCAGATATCCGGCCATGACCAGCGCGGTCGCGAGGAACACCGCCGCGAGACCGGAAGGGTCGTAGTCCGGCAGGGGCACCAGGTCCTCGGCGCTGACCGAGTACCCGTCGTCGAGGAGCGCGGGGGTCACCAGGCCGCTCACCAGCGTCGCCTGCGTGAGGCCGGCCGCCGATGCCGTGTACAGCACGGCGGTGTCGCCCTCGAGCACGACGGCCGCCACCACGTCGCGGTCCACGACCTGCTGCTTCGCGTCGTACGCGCTGTCCGCCGTCGTCACCTCCAGCGCGTCGGGCTCCGCGTCGGCGAGTGCGTCCGCGGTGGTCGCCGCATCCGGGCCGGCGACCGCGACCGGCATGTGGTTCGCGGTCGGGGAGTGCATGGTCGCGAGGTAGCCGGTGATCATCATGCCGACGATGATGAGCGGCATCACGAACACGGCGACCGTCCGGCCGATCTTCTCCGCCTTGGCGCGCTTCGCGGCCTTCGCGGCGACGTCGTCGAGGTCGGGCGACGGCGTGGATGCCGCGTCGGCCTCGGGGCGGTCGTTGCGCGTCGCCCGACGGGTCGGAGGTGGGGTCGTGCTCACGGGTGCGCTCCTGATCGATGGCTGGGCGGCCGATCACCGTCGATCGGGGTTGGCTACAATTTAAGTCACGTGACTTAGATGAGCGAAATCACGACGGTCATGTCACAGTGAATCCACAACAAACGGAGACGGCATGGGCAAGCAGAGCGATCGGGTGCGCGAAGCGCTCATGGATGCTGCCGAGGAACTCTTCGCGCGCCACGGCATCGATGCCGTGTCCAATCGTGGGATCGCCGAGCAGGCCGGCTCCGCGAACCATTCGGCGGTCGCGTACCACTTCGGCGGGCGCCCCGAGCTGCTGCAGGCGCTCGTCACCCGCTACGCTGAGCCGCTCACCGCACGACGCCGACAGCTCCTGGACGAGCTGGATGGCACCCCGACGCTGCACGACGTCGTGCGCTGCAGGTTGCTGCCGCTGGTCGAGTTGATGGACTCGCTCCCGCGGCCGAGCTGGCGCGCGCAGTTCCTCAATCAGGTCCGCTCCACGCCATCGGTGGTGTCGGTGCTGACAGACAGCGTCGCAGGCTCGCTCGGAGCGGAGGATTTCGCGTCCCCGGAACTCGAGGGCATCTCACGCAGCGTCATCCGGGGTCGATCCTGGATCCTGGGCCACATGGTGTTGGGGGTCTTCGCGGAGTACGAGGTGCAACGCAACGCCGGCACCGCGAGCGGCAGCTGGAGCGGCGTCGGCTCGTTCCTCATCGATGCCGTCGTCGGGATGCTGGCGGCACCGGTGACGGAGTCCGCAGGGCGGTTCGAGGCATCCGCTCCGCCGCTCGTGTGAGCCTTAACCGGGGCGCCACGACGACCGAGAGGACTGCGCACGACGCCCAGGGTGTAGCGACGCCGCCATCCCCAAGCCGCGTCGACGCTCGATGACGCTCACCCGCGCACCGCGTAGCGACCCAGCACGACCCCGCCCTCGTAGACCGCGGACTCCAGGAGCTCCAGGTCGAGCGGATGGTGGTCGCCGTCGAACAGCGGGCGTCCCTCGCCGAGGATCGCCGGATGCGTGAACAGCAACAGCTCGTCGAGCAGGCCGGCATGCAGCAGCGCGGTCGCGACCGTCGCCCCGCCGACGCCGATGTCACCGTCGGTCTCGTCCCGGATGCGGCGGAGTTCCGGCACCGCATCGTCCGCGGTCACCACCCGCGTGTTGTGGCCTGCTTCGGTGCGGCTGCGGGAGACGAGCACCTTCGGCTTGGTCGTCCAGATCTCCCCGTACTCGCGGATGTACGCCGGATACGACGGGTTCTCCCGGGCCGCCGGCCAGAACGACTCCATGATCTCGTACACCGTCCGGCCCTGGACCATGAGGGTCAGCGCCGCCGCGCGCGCGTTGAACTCGCGGTGGAGCGACTCGCCGATCCGCATCCACGAGCCGCCGCCGTCCTCGCCGGCGGTCTGCTCGATGCGCAGGTCGACCGAGACGTTCATCCAGTACACGAACCGACCGGTCATGGCCTCAGTGTCGACCCGGCGCCCGCACGCGACAACCCCCACCATCGGCGACGGATAATCGGTGCATGGAGCCGTGGGAACTGCACGAGTGGTACGCGGACTTCCTCGACGCAGCCAACCGGCACGACCTCGCAGACCTCGCGTCGTTCATCGCTCCCGACGTGCGCCGCGCCCACCTGCCCGCGGGCGCGGACGCCTGGCTCGACGACCTCGCCATGCTCTTCACCGGCTTCCCGGACTGGAAGTGGCGCCGCATCCACCTCGTCGCCGAGGACGACCGCATCGCGGTGCACCTGCGGGGGAGCGGCACCCACGCCGGCCCCTACCTCGGCGTCGCGCCCACCCGCCGCCACGTGAACGTCGCCGAATTCGCCCTGTACCGCGTCGCCGGTGGTCGGATCGTCGAGGCGACGGGCCTCGTCGACGGGCACGCCCTCCGGGCTCAGCTCGGGCTGTGACGGGGGCCCCGTGCGTCAGGGCAGGAGGCCGGCGCGACGCGCGTTCGCGACCGCGGCGTGACGCGTCGAGGCGCCGAGCTTCGACATCGCAGTCGCGAGGTACGACTTCACCGTGGTCTCCCGGAGCGCGAGGCTCTCGGAGATCTCCGCGTTCGTCGCCCCCAGCGCAGCGCACGAGAGCACGTCGAGCTCCCGGGGAGAGAGCCGCACGTCCAGCCGATCGCCGTCGTCCGCAGGGGAGCCGATGGCGGCGAGCCGCTGCTCGACGGCGCCGATCCGGGAGCGCAGGGCCGGGTCGGTGATGGATGCGGCGATCGCTCGCAGCTGCGCGAAGCTCTCGCGCAGCTCCTCCCTGGCGGACGGGTCGAGCATGGGCGCTGCGACCTGCGGGCGGGCGACCGCGAGACGGCGCTCGACCTCGTCGCGGATGCGGAACTCGGTGGCCAGGTCCTCCGCAATCTTCAGCGCGGGCTTGGCCACCTCCGCATCGACCGCAGACTGCGACCAGGAGCCGCAGTAGAGCATGCCGCGGGTGCGGCCGGCGGTGACGACCGGGACGGCGAACAGCGTCACGATGCCCTCGCCGAGGATCGCGCGGTCGTAGTCGTGCGTGATGCCGCGGGCGGTGCGGTAGTCCAGCGCGAGCTGCGGGCGGTTCTCGACGAACGCGCGACCGCCGAGGCCGCGCTGGGGGCGCACGACGAGTCCCTCGATGCTGCGGCTGCGGGCGCCGACGATCGCGGAGACGTGGATCGCACCCTCATCCGCGATCCCGCCGAAGGCGACCGGGAACCGCGAACGGCGCGCAAGGTCTTGCACCGCTCGCGAGAGCAATGTCAGGTCGCTCGGAGATGTGGAGTGCACCACGATCCGCCTACCTACTTCCGGGGGTGACGGCGTCCTCGCCGCCTTCGTAGCGTCGAGGATAACACCGCCGCATCCAGCGGCACGCGTTATCCCCCCGACGGCGCGAGGACGCGCCAGGCATGAGGCGAGGAGGCCACATGACCAATGTGCAACGGGATCCTGCATCCAGCGGGATCGATTACATCGCGGTGGAGGACACCGCAGCGTTCCGGAGACTGAAGCGGTCGCGGCGCGGGTTCGTCTTCCCGCTCGCCGCCGCGTTCCTGATCTGGTACTTCGTCTACGTGCTGCTCTCGTCGTTCGCGGCGGACTTCATGTCCCAGCGCGTCTGGGGTGACATCACGGTCGGGCTGCTGTTCGGGCTCGGCCAGTTCGTGACGACGTTCGCCATCACGATGGCGTACGTCTCGTTCGCGAACCGGCGGCTCGATCCGCAGGCCGAGGCGATCCGGGAAGAGCTCGAGCGACGCGAACGAGGTGCCGCATGAACGAGGTCTTCGGTGCCATCCATGCCGCCGTCCAGACGGTCGAGAACAACCCCGTCCTGAACATCTCGATCTTCGGGGCGTTCGTCGCGGTGACGCTGTTCATCGTCATCCGCGCCAGCCGCAACAACAAGACGGCCGCCGACTACTACGCGGCCGGGCGGTCGTTCACCGGTCCGCAGAACGGGTTCGCCATCGCCGGCGACTACCTGTCGGCGGCGTCGTTCCTCGGGATCTGCGGCGCGATCGCGATCAACGGGTACGACGGGTTCCTCTACTCCATCGGATTCCTCGTCGCCTGGCTCGTCGCGCTGCTGCTCGTGGCCGAGCTCATGCGCAACACCGGCCGGTTCACGATGGCCGACGTGCTGTCGTTCCGGCTGCAGCAGCGTCCGGTGCGGATGGCGGCGGCCATCACGACGCTCGCGGTCTGCTTCTTCTACTTGCTCGCGCAGATGGCGGGTGCCGGCGGACTCGTCTCGCTGCTGCTCGGCATCGGCGACCAGATCGGGCAGTCCATCGTCGTCGCCGTCGTCGGCGTCCTCATGATCGTCTACGTGCTCGTCGGCGGCATGAAGGGCACGACGTGGGTGCAGATCGTGAAGGCGTTCCTGCTCATCGGCGGCGCCGTCGTCATGACGATCTGGGTGCTCGCGATCAACGGGTTCAACCTGAACACGCTGCTCGAGGGCGCGGTCGCGGCCTCGCCGCAGGGCGAAGCGGTGCTCGGACCGGGGCTGCAGTACGGCGCGAACCCGTGGGACTTCATCTCCCTCGCACTCGCACTCGTGCTGGGCACCGCGGGTCTGCCGCACGTGCTGATGCGCTTCTACACCGTCCCCACGGCCAAGGAGGCGCGTCGCTCGGTGGTGTGGGCCATCTGGCTCATCGGCATCTTCTACCTGCTCACCCTCGTGCTCGGCTACGGCGCGGGTGCCCTGGTCGGTCCCGAGACGATCGCCGCCGCACCAGGAGGTGTGAACTCCGCGGCACCGCTGCTCGCGCTGTACCTGGGCGGCCCGGTGCTGCTCGGGTTCATCTCGGCGGTGGCGTTCGCGACCATCCTCGCGGTGGTCGCCGGCCTCACCATCACGGCTGCGGCGTCCTTCGCCCACGACATCTACGCGAACGTCGTGAAGAAGGGTGACGTGCCGCCGGACGGCGAGGTGAAGGTCGCCCGCCGGACGGTCATCGTGATCGGCATCCTCGCGATCATCGGCGGGATCGGGGTGCAGGGGCAGAACGTCGCGTTCCTCGTGGCGCTCGCCTTCGCGGTCGCCGCCTCGGCGAACCTGCCGACGATCCTGTACTCGCTGTTCTGGCGGAAGTTCAGCACCCGCGGCGCGGTGTGGAGCATGTACGGGGGACTCGCCGCGGCGATCATCCTCATCGTGCTCTCGCCCGTGTTCTGGGGCACCGAGACGAGCGTCTTCAAGAACGTGGGCGTCGCGATCTGGCCGCTGAACAACCCCGGGATCATCTCGATCCCGCTCGGGTTCTTCCTCGGCTGGCTGGGCACGGTCACGAGCAGCCGCAAGGAGGATCCGCGCAAGGCCGCGGAGATGGAGGTCCGCTCGCTCACCGGGTTCGGCGCCGAGAAGGCGACGGAGCACTGATCGAACATCGGGCCGCCCCGGCACTCCTGCGGGGCGGCCCGATCGTCGCCGGCGGCCTACACGCCGGCGACGGCCTGTGCCTCGAGGTCGAGCAGGAACCGCTTGACCTCGGGATGCCCGCCGTACTCGCCGATCGACCCGTCCGCCCGCACCACGCGATGCACCGGGACCACGATCGAGAACGGCGTCGTCGCGCAGGCGGTGCCCACCGCGCGAGCGGCGCGGGGGTGACCGGCCAGCAGCGCGACCTCGCCGTATCCGGCGGTCTCGCCGTAGGGGATCCCCACTGTCGCCTGCAGCGCCTCGCGCGGGAAGCCCCGGGTCAGCCGCCAATCGAGCGGCACCTCGAACGCCCTGCGCGCGCCCTCGAAGTACTCGTCGAGCTCGGTCGTCACCTGCTCGAACCCCGCGTCGTCGGGTTCGGATGCGGCGCCGAGCCGCCGTGCCCAACGCTCCAGCGCCGCACCCAGCGGATCGTGCAGCAGCTCGAGGCCGATGAGGCCCTCGTCGGAGCGGAGCAGGAGCGCGTCGCCGACGGGCGTGGGGTGGACGGTGAAGCGGGAGCGGATCATGCCCCCCATCCTGGCGGGCGGGGTCCAGGACGGTCCTCGGCGGCCTCGCACTGTGTACGAAGCCGCCTTCGCCGGGGCCTGGGGAGGAACGGCCGATCACGCGCGTGTCCGCCGATCATGCGAAACTCGGCCCGCGCTGCCCGGAATGCACAGCTTCCGCACCTACAGTGACTGGTGTGTGGCGTGGAGACGGAACGGCGGTGGCCGGTGCAGACGAGTCGGAGACGGCTGTGCGTCCCGGCGATCTGAACGTCGCCGAGCCGGGCGTCGACGTCGGACACATCGCCGACGCCGAGCGCGCCCGCATCCGCGCGCAGGCGGCGCTCCTCGGCGGGCGCTCGACGCTCCTCTCCTACGACGACACGCCGGAGCGTGGGATCGACATCAACAAGGCGCACCCGGGCAGCCTCCCGCAGTTCCTCACCGGGCGCTCCACCCTGCTGTCGAACCTGTACCGCGACGAGGTCGCACTGCGCACGGCGCGCATCGCGGCCGAGCGGATCACCGCGAAGAACGTCGAGCTCCGCACCGCCCGCGGCCTGGAATCCGTGCACCTGGCCGTCGGCATGGCGTCGTGGAAGATCGGTGGCGTCCCGTTCACCGCACCGGTGCTGCTGCGACCGCTCGGCATCCGCCGGCACCACACCGACTTCGAGCTGAAGCTCCACGGCGGGTTCCGGGTGAACCCCGAGCTGCTGCGTGCGCTGTCCACTCACTTCGGCATCGACCTCGACAGCGCCGCACTCGCGGGCCTGGCCTACGACGGCAACGTCTTCAAGCCGCAGCCCGTGATCGACCACCTCCGGGCGCTCACCACGCACATCCCCACCTTCACGGTGGTGCCTCGCCTCGTCGTGTCGAACTTCGTCGACGTCGGTTCGGGGATGACCCGTGACACCGCCGATCTCGACCGGCCGTTCCTGAACGCCCTCGCCGGCCACCCGGCCGACCGCGAGCGGGTCTCGACCCGCCCCGCGCTCCCGACCGTCACGAGCCCCGACGACCGCACCCCGGCGGCCGACACGCTGCTGCTCGACGCCGACGCGGAGCAGGAGGCCGTGCTGGCCCGCATCGCGGCCGGGCACTCCCTCGCCGTGCACACGCTGCCCGGCACGGGCGGCACGCAGACCGTCATCAACGCGATGGGCGCGCTCGTCGCGGCAGGCAAGCGCGTGCTCGTCGTCAGCGCCCGCCGTTCCACGCTCGACGGCATCCGGCACCGTCTCGCCGGCATCGGCCTCGAGGCCCTCGCCGTGACGCCCCGCCACCTGCGCCGCGATCTCATCCGCGCGATCGGACGCAACGAGAAGGCGACGGCGCCCAAGGTCGCCGACATCGACGACGCGCTCGTGCGGCTGCGCACCGTCCTCCGGGATTACCGTGGCGCGTTGACCGTGCAGCATCCGACGCTCGGCGCCTCCGCACTCGACGTGGTCCGCAAGCTCACCGAACTCGCCGCGGCGTCGCCAGCGCCCTCCACCACGGCCCGCTTCGACATCGCGACGCTCGAGGTGCTGCGCGACCGCCGTCCCGCTGCGGCGCGCAGGCTCGCCGACGCGGCGCGCCTGGGCGAGTTCCGCTTCGGCCCCGACGACTCGCCCTGGTACGGCGTGGCGTTCGACTCGACGGATGCGGCCCGCTCGGCGCACGCACTGGCCGGACGCCTCAACGCGCAGGACGTCCCGGGCCTGCTCGAGCGGGGGTACGAGCTCATCGCGCAGACCCGCATGCGGCCGTTCCGCACGATCGACGAGCTGGGGGAGTACCTGCGCCTGCTGCAGGGCATCCGGGAGACGTTGGACCGGTTCAGCCCGAGCGTCTTCGAGCGCCCGCTGGTCGAACTCATCCAGGCGCATGCGCCGAAGAAGGACGCCGGCACCATGTCGAGCGCCAACCGGCGTCGCCTGAAGCGGCTCTCGCGGGAGTACGTGCGCCCCGGCGTGCACGTACCCGACATGTACGAGTCGCTCGTGCGCATCCACCAGCAGCGCGCCGACTGGCAGCGGCTCGTCGAGGTCGGGATCATCCCCGAGGTGCCGGTCGGGCTGGCTGACGTGCTGGTCGCCTGGCAGCGGGTGCACGCGCAACTCGCCGAACTCGACACGATCCTCCACCGCAGCGAGGCAGGGCGGCTCTCGGCGATGCCGATCCAGGCGCTCGTGCGGACGCTGGCCGCGCTCGCCGCGGAGTCCTCCTACTTCGAGAACCTCGTCGAGCGCACCGAGCTGCGCGGCGAACTGGCCGGCCTCGGACTCGAGTCGTTGCTGACGGACCTCTCCGTCCGGCACGTGCCGGAGTCGCAGGTGGGGGCCGAGCTCGAGTTCGCCTGGTGGCAGTCGGCGCTCGAGCACCTGCTGCGCACGGACCGCGCGCTCCTCGGCGCGAACACGGCCGTCCTCGACCGGCTCGAACGCGACTTCCGCCTCGTCGACGAGGCGCACGCCGCCGCATCCGGGCCCCTGCTCGCCCACGAGCTCGCCACCCGCTGGCGCATCGGCATCGTCGACCACGCCGACGAGTCCGACGCGCTGAAGCAGGCCATGCGTGCCGGGGTCGACGACCCCGAGCAGCTGCTGCGCGCCGCGCCCACGCTCATGGGCGTGCTGGCACCGGTGTGGATCGCGTCGCCGTACGAGGTGCCCGACATCCCCGACTGGCCCGAGTTCGACGTCGTCATCATCGCCGACGCCGGGTCGCTGTGCGTCGCCGAGGCCGCGCCCGCGCTCCGCCGGGCCCGGCAGATCGTGCTGTTCGGCGATCCGGTCACGCAGAAGCCGACGCCGTTCGCCGTCGCCGCAGGAGCCGCACCCGAACAGGACGAGTTCGACGAGCCGTTCGACGAGACGAGCGTCTTCGAACGCGCACGCGACCTCATCGACGTCGCCACGCTGACCCGGAGCTACCGTGCGGGCGGCGAGGACCTCGCCGAGCTCGTGAACGACGCGTTCTACGGCGGCGAGATCGCCTCGCTGCCGTGGGCCGGTTCGTACCTCGGACGCGGCAGCCTCAGTGTGGACTACGTCGAGGGCGGCACGGGCAATCCCGACCCGGTCAGCGGTGCGGTGGAGAGCCCGGATGCGGAACTGCAGCGCGTCGTGACGCTCGTCATCGAGCACGCGGTCAACCGCGGAACCGAGTCGCTCATGGTCGTCACCGCGAGCCGCCGCCACGCGGAGCGTGTGCGCGCCGCCGTGGGCGCCGCCTTCGCCGGACGCTCCGACGTCGCCGGGTTCATCTCGCGCGACACCGCCGAGCCGTTCGCCGTGCTCACCCTCGAGGAGTCGGTGGCGGAGAGCCGCGACCGGGTGATCTTCTCGCTCGGCTTCGGGCTCACCAAGCACGGCCGGGTGCTCTCGGACTTCGGCGACCTGTCCACTCCCGACGGCGAGCGGCTGCTGACCGTCGGGATGACCCGCGCGCGTCGCTCGATGGTGATCGTGTCGTCGATCCGGCCCACGGCGTTCGAGGACGGCCGGCTCGAGCACGGCGCGGCGACGCTCATGGGCATCCTCGGCGGCGTGGCCGCCCGCGCCCGCGACTCGCACCTGGAAGACCTCTCCGACCCGCTGACGCGCGCCCTCGCCCGCGAGCTGCGCCGGCTCGGGGTCGAGGTGGAACTCGACTACCGCGGCCTGCTGCCGCTGGTGGCTCGCCACGAGGGCAAGGCGATCGTGGTGGAGAGCGACCCAGAGACGCGCCACGAGTCGCTCCGGGAGTCGCTGCGGCTGCGGCCCCAGATCCTCCGACGCCTCGGGTGGCACTACCTCCGGGTGCACTCGTTCGATCTGTACAGCGACCCGGCGGCCGTGGCCGCACGCGTGGCCGGGATGCTCGGTGCCGCCGGCGGTTCGACCGTCGAGGTGACCACGCAGCCGCTCGATGTCTGAGCGCCAGCACGTCGAGAAGGTCCCGGGTTCGCGCCGCGCCCGACTGACCCCCGTCCCCGGCACCGACACGGCGCCGGAGCTTCCGGTCGACGCCGACGAGCCCGCATCCGCCCCGTCGGGCGAGCGCGGCCCGAACGACGACCGGATGCGGCGCGAGAAGCCCCCGCACTACTGACCGGGGCGATTCGGCGCTCCGGAACGTCCGGCGCCCGGGAACGCGACAGCGCCCGGCGGTCGGGGACCGGCCGGGCGCTGCGGGTGCGCGTCAGATGCGCGGGGTCTGCTGCTGCTTCTCGAGCAGGTCGCGGATCTGGATGAGCAGCTCCTGCTCGGTGGGGAGCTTCTCCTCCTCGGGCTCCTGGACGCCGGCCTTCGCCGCCTGGCGGGCCTTCCAGGTGTTCATCGGCATGACGAACACGAAGTAGACGACCACCGCGACCGCGAGGAAGCTCACGACGGCGCTGATGAGCGTGCCGATCGGGAAGGTCACGGAGCCGCCGTACAGGTCGGGCACCTGGATGCCGGGGATGCCGGCGGCATCCGCCTTCCAGAAGATCGCGATCAGCGGCGTGATGATGCTGTCGACCACGGCGGTGACGATCGCGGTGAAGGCGGAGCCGATGACGACCGCGACGGCAAGGTCGATGACGTTGCCGCGCATGATGAAGTCTTTGAAGCCCTTGAGCATGAGCGTGATCCTGTTCGCTTGGGGGGTGGTCAGGAGGCGGCCGACGCGGTCGCGCTCTTCGATGATGACGCCGACTCGGACGAGGCGCCACCACCGGCGGAGCCGCCGCGCGAGTCGGTGCGGTAGAAACCGGACCCGTTGAAGGTCACGCCGATCGAGCCGTACTCCTTGCGCAACGTGCCCTTGCACTCGGGGCACTCGGTGAGTGCGGGCTCGGAGAAGGACTGCACCGTCTCGAAGCGGTGCGCGCACTGCTTGCAGGCATAGGCGTAGGTGGGCATGGTGCTCCCGGTGGGTCAGCGCTTCGCCGAAGCGAGCGGGATCGTCTGGGTGGGTGTCACGACGCCGGAGACCGGCTGATCGTGCGGTTCGGATGGGATGTCGTCGAGCAGCTCGGAGTCGTAGATGACGGCGTACACGGGCGGGCAGTTCTCCATCGAACCCAGGGTCTTGTCGAAGTACCCGCGACCCCAGCCGAGCCGCATCCCGGCCCGGTCGACCGCGGCCGCCGGGATGAGCATGAGGTCCACGTCGTTCACGGCGATCGGGCCGAGCAGCTCGCCGACGGGTTCGGGCAGGCCGAACAGCCCCTCCTCGAAGTCGCCGTCGGGCGTCGCGACCGCCCAGTCGAGCAGGCCGTCCACCCGGGTCACCGGAAGGAGGACCCGGATGCCGCGGGCAACGGCCCCGCGGATGAACTCGCGCGTGTCGGGTTCGGCCGAGGTGGACACGTAGCAGGACACCGAGCGGGCGCCGAGTTCGTCCACCAGGGCGTCGAGCTGCGCCGTCAGCCCCCGGGTCGCCGCCTCCCGCGCAGGGCCGGCGAGCATCGCGCGGCGTTCGCGCAGGTCGGCGCGCAGGGCGCGCTTCGCATTATCTACGAGGTCGGCCATGTGGACGATTGTAGTTTCCGTGCCGGATAGGATCGGCGCATGTCGCACAAGCCCTTCAAGGCCGTCATCCCTGCTGCAGGTCTCGGAACCCGGTTCCTCCCCGCCACGAAGGCGATGCCGAAGGAGATGTTGCCCGTCGTCGACAAGCCGGCGATCCAGTACGTCGTCGAGGAAGCCGCGAAGGCCGGCATCCAGGACGTGCTGATCATCCTCGGCCGCAACAAGAACAACATCGCGAACCACTTCGACGCCATGCCCGAGCTCGAGCAGAAGCTGCGGGAGAAGGGCGACGACGACAAGCTCTCCAAAGTCGAGCGCGCCTCCGAGCTCGCCGACGTGCACATGGTGCGTCAGGGCGAGCCCAAGGGGCTCGGGCACGCCGTGCTCCGCGCCGAGGCGCATGTCGGCGACCACCCGTTCGCGGTGCTCCTCGGCGACGACCTCATCGACGAGCGCGACCCGCTGCTGCCGGCGATGCTCGCCGAGTACGACAAGCGCGGCGCGGCCGTCATCGCCCTCATGGAGGTCGACCCGGAGCAGATCCACCTGTACGGGGTGGCCGAGGTCGAGCAGACCGACACCGACGGCGTCGTGAAGGTGACCGGCCTGGTCGAGAAGCCCCGGCGCGAGGACGCCCCCTCGAACCTCGCCATCATCGGCCGGTACGTGCTCGGGCCCGACGTGTTCCCGGTGCTGGAGCGGACCGAACCCGGCAAGGGCGGTGAGATCCAGCTCACCGACGCGCTGCAGGAGCTCGCAGCCGACCCGGAGAAGGGCGTCTACGGCGTCGTGTTCCGCGGCCGCCGCTACGACACCGGCGACAAGCTCGACTACATCAAGGCGATCGTGCAGCTCGCCAGTGATCGCGACGACCTCGGTCCGGATCTGCGGCCCTGGCTGAAGGACTTCGCCGCCGGCCTCTGAGGAATCGCATGGACCTCAGCGTTCCGCGAGAGCACGGGCCGGTCGGCATCCGACTGGTCCGCAACCGCGACGCGCGTGCGCTGCAGGACCACCTCATGGCCAACCGCGCGTGGCTTGAGCGGTGGGAGGCGACGAGCCCCGACGGTCCGGTCTCGCTCGACATGCGACTCGGCATCCGCCGCCTGCTCCAGCAGTACCGTGACGGCGGCGGCGTGCCGTTCGTCATGGAATACCAGGGCACCGTCGTCGGGCAGCTGAACGTGTGGGGGATCGCCCGCGGGTCGCTTTCGTCGGCGACGATCGGCTACTGGATCGCCCAGGAGTACGCCGGCCGCGACATCACCCCGACGGCCGTCGCCCTCGCGACCGACCTGTGCTTCACCGACCTCCGGCTGCACCGGGTGGAGATCTGCATCCGCCCGGAGAACCACGCGAGCCTCCGCGTGGTGCAGAAGCTCGGGTTCCAGTACGAGGGGCTCCGGCGCCGGTACATCCACATCGACGGCGACTGGCGCGACCATCACGCGTTCGCGCTCGTGCGCGAGGACGTGCCGCACGGCGTGCTCGCCCGATGGGTGACCGGGCAGGTGCCGCGGCACGCCGCGGACGTGCCCGAGCCGGGCGGCGCGGCGGCCGGACCGTCCTGATACGCCCGCTCGACCCACATCCGCGCGCGACACGCGGGCGCCGGTTGGGTCGAACCCGCTCCGGTCGCCTACCGTGGTCCCCATGGGTGGGCAGATCTGGGGTGGCGGGCTGATCGTACTGGTCGCCGTCGCGCTGTGGATGCTGTACCTGCTCCCGTCCTGGCACAGCCGCCACCAGTTCAACGCCGCCGAGCGCAACGCCGTGCGGCTGAACCAGGCGCTGCGGGTGCTCGCCGAGACGAGCGAGACGCCCGAGGAGGTGCGGCTCGAGCTCAACGCCCGCACCGCCCTCGCCCAGCAGCGCCTCGCCAAGCAGACGCTCGCCGAGCGCGAGCAGGCCGAGCTCGCCCAGGCGCGCGCGGAACTCGCGGCCGTCCGGGCGAAGGCTGCGGCAGACCGTGAGGCCGCCGAGCGGGCCGCCGCGGCCGCCCGCGCGGAACCGGCCGCACGGCGTGCCCGTGCCCGCCGCCGGGTGCGGCTCGCAGCGACCCTGGTGCTGCTCACCGGGCTCGTCACCGCCGGGTTCGGAACCTGGATGCTGCTGGCGACCGGCTCGCAGCCACTGGTCTGGGCCGGTGGGGCCTTCGCGCTCCTCGGCCTCGTCGTGCTGCACCGGATGTCGCGGGTCGCCGCCCGTGCGGGTGCCGTGCCCGTGCAGCGCACGGTCCGCGTCGCCGAGGTGCAGGACGTCGAGCTCCCGGTCA
Organism: Microbacterium sp. GXF7504; assembly: GCF_054798235.1. Classification (NCBI taxonomy): domain Bacteria; kingdom Bacillati; phylum Actinomycetota; class Actinomycetes; order Micrococcales; family Microbacteriaceae; genus Microbacterium; species Microbacterium sp. GXF7504. The sequence continues at coordinate 65,979 of NZ_JBSJZI010000001.1, read as the reverse complement.
CGCCCGCCCGGCCCACGTGGGAACCCCGTCGCCTTCCGCGTCCCCTCACGGCGTCCGCCGGCTCCCGGGCCGCTGCGGTCCTCGACGGCGCCGCCGCACGGCAGGCGCTCCGGGACGCGGCGCTGGAGGAGGCCAAGCGCGAGCGCGCGGCCCGCACGGCCCCGCCGTCCATCGCGGTCGCCCGTGCCGAGCGCGAGCAGGAGCAGCGGCCCGCCGCGGCATCCCCGTTCGCCGCCATGGGCTACGTCGACGACGCCGAGATCGAGGCGCACGTGCGCGACCTGCTGACCCGTCGCCGGGCGGCCGGGTGACAGCAGCACCCCTCGCGGCATGCTAAGTTAGATGTCGTTCAAGGGCCTGTGGCGCAGTTGGTAGCGCGCTTCGTTCGCAATGAAGAGGTCAGGGGTTCGAATCCCCTCAGGTCCACCGAAATCATCAAGCCCCCGCTCGTCGGGGGCTTGATTCGTTTGTGCGTGAACCCCGGTCGAGTTGCCTCGGATGTACGCCGCAGGGGGCGTTCCGCGTACAGCTGAGGCGACTCGATTACCGGTGGCGGTCGGGGTGGGTGACGGGGAAATTCATCCCCGCCTCACCCGCCCCTCACCCGGGCCGCGATCCCAGTCGTGGAGCGGGATCGGCGGGGTCGCCGCGCAGCGGTCGCCGACCCCGGACTTCCCCGGGGCGGAGGCGCCGCTATCGTGGGCCGCAGCGGGCCCGGCCGTGCCGTTCGCCGCTCCTCGGGACTCGTGACCGGGTGCAACAGAACAGCTCTTCGCGAGAGGCAACTGGGGTATGCGAAACGTCTGGCGCGTCTTCACCCGCGATCTGAAACGACTCGGTCGTGTCCCGCTCGCGTGGGTGATCATCGGCGGTGCGCTCATCACGCCGTCCCTCTACGCCTGGTTCAACATCGCGGCGTTCTGGAACCCGTTCGACAACACGAAGAACCTCTCGATCGCGGTCGTCAACGAGGACGAAGGCGGATCCACCCCGCTCACCGGCGACGTGAACGTGGGTGACCAGCTCGTCGCGCAGCTGAAGGACAACGACGATCTCGGATGGGAGTTCCTGTCCGAGGACGCGGCGCTGGATGCGGTCAAGAGTGGCCAGGCATACGCGGCGTTCGTGGTGCCCGCCGACTTCACGAGGAACCTGCTCAGCATCACGACCGGCGACTTCACGCAGCCGAAGCTGAAGTACTACGTCAACGAGAAGCTGAACGGGGTCGCACCGGAGATCACCGACACCGGTGCCACCACCGTCCAGACGCAGATGACCGACGCCTTCACGCAGCAGGTGGCGGATGCGGTCGCCACCGCGATCAAGTCCGGCGCCGGCACCGCCGAGGAGGACCTGGTCGAGGCGGAGGCCCGGATCATCGGTGACCTGGAACGGGCCGCGACGGTCATCGCCGAGACACGCGCGCACCTCGCAGAGCTGCAGCAGGGCATCGCGCAGACGCGCGAGGGCATCTCGGGTGACATCGCGGCCGTCGGGGACGTCGAGGCCGCACTGAGCGGCGTGCAGGGCACCCTCGGCGAGGCGAGAGGGCTCGCGCAACGCGCGCAGGACGAGCTCGTGCGGCTGGCGGACGCCGCCACCACGGGGCACGTCATCGGTTCCGCGGAGGTCGCCGAGGGCGCCGCCGCGGCCATCGCGGCGATCGCCCGGGTCACTGCCGCGACCGAGGCGCTGTCGGCCGCGGTGGACGGCCAGGTCACGATCCTCGGGCAGGCGGCGGAGCTGCTGCAGGGCCTCGACCGCCAGCTCGCGCTGACCTCGGACGCGCTCGGCAGCCTGGACGGCGACCTGGCGGCGCTCGAGGGCGACATGGACGTCGCGATCAACGACCTGCGCACCATCGGCAGCGCGGCGGCGTGGCAGGAGCTGGAGACGCTCATCACGCTCGACCCGACGCAGATCGCCGAGTTCATGGCGACGCCGGTCGAGGTGGACCAGCACACGATCTTCCCGACCGACTCGTACGGCTCCCTCATGGGGTCGCTGTTCATCAACCTGTCCCTCTGGATCGGCGCGTTCGTGCTCGTCGTGATCCTCAAGATCGAGGTCGACCGGGAGGAGATCCCCGATCTCACCGACCGGCAGGCGTACCTGGGCCGCTGGCTCCTCTTCGCCTGCATCGCGGTGGCGCAGGCGGTGACGCTCAGCATCGGCAACCTCGTCATCGGGGTGCAGCACGTGAACGCGTTCGTGTTCATCCTCACGCCGATCCTCATCGGCCTCAGTTACCTCAGCATCATCTACGCGCTCTCGGTGACGTTCGGCTACATCGGCAAGGGCCTCGCGGTGATCCTCGTGATCATGCAGATCCCCGGAGCGTCGGGCATCTACCCGATCCAGCTCATGCCGGAGTTCTTCCAGTCGCTGTACCCGTTCTTCCCGTTCACCTACGGCATCGACATGATGCGCGAGGTCGTCAGCGGCTTCGACGGATTCGCCTACTGGCGCTACTTCGGGACGCTGCTGCTGTTCGTCGCCGGCGCGTTCTTCCTCGGGCTGGTGCTCCGCCGGGCGGTCTCCAACCTCACCCGGCTGTTCACGCAGCAGGTCGGGGCGACCGACCTGTTCACCTCGGAGGAGGGCGCGCCCTCCGGTCCCGGCTACCGGCTCAGCCACCTGCTGCGCGCCCTCGCGGACCGGGCGCGCTACAACGAGCGGCTCTCGAGGCGGGCGCTGCCGTTCGCGCGCTCCTACCGGAAGGTCCGCGCAGCCGTCGTCACGATCGGGCTCGCCGGCATCCTCTTCCTCGCGGCGCTCGCGATGATCTTCCCCGACGAGAAGACCACGTTCGTCGGCTGGTGGATCCTCTGGCTCGTCATCGTCTTCGCCGCGCTCATCACGCTCGAGTACATCCGGTACAGCCTCCGGCTCTCCAGCGAGGTGGGGAAGATGCCCGAGGCGGAGCTACGCCGTGAGATCGAAGAACTGGAGGCGCACCGGTGAGGGGCATCTGGGAGCTGTACCGCGCCGACCTGCGGCGTGCCACCAGCAACGTGATGTCGATGATCGTGCTCTGCGGCCTCATCGTCATCCCGTCGGCGTTCACCTGGTTCAACGTCATCGGCAGCTGGGAACCGTTCGACAACACCAAGAACCTCAAGGTCGCGGTCGCGAGCGTCGACGAGGGCTACACGAGCCCCATGATCCCGATCCACGTGAACATCGGCAGCATGGTCGAATCGACCCTCCGGGCGAACGACAAGCTCGACTGGGTGATCACCGACAAGGACGACGCGATCGCCGGCACCACCTCCGGCGAGTACTACGCGGCCATGGTGCTGCCGAAGGACTTCAGCCAGCGGATGCTGACGTTCTACATGGACGGCTCGAAACGCACCAAGGTCGACTTCTACATGAACGACAAGTCGAACCCGCTCGCCCCGCTCATCACCAGCGAGGGCGCCGACGACCTGTCGGCGAAGATCAACGCCACCTTCACCGAGGAGCTCAGCAACGTCGCGCTCAGCCTCGTCTCCTCGCTCGCGGACTCGCTGAGCGACCCGGAGGCGCAGGCCACGTTCACCCGTCTCGAGGACCACATCGGCGAGCTCGCGGTGCAGCTGCGCGCGGCATCGGGGACCGCCGGGATGTTCACCTCGCTGCTGGAGGGGACGGTGCCGCTCGTCGACTCCGCGCAGGGCCTCCTCGGCTCCGTCGAGCAGGAGTTCGACGCCGCGGCCGGTCAGGTGCGTGAGGGGATCTCCGCCGCGGAGGCCGCCGAGGGCGCGATCGCGCGCGCGACCGAGTCGCTCTCGGCCGGGTTCCGTGCGAGCACCGAGCAGCTGGCGAGGTTCCAGACGGAGGTCGACCGGATCTTCTCGCGCATCGGCGACGACGCGAACGAGAGCGTCGTGGTGCTCGAGCGGATGAGCGGCGACCTGGGCGAGCTCATCGCGAAGCACCAGGCGCTGCGCGACCGGCTCGTGAACGACGTGAAGCCCCACGTGCCCGACGACCGGCTGCCGGTCTTCGACGCCGTGCTCGACGACCTCGACCGCGCGATCGCCAACGAGCAGTCGGTGCAGTCGGTGCTCGACCGCACCGCCGCGGACATCGCGAACGGCAACGAGCGGGCGCAGCAGTCGCGCGGGCAGATCGAGAGCCGCATCGACGCCGCGATGTCGTCGTTGTCGAACGCCGACAGCATCTACGCGAACGACCTGAAGCCCGTGCTCGACGAGCTCGGCGTCGTGCTCGGCGGCGTCGCAGGGACCCTCGACGGCATCGGCGCGGAGGTCGGCAGGCTCTCCGGTGCGGCGGCCGGCGCCGGTTCCCTGCTCGACGGCGCCGCCGCGCAGAACCGGGAACTGGCCGACTCGCTGGCCACCGCCGCGGACGAGGTCGAACGGGTGCACGGGATGCTGTCGGAGGCGATCTCGTCCGGCGACCTCACCCAGATCGGGCGGATCATCGGGTCGAACCCGGATGTGCTCGCCAAGGCCCTCGCACAGCCGATCGGCGTGGACCGGATCGCGGTCTACCCGGTGGTGAGCTTCGGGGCGGGCATGGCCCCGCTCTACACGATCCTGTCGCTCTGGGTCGGGGCGCTCCTCATGGCCGTGACCCTGCGCGTCGATCCGCCCAAGCGTGCGTCCGAGGGCGGGCCGGAGCTCGCATTGCACCAGCAGTTCCTCGGCCGGTACCTCATCTTCGCGACGCTCGGCCTCGCCCAGAGCACGCTCGTGTTCCTCGGGAACATCCTGCTCGTCGGCCTCGACCCCGTGCATCCGTTCCTGTTCATGCTGCTCGGCTGGTGCACCTCGCTCGTGTTCACCTTCATCATCTACACGCTCGTGGTCTCGTTCAGCGACGCGGGCAAGGCGCTCGCGGTGTTCGTGCTCGTGATCCAGGTGGCGGGCGCGGGCGGCGCGTATCCGCTGTCGCTGCTGCCGGAGTGGTTCCAGAACGTGAGCCCGTTCCTGCCCGCGACGCACGCGATCGACGCCTTCCGTGCGGCCCTGGCCGGCATCTACCACGCCGACTACTGGATCTCGCTGGGGTGGCTGCTCGCGTTCCTCGTGCCGATGGCGCTCCTGGGGCTCGCGCTCCGGAAGCCGCTCGTCGGGTTCAACGAGAAGATGGAGGCCATGCTGCACTCCACGAAGCTCATGTGAGCTGCATCCACTGATCGAGTCGCCGCAGATGTACGCGTGAGCGGGTGGTTCGCGTACATCTGAGGCAACTCGACCGGTGGGGGCGGGGTTACGTGCGGCGGCGCACGGGGTGGTTGGCGTGCATGACGCCGTTCGGGTCCACGGCGGCGGCGACCGTGCGGAGCCGCTCCAGTGCCGGGCCGAACACGCGCTCGGGGGCGGCCGGCCGCTCGGAGAAGTTGAGGTAGTCCACCGGGGCACGCCAGGGCGCGACCGCGTCGAGCAGGTCGTCGAGCGCCGCCGTCGTCACGGCCGCGGCCTCGCGGTCCGGCGCCATCCCGCCCGCGAACAGCAGGTACGCGCCCTCGATCCCCGACACGGCGCCGCCTTCGACGCACCCGGGTGCGAGCGCCCCGCCGAGGCACCGCAGCTCGGCGGACATCAGCGCCTCGCCGCGGACGGCCGCCGCCACGAAGGCGTCGACACCGGTCGGGTCGAGCGGGCCGAGCACCGCGCCGTCCCCGATCCCCGGCACCGGCCCGGGCGGGTCCATGTGCAACAGGCTCAGCGCCGGCATCGGCGTCGCCGCGAACGTGTCGATCTCGGGCTCGAGCCGCCGCAGTTCCGCGAGCAGCGCATCGGCGACCGGCGCCGCATCCTGGATCACCGCCTCGACCACGACGAACGCGCGGCCGCGCATGGGCTCGGGCACATCGGGCAGCGGCGGGAAGCGCAGCACCCGCGCCGCCGTCATGACGGATGCGGGCAGTCCCTCGGTCCACTCGCGCCAGGCGTGCATGACGTCGGCAGCATGCTCGAGCGGCCAGAACAGCGCGCCGGCGTGGACGGACGTGATCGGGTACAGGCGGAACTCGATCGCAGTGACGACGCCGAACGACCCGCCGCCGCCGCGCAGCGCCCAGAACAGGTCGGGATCGTGGGCGCCGTCGACGCGGCGCAGCTCGCCGTCCGGGGTGACGAGCTCGATCGCCGTCACGCTGTTGGCGGCCAGCCCGTGCGAACGCGCGAGCCAGCTCACCCCGCCGCCGAGCGTGTACCCGACGACGCCGACGTCGGCGGACGAACCGGCGAGGGCGGCGAGACCGTGGCCGGCGGCCGGCCGGGTCACCTCGACCCAGCAGACGCCCGCCTCCACGCGGGCCGACTTCGTCGCCGGATCGATGCGGACGCCCCGCATCAGGTCGGTGCGCACGAGCATCGTGCGGGACAGATCGCCCAGCGGCGCGGCGTTGTGGCCGGTGCCCTGCGCCGCGACACGGAGACCGTGCGCGACGGCGAAGCGCATCGCGTGCTGCACGTCGGCCGCATCCGCCGGACGCACGACGATCGCCGGGCGCTGGTCGACCGCGAGCGCCCAGGCGGCGCGCGCGGCATCCCAGTCGGGATCCATCGGGATGCGGACCTCGCCGCGGACCGCTGCACGCAGCTCGGCCAGCGGCGTGCCGCCGAACGGGGCACGGACGGGGGTGATGACGGTGGTCATGGGGTTCTCCTTCGGTGGGATGACCACACCACCGTCGTGCGTGGCGGGAAGCGCCACCATCCCGCAGCGCTGGTGGATCATCGCCCCACGGGCCCGGTGCCCGACCTCCCCAACAATCTGGGGGTGACACGCGCGGGATGCGGGGCCACAATCGCAGCATGCGGGAGTATCGGGCCGAGAGTGCACGCGCCGGGTTGGAGTCGCTGACCGGCGCCGGGCTCGCGCTCGACGAGTACATGGACGAGGCGCTGGTCCTCATCCGTCGTGCCGTCCCCGCGGACGCGGCCTGCTTCGCGACGGTCGACCCCTCGACCGTCATGCTCAGCGCCTCGCACCGCCACGACCTGGAGAACTCGGGCGGCGCGGACTTCTTCTTCTACGAGTACGCCGTGGGGGAGGACGTCGCACTCTTCGCCGACCTCGCCCGGCGCACGTTCGGCGTCGGGATCCTGCGGGACGAGACCGGCGGCGATCCGGCGCGGAGCACCCGCTACAGCAACCTCGTGCGTCCGGTCATCGGCGCCGAGCACGAACTGCGCGGCGTCGCGCGCCGGGGCGGCACCACGTGGGGTGCGTTCGCGCTCTACCGGACCGCCGGGAGCCCGCCGTTCAACGCCGCCGAGGCGGAGTTCATGCACCGGCTCGAGCGGACGCTCGCCGACGGCCTCCGCGCCGGCATGGCGACCTCGACGGCGGAGACGGCACGGAACGACCAGGGGCCGGCGATCCTCGTCTTCGACCGCGACGGGCGGCTGCAGTTCGCCACGGACACGGCCAGAGCCCGGGTCGCGGGGTTCGACGGCGACCTCGACGCCGATCTCGCCACCCCGGTCGCGGCGGTCCTCTCGCGGCTCCGGCACGGCGAGGAGTGCGCGCCACGGCTGCGGGCGCAGCACCGCGACGGCGAGTGGTACGTGTTCCAGGCGGCCCGGTTCCGCGACGCCGACGGACGGGTGTCGCAGTACGCCGTCACGATCGAGCCGGCAGCCCCGCCCGACATCGTGCCGCTGCTGATGATGGCCTACGGACTCACCGAGCGGGAGACGCGCATCGTGCAGGCCATGATGCGCGGCGAGGCCACCCACGCCATCGCGCAGGCGCTGCACCTGTCGCCGTACACGGTGCAGGACCACTTCAAGTCGATCTTCGCGAAGTTCGGCGTCTCGTCACGGCGGGAAGTGGCATCCCGCCTCACGGCGACCGTCTACGCGGGCGCCGACTGAGCCCGGACACGCGGAACGCCCCCGACCACGAGGGCCGAGGGCGTTCCGGGAAGCGTCAGAGAGCGCGGATGTTCGCGGCCTGCATGCCCTTGGGGCCACGCTCGGCGTCGAACTCCACCTTCTGCTCCTCGCGGAGCTCCTTGAAGCCGTTACCAGCGATCGCGCTGTAGTGCGCGAACAGGTCGGCGGAGCCGTCGTCGGGAGCGATGAAGCCGTAGCCCTTCTCGGAGTTGAACCATTTCACGGTGCCAGTGGCCATCGTGTCTTTCCTTCGGTGTTTCGGGCCGCGGGAGCGGCCGGGTGATCCGACGCGCAGGCTGCGCGACGGACGTGTGGTCAGACCGCGGGGGCGGTCGGGATCATGGGCGGGCGCGGGACGGTCGGCGACCGCATCCTGCGCCTCGGACAGCGTGGCGAACACGCCGAGGTCGGCGCCGGTGGCGCTCTGCGCGGCGTACCCGCGGAGGGTGCCGTGGACGAAACCCGCGTACTCGCCGGCGCGGGTGGCGACGAAGACGTCGTCGTCCGCCTGGCGCCAGTCGACGGGGCGCGCACAGGTGTGCGCGGGGTGATGAGAAGACAAGACTACTTTCGATGGACCGTGGTGGTCCGGGTGCTGACGGTCCGCGAACGATGTGACGGTTCGGGACGGGGCCGATCGATCTGCTCCGACATTGGAGGATCGGTGGCCTGATGACGAAGGGACTCGGTTCGAGTCGAAGGGCCAGCCTAGCACGCTCCGGCCGGAACGCCGCATCCGGGCGTCGTCGTCATATGACGACAGGGGCTTCCAGAGGCCCCGCCGAGGCCCCGATCGTCATATTCGGCGGGAGGGCGGGGGCGGATGCTTACAGTCTTCGACATGGCCGACAGCTACACCCACGGACACCACGCGAGCGTGCTGCGCACGCACAGCTGGCGCACCGTCGAGAACTCCGCCGCGTACCTGCTCCCCGAGCTGGTGCCGGGGTGTTCGGTGCTCGACGTGGGTGCGGGTCCCGGCACCATCACCGCCGACATCGCGCGGCTCGTCGCGCCGGCCCCCGTCATCGGCATCGACGCGTCGGAGGACGCCATCGCCGCCGCGAACGCCGCGGCGGAGCACATCGGGAACCTCGAGTTCCGCACCGGCGACGCGTACGCACTCGACTTCGCCGACGGCTCGTTCGACGTCGTGCACGCGCACCAGGTGCTGCAGCATCTCGCGCGGCCGATCGACGCGCTGCGGGAGTTCCGCCGTGTCTCCGCAGGGGTCGTCGCCGCCCGCGACGTCGACTACGAAGGGGCGATCTGGTACCCGCAGGTGCCCGGACTCGACGAGTGGCGCGACGTGTACCTGCGGGTGCACCGTGCCGTCGCCGGCGTCCCGAGCGCGGGACGGCAGCTGAAGTCGTGGGCGCTGCAGGCCGGGTTCACCGAAGTGACCGCATCCGCCTCGGTGTGGCTGTTCGAGACGCCCGAGGACCGCGAGTGGTGGGGCGGGGCGTGGGCCGAGCGCGCGGTCGCGTCGTCGTTCGCGACGCACGCGCTCGAGCTCGGCTTCGCCGACCGCGCCGCGCTGGAGCGGATCTCCGACGGCTGGCGCGAGTGGGCCGCCGCCGACGACGGCTGGCTGCTCATGCCGCACGCCGAGATCCTCGCCCGCGGCTGACCCCGCATCCGGCGTCCCGCGTTCAGAACTCAGGACATTCTCCGGCGCCCACCGCGGTCTCGCGGCTGTGGCGGGGGCGAGGCCGAAATGTCCTGAGTTCTGAACCGGTGCGGCGTCTCCTCCCCAGCGCCACCGGGGGACGCGGTGATACACCGTTCGCGGCGACCGTTCCCCTCAAACCGTGGGCGGCGGCACGGTCGAAGGATGCTGTGGCCGACGCTTCCCCGGGACGTACCACCCGCGTACATTCGGCGCCGGGCGGGGCGTGGGCACCCTGTGCCCGAGCGCTGGCGCGTGTTCACGCGCCACGACCTGCTCGGTGCGGGACTTGCACCCAGGGAGATCACCGTCGAGGTCCGTGCCGGCCGGATCGTCCGCGCCCGCAACGGCGAGTACCTGCATCCGGATGCGGATCAAGACTGCGTCGACGCATGCCGGGCGGGAGGAAGGTTGGCGTGCGTCTCGGAACTCGCGCGGTGGGGCGTCTTCGTGCTCGACCGTTCCACGCTGCATCTGCGGTGTGACCGCGGCGACGGCCGCTTCCGCGAGCTCCCACGGAGTGTGCGTCGTCACCGTTCGCGGCAGGGGCGGAAGGACTCCCGCGATGCTTCGGTCGACATCCGCCAGGCGTTCATCGACGCGGTCCGGTGCCAGGGTCCGCGTGCGGCGGTCGCGACACTCGATTCCGGTCTGCACGAGCGGCTGATCGACGAGATCGACCTCGATGCGATCTTCGCCGCGCTCCCGCGGCGATACGGTGTGCTGCGTCGGCTGCTGGATCCGCGGGCGGATTCAGGTCCCGAGTCGCTCGTGCGGCTGTTGCTCCGGACGCTCGGGTGCAGCTTCGACGTGCAGGTGCGCATCGACGGGGTGGGCGTCGTCGACTTCCTGGTCGAGGGGTGGCTCATCATCGAGTGCGACAGCGAGGCGTTCCACGGCACATGGGAGCACCGCAGGCGCGACCTCCGGCGGGACCAGCACGCGGCGGCGCTCGGCCTGGTCACCTATCGTCCTATCGCAGAGGACATCCTCTGGCACCACGACGATGTGCTCGCCGCGATCCGCGGACTGTTGCGACACCGCCGCTGAACGGTCCTTCCGGCGCGCACCGCGTCCCACGTTCAGAACTCAGGACATTCCGGGGGAGTGACGCCGCCGGCCGCGGGGTTCCGGTTCGGCGGAGCATCCGTCCTGAGTTTTGCGCAGCGCACGGGCGCACCGAGCTCGGCGGCCGGGCGCACCCGTGGCGGCGCGCGCAGGGCGCCTGCGCGCGCAGGGCGCAACGCGCAGCGCGGCGGCGGATCGCTATGCTGGCGGCCGTGAACGACGCAGCGCAGACCGTGACCGCCCCCGCGCACCTCCCGGCCAAGAGCAGACTCGTGCACGACGCGATCCGTGCCGTCGGGATCACCGGCGACATCGTCGTGCTCCCGGATGCCGCGCACACCGCCGTCGCCGCGGCCGAGGCCGTGGGCGTCGAGGTGGGAGCGATCGCGAACAGCCTCGTGTTCGAATGCGACGGCGCACCGCTGCTGGTCATGACGAGCGGCGCGCACCGCGTCGACACCGCGGCCCTCGCCCAGCGACTCGGCCGCGGCAAGATCACCCGGGCGTCGGCGGACCTCGTGCGCGAGGCCACCGGGCAGGTCATCGGCGGCGTCGCGCCCACCGGGCACCCGGCTCCGCTGGAGACGATCGTCGATGAGGCGCTCGCCGCCCACCCGCAGCTGTGGGCCGCGGGCGGCACGCCGCAGACCGTGTTCCCGCTCACGTTCGACCAGCTCGTCGCCCTCACCGGCGGCACCGTGATGAAGGTCGACTGAGGCCGCTCAGTCCGCGACGCCGTGCGGCGTCTCGTGCACGTACACCCACGCACGGGCACCGCTCGCGAGGGTCGCCGCAGCCCGCCGGTAGCCGGGGGAGGCGTACTCGTCGGCGGCCTCGAGTTCGGCGAGGGTGACCTGCAGCACCTCGCCGACGATCTTGTCGCGCGGGTCGCCGGTGCGAAGTGCGACCGGATGCTGCCGCGACGTGCTCAGCGCCGCCACCTGCGGCAGCGCGAACTCGGCGTAGCCCAGGCGGTAGCCGGGGAGCACATCGGGCTCGGAGACCACGCGGCGCCCGAACGTGTCGGCCTGCAGGTCGGGTCGCAGCAGCATCGCGTACACGAAGAGCAGCTCGGTCGCCTCGGTCATGGCGACACCGTACCCCCGGTTAGCGCCCCAGCAGCAGATGCGCGACGGTGAAGATCGCGAGTCCGGCGAGCGACCCGACGACGGTGCCGTTCAGGCGGATGTACTGCAGGTCGCGGCCCACCATGAGCTCGATCTTCTGCGAGGTCTCCTCGGGGTCCCATCGCTCGACCGTGTCGGTGATGACCGACGCGATGTCGTGCCGGTACCGGTCGACGAGGAACACCGCCGCATCCGTCACCCACTCGTCCATGCGGCGCCGCAGCGTGTCGTCGGTGCCGAGCCGCTCGCCCACCTGCTGCAGCGCCTCGACGGCGCGCACCCGGAGCGGGCTCGTCGGGTCCTCGAGCGTGCGGACGAGCCCGTTCTTCGCGGTGTCCCACGCCTCCCCGGCGAGCTCCCGCACCCGGGGCGAGTCGAACACGTTCGCCTTCGCGTCCTCGAACCGCCCGATCGTCGCCGGGTCGTGCTGCAGGTTGTCGGCGAGCTTGGCGAGGTACCGGTCGACCGCGTGCCGGGCGGGATGCTGCGGGTCGGCGCGGACGGCGTCGACGAACTTCACGGCCTCGTGGTACGCGGCTTCGTCGATGAGCCCGCTCACCATCGACGGCACCCACGAGGGGAGACGCCCGGAGACGAGCCCGCTGAACGATGCACGGTTCGCGGCGAGCCAGCCGGCGATGCTGTCGGCGGCGAGGTCGACGGCCTGGTGGTGGGCGCCCGTTCCGACGAGCCGCTCCAGCCAGCCGCCGAGCGGCGGTCCCCACTCGGGGACGATGAGGTGCTCGCGGGCGAGGTCGGCGAGGAGCTCCCGCACCTCGTCGTCGCTGAGCGCCCGCAGCACGCCGGCGGCCATCGCCGCGCCCTCGGTCGCGACGCGGTCGGCGTGGACGGGCTCGCGCAGCCACTCGCCGAGCCTGGCCGCGATCGGCGTGCTCGCGAGCTTCGTGCGCACCACCTCGGCGGAGAGGAAGTTCGTCTCCACGAACTCCCCGAGGGTGCGCCCGATCTCGTCCTTCCGCTGCGGGATGATCGCGGTGTGGGGGATGGGCAGTCCCATCGGCCGGCGGAAGAGCGCGGTGACCGCGAACCAGTCCGCCAGGGCGCCGACCATGCCGCCCTCGGCGGCGGCACGCACGTACGCCAGCCACGGGTAGCGGTCCTGCAGGGCGAACGCGACGAGGAACACCACGGCGAGCAGCACCAGGGCGCCCAGCGCGATCGACTTCATCACGCGAAGTCCGCGCAGCCGCTCCCGGTCCGCGGCGGAGAGCAGAGCCGGCGGGATGCGGGACATGCGGCCATCCTCGCATGTCCCGGGGCGTACGCTGAACCGGTGATCGACGACATCAAGAAGCGTTCACTGCACCGGGCGCGGATCCTCGAGGGGCAGCTGCGCGGCTTGACCAAGATGATCGAGTCCGAGGACTACTGCATGGACATCATCACGCAGTCCCGCGCGATCCAGCGGTCCCTCGAATCCCTCAACCGGCTGCTGCTGGAGAACCACCTGCGCACGCACGTCACGCACATGTTCGAGCACGGCGGCGACGACCGCGAACAGGCCGTCGCCGAACTCCTGAAGGCGTTCGACTTCGACGGCAAGTAGCCCCGGGCGGCACGTGAGTCTCAGGCAGCGGCCTCGCCGCGCTGGCTCGTCCATCCCCGGTCGAAGCTGCGGTCGCCGCTGATGCGCGCGGCGACCGGCTCCAGCCGCGCCATCGTCTCCGCATCCAGCCGGACGCCCACGCCGGGCAGCCACTCGTCGACGTGCGCGGCGAACCGCGACCCGGGGATCGGGGCGATACGGATGCCGAGGGCCTCGGCTCGCGTGTACAGCCATGCCAGCGCGAGCTGGGCGCCGGTGAGTCCCGCGTCGGCGGCGACCGCGAGGTACTCGTCGCGCAGTGCCGCGTTCGCGGCGAGGTTCTCGGGGCGGAAGCGGGGGAACTTCGGCCGTCCGTCGCCCTCGCCGATCTGTTCCGGTGCGAACGCGTCGGTGAGCCAGGCGCGGCTGAGGGGCGAGTAGGGCACGAAGCCGATGCCGAGCTCCGCAGCGGTCGGCACGACGGATGCCTCCACGTCGCGGCTCACGACGGACCACTCGGTCTGCACCGCGGCGATGGGGTGCACGGCGTTCGCGCGGCGGATCTCGTCGGCCGTCGCCTCGGACAGCCCGAGGTGGCGCACCTTGCCCGCGTGCACGAGTTCGGCCATGGCGCCGACGGTCTCCTCGATCGGCACGTCGGGGTCGACCCGGTGCTGGTAGTAGAGGTCGACGTGGTCGGTGCCGAGCCGGCCGAGGCTGAGGTCGATCTGCTCGCGCACGTACTCGGGGCGGCCGCAGACGGTGCGCGCGCCGATCGGGCCGCCGGCGATCCCGAACTTCGTGGCGAGCACGATGTCGTCGCGGCGGCTCCCGACGAAGCGGGAGATGATCCGTTCGCTGCGGCCGGCGCCGTAGATGTTCGCGGTGTCGACGAAGGTGACACCGGCGTCGACGGCGTGCGTCAGGGTGGCGAGGGCGGTGTCGTCGTCGACGGAGCCGTACACGTCGGACAGGCTCATGCCGCCGTAGCCGAGGGCGCTGACGCGGAGGTCGTCGCCGAGGGCGACGGTGGGGAGTGCGGTCACTGCTGGGTCCTCGCAGGGTCGATCGGGCCGAGCCACGCGGTCGCCGCGGTGGCGTGCGCGGACTCGGGGTCGGAGGGGTGGAACACGCCGGCGAGCACGTCGCGGTAGAGGCGCCCGAGCTCGGCGCCGGCGAAGTAGGACGAGCCGCCGGCGACGAGCACCGCCTGGTCGACGACGTGCTTCGCCGTGGTCACGGCGCGGTGCTTCACACCGGACAGGAGCGAGAACCAGCGCGGACCGTGGTCGACGAGCGCGTCGACGTCGGCGGCGAGCGACGCCAGCTGCGGACCGAGCGCGTCGAAGGCGATCGCCATGTCGGCGATCCGCCACCGGATGTCGGGGTCCTGGCTGTACGGCTGCCCGGTCTTCTTCGACCGCCGCCGGTGCGCGGTCTCGACCGCGAGGTCGAGTGCGCGGCGGGCGATGCCGGTGTAGACGGATGCGAGCAGCAGCTCGAACACGCTGAAGATGCCGAACACGATCGGGTCGGGGTTCGGTCCCGGTGCGACGCGGCGCACGACGCGGTCCGCCGGGGCGACCGCACCGTCGAGCCTCGTGGTGCGGGACTGGGTCGCCCGCATCCCGACCGTGTCCCAGTCGTCGAGGGTGGTGACCGCATCCGTCCGCGGGATGAACGCGTAGACGAGTGCGGGCCCGTCGGGGGAGGACGTGTCGAGGCCGTGGAGGCCGAGCTGCGTCCACGCCGGGGCGAGGGAGGTGAAGATCTTCGTGCCGGTGAAGGCGTACCCGCCGTCCTCCAGCGGCCGCGCCTCCGTGTCGCTGCCGAACAGCACGAGGTCGTTGCCCGCCTCGCTGATCCCGAACGCGAACAGTTCGCCGGCCGCGGCGCCGGTCTGCACGAAGGCGAGGTCGTCGATGCCGCGGTCCCGGAGCACCTTCGCCACGCCCGTCCACACCAGGTGCATGTTCACCGCGAGCGCCGTGGCGGGCGCGGCGCCCGCGAGCCGCTGCTGCAGCAGCGAGACCTCGGCGAGGGAGAGCCCGGCGCCGCCCCGGTCGGCCGGGACGAGCACCGACAGGTACCCGGCCTCACGGAGTTCGGCGAGGTCCTCCTCGGGGAACCGGTTCTCGGCGTCGTAGCCGGCGGCGCGGCTCCGGATGCGCTCGAGCAGGTCGTCCGGCAGGTGCGCCGCCGGGTCGAAGCTCATCGGAGGGCCTCGCGGAAGACGCGGATCGTCTCGTCGGGGAGGTCGCGGTGCGGCGAGTGCCCGGCACCGGCGACGACGGACTCGGTGATCGTCGGGTTGGCCGCACGCACGTCGGCGTCGATCTTGCCCGCGTAGATGCTGTAGACGGCCGGGTCGGAGGCGATGACGTGGGTCGGCACGGCCAGCCGACCGACCGCCTCCACCACGTTCCACTCCGGGTTCTGGATGCTGGTCTGCTCGACCGCCCACTGCGAGGCCTGCTGGGCGGACAGCGCCTTCAGCTCCACGTCCTGCGGGTGCCAGGTCGGGTGCGCGCGGCGCACCGCCTCGACCGACGTGTCGGCGAACGACTCCTCCTGGCTGCGGCGCACCACCTCCCGGTCGTGGTCGAGCAGGTGGAGGGCCGGGTCGACGAGCACGAGCCGCGTCGTCCAGGCCGGGTCGTCCGCCGCGGCGAGGGTGGATGCGGCGCCGCCCAGCGAGTGGCCGACGACGAGGTCCCAGGGGCCGGATGCGGCGCGCACCGCCGCGACGTCGGCGGCGTACGCGGCGATGGAGTAGTCGAGGGTCCGCGGCGCGGTGCCGTGACCGCGGAGGTCGACGGCGACGGCGTACCATCCGTCCTCCGCGAGCGCGGTGGCGTACCGCCACATCAGGGCGCCGGTGGAGCCGAGGCCGTGGATGAGGAGGGCGTGACGCCCGGCGTCGGGGGAGCCCCAGCTCGTGGTGGGGAGGGTGACCGTCGTGACCATGGCCCATAGCCTAGGAGCGCCGCGGCCCCGGGTGGCCGGGTCGCGTCACAGACGGCCTCACGTGATGATCGGCGTCGGCTCCGTGTCGGGGATGGGGCTCGGGTCGCGGTGCCGCAGGTCGGGGAAGCCGCGGAGGAACACGACGGCGACGAGCACGCCCACCACGGCGAAGCCGGCGGCCGCGATGTACGCGCCCGTCGGGCCGACGCCGTCGATGAGGAACCCGGCGATCGCCGACCCCATCGCGGACCCGATGAGCTGCCCGGTGCCGACCCAGCCGTAGGCCTCGGCGGTGTCGGAGAACTTCACGCTCGCAGAGGTCATCGCGAACAGCACCGCGAGCGCCGGTGCGACGCCGATGCCGGCGATGAGCAGGGTGCCGCCGATCCACCAGACGTTGAGCGAGACGATCGTGAGGCTGAGGCCGACGGCGACGATCAGCATCCGGCGGGCCATCGCACCGCGTCCCATGGGGATGCCGCCGAACGCGAGGCCGCCGGCCAGACTGCCGACCGAGAAGACGGCCAGCACGATGCCTGCCTCGAGCCCGGACTCGCCGAAGGTCGCGACGACCCCCGCCTCGACCGCGGCGCAGGCGCCCACGACGAGGAAGCCGACGACCGTCGCGAGGATGACCGGCGGCCGGGTGAGGACCTTGCCGAACCGCCGCTTGCTGCGGGGGATGCGGACGCGGCCCACCTCGGGGGAGAGGATGAACCAGGCGCCGCCGCCGATGAGGATCGCCACGACGAGGAGGAGGCCCTCCCAGGTGCCGACCTGTGTCGCGACGAACGTGATGGCCACCGGCGCGATGATCCAGATGATCTCCTGCAGCGACGCGTCGAGCGAGTACAGGGGCGTGAGCTGCCGGGAGTTGACGAGCTTCGGGTAGATGGTGCGGACCGCGGACTGCACCGGCGGCATCGACAGCCCCGCCAGGGCGCCGAGCACGAGGTACGCGGGCAGCGTCAGGGGGACGAGCGCGATCGCCAGGAGTGCGAGCGCGCACACCGCGGTCGTGAGGGTGAGCACCTGCCGCATGCCCCAGCGGCCCATCCAGCGGCTCGTGATGGGCCCGGCGACGGCCTGCCCGATCGAGTATGCGGCGAGCACGAGGCCCGCGGCGCCGTAGGAGCCGGTCAGGTGCTCGATGTGGAGCAGGAGCGCGAGGCTCGTCATCCCGCTCGGGAAGCGCGCCGTCAACTGTGCGGCGATGATCCGACCCACACCGGGTGTCCGAAGGAGATCGCCGTAAGCCGCCACGGACATCAATCGTAGGCTCCGCTTCCTGAGCACCAGAAGGGTGTCCCGCCGGCCCCGGCGGGACACGCCGACGACACGCCGGGACGAAGATCCGGGACGGGAAGACCGCGCGCTGCGCCGGACCTGTGGGAAGTCGGTCCCGCCGACGCCGGAATGGCCCCTCGTCCAGCCGTTTTCCAGGCTTCGGGAATGTCGGAGGTCTGTGGATGAATCGGTGGACAACCTGTGTTGTACATGGGGAGGACGGTGGAAAAATCACACGGATGTAACTACTACCCCTTGTGGTGCTTCCGAGTGTCCATCCCCATATGTAGTATTGAGATCCCGGCGGCGAGAGCGGCCGGAACAGACGAAACGAGAGAGGGGAGCGGGCCCGAACATGGCGATCACCGTTTACACCAAGCCTTCCTGCGTCCAGTGCACGGCGACGTACCGCGCGCTGGATTCCAAGGGCATCGAGTACGAGATCCACGACCTCTCCGAGGACCCGGCAGCCCTCGAGCAGGTCAAGTCGCTCGGCTACCTGCAGGCCCCCGTCGTCATCACCGACGAGGACCACTGGTCCGGCTTCCGTCCGGACAAGATCGACGAGCTCGCCGCCCGTCTGGCCTGACCGCCATGACGACCGCGACGGCCTCGGGCACCGCGGTCGGGGAGAACGGGACCGCGGCTCCGCTGCTGGTCTACTTCTCCAGCGTGTCCGGCAACACGGCGCGCTTCATCGAGAAGCTCGGGATGCGCAGCATCCGCATCCCGCTGCACGCCACTGACGCCCCACTCCGCGTCGACGAACCGTTCGTCCTGGTCACCCCCACCTACGGGGGTGGCCAGGGACGCGGCGAGGAGAAGGGTGCGGTACCCAAGCAGGTCATCCGGTTCCTCAACGATGAGCGAAACCGGCGTTGGATCCGCGGGGTCATCTCCGCGGGCAACACGAACTTCGGCACCGCGTACTGCGTCGCCGGGGACATCATCAGCCGCAAGTGTCACGTGCCGCACTTGGATCGGATCGAACTGTTCGGCACGCCCGAGGACGTCGAACGCATCGGCGTCGGATTGGAACGATGGTGGAGGCAGCACTGACCGATACGGCGTTCAAGACGGACGCCCGCTTCGATGGGCTCGACTATCACGCGCTGAACGCGATGCTGAACCTGTACGACGAGCAGGGACACATCCAGTTCGACGCAGACAAGCGTGCCGCGCGGGAGTACTTCCTGCAGCACGTCAACCAGAACACCGTCTTCTTCCACTCCCTCAAGGAGAAGCTCGACTACCTGGTCGAGAAGGAGTACTACGAGGGCGCCGTCATCGAGCAGTACCCGTTCGAGTTCGTCGAGCGGCTGCACCAGCGCGCGTACGACAAGAAGTTCCGGTTCGCGACCTTCCTCGGTGCGTTCAAGTACTACACGAGCTACACGCTGAAGACCTTCGACGGCAAGCGGTACCTGGAGCGGTTCGAGGACCGCGTCGTCATGACCGCGCTCGCGCTCGCCGACGGCGACCAGGGCCTGGCCGAGAAGCTCGTCGACGAGATCATCACCGGCCGCTTCCAGCCGGCGACCCCGACGTTCCTCAACGCCGGCAAGGCGCAGCGCGGCGAGCTCGTCTCCTGCTTCCTACTGCGCATCGAGGACAACATGGAGTCGATCGCCCGCGGCATCAACTCCGCGCTGCAGCTCTCCAAGCGCGGCGGCGGCGTCGCCCTCCTCCTCTCGAACATCCGCGAGGCGGGCGCCCCGATCAAGCAGATCGAGAACCAGTCGTCGGGCATCATCCCGGTCATGAAGCTCCTGGAAGACAGCTTCAGCTACGCCAACCAGCTCGGTGCGCGTCAGGGCGCCGGCGCGGTGTACCTGTCGGCCCACCACCCCGACATCATGCGGTTCCTCGACACCAAGCGTGAGAACGCCGACGAGAAGATCCGCATCAAGACGCTCTCGCTCGGCGTCGTCGTGCCCGACATCACGTTCGAGCTCGCGAAGAACGACGAGGACATGTACCTGTTCTCGCCCTACGACGTGGAGCGCGTCTACGGCGTGCCCTTCGGTGACATCTCGGTCACCGAGAAGTACCGCGAGATGGTCGACGACCCGCGCATCAAGAAGACGAAGATCAACGCGCGACAGTTCTTCCAGACGCTCGCCGAGATCCAGTTCGAATCGGGCTACCCGTACATCATGTTCGAGGACACGGTGAACCGGGCCAACCCGATCAAGGGCCGGATCAACATGTCGAACCTCTGCAGCGAGATCCTGCAGGTGAACACGCCGACCACCCTCAACGAGGACCTCTCCTACAAGGAGATCGGCAAGGACATCTCCTGCAACCTCGGCTCGCTCAACATCGCGCTCGCGATGGACGGCGGCGACCTCGCGCAGACCGTGGAGACCAGCATCCGTGCCCTCACCGCGGTGAGCGACCAGAGCCACATCCGCTCGGTCCGCTCGGTGGAGGACGGCAACGACCGCTCGCACGCGATCGGCCTCGGCCAGATGAACCTGCACGGGTTCCTCGCCCGCGAGCACATCCACTACGGGTCCGAAGAGGGCCTGGACTTCACGAACATCTACTTCTACACGGTGCTGTTCCACGCCCTGCGCGCGTCGAACCGGATCGCGATCGAGCGCGGGCAGACCTTCGAGGGCTTCCGCGAGTCGAAGTACGCCACCGGCGAGTTCTTCGACAAGTACATCGACCAGGAGTGGGTGCCCCAGACCGAGCGGGTGAAGGAGCTCTTCGCCGGCCACCACATCCCCACGCAGGACGACTGGCGCGAGCTGAAGGCCTCCATCCAGGAGCACGGCATCTACAACCAGAACCTGCAGGCGGTGCCCCCGACCGGCTCGATCTCGTACATCAACAACTCGACGTCGTCGATCCACCCGATCGCGTCGAAGATCGAGATCCGCAAGGAAGGCAAGCTCGGCCGCGTCTACTACCCGGCGCCGTTCATGACGAACGAGAACCTGGAGTACTACCAGGACGCGTACGAGATCGGCTACGAGAAGGTCATCGACACGTACGCCGCCGCCACCCAGCACGTCGACCAGGGTCTGTCGCTCACGCTGTTCTTCAAGGACACCGCCACCACGCGCGACATCAACAAGGCCCAGATCTACGCCTGGAAGAAGGGCATCAAGACGATCTACTACATCCGCCTGCGTCAGATGGCGCTCGAAGGCACCGAGGTCGAGGGCTGCGTCAGCTGCACGCTGTGACGCCGACCGCCCCACGTTGAGGAAGAAACCATGACCGAGAAGCTCAAGCTCCTGGACCGCGTCCAGGCCATCAACTGGAACCGCATCGAGGACGAGAAGGACCTCGAGGTGTGGAACCGGCTGACCGGGAACTTCTGGCTGCCCGAGAAGGTGCCGCTGTCGAACGACGTCCAGTCGTGGAACACGCTCACCCCCGACGAGCAGCAGCTCACGATGCGCGTGTTCACCGGCCTCACCCTGCTGGACACCATCCAGGGCACCGTCGGCGCCGTCTCGCTCATCCCGGATGCGGTGACCCCGCACGAGGAGGCCGTCTACACGAACATCGCGTTCATGGAGTCGGTGCACGCGAAGAGCTACTCGTCGATCTTCTCGACGCTGTGCTCGACCGCCGAGATCGACGATGCGTTCCGCTGGTCGGTGGAGAACGAGAACCTTCAGAAGAAGGCGCAGATCGTCATGGACTACTACCGTGGCGACTCGCCCCTCAAGCGCAAGGTCGCCTCGACCCTGCTGGAGTCGTTCCTGTTCTACTCGGGCTTCTACCTGCCGATGTACTGGTCCAGCAAGGCGAAGCTGACCAACACCGCCGACATCATCCGCCTCATCATCCGCGACGAGGCCGTGCACGGCTACTACATCGGCTACAAGTTCCAGAAGGGCCTCGAGAAGGTCTCCGAGGCGGAGCAGCAGGACATCAAGGACTACACGTTCTCGCTGATGTACGAGCTCTACGACAACGAGGTGCAGTACACGCAGGACCTGTACGACGCCGTCGGCCTCACCGAGGACGTCAAGAAGTTCCTGCACTACAACGCGAACAAGGCGCTCATGAACCTCGGCTACGAGGCCATGTTCCCCGCCTCGGTCACGAACGTGAACCCGGCGATCCTGTCGGCGCTCTCGCCCAACGCGGACGAGAACCACGACTTCTTCTCGGGCTCCGGCTCGTCCTACGTCATCGGCAAGGCGGTCGCCACCGAGGACGAGGACTGGGACTTCTGAGACCAGCAGTTCACTTCAAACGACTCGCGCCGACCGGCGCCGCGGACGATCCTCGCGGCTGACCGGCGGCGCGAGTCGCCGTTCGTGCTGACGGATCCGTCGGCCGATGCGGCATTGTGCGGTGGGGCGCCTCGCTCGCGTAGCGTCGTCTCATGGACGATCAGCAACCCGCTCCGCCTGTCAGTGCCGAGACCGATGACTTCGGGAGGGCGACGGAGCAGGCGCTGAGGTCGCTCGGTGCCGGCCACGACGAGTCCTCGATGTTCCTCGGCATCCAGGTCGTGCGCGCGGGGAACGCGTTCACGCAGGTATCGGAGAAGAAGGTGCACCGGCCGCGCGGATTGCGGTGGGCGGGGTTCACGATCATGTTCCTGCTCATGGTCTACCGCCGCCTGGAGACCCGCACGGTCGCGCGTCTCACGGGCGTCACGCGCCAAGCGGCATCCCTCGTCCTCGCGACCCTCGAACGGGATGGGTATGTCCTGCGCGATGCGCCGACTGAGGAGGATCGGCGGATCGTGCCGATCTCGCTGTCGGATGCGGGGGAGCGTGTCGCGAAGGAAGTGCTGCAGGAGCAGCTCGCGCTGGCCGACGACTGGTTCTCCGTCCTGTCGTCCGAGGAGCGACGAGAACTCAGCCGCCTGCTGTCGAAGCTCATGGCGCAGCGGGGGCTTCCCGAATCGCAGCGCGAGGACAGCACGACGGTCACATGACGTGCCGCCCTCGCGCCGGTGATCAGACGAAGGCCTGAATGCCGGTGATGTCGCGGCCCACGATGAGGGTGTTCATCTCTCGAGTGCCCTCATACGTGTGAACCGCTTCGGCATCCGCGAAGTACCTCGCCACGTCGTATACCAGGTCGACGCCGTTGCCGCCGACGAGTTCGCGGCACCATGAGACCGTCTCGCGGGCGCGGGAGGTGGTGAACGCCTTCGCGAGCGACGCCATCTCATCGGCGAGGTCGCCGCGGTCGGTGACGTCGGCGAGCTGACTCATCATCGTGAGGGTCGCAGTGATGTTCGACAACGACTTCACGAGCAGATCCTGCATCAGCTGGAACCCGCCGATGGGACGCCCGAACTGATGCCGCGACTTCGCGTAGGCCAACGCCGCCTCGTACGCGCCGATCTGCAGACCGGCGGCGATCCAGCCGTTCTCGGAGCGGGTGTGACGCAGCACCCGTGACACGTCACGGAACGAGTCCGCCCGCTGCAGCCGGTCGGCCTCGGAGACCCGCACGTCGGTGAGGCGCAGGTCCGCGTTCTGGACGATCCGGAGACTGAGCTTGTCGACGATCTTGGTCGCGTGGAAGCCCGGCGTGGAGGTCGGGACGATGAAGCCCTTGACCTCGCCGTCTGCGACATCCTTCGCCCAGAAGATGCAGATGTCGGCCCAGGTGCCGTTGCCGATCCATCGTTTCTCGCCGTTGAGTACCCAGTTGTCACCGCGGCGTTCCGCGGTTGCAGTGAGGCCCCGGGCCGAGTCCGAGCCGCTCTTCGGTTCGGTCAGGCCGAAGCAGCCGATGATGTCGCCGGAAGCCATACGTGGAAGGTAGTGCGCGACCTGTTCCTCCGAGCCGCAGTGCGCGATCGAGCCCATGCTGAGGCCGGTCTGCACACCGGCGAACGTGGCAAGCGACGCGTCCACCCGTGCGAGTTCGAGCATGAGCCATCCTCGGTAGAGCGCAGAGCTCTCGAATGCGCGCACCTCGGGGAACGCGGGCCCGAAGACGCCGAGAGCGGCGAGGGGCTTCACGACGTCGCGCGGGAACTCCTCCGCGGACCACAGTGCATTCACCTGCGGCCGCACATCGCGTTCGAGGTACGTGCGCAGGGCTTCGATCGACTCCGATTCGCGCGGGCTGAGTCTCCGAGCGACGTGGAAGTAGTCGGCTGCGAGTTCGATGTCGCTCACGTCACACCACCCGCTCGATGATGACC
Source organism: Microbacterium sp. GXF7504 (assembly GCF_054798235.1). Classification (NCBI taxonomy): domain Bacteria; kingdom Bacillati; phylum Actinomycetota; class Actinomycetes; order Micrococcales; family Microbacteriaceae; genus Microbacterium; species Microbacterium sp. GXF7504. The sequence goes on along the minus strand of NZ_JBSJZI010000001.1, from coordinate 42,311 downwards.
GCCATGCCCTGGCCGCCGCCGACGCAGAGCGTCGCCAGCCCGAACCGGCCGTCCTTCACCTTCAGACCGTGCGCCAGCGTGCCGAGCAGGCGTGCGCCGGTGGCGCCGAAGGGATGGCCGAGTGCGATCGCGCCGCCGAAGGGGTTGAGCTTGTCCGGGTCGATCTCCAGCATCCGCATCGACGGGACGACCTGTGCGGCGAACGCCTCGTTCATCTCGACGATGTCGATGTCATTGATCGTGAGCCCCGCCCGATCCAGGGCGCGACGGCTGGCTTCGACCGGCCCGAGCTGCATGATCTCGGGAGACAGCCCGCTGACCGCCGAAGCGACGACGCGGGCCTGCGGCGCAAGTCCGTACTCGTCGACGGCGCGACCGGAGGCGAGCAGGAGAGCGGATGCTCCGTCGTTGAGCGGGCACGCGTTGCCGGCGGTGACCGTGCCGTGCTCGCTGAAGACCGGCGTCAGCCCAGCGAGGGCGTCGAGCGTCGTCCCCGCTCGGGGTGATTCGTCCTGATCGAGCAGCTGGCCGTCCGCGCCGCTCACCGGCGTGACCTCCTCTGCGAAGTAGCCGTCGAGCGCAGCGGCCGCCGCGCGCTGCTGCGAACGCAGGGCCCATGCGTCCTGGTCGGCGCGGCTGACGTCGTGATGACGCGCGACGAACTCCGCCGTGATCCCCATGGCGACGTAGTAGTCGGGAACCTCGCCACGCTGGCGAGGGTCGGACCAATCCTGATCCGAGGCGGCGAGACGGGACGTGCGCCCAGCGGGATCGCTGAAGAGGGGATGCACGAACTCGTCGCGGTGCGAGATGCGCGTGGTCGACTCGACACCCCCGATGAGGTAGGCCTGCCCCTCACCCGCGCGGATCCCGTGGAACCCCATTCGAGCTGCCTGGATGCTCGACGCGCAGAACCGGTTGACGGTGACGCCCGGGAGGCCGTCGTGGCCCAGCATCACACTCACCCGACGTGCGATGTTCTGCCCCTGCTCCTCCTGCGGAACGGCGCAGCCGGCGATGAAGTCCTCGATCGCGTCCACCGGCAGGTCGCCGGCACGTTCGAGCGCAGCGCCGGCCGCCGCTGTGAGCAGATCATCCGGCCGGACCCCGACCAGGGATCCCTTGAACGCCCGCGCGATGGGGGTGCGGGCGTAGGAGACGATGAACGCATCGTCGACGGCATGCTCCGTCATTGCATCCTCCTCGATTGTCAATGCATTGACTATAGTTCAACGCATGGATGACGGAATCACCTCAGGCGGGGCGTCGGTGACGACGCGCCCACCATCACGGCTCGGCATCGTCGGTGCGGGACTCATGGGCGGCGGGATCGCCCAGGTCGCGGCGCGCGCAAGCATGGAGGTCGGGATCTTCGATGCCGAGCCCAGCGCTGCGGGGAAGGCGATTGATGCGATCGCGGCGCGGCTGGCCGGGCAGGTCGAACGAGCACGGATCACAGAGGAAGAACGGGATGCGGCGCTGGCGAGGCTCCGGCCAGTCCGCGATCTGGGCGAGCTGCGCGAGGCGGATGCCGTCATCGAAGCAGTCGTCGAGGATCTCGACGTGAAGCGGCGCATCTTCGCCACGCTCGCCGGTGTGGTCACGTCAGACGCGCTCCTCGCGACGAACACGAGCGCCCTGCCGATCACGGCGATCGCGGCGTCGAGCGGTGGGCCGGAGCGGATCATCGGCATGCACTTCTTCTCCCCGGTGCCGGCCATGTCGTTGTGTGAGATCGTGCGGGGGTTGCTCACGTCCGATGCCGCCGTGGCGCGCGCCGTTGCGCTGGCGGAAGCGCTCGGCAAGGAGGCCATCGTGGTCAACCGCGACGACGCCGGCTTCGTCACCTCACGATTGATCACCGTGCTGATCCAGGAGGCCGTCGGCATCGTGGAGCAGGGGATCGCGTCGCCGTCGGACGTGGACCGCGCGTGTGAGCTGGCCTTCGGCCACAGGCTCGGGCCGCTCGCCACCGCAGATCTGACCGGACTCGATGTGGCGCTCAATGCCGGACGAGTGATGTACGAGCAGACGGGCGACGCGAGGTACAAGCCGCCGCAGCTGATGTCGAAGATGGTGGCGGCGGGGCGTCTGGGGCGCAAGGCGGGGAAGGGCTTCCATGACTACGAGTGATGCAGTTCGTCTCGAGCGACGTGCGCACGTCCTCGTCATCGAGATCCATCGTCCGGACGCGATGAACGCGATCACCCGAGAGGTGTCCGATGCCATCGCGGACGCGCTCATCGAGGTCGAGACCGACATGGACGTGCGGGCGATCGTGCTCACCGGCAGTGGCGACAAGGTGTTCAGCGCCGGCGCCGACCTCAAGGCGCTGGCGCGTGGCGAACGCGTGGTGTCGACCGAGGGGGAGCGTGCGGCGTACGGGCTGGGGGGATGCACGGGGAGGACCTCCCGCGTGCCGCTGATCGTCGCGGCGAACGGGTCCGCGTTCGGGGGAGGATTCGAGATCCTGCTGGCTGCCGACATCACCGTGGTCGAGCGGGGGAGGGTCTTCGGGTTGCCGGAGGTCGAACGCGGCATCTTCGCAGCCGCCGGCGGCGCGTACCGACTCCCGCGGGCGATCCCACCGGCCGTCGCGCTCGACCTGCTGTGCACCGGTGAACCGATCACCGCAGAGCGTGGTGCGGCGCTCGGGTTGTTCAGCAGGTTGGTCGATCCGGGCGAGGCGATCCCGGAGGCATTGGAGATCGCAGAGCGGATCGCCGCGAACGCGCCCCTCGCCGTCACTGCGACGAAGCAGATCGCGCGGCATCTCATGGAAGCGGGTGACACTGCGCAAACGCGGCTGCAACAGGTCTCCGACGAGATGTTCGCCGAGATCGCGGCGTCCGCGGATGCCGTCGAGGGTGCGCGGGCATTCGTCGAAAAGCGCCGACCGGTCTGGAGCGGGTCATGACGGGAACCCCCGAACACCCGGATGACGGGACGATGATGATGCTTCAGCGTCGGGCCGTCGACGACCCCTCCTTGGTCGGCCTCGGGGTGTCCCTCGTGACCGTGGATGCGACCGGCGCGACGATGCGCCTGACCGTACGACACGGGATGCGCAATGCATGGGAGGTCCTCCATGGCGGTTACACCTTCGCGCTGGCTGACACCGCCTTCGCGTACACCTGCATGGCGGCAGGACTTCCCGCGGTCACGCGGCACGCGGACTTCACTTTCGTGAGCGCCGTCACGGACGCCGCGTTCCTCGACGCGCGGGGCACGGTGACCGCGGCGTTCGGGCGCAACATCGTCGTCGACGTCGAGGTGCACGATGACCAGGGAACCCTCATCGCGCTCGGGCGCCTGCACGGCTCCGCACTGCGAGGCGAGACATGACCGGTCCTTGATGCATGCACAAATGTCGCTGCAGTGTCTGGGCCCCGCAGGGCGCTCGCTGCCCGGCGATATGCTGGCCGGTATGCCGCAAGAGGACGTGCCGCCGCGAACGGATGGCCGGCGGGTGCGCGGCGAAGCGACGAAAGCCCGCGTGCTCGCGGCCGCCTCCGAACTGTTCGCCCAGCGGGGGTATTCGGGGACGAGCATCAACGACATCGCCGTCGCGGCCGAGGTCAAGCCTGCGTCGATCTATCACGCGTTCGAAAGCAAGGAAGGGTTGCTCGCAGCGGTCGCCGAAGCCGCGGGTGAGGAGTTCTTCGGATTGCTCGAAGCCATGGGGGTCTCGACTGACGTCCACTCGGCCATGCGCAGTATGGCCGAGACCTTCGAATCCCATCCGCGCTTCCTCCGGTTGCTGATCATGCTGGTCCTCGAGCGGGGGAACGACAGTCCTGCCCTGATGGCAGCGGCGCAGCAGGTGCGAACTCACGGACGGGCGATGGTGCAGCAGTGGCTGCTCGACCTCGCCGGGCCCGGCCTGACAGCCGATCATCGGGCACGGATCGATGATCTTGGGCTGACGCTCCTCTGCTTCTGGGACGGCGCGTTCGTCGCGCGGCAGCTCGAGCTCGATGCGGCTGCCTTCTTCAGCCTCTTCGATCGACTTGCGAGCTTCGTGGTGGAACGGATCACCGAGATCCGCCGCGAGGCTTCCGCCGCTGCCGGCTGAAGCGGTCGGCCCGAATCCCGGTGGTGGGATGGTCTCCGTGCGGCGTGATGCCGTGCGGCTCTTCGGCGCGCCGAGTAATTTATGACAAGGCATTGACAAGAAACTTGAGCACTCCATAAAGTTTCTTCCATGACTGAATCACAGTCCTCAATGTCGAGGACGATAGGCAGACGAACCTTCTCGGATCGGGACCTCAGGTCGTGCGCGGGCCGCTTCGGCTCCGGCGTCGTGGTGGTCACCTACGACACCGCTGACGGCGCCCGCGGGATCACCCTGAACTCCTTCATCTCCGTCTCACTCGAACCGGCACTCGTGCTGGTGAGCATCGGGAAGACCTCCCGGAGTCACGCCTATCTCGCCGGTACCCCGTTCACGATCAACATCCTGGCCGGCGATCAGCAGCCGGTCGCGCGACACTTCGCCGGGCAGTCCGGCGCGGGAACGCCGCAGTGGCTCGACGGTGCTGTCGGGCCCGCGCTGGGAGGCACTGTCGCGCGGATGCACTGCATGCCGTACAAGGCGGTCGATGCGGGGGACCACACCCTGTACCTCGGCGAGGTCGTGGCGCTGGATCAGCGCGACGGGGACACCCTCGGCTTCCACGACGGGCGCTACTCGGTGCTGCACGCGTCCAAGCGGTGGACGTCGCTCGGACGCTTCGACATGTCGGAGGAATCGCTGTGGATCTGAACGCCCTCCGGCTTGCTGTCACCGCACTGCATGCGGAGTTCGCCTGGCGCGTAGACCGCTGCGACGGCGTCGGCGTCGAAGAACTCTTCGCCGAGGACGGTGTCTACGCGTTCCAGGACCAGGGTGCGATCACCGGCCGCGACCAGATCCGCGAGTTCTACGACGCTCGCCGAGCCGGTGGTCCGCGCACCTCGCGTCATCTCTTCGGCAACATCCGGGTCACGCAGAGTCCTGCCGGCACGACCATCGGGTCTTCCGTCCTGACCCTCTTCGCGGGGCACGGCGACGAGCCCCTTCCGGCGACACCGCTCATGGTCGCCGACTACATCGACGAGTTCCGTGCCGAGGCGGACGGAAGCCTGCGCTTCGCGCGCCGCGAGCTCTCGCTCGTCTTCGGCGACGTTCCCTCCATCGTGAAGCGAGGCTGACATGTACCTAACCGCACAGATCCTGCTGACCGTCGCCACCCTCGGCTACAGCCTGGTACCCGTGGGAGCCGACCTGAACGAGACGCATGCGAAGAACCCGCTGTGGACCGCGCATGCACGGTTCCACGTCGTCTGGCAGGTCGTGAGCTACGTCGGTATGGCCGTGCTCGCCCTCGTCCTGATCTGGACCGCCGACGGTGAGAAGACGACGCTCCACATCGCGGCGGTGCTCGCAGCGTGCGCGTACGGCGGGTTCTTCGCCGCGGTGATCGCGCGGCCCGCGTACGGCGGCTCGCTCGAAGACGTCAACGGCTACCCGCGATTCGAGATCCCCGTCGGTCGACACAAGCTCCCGATCGACCTCAACGTCCTGACGTTCAGCATCATGAGCGTCGTCCTCATCGTCGCCTGGGTCCTGATCTTCGCTTCCTGAGCGGCGTTCCGCGCCGCCCACCGAACCCCACCTGCCACACCCCATCCTCAAAGGAGAGAACCATGTCCAGCACTGCTGTGCACACCGGCGCCCTGCGTGACCGTGTGCGGGAGCTTCTTCCCGCGATCAGCGAGCGAGCGAGCCGCACCGAGGCGGAGCGCCGCATCCCCGCCGAGACGATCGCCGAACTTCGTGAGATCGGCTTCTTCCGCGCCTACCAGCCCGCTGCGTACGGGGGTCTCGAGCTGTCCCCGGCGGAGGTCGCCGAGTCGGCGCGGCTGCTCGCCTCCGCGTGCATGTCGACCGGTTGGGTTGCATCCCTGCTGGCAGCGCACAACCATGCGATCGCAAGCTTCAGCCCTCAGCTGCAGGAAGAGATCTGGGGTGAGAACCCCGACACGCTGGTCAGCTCCTCCGTCGCGCCCATCGGGCGGGCGACCGAGGTCGAAGGAGGAGTCCGACTCAGCGGCCGCTTCCAGTGGTCCAGCGGGTGCGAGCACGCCACCTGGGCGATCCTCGGCTTCCAGGGGAAGGACCTGGACGGCGAGCCGATCCAGATGTTCGCCGTCGTCCCGCGCGAGGACTACGAGATCGAAGAACACTGGAACGTGATGGGCCTGCGTGGCACGGGGAGCCATGACATCGTCGTCGATGACGTGTTCGTCCCCGACTACCGCATCGAGACCGTCGTCGCGTTGAACCTGGGCCTCGGTCAGGGCTTCGGCACGCATGCCAACCCCATCTACAAGCTGCCCTTCATGCCGGTGTTCTCGCTCGGGTTCTCGGCGGTCAGCCTCGGGGCGGCAGAAGGACTTCGCGATCTCTACCGTGAGCGGCTCTCCGGTCGCGTCCGTGCCTACACCGGAGCCAAGGTCGCAGAGTCCTCGCCGGCCATCATGCGGCTGGCGGAGTCGACCCATGAACTCCGCGCAGCGGCACTCCTCCTGCAGAACGACTGGCGAGCGATGCTCGACTTCGTCGAGTCGAACCGCCCGATCGGGCCGATGGACATCACCGACTGGCGAGGGAACCAGGCGTTCGCCACCCGCACCATCGTTCGGGCGGCTGACCGGCTCTTCGAAGCATCGGGCGGCGGCGCCGTCCGCGACGAGAGCCCGATGCAGCGCTTCTGGCGGGACCTGCACACGGGTGCATCGCACGCCTACTCCGACTACGACGTCGCCGCCCAGACGGCGGGCGCCGCGTTCGCGGGCGTCGCGGCTCCCGAAGGCACCTTCTAAGGGGCGCGGGTGAGACTCGCAACCGTACACATCGCCGGGCGCGACCGGATCGTCGCGCCCGGCGCGGACGGCTCGCTGATCGACGTCGCGGCCTTGCTCGGCCGAACCGAATTGAGCATGGAGGGCGTGATCCGGGAATCCCCGGGGATCCTCGCTCTCATCCGCGAACGCATTCGAGAAGTCGGGGAGCAGGGCACCCTCGATGCGGGGACGGCGACCTGGGCGGCACCCGTGCCGCGGCCGGGGAAGATCGTGGGTGTCGCCATCAACAACTCGATGGGAAACCGATTCGCACACCGGCCTCCCACGGAGCCCGCGTACTTCATCAAGCCCTCGTCCGCGCTGATCGGGCATGAAGAGGCGATCGTGGTGCCGTCGGAGTACGGGCTGACGCACCCGGAGCCGGAGCTGGCGGCGGTGATCGGTCGCCGTTCGAAGCACCTGACACCGGCGGAGGCGCTCGATTCGGTGTTCGGCTACACGATCATCAACGACATCACCTCTCCGGGGCTGAAGGACCGCGACAGCATGGAGCTCGTCATCCCCGGCGCCATCGATCCCGACATCAACTGGCGTGAGCGGCGCGGTGACGACGACCACTCGATGTACCTCACCTACCACGCGCGCTCGAAGGGCACGGACACCTTCGCGCCGCTCGGGCCCTGGCTCGTGACGGCGGATGAGGTGCCCGAGCCGAACGCGCTCGCAGTCAACTGCTACCTCGACGACGAACTCGTCCTGGTCGACACGACCGCGAACCTGACGTTCTCCGTTGCCGAGGTGCTCGTCCACCTCACGAGCTACATGACGCTCGACGTCGGCGACGTCGTCCACTTCGGGACCGCCTTCCGGCCGGCACAGCCGGATCGGTTCCCCACGATCCGCCACCTCGACCTGGGGCGGATCGGTCGCACGGTATCGGTCGAGATCGAAGGCATCGGTCGGCTCGACAGTGCGATCACCCGGGATCTGGTGTGACCAGACGCCCTTCCCACCCATCACCAACACCATTCGCCGTTCATCACCATCACCGAAGGAGGCCCTCATGGCCGGAAGGTTCGACCTGAAGAAGACGACGCTGCGACAACTGCTCAACGACCCGGAGGCGAGCGCGATCATCCTCGAGCTCGTCCCCGATCTGCCCAACAAGCCGATGATCGGGCTTGTGAAGGGCATGCCCGCCGCGGCTGTGATCAACCTGGCGTCCGCAGAGCTCCCGGCGGAGACGGTCGCCGATCTCAAGGCGCGCATCGAAGCACTCTGACGGGCTGCACTGACGCAGCCCGGTCCGCGCCACCCGAGCGACCTGCCCGCCGCTCCTGCACATGGATCCTGTGCCCTTGCGATCCATGTGCGGGAGGGCCGGGCGACCGCACACCCGGCGGATCTTCGAAGGAGAAGAGTATGAACTCCACCACGACCACCCCTCACCTCAAGGGTGGATCGGCGACGACGCCGATCTGGCCCGAGCGATACCTGCATCCGGCCGACGTCCAGGAGATCACCGCGATCGACTACGGCGATCGCGGTGTGCCGGCAACGACCTGGGATGCACTGACCCGGGCCGCAGCGGAGTGGCCGGACACGGAGGCCGTCGTCATCCTCGGTGACGCCGCACATCCCGAGCAGCACCGCTCGGCGACGTTCGCGGAACTCGCGAGTGACGTCACCCGCGTCGCGAACCTCCTGCGCAGCAGCGGCGTCGCACGCACGGATGCGGTGACGCTCATGTCCTCGAACTGCTACGAACTCATCGTCGCGACGCTCGCTTCGCAGGCCGCCGGCATCGTCGCGCCGATCAACCCCGGCCTCAGCACAGAGCACATCCGGCGGCTCATGGACACCACCGGGTCGAGCGTCCTGATCGCAGCCGGCCCCGACCTCGACGGTGACCTGTGGGAGAAGGCCAAGACGCTGGCCGCCACCTCACCGACGATCACCACGCTGTTCGCGCTCCGCTCCTCGCTCGTCGACGCGGCATCATCGGCAACCGACCTGGGGGAGGTGGGCGGTGTCGAGGTCTCCGACCTGTTCCTCGCGGCGTCGAGGCTGCCGAGCGATCGCTTCGACGGCATCCCGCCGTCCGCGAACGACCTCGCCTCGTTCTTCCACACCGGTGGAACGACCGGCGCGCCGAAGCTCGCCGCGCACACCCATGCGAATGAGGTCGCAAACGCCTGGATGGTCACGGCGCCGTCCTTCTTCCATCACGGCGCGACCTTCCTCGCAGCGCTGCCCCTCTTCCACGTGAACGCCCTCATCGTCACCGTGCTCGGCCCGCTGCTGCGCGGGATGCGGGTGGTGTGGGCACCACCCCTCGGCTATCGCGACCCGCACCTGCTCGGCAATCTCTGGCGCCTGATCGAGCGGTTCCGCATCACCGGAATGAGCGCGGTGCCGACCGTGTACCAGGCGCTCGCCGCGATCCCCGTCACCGCCGACATCAGCAGCCTGAAAGCCCCCATCGTCGGCGCGGCGCCACTGCCCGTCGCGGTCGAGCATGCATTCAAGGAGCGGACCGGTGTCGAGCTGCTGCAGGGGTACGGCCTCACCGAAGCAACGTGCGCGACCCTGATCTCGTTGCCGGAGTCCACCCGGCGAGGCGCCGTCGGCACCCCGATGCCGTATCTACGCGTCCGCGTCGCCATCGCCGATGACGCCGGCGGGTGGTCGGATGCCCCGATCGGACAGGTGGGCACGCTCCTCGTGCAAGGACCGACGGTCTTCCCCGGGTACGTCGTCGGTCGGAACGACGGTGGGTTCATGCTCGACGGGCTCGGGAAAGTCGACGGCGGATGGCTGAATACCGGCGATCTTGCGACGATCGACGAAGACGGGTTCATCTCCCTCGTCGGACGCTCAAGCGACATCATCATCCGCGGCGGCCACAACATCGATCCCGGACCGATCGAGGATGCGATGCTCGCCCATCCCGCCGTCACGGGCGCCGCCGCGGTCGGCCGCCCCGACGCGTATGCCGGCGAGCTCCCCGTCGTCTACGTCTCGCTGAGCGAGACAGTTGCGGTCACGGAGGACGACCTTGTCCGCTGGGCCAAGGACCACGTCGGCGAACCCGCCGCAGTGCCCAAGCGTGTCGTCGTCATCGACGCGATCCCGGTCACTGCGGTCGGCAAACCGCACAAGGTCCCGCTGCGGGCGCGTGAAGCGCAAGCGGCGTACGCCGACGCACTCGCCGAGGTGGCGGGGGTCGCCTCCGTCGACGCAGTGTCGGACGACGGTGCGCTCGCCATCGAGATCACGCTCGCCTCGTCGGATGCGCAGGATGCCGCGGCGGCGGCCGTGGCCGCGCTGCCGATCCGGATCCGGTTCCGCTGAACCCGGAGCGGTGTCAGTCGAGATGGACGCTGACCTCGACGCGCTGTTCTCCGCCCTCGCGAACGGGCTTCGTCGAGAGATCCTCGAGGTCATGGTGGCGGCCCGTGCAGCGCGTCCCCGGGGCATGGCGATCTCCGACATCGCCGCCGCGATCGAAGTCAACCGGTTCACGGCGTCGCACCACCTTCGCTGCCTGCGCGAATCCGGGTTGGTCGTGGAACACGTGTCGGGGCGAACTCGATTGCAGCGGCTGGATCTCCGTGCGTTCTTGGTGCTCGGCGACTGGCTGATGCCCTTCTTCGTCGACATGTCAGGCCAGCGATGGAACCCGCTGACCGAATTCGAGCGGGAGAAGGGAGAGGCATGGTGAACCGAAAACTCTCGCTCGCAGCGCGATGCGCAGAGGGCCAATATGTTCGAACTGAATGTCGGAGGCTGTCGCTAGCCTTGGAGCATGTATTCGAACGGCGTTGTCGGATTCAGTGACGGAGACCGCTCCACACTCGCTGAGATCGTCCACGACGTGCAGGCGGCGCAGGCCGAGGTCGAAGCCGCGCAGGCGAGGCTCGCCCGCGCGCACGCGAAGGCGTATGCGCTCGCGACGTCGATGAACGCCGGGGTCAGCGCATCGGTCAAACGTCGCGACATGACGCTCCGCAGCATCGCAGCAGAGATCGCCGGCGCGGTCGGCAGCACCGATCGCGCGGTCCAGCGGCGCATCAGCGACGCGGTCACGCTGGTCGAGGAGTTCCCGGCGACCTTCGCGGCGTGGGAACGCGGCGACATCACCCGCGCGCACACGCTGCTGGTCACCGACATCGGAACCGGACTCCCGCTCGAGACACGAGAGCGGTTCGAGGCGGCAGCGCTGAACCGGTGCGAGCAAGAGGTTCCGGGGCGGCTGCGCGGCGAGCTCGAGCAGCTCGCGCAGCGGCTGCATCCGCGCACCCTCACCGAACGCCACGCCGAAGCGGTGCAGACTCGCACCGTTTCAACGTTCCGCACCCGCGACGGGATGGGCGGACTCACCATCATCGACACCGTCGTGAAGATCGAAGCCGCGTACGACCGGCTCACCCGGCAAGCCGTCGCCACCGTCGACGCACGAACGCAGGCGCGTGACCGGATGCGGGCACGTGCCGTGCGCGACGAGTCCGCGCAGGCACCCGGCGACGTATGTCCACCGGACTGCCAAGGCAGCGAGTGCGGCTGCATGGACGCGCTCGTCGCATCCGACACCCGCACGATGGACCAACTCCGGGCCGACCTGCTCATGGACATGGTCCTCACCGGCCGGCCCACCCTCGACCCGACGAAGACGGGCGACGGTCACGGTGCGCTCGGTGCCATCCGCGCCAAGGTGCAGGTCGTCGTCTCGGCACTCACCCTGATGGGCCTCGACGAACAACCCGCCGAACTCGACGGGATGATCCCCATCGACGCCGACACGGCCCGCGCCATCGCCGGCGCCACCGACGAGGCCTGGATCCGCGTGCTCACCCACCCGATCACCGGCGCAGTGCTCGACACCGACACCCGATTCGCGCAAGGTCCACTGCGCAACCGCCTCCGGGCACGCGACCGACGATGTCGATGGCCCGGATGCCGGGTCCCCGCCAAGAACTGCGAAGCCGACCACATCATCGACCACGCCCTCGGCGGCCCCACCACCCTCGACAACTGCCAGATGCTCTGCCAGCGGCACCACTCCATGAAGCAATTCGCCGGCTGGACCGTGCGCCACATCGGCGAGGGCCGCCTGGAATGGACCTCGCCACTCGGCGACATCACGCCCGACGACGTTCCCGCCCCAGGCGTACGGTTCCTCCCGGACGACGCCGACCTCGCACCGTTCTGACGCCCCGGTCAGCGTGCACGCTGGGCGCGCGACCTCAGCGCACCGGGAAGTCGAAGTACGTGTCGGGATGCGGTTCGTCCTCGAGCCGGTAGTGCCACCACTCCTCGGGCAACGGCACGAAGCCGGCGGCGGTCATCGCGTCGAGCAGGATGAGGCGGTTCGCGGCCGCATCCGCATCGATCCCCTCGGCGGCGCCCGCGCCGTGGTGCGAGGGCGGGCCGAAGAAGTCGAACGGCGTGCCCATCCGCACCTCGCGGCCGGTGGCGGCGTCGACGAGCGTGACGTCGACCGTGCTGCCGCGCGAGTGCCCCGACTGCTCGGCGATGTACCCGTCGGCGAACAGCCGGCTGGTGTCGACCTCCGGGTAGAACGCCTGCTTCATCCGCTCGTCGCCGGGATCGGACGCCCACCGGACGAAATGGTCGACGGCGCGCTGCGGGCGGTACGCGTCGAAGACCTTCAGCACATACCCCTGCGCGGCAAGCGCCTCGGCCGCCTCGCGGAGCGCCGCCGCGGCCTCCACGCTGAGGATCGCGGTCGGCACGTCGTACCCGTCGATGCGCTCGCCGACGAAGTTGTACGTGCTCGCGTACCGGATCTCCTGGACGGCGTCGGGGACCGCGTCGGCGACGTGCACGAACCCCTCGGGCAGCGTCTCGGGGGAGGCGGAGACGGATGCGGAGGCGGATTCCGCCGGCGCCGCGGTGTCGGCCGCCGGCGCCGGTGTGCAGCCTGCGAGGAGCGCGACCAGCAGCAACGCGGTCGCGGTGAGGCGACGGGACATCGGGGTCTCCTTCCCGGGTGGCGGGTCGGAGCGATCCTACGGGGCCGCCGGCGCGCTCCTCAGCCTGTCAGCTCGCCTGCTTCTTGTGGCCGACGGCCTTCTGCACGGCCTCCTTCACGGCGGTGAACTCGTCCTGCTCGCGGGCGACCCATTCCAGGGCGTCGACGCCGGTGGTCCGGAAGGCGTGGAGCAGCTTGCTCTCGTCGCGGAACTCCGTGCCGGCGTTGCCGACGAGGCCGCCCTCGAGGGCGAGGCGTCCGATGAGGTCGAGCTTCTGCACCGTGGCGCCTTCGGAGAAGTCCAGCTCGTCCAGGTCGACCCAGACGATGTTCGGCCGGGTGGTCGACTCGAATGCGTACCGCTTGTTGGTGAGGTCGAGGACGACCTGCCAGATGGTCTGCGAGGCGTCGGGCTTGCCGGGCTCGGGGGTGCGGAACGGCTGGGCGGCGTTGCGGATGATGCTGAACATGGCCGACATCGCGTCGATCTGCGTCTTCGGCTGCACCTGGTGCGTGACGTAGTAGGACGCGCGGGCGAACCGGTCGCTGGCCAGCGTCGAACCGGGGAGCGGCTTGTCGCCGCCGAGGCCGTCGATCTGCTTCACCAGCTCGAGCTGCTTGTCGAAGGTGGGGGAGTTCGTCATCACCTGGTACTCCCGCCCGTGGTACACCTTCGGCTTGCCGTCGGTGTACTCGATGATCGCCGAGTCACCGGTGGCGTCGTCGATGGCGAGGTGCAGCGTCGGCACGAGGTGTCCGGTCGGGTCGAACAGCTGCGCGATCTGCACCTGTGTGGACTCGGTCCACGCGACGGCCTCCGCGACGGTGGCGAAGTTGTCGAGGTAGTACTGCAGCCAGACGGCCTGGCTGAGCTGTACGGCGTCGGCGTCCGGCTTGCCGTAGTCCGACTCGGCGAGCCAGAGGATGTGGCCGGCGAACCCCTCCTCGTTCATGCCGTCGGTGGCGATGAGGTCGAACGCGGTCGCGACGATGCTGCCGTACTTCGCCTGCCACGTGAGCGTGCCGTTGGCGCCGTCGGTGCGCTCGACGCCGCGGGGGAGCTTCCAGAGGTTGGTGAGGAGATCCATGTGGAAGTCCATGTTCCGGCCGACGATGACCGTCCCGTTCGCGTCGGGCCAAACAACTCGTGTGCACATCGTGTCAGTGTCCTCTCTCGGTTCTCACCGTGCGCCGGTCCCGCACCGACGGTGCGTCATGGCCGCGAGACTAGGGCGCGTGCCGAGGCGGTTGCCGGGCGTCGTCGAGAAATCGCCCGGCTGCTCCTCCCGCACCTCACCCGAAGGCTCACCCGGCTTTCACACCGCGGGCGGCCTCCGCTCACTCGGATGCCAGGAGCCCGCGCCGCACCACGGCGGCGCTCCAGCGTCCGAGCACGGCGCCCGCCACCGTGTCGGAGAGGTGGTGCTGACCGCGGAACACCCGGGAGAACGCGATCGCGCCGGGAAGGACGAATCGCAGGACGGGGCCGAAACCCCGTGCCCCGCCGACCCCGTGGCGCTCGAGGAGGTCGGCGAGCGTGCCGTGCAGCGCGAACGCGGCCGCCGTGTGCCCGGACGGGAACGACGACGTCGCGTGCGGCCGTTCGGGCCGCCAGACGCCGAGGGGTCTCGGGCGCCCCACGAGCGCGGCGGCGCAGGTGAAGCACGCGGTCTCGAGGGCGAGTGCCGCAGCGGGGGCGATCGCCGAACGCGGCCGTCGCGTCAGCACCCAGGTGACGCCGCACCAGATCGCACCGTTCGCGATGGTCTGCGGCACACCCGAGTACCAGGAGAGCGGCGCGGTCACCCGGTCGACGGGCTCGCGCCGTGGACGCGAGGCGTCGCCGACGGTGCCGACATCCTCGTCCGGGAGGTGCCCCGTCATGCGCTGGAGGGCGCGCACGACCGCGTCCTCGCGTGGGGCGTCGCCGCCCAGCAGCCGGAGCGGCCGCCCCGCCGCGACCAGCACGGTGACCGCGCCGAGCGCCGGGAGGACCACGGATCGCAGCAGCGGCATGCTCCGCATCGTAGTGGCGCTCCACCGGCGCGCCGAGTGCGGCCTCGGCGTCACCGGCCGCGGCTACACTCGACCCGCGCCGCCGCGATCGACGATCGCGGTTCGAGCCGACCGAGAAGGACACCCCCATGAAGCTCGCCCTCACCGGTTCGTCCGGCAAGCTGGGTTCGGTGGTCGCGCGCGAGCTGCGCGCCGCCGGCCACGACGTCATCGGCCTGGACATCCACGGCACCCGGGGTCCCGGGTTCGTGCAGGTCGACCTGACCGACTACGGCCAGGTCGTCGACGCACTCGCGGGGGTGAACGACCAGCACGACGGCGTCGACGCACTCGTGCACCTCGCGGCCATCCCGGCGCCCGGCATCCGCTCGGACGTCGCCACGTTCCACAACAACATGACGAGCACGTTCAACGTCTTCTGGGCCGCCACCCGCCTCGGCATCGAGAAGATCGTGTACGCGTCGAGCGAGACCGTGCTGGGGCTGCCCTTCGACGTGCCGCCGCCGTACATCCCCGTCGACGAGGCGTACGCGCCGCGGCCCGAGTCGGTGTACTCGCTGGTGAAGACCCTCGAGGAGCAGCTCGCGCGGGAGCTCGTGCGGTGGAACCCGGCGCTGTCGATCACGGCGCTGCGGTTCTCGAACGTCATGGTGCCCGAGGACTACGCCGACTTCCCGTTCGACGCGGACGCCCGCACCCGCAAGTGGAACCTGTGGGGCTACCTCGACGCGCGCGACGGTGCCCAGGCGGTGCAGCGCGCGCTCGAGCACGCGGCCGCGGGCTTCGACACCTTCATCATCGCGGCCGCCGACACCGTCATGACCCGGCCCAACGCCGAGCTGGTCGCCGAGGTGTTCCCCGGCGTCGAGACCCGCGGCGACCTGGGCGAGCACACGACGTTGCTCTCGATCGACAAGGCGCGCCGGCTCCTCGGCTACGAGCCGCAGCACTCCTGGCGCGACGCCGAAGCCCGATCCTGTCATGAGACTTCTCTCATAGAGTGACGGACCACCCGTTTGGGGGACGCGGCGGCATCCGCCGACGTGATGGCATCGGTCTTGCAACGGATTCCCCCACACCGCCCCCGGCCTTTCCTCCAGAAGCGCCGGGGGCGGTCTCCGTCTCAGGCCCGGCGCACCGACGCGGTCACCGTGAACTTCGCGTCGCGGGCGACCTGCCGCGTCGGGCCGACGATCCGCTCCAGCAGCGGCCGGTAGCGCAGGTGCGAGTTCCACACCGTCCACAGCTCGCCGCCCTCGCGGAGCACGCGCGCGGCGTCCTCGAACATCCGCGGCGCCACCGAATCGGTCACCGCCGCGCCGGAGTGGAACGGCGGGTTCAAGGCGATGAACGCCGCGCTGCCGTCGTGCAGGCTCCCGAGGAGGTCGTCGCGGACCACCCGCACCCGGTCGTCCACGTGGTTCGCCGCCGCGGTGGCCTGTGCCGACGCGACCGCCGCCGCAGACTGATCCGACGCGTGCACCGCGCGTCCCGGATGCCGGAGCGCCAACGCCGTCGCCACGACACCCGTGCCGCAGGCATAGTCGACCAGGGGCCCGTCGGCCGGGACCTGGGCGGGCAGGTTCGCGAGCAGCATCCGGGTGCCGATGTCGATGCCGGCGCCCGCGAACACCCCGCCGTACGCGCACACCGTGATGCCGTCGACCTCGGCGCGGCGGGGCCGCGGCTCCGCACCCTCCTGCGGGTCGGACGCGATGAGCACGCGGGACTTCTGTCGTGCGTGCGTGACATCGACCCGGCCGAAGTGGCGCCGGAGCACGTCGTTCATCGCGAGGGTCATGTGCTTGATCCGGCCGCCGGCGTACACGACCGCGTCGGATGCGGCATACGCGGCGACGAGCCCGGCGACGTCGTCGAGCGCGTCGAGCGAGCGGGGGAGGCGGAGCAGGACGAGCCGCGCGTCCTGCACGAGCCCGGCCGACAGCGGTGACGAGGTGAACGCGTCGGTGAGTCCGAGCGCGGCGGCGTTCCGTGCCAGCGCGCGCTCGCCGGTCAGCGGGTCCTGATGGACCCGGATGTCGCGGGCGCCGGCGTGGGCCGCCGCGAGGGTCAGCGCGCCGTAGCCGTCGCCGATGACGACCAGCTCGCCAGGGCCTGCGAGCGTGCGCGCGTCGAGCGACTCGTCCAGGAGCAGCCGGTCGGCCGCATCCGAGGCGACGAGGCCGGGCCCCTCGACATCGGGGGACCGGCGCAGCGCATCGAAGGGGAAATCCACCTGTTCACGGTACTCGCGCGGGGCGCTGGCCGCCGCCGCATCCCGAACCGGGACAGGTGATTCGGCGGATGCAGGCGGATGCGGCGCCCGAACCACCTGATCCCGCCGAATCACCTGATCCGGTGCAGCCGCGGCGCAGCACCCGGGGCGGCAGCGCGGGCGCTGAGCGTCACAGTGCGTCACCCGTTTTTGCGCGGGCGGCGCGGGAACGGATGCTGGGAGCACCACGCCCCCGGACACGGAAACCCCATGAGCACGATCGCGCACGACGACACCATCCACAGCCTCCTCGACGAACGGCGCGCCTTCCCGCCGCCGCCGGCGTTCGCGGCGCAGGCCAACGTGACGCCCGCGTGGATCGAGCGCGAATGGATCCAGCGCGCCGGCGCCGACCCCGAGGCCTTCTGGACCCACCGCGCCGCCGAGGTGCTGGACTGGCACGAGCCGTGGCACACCGCGCACACCTGGGCGCCCACCGACGGCGAGTCCATCCCGCGGGCCACGTGGTTCGAGGGCGGCACGCTCAACGCGTCGGTCAACGCCGTCGACCGGCACGTCGCCGCCGGCCACGGCGACCGGGTCGCGTTCCACTTCGAGGGGGAGCCGGGCGACCGCCGCACCCTCACGTACGCCGAGCTGCAGCGCGAGGTGGCGAAGGCCGCGAACGCCCTGCTCGCCCTCGGCATCGGCAAGGGCGACCGCATCGTCGTGTACCTGCCCGTGCTGCTCGAGACGATCATCATCCAGCTCGCCGCCGCCCGCATCGGCGCCATCCACTCGCTCGTCTTCGGCGGCTTCTCCGCGGATGCGGTGCGGTTCCGCGTCGAGGACACCGGCGCCAAGCTGCTCGTCACCACCGACGGGCAGTTCCGCCGCGGTACCGCCGTGCCGGTGAAGGCGCAGGCCGACGCCGCCGTCGAGGGTGTCGACACGATCGAGCACGTGCTGGTGATCCGGCGCACGGGCTCGGACATCGCCTGGACCGAGGGCCGCGACGTCTGGTGGCACGACACCGTCGACGTCGCCCCCGACGTGCACGAGCCGGAGTTCTTCGACGCCGAGACGCCGCTGTTCATCATCTACACGAGCGGCACCACCGGGAAGCCGAAGGGCCTCGTCCACACCACCGGCGGCTGGCTCACCCACGTCGCGTGGAGCTACTGGGCGGTGTTCGACGCGAAGCCCGAGACCGACGTCTACTGGTGCACCGCCGACCTCGCCTGGGTCACCGCGCACAGCTACGAGACCTACGGCCCGCTCCTGAACGGCATGACGAGCGTCATCTACGAGGGCACGCCCGACACCCCGACGTGGGAACGGCACTTCGAGATCATCGAGCGCTACGGCGTCACGACCTACTACACGGCGCCCACCCTCATCCGCTCGCTCATGAGCCGGTTCCCCGACGGCCCGCCCGCCCGGTACGACCTGTCCACGCTGCGCCTGCTCGGCACGGTGGGGGAGGCGATCAACCCCGAGGCGTGGGTGTGGTTCCACGCGAACCTCGGCCGCGGCGAGTGCCCGATCGTGGACACCTGGTGGCAGTCCGAGACCGGTGCGTCCATCGCCGCGCCCCTCCCGGGCGTCTCCACGCTGAAGCCCGGCTCGGCGCTCACCGCCCTGCCGGGACTGTCCATCAAGGTCGTCGACGCGGAGGGCCGCGAGGTCGGTCCCGGTGGCGGCGGCCTCCTCGTCGTCGCCGGCACCTGGCCGGGCATGTCGCGGACCGTGTGGGGGAACCCCGAGCGCTACCGCGACTCCTACTGGAAGCGCTTCGCCGAGCAGGGCTACTTCCTCGCCGGCGACGGCGCGAAGCTCGACGCCGACGGTGACGTGTGGGTGCTCGGCCGGGTCGACGACGTCATCAACGTCTCCGGCCACCGGCTGTCCACGATCGAGATCGAGTCCGCGCTCGTGGCCCACCCGGCGGTCGGCGAGGCAGCGGTCGTCGGGGTCACCGACGCCGTCACGGGGCAGGCGATCGCCGCGTTCGTGACCGGGGATGCGGATGCGGCGGCCCTCCGCCGCCACGTGCGCGAGGTGATCGGCCCGGTCGCCCAGCCCAAGCACGTCTTCCTCGTGCCCGATCTGCCGAAGACCCGCAGCGGCAAGATCATGCGGCGCCTGCTCGTCGACATCGTCGACGGGCGCCCCCTCGGCGACACCACGTCGCTGCAGGACGAGACGGTGCCGCCGCGGATCGCCGAGGTCGTCGCCGCGGCGCTCGGGCGCTGAGCGCCCCCGTCGATACGATGGGGTGATGGAGCACGAGGCGGCACGTCCGGCAGGCACCCGTCGGCCACCGTTCAGCCCGGTCATCTCGCTGTTGACCGTCTCCGGCGTCTGGGAGGGGCAGCTGGCGGCGGCGCTGAAGCGCATCGGCCTGACCACGCGCAAGTACGCGCTGCTCGCGCACATCAAGGCGACGCCCGGGATCTCCTTCTCCGAACTCGCGCGGCGCTCGCAGATCACCGTGCAGACCGCGCACACCGCGGTGCGCTCGCTCGTGGTCGACGGGCTCGTGAAGGACGGCACGGCGCACGCCGGCGCCGCATCCGACCTCACGGTCACCCCGGCAGGGGAGCGTGCACTGGAGGAGGCGGACGCGCAGCTCGCCCGACTCGACGGGATCCTGAGTTCCGGCGTCCCGGAGCTCACCGCCGCCCTCCGCGGCCTGCACGAGGAGCCGTTCGGGGAGAACCTTCAGCTCGACTGAAGGTCAGACACTCCGAAGGCCCCGCCGAGCGGACTCGACGGGGCCTTCGTGGATGTCTGTGGTTACTTCGCCTTGACGTGGATCGGAAGGGCCATCGCCAGCGAGATCAGCAGGATGCCGCCGATGAACGAGATGGCGGGCAGGGCCGACCAGATGGTGTCGAGCGAGAAGGCGATGCCCATGGCGGCCATCCCGGCCAGGAACAACAGCAGCGAGACGACGAACAGCATGGCGCTCCTTCAGAGAAGATTGCCTCAAGGATACCGGTACCGGAGGGCTGGTCGCGACACTCACGTGCTCGCCGCGCCGGAGGCCGCCGCATCCCGCGCGAGCAGGGTCGCCCCGACCACCGCGGCGGGCATCGTGATCACGGCGCCGAGCGGGACGAGGAAGCACAGCTGGGTGGCCACGCCGAACCCGAGGGTGCGGCCGCCGCGGGCCCGCAGGAGCGCGCGACGGGCCCGTCGGCCGAGCCCGCGGGCGGCCAGGGCGCGCGAGGCGAGTTCGTCCGCGAGGAGGCGCCCGGTGAGGATGACGCCCACCACGGTCGCGGCGACGCCGCCGACGACCGGGACGAGGCCGATGAGGAACGCGAGCACGCCGACCCCCGCGCCGCGGACGATGAGGTCGACCCCGTCGCCGACGGACCGCCAGAAGCCGGGACCGGCATCGGGCACGGCACCTGCGCCCTCGCTCTCCACCGCCCGCCAGATGCGGTCGTAGAACGGCTCGCCCACGATGAGGGTCAGTGCGGTGAACGTGACCGCCGTGATCGCGAGGGCCGCGCCGAACACCGCGGCGCCGACCGCGACGCGCAGGAGCACGCTCCACACGTCCGGCCAGCCGGCGGCGAACGGGGTGAGCGTCTCGGCGAGCGCGGGCAGTTGCAGCGCGAGCGCGAGGAGCGCCGCGCCGAGGGCGACGCTCACGATCGCCGCCGGCACGAGACCGAGGAGCATGAGACCCGGGCGCCGCCGCCACCAGCCGAAACCCCGTCCGAGCAACGCCGCGCCGGCCGCGAACTCCCGCGTCCACGGGCGACGCGGGGCCGCGGGCGTCACCATCCCGTCTCCAGCACGTGCCGCAGCTGCGCGATGAACGCGTCGGCGCTCGCCCGGCTGAAGCACATCGGCGGCTTCACCTTGAGGATGTTCTGGTGGTCGCCGGTCGGCTGCGCGAGGATGCCGCGCTCGCGCAGGCGGGTGCAGATCGCCGCGGTCTCGGCGGTCGCGGGCGTCCACGCGTCGCGGTCGGTCACGAGCTCGGGTCCGAGGTAGAAGCCCGATCCGTGCACCGTGCCGATCAGCGGATGCTCGGCGGCGAGTTCCGCGAACCGCGCGACGAGGTACGCGCCCACCGCGGCCGCGTTCTCCTGCAGCCGTTCGTCGCGGATCGCGTCGAGCACGGCCAGGCCCACCGCGCAGGAGACGGGACTGCCGCCGGCGGAGGAGAAGAAGTACCCGCCCGCGCGGTACGCGTCCGCGATCCGGCGGGTCGTGACGACGGCACCGATCGGGTGCCCGTTGCCCATTGCCTTCGCCGTCGCGACGATGTCGGGGACGACGCCCTGCTGCTCGAAGCCCCAGAAAACCTCGCCCAGGCGCCCGAAGCCGACCTGCACCTCGTCGGCGACCGCGAGGCCGCCGACCGTGCGGACCGCGTCGTACACCTCCCGCAGGTAGCCGTCCGGGAGCGCGATGCCGCCGGCGTTGCCCATGACGGCCTCGGTGATGAAGGCGGCCGGCGGCGTGCCGTCCGCGGCGAGGCGGACGATCGCGTCGGCCGCCTCGGTCGCGTACCGGTGGGCGTCGGCGCCGCGGTGCGCCCCGCGGAAGGCGTTCGGCACGTCGACCGTGTGCACCCAGGCGGGCCGGGTCTCCAGCGCCGCAGGATTGTCGGCGATCGAGGTGGACACCGCATCCGAGAGGTACGTCCACCCGTGGTAGGCCTCGCGGACGGCCACGACGTCGCGCCGACCGGTGGCCGCCTGCGCGAGCCGGAGCGCCAGGTCGACCGCCTCGGAGCCGCTGTTGACGAGGAACACGGTGTCGAGGGGGTCGGGGAGGAGCGCCGCCAGCCGCTCGGCGTACTCCACGACGGCGGGGTAGTGGAAGCGGGAGTTCGTGTTCAGCATCCGCCACTGCGCGGTGCTCGCCGCGACCACGCCGGGATGGGCGTGGCCGACCGCGGTGACGTTGTTGAGGGTGTCGAGGTAGACGCGGCCGTGCTGGTCGACGAGGTACTCGCGCCAGCCGCGCACGATGACCGGCGGGTCGTCGTAGTAGTGCTCCTGCACCGTGGCGAACACGGCGTCGCGGCGGCGGAGGAGGTCTGCGGCGTCGACCGGGCCGGGTGCGGGCGGCACATCGGCGACGAGCGCGGTGGGGTCGGCGACGACCGTGCGCCAGGCGTCGAACATCGACCGCTCGACGAACGCCGGGGCGTCGACGGCTCCCGCCCGCACGCGGGCCGCACGGCTCACGGTGCCGATGCGGTCGCCTGCGCGCACCGGACCGTGCGCCTGGTCGGCGAGGCCCGCCACGTGCAGCGGCACCGGTCCGCCGACGAGCAGGGCGCCGTCGTCGTCGAACGTGAGGGCGCCGTCCCACGGTGCCTGCAGTGCCACCGGGGCCGCGACGTGCATCGTGACGTCGAGCGCGGTGTTGGCCGGCTCCTCCGGCGACGGGGCGGGGGAGCGGGTGAGCCGGCTCTCGCCGAACCGCGTCAGCACGAGGTCGGCGCCGTCTGCCAGCGCCTCGGCGACGAGCGCGTCCTCCGCATCCGGATCGAGCCAGTGGCCCTCGTCGAGCGCGGGCGAGGATGCGGACAGGTCGAGCACCCGGATGCCGCGGCCGGTCGCATCCGCGAGGAGCCGCCCGGCCGGCGGGAGGTGCAGCGGGTGCCGCGGCCGGCCCACCGCGGCGGCGACGAGCGCCGTGCCCACCTCGATCGGCACCGACAGCGCCTGCTCGAGGATGCGCAGTTCGCCGGCGAGGTTGCCCGCCGCGTAGGCGTTGCCGGGGTCGGCCGCGATCACCTGGTGCGCGCTCGCGACGAGCGTCGCGCCGCGGAGGACGAGCAGCGGCCAGAACGCGGCGACCTCGGCGTCGCTGAGCGGACGCAGGTCGGCGTAGGCCTGCACCGCCGCCATGACACTGGGCAGGGTCGCGCCGTCGTGGTGGAGGAGGGACGAGCAGGTGATGACGATCTCGCCCACCGTCCAGGTGCGGGTGAGGTCGCCGAGGTCGATGAGGCCGTCCGGCAGTCCGTCGGGGCCCGTGACCACGTTGTCGTCGGTGAGGTCGCCGTGGATGGGCTGCATCGGCAGGTCCGCCGCCACCTCGTCGAGGTGCGCGCGGGCGAGGGTCGCCGCGTCGGCGATGCGGCTGCGGAGCGTCCCGTCCGTCACCGACGGCAGCAGCTCGTCGAGCGCGGCCGTCGCGTGGCGGAGGTCCCACTGCTGGGCGCGCTCCACGCCCGGGTGCGAGAACTCCACGAGGGCGAGGTCGGTCTGGGCCGCGAGCCGGCCGAGCGCCCGGACGACCGCGGGCCGCAGGTACCGGTCTCCGGAGAGCGTGTCGCCCTCGAGGAAGTCGAGCAGCCGCGCGCGGGCGGTGACGCCGCCGATCCCGACGGGCCGGACGCTCGTGCCGTCCGCCGCGCGGCGCGCGAGCGGCACCCGGATGCCGCCCCGCGCGTGGATGAGCGACGCCGCGTCGGACTGCGCCTCGAGCTCGGCCTCGCGCACCGCCTGATTCGCGATCTTCAGCAGCATCCGCGGGCCGCCGTCGGCCGGGGTCAGCAGCACGTTCCGGTCCTGGTGGCTGCCGAGCGACCGGGCGGATGCGGTGACGCCGAAGACCGCGGCGGCGATCCGCGCGGCCGACTCGTCGTCGAGCGGGGGTGGGGCGTCGGGGACGAGGGGCGTGGGCGACATGCGTGATTCTCCCGGGTCGGCTGCGTCGAGCGTATCCGGTGGGAATACCCGGCCGCGGGTGACGTTTACCTTGATACGTATCGCCTCAACTTTGTAACCTTGAGGCACATCGACTCAGATACAGGAGACTTCATGCCCGAAGACATGACCCCCGACTCGGGGTTCGACGGTCGTGGCGCGTTCGACGAGTTCCTGGCGCGCTATCTCGAAGGTGAGCGCGCCCGCGCTGCGCGGTCGATCGACCTCAGCCGGTTCCTCGCCGCGCGTACGCAGGAGATCCTGCAGGCCGCCGGCCGTTACGCGATCGAGCGGGGTCAGCGCGAGCTCGACGCGCTCCACATCCTCCACGAGCTCGTGGGCGCCTCGCCCGTCCGGGAGGCCGTCACGCGCATCGGCGCGGACCCCGCGCGGATCGTGCGCGCCGTCGAGGAGCGGCTGCCCGCCGCATCCGGCACCGCCGACGTCGACGGGGCGGTCATCATGCCCTCCGCACAGCGGGCGCTGTTCCACGGCTTCCAGGTCGCACGCTCGTCGGGATCGACCTACGTCGGCCCGGAGCACCTCTTCTTCGCGCTCGTGCTCGCCCAGGACACCCCGGCCGGGCAGGTGCTCGCCGACGCCGGCGTCACCGCCGAGGCGCTGACCCAGGGCATCCGCGAGACCGTCGGCACCGAGGAGGGTGCGACCGCCGAGGCGGCGGGCGAGTCGTCCTCCGACACCCCCATGCTCGAGCGGTTCGGCACCGACCTCACCGCCCGCGCCCGCGACGGCCGGCTCGACCCGGTCATCGGGCGCGACGACGAGATCGAGCAGGTCATCGAGATCCTCAGCCGGCGCACGAAGAACAACCCCGTACTCATCGGCGAGGCCGGTGTCGGCAAGACCGCCATCGTCGAGGGCCTTGCACAGGCGATCGTCGCGGACGCGGTGCCCGAGCAGCTGCGCGGCAAGCGCGTGGTCTCGCTCGACCTGCCCGCCATGGTCGCCGGCGCCCGGTACCGCGGCGACTTCGAGGAGCGGCTCACCCAGACCATGGGCGAGATCGCCGAGCACACCGACGAGCTCATCGTCTTCATCGACGAGGTGCACACCGTGGTCGGTGCCGGTGCGGGCGGTGACGGCGCCATGGACGCCGGCAACATCCTGAAGCCCCGGCTCGCCCGTGGCGAGCTCCACCTCGTCGGCGCGACCACGCTCGCCGAGTACCGCACGATCGAGAAGGACCCGGCGCTCGAACGCCGCTTCCAGCCGGTCAAGGTCGGCGAGCCCTCCGTCGAGGACGCCGTCCGCATCCTGCAGGGCCTCCGCGGTGCCTACGAGGACCACCACGGCGTGAGCTTCACGGATGCCGCGCTCCGCGCCGCCGTCGAGCTCGGCGACCGCTACCTCACCGACCGGGTGCTGCCGGACAAGGCCATCGACCTCATCGACCAGGCGGGGGCCCGGCTGCGGCTGCGGCTCGGCGTCGCGGTCGACGTACAGGCCCTCATGGCCGAGCTCGCGACCCTCGAGGCCGACAAGAACGCGGCCGTCGCCGCGGAGCGGTACGAGGACGCATCCCGGCTGCGCGACCGCATCCAGGAGGTGCAGGCGCGCATCGCCGACGCGACGACGCAGGCCACCGGCCGCACGTCCGCCGTCGTCGACGAGGCCGAGATCGCCGCGGTCGTCAGCCGTGCCACCGGCATCCCGGTCACCCGGCTCACCGCGACCGAGCGGGAGCGCCTCGCGCACCTGGAGGACGAGCTGCACGCCCGCGTGGTCGGGCAGCACGACGCCGTCACCGCCGTCGCCACCGCCGTCCGGCGGAACCGCACCGGCCTCGGCGACGAGGGTCGCCCGGTCGGGTCGTTCCTCTTCCTCGGACCCACCGGCGTGGGCAAGACGGAGCTGGCCAAGGCGCTCGCGCAGTCGCTGTTCGACGACGAGGGCGCGGTCATCCGCTTCGACATGAGCGAGTTCGGCGAACGGCACACCGTGTCGCGGCTCGTCGGCGCCCCTCCCGGCTACGTCGGCTACGACGAGGCCGGGCAGCTCACCGAGCGGGTGCGGCGGAACCCGTACGCCGTGCTCCTGTTCGACGAGATCGAGAAGGCGCACCCCGACGTGTTCAACCTGCTGCTGCAGGTGCTCGACGACGGCCGGCTCACCGACGGGCAGGGCCGCACGGTCGACTTCCGCAACACGGTGGTCATCATGACGAGCAACATCGGCGGCGAGTTCCTGGCATCCCGCTCCGGCGCGATCGGCTTCGTGGCCGACGGCGGCGGCGAGACCGGGTTCGGTTCGGAGAAGGACCTGCGCGACCGCGTCATGGGGCGCCTCCGCGAGGCCATGCGGCCGGAGTTCCTGAACCGGATCGACGAGATCGTGCTGTTCCGCAAGCTCGAGAAGGCGCAGCTGCGCGACATCGTCGGCCTGCTGCTGCGGGCGACCCGCGCGCGGCTCGCCCGCCGCGAGATCGCGCTCGAGGTCTCGGACGCCGCCGTGGCGTGGCTCGCCGAGACCGGGTACGAGCCGGAGTACGGCGCCCGTCCGCTCCGCCGGCTCATCCAGCGCCGGGTCGACGACCGCGTCGCCGAGCTGCTCGTGCGCGGCGACCTCGCCGACGGCGGCCGCGTCGTCGTCGACGTCGAGGGCGGCGAGCTCGCGGTGCGCGCAGCCGTCGTGGTGGCCGACGCCGCCTGACCTGCGCGGCCCCGCGCCGCGACCCTTCGCGGCTGGCACCTGGAGGCCGTCACCCCACCCGGGTGGCGGCCTCCGCCGCATCCTGACCCGGCCTCATGTGCGCAGAACTCAGGACATTCCGGCGACGGATGCCGGATCTCGCGGGTCGCGGGGAGACCGTGGCGAAATGTCCTGAGTTCTGAACGCACCGCGGCTGGGGCGGCGCAAGCCCGGGTGCGGGGTCGGCGGGCGGTGGCAGGATGCGGGACATGCTGCTGCGCGAGATCGTCGAGGCCGCCGACACGGTCGCCGCCACCAGGTCGCGGCTGCAGAAGATCGCGGCGCTCGCCGCCGTGCTGCGACGGCTCCCCCCGGAGGAGATCGCGCCGGCGGCCGGGTTCCTGCTCGCGAAGCCGCGGCAGGGGCGGGTCGGCGTCGGTTGGCGGAGCCTCCTCGCCCTGGAGGTGCCGCACGCATCCGAGCCGACGCTGACGGTCGCCGCCGTCGACGCGGCGTTCACGCGGCTCTCCGTCGCAGCCGGCGCGGGGTCGGCCGCCGTCCGCCGCGACGAGCTCACGGCGCTCGCCGCACGCGCGACCGACGCGGAGTGGGACTTCCTCGCCCGAGTGCTTCGCGGTGAGCTGCGCACCGGCGCGCTCGAGGGCGTGCTCCTCGACGCGCTCGCCGCAGCATCCGGATCGCCCGCCGCGCTCGTCCGCCGCGCGGCCATGCTCGGCGGCGACCTCGGCGCGACCGCGGTGCTCGCCCTCACCGGCACCCCCGACGAGCTCGCCGCCGTCGGGCTCGAGGTCGGGCGGCCCGTGCTGCCCATGCTCGCGTCGACCGCGGGCTCGGTCGCCGAGGCGCTCGCGACCCTCGGCACCACCGCATCCGTGGAGTACAAGCTCGACGGCGCCCGCATCCAGGTGCACCGCGACGGCGACGACGTGCGGATCCACACCCGCACCCTCGCCGACATCACCGCGCGCGTGCCCGAGATCGTCGCCGCCGTCCGCGAACTGCCGGCCAGGCGGGTCATCCTCGACGGCGAGACGCTCGCGCTCGACGAGGACGGCGGGCCGCGGCCGTTCCAGGACACGATGGCGCGCTTCGGTGCCGGCGCGCCCACGGCCGAGCTGCTGCGGCCGTGGTTCTTCGACATCCTCCACCTCGACGGTCGCGACCTGCTCGACGAACCGCTCGCGGTGCGGCGCGAGGCGCTTGCGGCGGCGGTCGGCCCCGCCCTCATCCCGGGCCTCGTCACCGGCGACCCGGCTGCGGCGGAGGCGTTCGCCCGGGACGCGCTCGCCGCGGGACACGAGGGCGTCATGGTGAAGGCGCTCGACGCGCCCTACGCCGCGGGCAGGCGCGGCAAGAGCTGGCTGAAGGTGAAGCCGGTGCTCACGTTCGACCTCGTCGTGCTCGCCGTGGAGTGGGGCTCGGGCAGGCGCACCGGGATGCTGTCGAACCTCCATCTCGGTGCCCGTGACCCCGAGGGCGCGTACGGCGAGCCGGGCGGGTTCGTCATGGTGGGGAAGACCTTCAAGGGGCTCACCGACGAGACGCTGCGCTGGCAGACCGGGTACTTCCCGACGATCGAGACGGGCCGCTCGGCGTACGCCGTGCACGTGCGCCCGGTCACGGTGGTGGAGATCGCGATCGACGGGGTGCAGCGCTCGTCGCGGTACCCGGGCGGGGTCGCGCTGCGGTTCGCACGGGTGAAGGGCTATCGGCCCGACAAGGCACCGCAGGACGCCGACACGATCGACGCCCTGCGCGCACTCCGCCACGCCTGAGCGCCGCCCCGGCCCGCCGCATCCGACCGGTTTCGGGCCGTCACGGCGTTCGGGCGGTGACGGGATTCGGGGATGTCACGGGCATCGGAGCGGATGCGGGGGATCCGCCCGAATCCGGTGACATCTCCGAACCCGGTGACCTCCCGAATCCGGTGACGCCCCGCATCCCGTGACGCCCCGCATCCCGTCGCCGAGTCCGGGACACCCGCCGGCTAGGTCCTGGCGCCGTTCGACCGGAGGCGGGAGAGCGCGTCGACCGTCGCTGCGAGGATGAGCACGCCGCCGGTGACGAGGAGGTTGATGCCGGCGGGGAGCCGCAGCAGGCCGAGCCCGTTCGTGATGACCGCGATGACGAGCGCGCCGATGGCCGCGTGCATGAGCCGCCCGCGACCGCCGAACAGGCTCACCCCGCCGACCACCGCCGCGGCGACGCCGCTCAGCACGATGTCGCGGCCGACCGTCGCGTCGACCGTGCCGACGCGCGCCACGCTCAGCAGGGCCGAGAACACGGCGAGGCTCGAGGCGATCACGAACGCCCACCACTTCACCCAGCGCACCTTGATCCCGGAGCGGCGCGCGGCCTCGGCGTTGCCGCCGATCGCGTAGATGTAGCGGCCGAACTTCGTGCGGTCCAGCACGAACGTGCCGATCCACAGGATGAGGAGCACGACCGGGACGACGACGGGCACGCCCTGCACGGCGACCACCGACTGGCCGCGGTCCTGGTTGAGGATGAACACCACGATCCCGCCGACGACCGCGATCGCCGCGAGCTTGATGAACACGAGGGAGATGGTGCGGTTCGGCACCCCCGCCCGCGCGCGGCGGCTGCGGTCCCAGAACGACGTGCCCGCCGAGACGAGCAGCATGACCGCGAGCATCGTCCAGCCCGCCCACACCGGCAGGTTGCCGTTCTGCAGCGCGATGAGCTCCGGCACCTCGATCCGGAAGAGCCCGCCCGGCCCGATGATCACGAGCGC
Source organism: Microbacterium sp. GXF7504 (assembly GCF_054798235.1). Classification (NCBI taxonomy): domain Bacteria; kingdom Bacillati; phylum Actinomycetota; class Actinomycetes; order Micrococcales; family Microbacteriaceae; genus Microbacterium; species Microbacterium sp. GXF7504. The sequence continues at coordinate 13,119 of NZ_JBSJZI010000001.1, read as the reverse complement.
GAGCCCCTGGAACCCGAGGAAGAGCCCGAGGGTGACCACGAACGACGGGATGCCGATCCTCGCCACGAAGAAGCCGATGAACGCCCCGGTGAGGGCGCCGAAGCCGAAGCCCGCCAGCAGCGCCAGCGGCCACGGTACGTCGAACTGCGCGTGCAGCACGACGAACAGCGCCATGCCGACGCCGCCGGTGACACCCGCGGACAGGTCGATCTCGCCGAGCAGCAGCACGAAGACGAGCGCCATCCCGAGGATGACGAGGAACGCGGCCTGGTTCAGCAGGTTCGCGAAGTTGCGTTCGGTGAGGAAGAAGGGGCTGAGGGATGCGAACAGCCCGCCCAGGACGACGAGCCCGCCGACGGCGGGGAGCGCCCCCATGTCGCCGCTGCGCACCCGCTGCCACCAGGCCCGGATCTGTTCCGTGAGCCCGCCCTCGACGCCGCTGCCGATGAGGTCGCTCGTGACCGGGTCGGGCGCGGCCTCGGTGCGGGGTGCGTCGGTGGTCATGCCGTTCCCTCCTCGGTGCGGATGGTGGACGTGTTGATGATCTCGACACCGCCGAGGGTCCTCGTGCCGGTGATGTAGCCGACGACGTCGTCGCGGGTGGTCTCGGCCGTGGGGATCTGGGCGACCAGCTGACCGAGATAGAGCACGGCGATGTCGTCGGCGACCTGGAACACGTCGACGAGGTTGTGACTGATGAGGATGACGGCGACGCCCTGCGCCGCGAGTCGCTCGACGAGGTTCAGCACCTGTTCGGTCTGCGCGACGCCGAGGGCGGCGGTCGGCTCGTCGAGGATGACCACCCGCGCCTTCTTCAGCACGGCACGGGCGATCGCGACCGTCTGCCGCTGCCCGCCGGACAGGGACGAGACCTTCTGCCGCACCGACTTCACGGTGCGCACGGACAGGGACCGGAGCGTCTCGGACGCCTCCTTCTCCATCCGCCCCTCGTCGAAGGTGCCGACCGAGAGCTCCTCCCGGCCGAGGAACATGTTCTGGACGATGTCGAGGTTGTCGCACAGTGCGAGGTCCTGATAGACGACCTCGATGCCGAGCGCCGCCGCCTCGCGCGGGGTGTGCAGATCGTGGTGCACCCCGTCGATGCGTACCTCGCCCTCGTCGTAGGGCTGGACGCCGGCGAGCCCCTTGATGAGCGTCGACTTGCCGGCGCCGTTGTCGCCGACGAGGGCCGTCACCCTGCCGGGGTACACCTTGAGGTCGACGCCCTTGAGGACGCTGACCGGGCCGAACGACTTCTTCACGCCGACCAGTTCGATGATCGGCTCGGATGCGGTGATGGTCTCTGACATGCTCGCTTCCTTGCGGCGTGGGCGGAGGTGGTGACGCGCGGAGGGCGCCGCGCCGGCTGACGCGGCGCCCTCCGGCCGGGCTACTTCGTCACTCCGAACTGCTCGCAGGCGGCCATCACGTCCGGGGTGCAGACGTCGTCGTAGGCGGCGTCGCCCGCTTCGATGACGGTCTTCACCTCGTCCGGGCCGACCAGGATCGGCGTGACCTGGATGTACGGCGTGCCGTCGTCGAGCTCGGCATCCGTCTCGACGCTCTCGCCCTGCAGCAGCGCGATCGCGACCTCGACGGCGGCGTCGGCCTCGTCCTTCACGGGCTTGTACACCGTCGCGGTCTGCCAGCCGAGCAGGATGTTCTGCAGCCCCGCGACGTTCGCGTCCTGGCCGGACACGGCGACGCCGGTGAGGTTGTTGTCCTGCAGCACCTTGATGACGCCGGCGGCGTTCGTGTCGTTCGCGGCCCACACGCCGTCCACGGTGCCCCCGAGCGAGGTGAGCGCCTGCTCGAAGTTCGTCTGCGACTTCGCCTGGTCCCAGATCCCGGGAGGCTCGGCGGCCGCGACGATCCCGGCCGCCTCCATGACCTCGACGGCCCCGTCGTGGAACATCTTCGCGTTGCCGTCGGTCGGGTCGCCGCCCATGTAGACGACCACGGCGCTCGCCGGGTCCTTGCCGGCGGCCTCGAGGCCGTCGAGGACGGTCTGGCCCTGGAGCCGGCCGACCTCGGTGTTGTCGAACGAGACGTAGTAGTCGGCGCCGGCGAACGGCCGGTCGTAGGCGATGACCGGGATGCCCTCGCTCTTCGCCTTGGTGGCGACCGTCTCCGCGGCGCCCTGATAGTCCACGAGCAGCATGACGCCGCAGCCCTGGGTGAGCTGCTGGTCGGCGATCGTGGCGTACTTGTCCTTGTCGCCCTGCGCGTTCTGGATGTCGACCTCGAAACCGGCGGCCTCGAGTCCCTCCTGCAGGTACTTGCGGTCGAAGTTCTCCCAGCGGGGGGAGGAGGCCGCGTCGGGGAGGATGACGCACGCGCGGTCCGCGGCCTCGCCGCCCCCGCCACCGGATTCGTCGCCCCCGCCGCCGCCCCCGGCGCACCCGGACAGGATCATCGCCGCGGCGCCGGAGAGGGCCGCCACAGCGAGGAGTGATGTCTTCTTCATCGTTCGCCTTTCGTCGCTGAAACACGTGATGTCAGGAGCGTCGCTGCAGCCGTCGCGCCTTGCAGCGATCCTGACCGCATCCATGCTTGGCGTCAAGAGTTGAACGTAACGCTTTGGTTGCGGCGGGTTCCCGGTTCCGAACGTGAACTCAGGCGCGGCCTGCGGCGGCCCGTGCACGGCGCGAGACGGAGTCCACGATGACCGCGAGCACGAGCACCACCCCGGTGATCATGAACCGCACCGAGGAGTCGAGGTTCAGCAGGGTGAGACCGGAGGAGATCGACTGGATCACCAGGATGCCGAGCAGCGCGGAGAAGGCGGTGCCCCGCCCGCCGAACAGGCTCGCACCCCCGATGACGGCGGCGGCGATCGCGACGAGGTTCGTGTCGCCGCCGCCGGACGCCTGGCCGGCCGAGGCCAGGCGCGCCGCGGCGAGCACGCCGCCCAGGGCTGCGAGACCCGAACACAGCGCGAACACCGACAGGTAGATGCGGTCGACCCGGATGCCGGCGCGCCTTGCCGCTTCCACGGAACCGCCGACGGCGTACACCGCCCGGCCCCAGCGGGTGCGCGTGAGGAGGAGGTGCATCCCGACCACGAGCATCACGAACAGCAGGAACATGACGCCGACACCGCGCTGCAGGTTCAGGTACCAGGCGCCGGCGAGGAGCGCCAGCAGGAGCGCGGCGGAGCGCAGCCCGATGCGCAGGTACGACTCGCTGTCGAGGTCGGCGGCCGCCCGCCGCCTCGCCCGACGCACCGCGACCACGGTGGCGGCGCCGACGGCGAGCACGACGACGAGGTACGACGCCCACCACGGCAGGAACAGCTGCTGCGCGAACTGCACGATCCAGGAGTCGAAGGGGATCGCGATGGTGCCGTCGTCGCCGAGCACCCAGAGCTGCAGCCCGAGGAACCCGAGGAGTCCCGCGAGCGTGACCACGAAGCTCGGCAGCCCGAACCGCGTGCGCAGCACCCCGTACAGGAGCCCCGCCGCGACGCCGACGCCGACGGCCGCGGCGATCGCGAGCACCGGTGGCCACTGCAGCCGCACGAACCCGACGGCGAGCACGGCCGCGGCCAGGCCCGACACCGATCCGACCGACAGGTCGATCTCGCCCAGGAGCAGCACGAGCACGACGCCGAGCGCGATCGTGCCGGTCCCCGCGCACTGCATCGTGAGGTTCACGAGGTTCTCGCTCGAGAGGAACACCGGGTTCAGGAGCTGGAACACGATCCACACCACCGCCAGCCCCAGCACCACCGGGACCGGCCCGAGGTCGCCGCTGCGCACCCTCGCCAGGCCCAGGGCCAGCAGCTCGCGCGGACCGGCACGTCCGGGTGTCACCGGCGCGGCACCGGTGTCGGCCTGCTCGGACACGCTCATGCCGGCCTCACCGGCGCCGTCCGGGTCGGCGCGGCTGCAGCGGGATGATCGGCGCTTCGTGCGGCGGCGTCTCGGGCGCCGGTTCCGGATGCGGCGGCTGCGGCGCGGGGGCCTGGCGCCCCGTGCCGACGGCGCCGGTGATGGCGGCGATGAGGGTCTCGCTCGTGACGTCGGCGATGTCGTAGACGCCGTTGTTGCGCCCGAGCCGCAGCACGACCGCCCGATCGGCGACGGCGAGCACGTCGGCCATGTTGTGACTGATGAGCACGACGCCGTGTCCGCGCTCGCGCAGCCGCTCGATGAGGTTGAGCACCTCCGCCGTCTGGGCGACGCCGAGCGCCGCGGTGGGTTCGTCGAGGATGACGACGCGCGGGTCGCCGATGAGGGATCGGGCGATGGCGACGGTCTGCCGCTGCCCGCCGGAGAGCGACGCGACCGGTGTGCGGACGGACGGGATCTTCGCGGCCAGCTCGCGCAGGAGCGCCCAGGTGCGCTGCTCCATGGCGACCTCGTCGAGCACCCGGCCGGCGCGCAGTTCCCGCCCGAGCCAGAGGTTGCCGACCACGTCGAGGTTGTCGCACAGCGCGAGGTCCTGGAACACGGTCGCGATCCCGAGCTCCTGCGCGTCGGCGGGGCTGCCGATGTGCACCGGGCCGCCGTCGAACTCGATCGTGCCCGCATCCGGCTGGTGCACCCCGGCGAGCACCTTCACGAGCGTCGACTTGCCGGCGCCGTTGTCGCCGATGAGGGCGACGACCTCGCCCGCGTCGACCCAGAACTCGACGTCGGTGAGCGCCTTCACGGCGCCGAAGCGCTTCCCGATGCCGCGCATCGTCAGCACCCGCTCGTGGGGGCGCCCGCCCACCGCCTCTGTCGTCGACATCCTCGTCACACTCTCCCGGCCAGGATGGCGACCCTACCCGATCCCCGCCGCGGCGCACGCCTGTTCGTACTGCGGCGTGCAGATGTCGGCGACGCTCCAGAAGCCGTCGGCGACGACGGTGGACATGATGTCGTCGACCGTGACCGCGACCGGGTCGAGGAGCGTGGTCGGCACGCCGTCGACCTCGGTGGGGGCGGTGACCTCCTCACCGCGCAGCAGCGCGACCGCCACGTCGGCGGCGAGCTCGGCCTGCGGCCGGATCGCCTTGTACACGGTCATGTACTGGTCGCCGGTGACCAGGCGCTGCAGGGCCGCGAGCTCCGCATCCTGCCCGGTCACGATCGGGAACGGCGTCACCCCGGCCGCTCGGAGCGCCGCGACCGCGCCGCCGGCGGTCGCGTCGTTCGCCGCGTAGACGCCGGCGATGCGGTCGCGGTGCAGCGCGATCTGTCCCGCGACCCAGTCCTGCGCCTTGTCCGGACTCCAGTCGGGGGTGCGGTACTCGGCGAGCACCTCGATGCCGGCGTCGGCCAGGATGCGGCGGGCGCCCGTGCGGAACTGTTCCGCGTTGCCGTCGGTCGGTGACCCGTTCACCATGAGGACCCCCTGGCCGGGGCGGGCGTCCCGCAGCCCCTCGACCATCGCAGCCGCCTGCAGCTCGCCGACCTTCTCGTTGTCGAACGACACGTGGTAGGCGAGGTCACCGCCCGCGACGAGCCGGTCGTAGGAGATCACCGGCACGCCCTTCGCGTTCGCGGAGGCCACGATCGCCACCGCGGCATCGGCGTCCACCGGATCGAGCACGAGCACCCCGGCCCCCGAGGCCAGCGCGGACTCGGCCTGCTGCTGCTGCTTGGCCGCGTCCTGGTCGGCGTTGGCGTAGAGCACCCGGATGTCGCCGAGCTCCGCGATGCGCTCCTCGAAGATCGGCCGGTCGAACGTCTCGTACCGGGCCGTCAGCACGTCGGGCAGCAGCAGCGCCACGGTCTCGGACGGCGCCGCCGTCTGCGGTGCGCACGCGGGGAGCGCGAGCGCGGCCGCGGCGCCGAGCGCGACCGCCCGCATCCGCATCCGCCGGAGCGGTCGGGGACGACGGACGCGGTGGGGCATGGGGCTCCTAGGCGGGGACGGCGAGCGCCTGTCCGTCGACGGTGACGTGGTCGAGCGCCATGGCGATGGCGCCGCGGGACTCGGCCCACTCGCCGAACGCCGCACCCACGATCTCGGGCAGGCCGCCGGCCGCGGGCAGCGCGGATCGCTCGAGCGAGTGCCGCATGGGGGAGAACAGGATCTCGCCGGCCTGGGCCAGTTCACCGCCGATGACGATGAGCTCCGGGTCGACGAGGTTGCACAGGCTCGCGGCGGCGATGCCGATGTGGCGGCCGGCGTCGGCGATCACCCGGCGGGCACTGCCGTCGCCGCGCTCTGCGGCGTGGAGGAGGTCGCTGAGCCGTCGCATGCCCTCCGCATGCGGGAACAGCGAGAGCAGGGCGGGGCCGCCGGCGTAGGTCTCCAGGCAGCCGCGGTTGCTGCACCGGCAGAGGGGGCCGTTCTCGTCGATCGTGACGTGCCCGATCTGCCCGGCCTTGCCGTTCACGCCGCGGAACAGGTCGCCGCCGACGACGAGTCCGGCGCTGATCGTGTGCCCGGCGCGGATGTAGACCGACGCCGATGCGCCGCGGCCGTTGCCCTCCCGCGCCTCCGCGAGGCCGCCGAGGTTCGCCTCGCTGTCGAGGAACACCGGCCGCCCGATGCGCTCCGACAGCCGCGCGGCCACGTCCACCCCCTCCCAGCCGGGGAGGAGGCCGGGGGTGGAGATCATCCCGGTGCGCGGGTCGATGGGTGCGGGCAGCGCGAGCCCGACGGCGAGGAGGCCGTCGAGCGTGCCGCCGAGCGACTCCATCATGTCGCCGAGGAGGAGCGCGAGCCGGTCGAGCTCGGCGTCGTGGCGGTGGTCCAGGGCGAGGGGGAGCGAGGTCTCCGCGACGACCGCGCGCGCGGTGTCGGCGATCGCGATGTGGAGCTGGCGCGAACTGAAGTGCGCACCGGCGACGAGGCCGAGCCGGCGGGCCAGCGACACGAGGGTCGCGCGGCGGCCGCTGCGGGAGGTCACCGAGGTGTGCAGGAGCCCGGAGGCGGTGAGCTCCTTCACGATGTTCGACACCGTGGCGGGGGAGAGGCCGGTGCTGCCGGCGAGTTCGACCTGGGTGAGTCGGCCGTGCCGCTTCAGGGCGTCGACCACGCGCGCGCGATTGGCCTCGCGGAGCGAGGTCTGCGATCCCGGCGGTGGGGTGCGACGTGCCACAGGCGCCACTGTACCCGATGCCCGAATACCCAGGTGAGGCCTGTCTTCGCACGCCGACACGGACCCCGGGTGGCGTCGGCGTCGCGGAACGGGCAGGCTCGGGGTGTGACCGCAGCATCCGCCCCCGTTTCCCTCGGCGTCGCCGGCGCACTCGGCCCCGGGCTCATCGCCGAGATCGCCGTCGCGGCCGAGGCCGCCGGATTCCACGCGCTGTGGGTGAACGACACCCCGACCGGCGATGCGTTGACGGCGCTCGCCGCGGCCGCCGACGCGACCACGACGCTGGGGCTGGCCACCGGCGTCCTGCCGCTCGACCGGCGCCCGGCAGCCGAGATCGCCGCCGCGGCGGCTGCGCTCCCGGCGGGCCGCACCACGCTCGGCGTCGGATCGGGGCAGACCCGCGTGGGCGCCCTCCGCCTCGTCGGCGACGGCGTCCGCGTGCTCCGGGCGGAGACCGGATGCCGCGTGCTCGTCGGCGCGCTCGGACCGCGGATGCGGCGGCTCGGCGCGGCGCACGCCGACGGCGTGCTGCTCAGCTGGCTGCCGCCCGCGGACGCCGCGGCCCAGGCGCAGGAGGCGCACGAGGTCGCGGACGGCGCGCACGCCGCACTGTACGTGCGGACCGCGCTGGACGACGCCGGATCGGAGCGGCTGCGGCGGGAGGCCGAGCGCTACGCCGCCCTGCCGCAGTACGGCGCGAACCTCGCCCGCATCGGAGCGGACGTGACGGACACGGTGCTCACCGGTCCCGGGGTCGAGTCGGGGCTCGACGCCTACCGCGACGCGGTGGACGAGGTGGTGCTGCGGGCGATCGTCGCCGAGGACACCGCCGACGCCTACCGCACGTTCGTCGAGGCGGCGGGGGCGATGCTTCGCGCGGCATGATCAGCTGATCGCCGCGGCGTCAAGCCGTCCGCATCCGCCCGCCCGCCCGGGTGGAATGGGCCGATGAGGACGTTCGCACGGTGGCTGCTGGCCGCCAACATGGTGTTCGCCGGTGTCAGCCACCTGTTCTGGGCGCGCAAGGAGTTCCAGGCGCAGGTGCCGGACTGGACCGTCGAGCGCACGCCGCTCGACAAGGACCAGGTGGTGCTCGCCTCCGGCGTCGCCGAGATCGCGCTGGGGACGGCGCTCGCCGCCGCGCCCGCGTCGCTCCGACCCCGGGTCGGCACCGTGCTGGCGCTCTTCTTCGCCGCCGTGTTCCCCGGCAACTGGTCGCAGTACACGCACCGACGGGACGGGTTCGGGCTCGACACCGACGTGAAGCGCCTGGTGCGCCTGTTCTTCCAGCCCGTGCTCATGGCATGGGCGTTCTGGTCGACCCGCCGCTGACCCCTCAGCGCACCGTCTCGTAGCGGGAGAGCACCGCGTCGCCGGGGAACGTCCGCGTCTCGATGAGCCGCAGGCGGGCCGGATCGAGCTCCGGCGGGAGGAACGGGATGCCGCCGCCGCCCGTGAACGCCGGGTGCGTGACGATCTCGTACTCGTCCACGAGCCCGGCCCGGATCGCGGCGGCGGCGATCGTCGCGCCGCCCACCCGCATCCGTCCGCCCTCACCGGCCTTCAGCCGCGCGATCTCGGCCACGGCGTCACCGGTGTGCAGGCGGGCGTTCCAGCCGACCGCGCCGAGGGTCGACGAGCACACGACCTTGGGCGTCTCGCGCCAGTTCTCGGCGAACGCGATCTCGTCGGGCGTCGCCCCCGGCTGCAGATCGCCGGTGGGCCAGTACGAGCTCATGGTCTCCCACAGCCCGCGGCCGTAGACGAACAGCGTCACCGCCTGCTCCTCCTGCAGCCACCACCGGAAGAGCTCGTCGCTCGGCGCGCTCCAGTCGAGCCCGCCACCGGCGGCGCTGACGTACCCGTCGAGCGAGACGTTCATGCCGTAGACGAGACGTCGCATGCACCCCATGGTCGGACACGCGGATGCTGCGCACCAGTCCCTGCGCGGACGGGCGTCAGCGCTTGTCGGCGACGAGCCGCACGCGGACGATGTTGTCGGTCTCGTCCATCTCGGCGATGTCGGGGTGCGCAGCGACGAAGTCGGTGAAGCTGCGGTGGCCGAGCGCCTTCTCGCTGAACGACGAGTCGAGCCGGGTGATGAGGCTCTTCACCGCCGAGGCGTGCTGCCACTGCGACGGGTCCTTGTCGTTCTCGAGCCGCAGCGCCCGCTCGAGCAGGTCGGCCGCCGGGTCGACCGACCGCTTGCGGGCGCGGGGCCGGGTGCCGGTGCTCTCCTTCTTGGCCTTCTCCGGCGAGGCGACGCCGGGGAGGGAGTCGTAGGTGTCGAACCGGTCGCACGCGGCGGCCAGCGACTTCGCGGTGGAGCCGGCCACGCCGACCCCGACCACGAAGCGTCCGAGCCGCTTGCAGCGCTGTGCGAGCGGGACGTAGTCCGAGTCGCCCGCGACGATGACGACGTGGGTGAGATCGGGCAGGCGGAACATGTCCTCGACCGCGTCGACCGCGAGCCGGATGTCCGCCCCGTTCTTGGCGTACGCGGCGGCGGGGAACAGCTGCACGAGGTCGACGGCGCGCGCGACCAGCTGGGTGCGGTACTCGGCGTTCACCGGCGACGACCAGTCCGCGTAGGCGCGGGTGAGCACGAGCGTGCCGAACGACGCGGCGTAGTCGATGATCGCGCCGACGTCGACGGTCGCGGCCGTGAGTTTCTGCGCGATCTCGGGGTCGACCGGCTGCTCGGCGATCTTCTGCCGGTCGCGGGAGTAGCTGTTGCGGCCGTGCACCCGGTCGTACCAGCTCATGACGATGTTGTCGAAGTCCAGGTAGACGGCGACGCGCGGATCGGCGGTGCCCGCCATCAGGCCTCCTGCGGGTAGCGGACGCCGAGCTGCGCCCGGACGTCGTCGAGCGTGCGCATGATCGCGACCGAGTCGTCGATCGGGAGCACGGGGGAGTCGGTGAGGCCTGCGGCGACGTAGGACTCCGCCGCGAGGGCCTGGTACTGCATGCCGCGACCCTCGACGCGCGACACGTACTCCTCGAGCACGGTGCCGTCCGGCGCCGTCAGCCGGAACGAGGTCGGCGTGTACCAGGTGCGGTCGACGTCGATGCGCCCCTCGGTGCCGACGATGTGCGCGGTCGTGGGACCGGCCGCCCGCGACGAGGAGATCGAGGTGGACAGTGCACCGCCGTCGTGCAGCATGATCGTCGCCGCCTCGGTGTCGGCGCCGGTCTCCGAGAGACGGCCGCGGGCGGTCACCTCGACCGGCAGGCCGAGCAGGTCGCACGCGAAGGAGATCGGGTAGATCCCGAGGTCGAGCAGCGCCCCGCCGCCGAGCTCGAGGGCGTTCAACCGGTGTGCCGGGTCGCTGGGGAGGCGCTGCGTGTGGTCGGCGAACACCGTGCGCACCTCGCCGAGCGCGCCCGACCCGACGAGCTCGCGGATGCGGACCATGTGCGGCAGGTAGCGCGTCCACATGGCCTCCATGGCGAGCACTCCGGCCTCGCGCGCCGCGTCGCGCACCTTCGCCGCCTCGTCGCCGGTCAGGGTGAACGGCTTCTCGACGAGCACGTGCTTGCCGTGCGCGATCGCGGCCAGCGCGTTCTCGGCGTGCATCGGATGCGGTGTCGCCACGTAGACGATGTCGACCTCGGCGTCGGCGACGAGCGACTCATAGGAGGCGTGGACGTTCGGGATGCCGAACTCGTCGGCGAACGCGCGGGCGGCGCCCGCGCGGCGGGAACCCACGGCGCGCACGTCGAGCCCGGCGACGCGGAGGTCGGAGGTGAACGCCTGGGCGATGCCGCCCGTGGCGAGGATGCCCCAGCGCAGGCCGGGCGAGGAGTCGCTCATCCCTCCACCGTAGTCTCGGGGTCCGACGCGGCGACAGCCGGTCGCGGCGGATCGTCCGACAGCGCCAGCAGGAACCGGAGCACGGCGTCGGCGCTGCCCTCCAGGACGGGGCCGCGCCCGAACGCCCAGTCCTGGTCGCTCGCCCGGACGGTGTGGCCGCGGACGACCGTGCGGCGGTCGAACGGGCCGCTCGTCGCCTGATAGAGCGCGACGGCGCCGGAGACCGCGGGCGGGAGCTGCGCGGTGGTTCCGAGCCCGTCGGCGAGGACGAGGAGCGCGCGGGTGGTCCGGACGAGGTCGCGGATGCTGCGGCGCCGCCCGGCCCGGACCGCCGCCGCGGCCGCGGTCAGGTCTCCGCCCTGTCGGAGGCCGGTGGCATCGAGGAACTCGGCGGCGCGACCCGGATCGGCGTCGCCGAGGATCCGCGCGGCCTCGTCGAGCAGCGCGGCCACCTGGGCGCGCCGGTCGGCGGTGACCTCGGACTCGTCGTCGGCGCGTCGCTGGGACAGGGGGAGGAAACGGGCGAAATCCGCCATGCGCAGAGCGTACCGCCGGCATCCGCCCTGCGTGTCGCAGCGCGTGCGAGCGCGGGCGGTCCGGGATGCTGGCCGCGGGGACCCCGGGGCCGCGATGTGACGTGTCACACGGCGGTGGCCCGCGCGCGACCCGGAATGTGACGTCACATCCCGTTCCGATCCCGCGCAGTGCATAATTTCCGAAGAACACGTGTGACCGTGCGCATCACGAAGGGGTCGGTGGCATGAGCGACGACGCGACGGGCAGGCGACCTAGCATCCGCGATGTCGCGCGGCTCGCGGGGGTCTCGCACCAGACCGTGTCGCGCGTGATCAACAACCACCCCAGCATCCGGCCGGAGACGAAGGACCGGGTGCTGCAGGTCATGAACGACCTGTCGTACCGCCCGAACCGGGCCGCGCGCGCCCTCGTCACGAGCCGGTCGCAGACCATCGGCATCCTGTCGTCGTCGAGCACCCAGTACGGGCCGGCCTCGAGCATCGCGGCGATCGAGGCGGCGGCCCGCGCCCGCGGGTACTGGGTGAGCACGGCGAACATCGAGCCGCGGGAGCCCGAGTCGATCGCCGCCGGGATCGCGCACCTCATGGCGCAGTCGGTCGAGGGGCTCGTCGTGATCGCGCCGCAGGTGCGGGTGTTCCGCGCCCTCGCCTCGCAGCAGCTCGATGTCCCGTACGTGACGCTGCAGTCGACCGTGCTCGACGAGCAGCACACCCTCTCGGTCGACCAGGTGGCCGGCGCGCGGCTCGCCACCCGTCACCTTATTTCCCACGGTCACCGGGGGATCTATCACCTGGCGGGTCCGCAGGACTGGATCGAGGCCGAGGCGCGGATGCGCGGGTTCCTGGAGGAGATGGGGGCGCACGACATCCCCACCACCGCCCCCATCCTCGGCGACTGGACGGCGGAGTTCGGCTACTACGCCGGCCGCGAGCTGCTGCGCGTGCGGGACTTCACCGCGGTGTTCTCCTCGAACGACCAGATGGCGCTCGGGCTCATGCACGCGATCCGCGACGAGGGGCTCGACGTCCCGCGCGACATCAGCGTCGTCGGCTTCGACGACGTGCCCGAGGCCGCGCACTACTGGCCGCCGCTGACGACCGTCCGGCAGGACTTCACGGAGCTCGGGCGCCGCTGCGTCGCGCTGCTGCTCGGACCGGAGGACGGGGCGGACCCGGTGCCGGGCACGATCGCGCCCGAGCTGATCGTGCGGGGGTCCACCGCGCCCGCGCTGCGCTGAGTGCCGTTACCGATCCGAGATCAATCCGAGTTGACACCGGCGCCCGGCGCCTGGCTATAGTGTCGCAATGTGAACGGTCACATCGACCATCACACGAGCTGCACGACAACGAGGTCTCATCTTGAACCGGTCCCAGAACGCCACCCAGCGCGACGCCTACGTCGACGGTGTGAAGACCGAGGTCGCCATCGCGCGGGTGCGTGAGGAGGTGGCGCGGCTGCATGCGGAGCTGGTGCGGTACGGGCTGGTCGTGTGGACGGGTGGGAACGTGTCGGGCCGGGTGCCGGGGGCGGATCTGTTCGTGATCAAGCCGTCGGGGGTGTCCTACGACGAGCTGGCGCCGGAGAACATGATCCTGTGCGACCTGGACGGCAACGTGGTCCCCGGCACGCCCGGCAGTGATCGTTCCCCGTCGAGTGACACGGCGGCGCACGCCTACGTGTACCGGAACATGCCGGAGGTCGGTGGTGTGGTGCACACGCATTC